>NZ_WOTO01000066.1 GCF_010993775.1 Fodinicola feengrottensis | reverse complement strand
TGCGCGCTCGCCCTCCGGCTGCGGACGGCGTTGCGAAATGCCGCACAGGCGCACCGCGACAGCGCTCAAGACGAGGCCCCCGACAGCCGACCTCACCCGCAAACTTCCGCTGTACGCCGACATCCAACCGGACGGCTTGATCAACCTGGTCCCAGCGGCGATCGCCGGAACGGTCCGCCATGCGCTCGCCGCCCTGCTGGCCACCGCGACGATGGCTACCGTCGACGGCACCTGGCGGCGGGTGAAAATGTGCGCGGCGCCGGACTGCCACACCGTCTTCTATGACAACTCCAAACCGCACAATGGCCGTTGGTGCAGCCCAAAAGGCTGCGGCAACCGGCACAACACCCGCACGTACCGCAATCGCGCGAATCGCACGCCGTGAGGGCTGCCCCATCGGGCTCGGTGGTGGGCGGTCGTACGGGTGCGGGCTGACGAGGCGTGACACGATGGCGGCATGGTCGCGACCGCAGACGCCGCGGCGGCCGTGACCGCGGCGAACCCCGCACAGGCCTCGCCTGGGGTGGCCGAGGCGGACGTCAGAGGCGTGCCCAGCATCCCGATGCGACCGCTCGCGGTCGGTGAGGTCATTGACTACTCGTGGGACATGGTCCGGCGCTGGCCGCGGATCAGCCTGACGCTCGGCGCGCTCACCACCGTCGCCGTGCAGCTCGTCGCGTTGCCGATGGCGGCGCTGGTCGCCGTGGTGGCGGCCACCGTCGACACGAACGGAGTCGCCGGCACCCTCGCGTTGCTGCTGTCGATCGCCGGCGCCACGTTCGCGGTGACGGCACTGACATACACCGGCACCGCCGCGCTCTCCGGGATGCTGTCGATCGTCGCCGACGATGCGGTGACCGGCGTCGAGCCGTCGCTGCGCCGGGTCCGACGCAAGATGCGCGGGCGGTGGCCGGCCCTGATCGGCGTCAGCTTGGTGATCGGCGCGATCGAGAGCATCGCCTCGCTGATCTCCTCGTTCCTCCTGCTGTCCATCGGATGGATGGCGGTGCAGCCGCTGACGTCGATGGCGGCCCCGACGACGGTGTTGGAACGGCTCAACCCGTTCCGGGCGATCCGCCGGTCGGCGGCGCTGTCCGGCCGGGACAGCGGGCGGGTGATCCTCATCCGTTTCCTGGCCAGCGTGATCCAGAGCGTGTTGACCCTAGTGACCGGCGCCATCTACGGCGGTGGCGCGCTCCTGCTGCTGGGTTTCCTCGGGGAGACCACCCCGGTCCTGCTCGGGCTGCTCTTCGGCGCCGAGCTGGTCGCGCTCGTGACCGGCGCCCTGATCGCGCCGTTCGTGGCTTTCAACTCCGGCGTGCTCTACGCCGATCGCCGGATGCGGGGAGAGGGGCTGGACATCGAGGTCCTGCTGGCCAACCGGCGGCGCCGGCGCGGGGTGGCCCGGTGATCACCCTGCCCACGCTGCTCCTGCTGCCGTACAAACACACGCCCGTCGGCGGTGACGAAGCGCGCAAAGCCGCCGCGAAAGAGCTGTCCAAAGAGGCATATAAGCAGCATGAGCGGTCCCTGCTGGACCGCTGGCTGAAACGACTTCATGGACTGGCTCAGCCGACACCTCAGCCCAGGTACGCAGGGCTCAGCAGCCAACAACTGGCTTCTCCTGATCGTGGTGGTCGCGGTGTTTTTGCTGGTCGCGGTGCTGATCTGGCGCTACGGGCTGCCCGCCAAGACGATCCGCGGCGGTGAGCCGGAACTCAAGCTCGGCACCGGTACGGCCGACAGCCACACCAACCTCGCCGACCGGTACGCGGCGGACGGCCGCTATGCGGAGGCGGTCCGGGAGCGGCTCCGCGCGATCGTACGGTCGTTGGAGCAACGTGACCTGCTCGATCCGCGGCCGGGCCGAACGGTGACCGAGATCGTCGCCGCGGTCCGCCGTTCGCTGCCGGACGCCACCGACCGACTGCGCGAGGGCGCACAGCTGTTCAGCGACATCTGGTACGGCAGTCGGACGGCTTCCGCCGCCGACGACGCGACCATGCGCGAGGTGTTCGCGACGGTGGCCGCCGCGAAGCCGTCCGTCAGCACCGATGAGCTCGTCGGCGCCGGTTGGGCACTGCCGGGCAGCGAAACCGACAACGGCGATGAGGCCCAGCCACGATGACCGTCGTCGCGCCGCCCACCCTCGCGCCTCCGCCGCCCCCAGGTGCGTACAAAGACCCCAAAGCGAGCGCGGTCGCCAGCCGCGCCTGGCGCTGGCTGTGGCTGCCGCTGCTCATCCTCGTGCTGGTCATCGCGGGTGCCAGCGTGGTGTTCATCGTCGACCTCGACAGCAGCGACACCGGCACCCTCAACCCGCACTCGTACCGGCCGGACGGCGGCAACGCGCTGCGGGTGCTGACCGAGAGCAGTACGGCACTCCGGTCGATACCCCGTCCACCAGCGCCGACGCGCTGAAGGCGGGGCTGGGCGGCGATGTCACGCTGCTGATCCCGGACACCGCGCCGCTGTCCGTACGAACGATCCAGTCGTTGAAAGCGCTGCCGCCGTCGACCCGCGTGGTCCTGCTGGCGCCTGATCGAGGAGCGCTGCACGTGCTCTCCCCGACCTGGACTTCGGCGACTTCCCGGCGACCTCGCCGGTTGCTCCCAACTGCGACGCGCCGGAAGCGAAAGCGGCCGGCAGCATCGACTTCGACGGCGCCGGCTATCTCCCGAAGACGATCCACGCCGCCCACGTGACCAGCTGCTATCAGGGCGGGCTGCTGCTGGTCAGCGACTCCACCGGTCCCGAGTTCGCGCTGCTCGGCGACGCCAACCTGCTGACCAACGAGCACCTGACCGGGTACGGGCACGCCGCGCTGGGCATCAACCTGCTGTCTACCCACAGCCGGGTCGAGTGGCTCTACCTGGACCAGCCGGAGTCCGCCAGCAGCGAGGGCGGCGACGGTTCCCAAGCGCTGTTCCCGCCCTGGGTGGATGCCGCTTCCCTTTACCTGATCCTCGCCGGAGTGCTGGTCGCGCTGTGGCAGGCCCGCCGGCTGGGCGTCCCGGTCCCGGAGCCGCTGCCGGTGGTCGTACGGTCCGCCGAGACCGTTGAGGGACGCGCGCGGCTCTATCGCCGGGCAGGCGCTCGCAAGCTCGCCGCTGAGTCGTTGCGGGGTGGGGCGCTGGCCCGGATCACGCCGGCGCTCGGGCTCGGCGCGGACCCCGATCCGCGCGCGCTCATCATCGCGTTGGCGCAGCGCAGCGGGCGTACGACCCAAGAGATCCATCGACTGCTTTACAGCCCGCCGCCGACCGACGACCAGGGCCTGCTGGCGCTGGCCACCGAGCTGGACCGGCTGGTGGACGACTACCTGACCCAACTCACGATCGGCCGAGCCGGCGCCGATCAGGGCAATAACCCGGAGGGACCGCAGCAGTGACGCAGAGCTTTGAGTATTTCCCACCTCGCCCTCCGGCGCAGCCGCCCTACCCGCCACCGCCCAACCCGCAGTCGACGTGGCAGCAGCCGCCGGCCGAGCCACCCACGTCGGGGTCCGAGTGGCAGCAGCCGCCGACGGACCAGCCGGAGCCCGTGGTCGGATCTGACTCCGGGCAGGAGCCGATGCCAGCGGACCCGCCGGCCGCCGAACCCACGCTTGAAGAGCCGCTGGTGGCGGCGCACGACGAGACTCCGCCGCCGGCGTATCAGCAGTCCTCCGACCGGCCGGCCGAGATCGCACCGGACCCGCGCGGCGATGACGCGCGGGACGCGCTGACCCGGCTGCGCAGCGAGGTCGCCAAGGTGGTGATCGGCCAGGATGCCACCGTCACCGGCCTGGTGATCGCGTTGCTGTGCCGTGGCCACGTGCTCCTTGAGGGCGTGCCCGGCGTGGCGAAGACGCTGCTCGTACGCACGCTGTCCCACACGTTGCGGTTGGACCACAAGCGGGTCCAGTTCACCCCTGACCTGATGCCCGGCGATGTCACCGGCTCGCTGATTTACGACGCTCGTACGGCCGAGTTCTCGTTCCGGGCCGGGCCGGTGTTCACCAACCTGCTGCTCGCCGACGAGATCAACCGGACGCCTCCCAAGACCCAGGCCTCGCTCGCTGCTGGAGGCCATGGAGGAGCGGACCGTGTCCGTCGACGGCGAGTCCCGCCAGCTGCCGGACCCGTTTGTGGTGTGCGCGACCCAGAACCCGATCGAATACGAGGGCACCTACCCGCTGCCCGAGGCGCAGCTGGACCGTTTCCTGCTCAAGCTGACCGTGCCGCTGCCCAGCCGGGACGACGAAATCCGGGTCGTGCAGGCGCACAACGCCGGCTTCGACCCGCGGGACCTGCCGCCGCCGCCGGCGTACAACAGGTGGCTGGCGCCGACGACTTGGCCGCTGCCCGGGAGGCCGTCCGCAAGGTGCAGATCGCCGACCCGGTGCTCGGATATGTGGTGGACATCTGCCGGCAGACCCGGTCGTCGCCGTCGCTCTCGCTAGGTGCCTCGCCGCGTGGCGCGACCGCGCTGCTGGGGACCGCGAAGGCGTGGGCGTGGCTGTCCGGCCGTGGGTACGTGACGCCCGACGACGTGAAGGCCCTGGCCCGGCCGACCCTGCGGCACCGGGTCGCGGTCCGGCCGGAGGCGGAGCTGGAGGGCGTCACCGCCGACGGGGTGCTGGACACCGTGCTGGCGAGCGTCCCCGCTCCGCGTTGACCTCGCCATGCTGACCGGAAGAGCGGTCGTCCTTTTCGCCGCCGGTGTGGTGCTGATGCCGTTGTGGGGCGTTTTTTGGCCTGTCTCCGTGGATCGGCTTGCTGATCTGTGTCGCCGTGCTGTTCCTGCTGCTGGTGGTGGACTGGAGTTTGGCCGCAGCGCCACGAAAAGTACGTATGCACCGAGATGGCGCGCTGCAGAGTCGGCTGGGCGAAACAGTCACTGTCGACCTGCACCTCACCCATGCCGGTAAACGGCCGTTGCGAGCGCTGGTACGGGACGCGTGGTTACCGTCGGCTGGTGCGACGCCGTACGCGCATCGCATTTCCCTGCGCCCAGGCCAAAGTGGCACCGTCACGACGACATTGACGCCGACCCGGCGAGGCGATCGGCGGACCGATCGGTCACCGTCCGGGCGTACGGGCCGATGCGGCTCGCCTTCCGGCAGACCCGGCGCAAGACCGCGCGGCGGATCACTCCACAGTGGACACTGCTGGTGCTGCCGCCCTTTACCTCACGCAAGTTCCTGCCGGAGAAGCTGTCCAAACTTCGCCAGCTGGAAGGAAAACTCGCCGTTCGCGGGCGCGGTCAGGGAACCGAATTCGATTCGCTGCGGGAATATGTCGACGGCGACGACGTGAGGTCAATTGACTGGCGAGCCACCGCCCGGCGGGACACTGTCGTGGTACGGACCTGGCGTCCGGAACGCGATCGCAAGGTCGTCTGTGTCGTCGACACCGGCCGTACGTCCGCCGTCCGGGTCGCCGACATCCCGCGGCTCGACGCCGCCCTGGACGCCTGCCTGCTGCTCGGCGCCGTGGCCGCACGGGCCGACGACCGGGTGGACATGTTCGCCGTCGACACCGATGTGCAATCCCGGGTGACCGGTGCGCACCGCGCCAACATCCTGCCCAGCCTGGTCCAGGCGATGGCTCGACTTTTCCCGCGGCTGGTCGAAACCGACTTCTCGCTGATGGTCAGCGAGGTGCTCCGGGCCGAGCGCAAGCGATCGCTGGTGGTGCTTTTCACCGCGCTGGAACCGGCTGCCCTGGAACACGGCCTGCTGCCCGTACTGGGCGCCCTGACCGCCCGGCACACCGTCGTACTGGCCACCCCCAGCGACCCGACAGTGGCCGCGATGGCCGCCCCGATCACCCCCGGCGACCAGCGCAAACGCGGCTCCGAGGCGGTCTACGCCCGGGCCGCCGCCGAACGCGCGCTCGGCGACCGCCGCCGGATCATCGCCACTATGCGCCGTGCCGGCGTCGAAGTGGTCGACGCACCCGCCGACATCTTCGCCTCCAAGGTCGCCGACGCTTATCTCGAACTCAAAGCCGCCGGCCTGCTCTGACCTCCCGCCGGAGTCGCCCTCAGGCCACCCGTGAAGGTTTTGCCCGTTTTGTGACCCGTTTCGTGGCATTCGCCGAGGTTGGCTGGCCGCCCTCGGCGTCGACGGAGCGCACTTTCGCCGCGATCACAGGTTTGCGTGAAAGCGCTTGGAGGCCCTTGCCAGTGCGCAACTTCGGCCATATTATCTGGATCCACGGAAACATTTTCGATATATCGAAGATGGACGGGAGCTGGAAGTGACCATCTCGCGCAGGCGTTTTCTGTCCCTGACCGGCGGCACGATCGTGGGCGGTGCCGTGCTCGGTGTCGGAGGTGCGCCGGCGTACGCGGCCGGTGGACCGCCGCCCACCATCCCGGCACTGCAGTCGTGGGCGGCGGGTGCGGGGCAGTTCACCCTCGGCGACGCCAGCGCCGCAGCCGGATCGTGCTGAACAGTGCCGACAACGGGCAACTGCAGACCGCCGCCGAGGTGCTGGCCACTGACCTGGGCCGGCTGCTTGGCAGGACCGTCGAGATCGTCACCGGAACGCCGGCGGCCGGTGACCTGCAAATGACCTTCACCGGCAGTGCGACCGGCTTGGACGCCGAGGCGTACGAGCTGCGCGTCGGCTCGACCATCGAGGTGCGCGGCCCGAAATCCGGTGCATTCTGGGGCACTCGTACGCTCGTGCAGTGGTTTCGACAGAGCCGCACGATCCCCGGCGGGATTGCCCAGGACAGGCCAAAATACGCCGATCGCGGGTTGTTGGTGGCCAACGTCGCGAAATACTTCACGATGACCTGGTGGCAGGGCCAGATCGAAGAACTGTCATATCTGAAGATGAATCTGCTGTGGCTGTCGGTCGGCTACGACAGCACGCCGTTGGCGGATATGCAGGCGATCGCGCAGTATGCGGCCCGACACAACGTCACGATGGTGCCGCTTTTCAACATGCCCGGCCATATGGACAAACCGCTGACCGGACATCCAGATATGCAGCTGCCCGGCGTGCCCGCCAACCTCGACCTGAGCAAGGACGCCGCTTATCCGTTCGCCGCTGGCCTGCTCACCCGCTGCTTAGCGCTTTCGACACGCCGTACTGGCACACCGGCGCGGACGAATACCTGGGCGACTACACCCCGTTTCCGCAGCTTGGTGCGTACGCGCGGGCACATTACGGACCAACCGCGGTGCCGGCGGACTGCCAGTACGGTTTTCTCAACTACCTCAACCCGATTGTCCGCGCCGCCGGCAAGACCATGCGCGTCTGGAACGACGGCATTCTCACCAGCGGAACCGTCCCCATCGACCAGAATGTCATCGTCGAGCACTGGGTTTCCTATCCCGCCGACAAAACACCGCAGCAACTGGTCGACCAGGGCTACGACGTATCGAACTCGAATCAGGATTTCCTTTACTATGACCCGGGAAACCGGCACCCGGATCCGCAGCGAATCTACGACAACTTCCACGTCGGCCTGTTCCACAACGGCTTGACGGTCTCCGACGACAGCCCGAAACTGCGCGGCGCGAAACTGAGCCTGTGGACCTTGCCGGACAGTGAGGGGGAGGAACTGGAGTCGGACACCCTGGCCAATCCGATGCGCTCGCTGGCCCAGCTGACCTGGGGATCACCGAAACCGTCGGCCACCTACTGGGGCGGTTTCGGTGCCATCATTGACAGTACCCGCCGGGCGCCGGGTTTCCCGAACCCGCGCTTTCGCTCGACACACCTGTCAGCGGTGCCACCAGTTTCCCGCCGAGCAAAGGCATTTCCGTCCAATTCTATGACGCTGTCCAGGCCGGCTCGATCCAGCTATCCGTCAAGACCGCCAGCGGCGCGACCGTGGCCGGCAGCATGTCGTACGACGCTGGCAACAAGATCGCCACTTTCACCCCGTCCGGGCCGCTCGCGTCCCATGCCTCGCACACCGCGACGCTGATCGTGACGCCGGACCGCAATGACAACATTCCGGCCGTGCCCTTGCAAACTTCGTGGCAGTTTCAGACGGCACTGCCGACGCGGGCCGGGGACGTACGCACGATCTGGGAGGACGCCGATGAGCCGGGTCTGATCGCCGCGGACGGCGACGAGGTCGAGCTCGGACTGAAGTTCCGGTCCGACAGCGACGGTTCGGTGCTCGGCGTCCGGTTTTACAAGGCGCAGGGCAACGTTGGCGCACACACCGGCACGCTCTGGTCCGCCGACGGCAGCAGCCTCGCCACCGCCGCTTTCACCGCGGAGTCGGCCGCTGGCTGGCAGGAGGTCCGGTTCGGCACGGCTGTCCCGATTCAGTGGAAGAAGACCTACGCCGTCTCCTACCACGCGCCAAACGGCCGTTATGGCGCCACCAATAGCGCTTTTACCAACGCCGGCAAGGATAGCGGCCTGCTGCACGCACTGAAGTCTGGTGTCAGCGGCCCGAACGGGGTGTTCCACTACGGACCGCACGGCTTCCCGGCCGACTCGTACGAGGACACGAACTACTGGGTCGAGCCACTCGTCCAACTGGGCGCGCAGCCACGGGCGATCTGGGCCGACACCGACGCTCCCACCCTTTTCAGTGCCGACCCGGCCTCGGTCGAGCTGGGACTGAAGTTCCGGTCCGATGTGGACGGTGTGGTGGCCGGAGTACGGTTCTACAAGGGAACCAACAACACCGGTGTGCACATCGGGACACTGTGGAACGCAGCCGGCGGCAATCTCGGCTCGGCGACCTTCGCCGATGAGTCGGCCAGTGGGTGGCAGGAGGTCCGGTTCGCCGCCCCGGTCGCGGTCAAGGCGAACACCACCTACGTCGTGTCGTATTACGCCCCCAACGGCTGTTTTGCCGCCACCAACAACGCTTTTACCAGCGTTGGCAAGGACAACGCACCTCTGCACGCACTGCGGTCCGGGGTCGACGCAGGCAACGGTGTCTTCGTCTACGGCGCCAGCGGCTTCCCGACTCAGTCATTCGCTGACACCAACTATTGGGTCGACGTCGTTTTCACGACAGGATAGCCGGATGGGAGACGAACGTACGGCCGTGGTGGTGGGCGCCGGCGGTGACATCGGCGGCGCCTGTGCCCGGGAATTGGCGCTGTCGCATGACATCGTCGTCTGCGTGGACCGGAACCAGGAACGCGCGAAGGCCATCGCCCGGGCGATTCCCGGGCGTGCGAAGGTGGTGGTCGCGGACGCCACCGATATCGGGTTCGCCGGTTCGGTGACCGCCGCGGTCGAGAACGTACGGTCCGTGGTGCACGCCATCGCGTACGAGGAACAGAGCCCGGCCGAGACGATCACCCGAGACAGCATCGAGCGCAGCCTCGCCGTCGGACCGGTGGCGGCCCTGCTGACTTTTCGAGAGTTGCTGGTGAAAGAGCGGCTGACAGCTGGCGCCAGCCTGGTCGCGATCGGCTCGCTGCACGCGAGCATGCCGTTCGCCGGCTGCGTCGGATACAACGCGGCGCATGGCGCGCTGGCCCAGGTCGTGAGATCACTCGCGCACGAATGGGCGGACCGCCGCATTCGCGTCAACGCGGTGGTTCCCGGCTGGATCCGCACGCAGGGCGAGACGGATCTGTGTACGGAGACGAGTTTCTCGACTCAGTCGCCAGCGCACTCCCGTTCGGTCGGTTCGGCACTCCAGCCGATGTCGCCTCGACAGTCGGTTTTCTCTGCTCTGACAAGGCAGCTTACGTCTCTGGCTCATTCTTCACCGTCGACGGCGGTTTGGGCGCCTCGCTGGCCCGTCTCCCGCAAGGTCCGCCGACATGACCGTGGTCTGTGTTTTCGCCCCATCAGGACGACGAAATGCGCTGCCTCGGCACGCTCGTACGGCTGCACGAGCAGGGCCAGCGGATCGGTTTCGTCTGCGTCACGAACGGCGACAAGGGGCTGTCTTTCGATGGCCCTGGTGGGCAACGCGAGGCCGCGGCCGTACGACAGCGGGAAATGCTGGCGGTGGCGAGCCATTTCGACGCCGAATATCTGTGCCTGGAACGGGAAGACGGATTCGCTGTCGGCGACCACGAATTGCGCACCGACCTCATCGAAGCGTTGCGCCGGCTGGCTGCGGAAGTGGTTTTCACGCACTGGACCAGCGACTACAACGACGATCACGTGGTGACCGCGAAAGCCGTCACGGATGCCGCACTTTTCACCGGCATCTCCTCTTTCGGCGCTGGTTCGCGGGCCCTGCCACGCACGCCGAGAATCTTCCACACCCATCCCGGTGAGGGATTCGGCTTCGAAGCGACCCATTTCGTCCCGCTCAGTTCCGCTCACGTACGACAAAAGGCCACGCTGATCCGGCGGCACGAGAGTCAGATGGACGTACGCCGGCGAATGCTCGGCTATGACTACGCGGACGAGATGGCCGACCACGATCGCGGTCAGGGCGCTCGACTGTCGGTCGCGGCGGCCGAGGCCTTCCGGCCCTGCCTCGCCGAGCGTCGGGTGCCGTGGCCATCGGATCTCCCCGGGCCGCTGGCGTGAAAATCACCGGAGTCACGCCTTTTCTGTTGCGTGGCGATGAAAAATACGGAACCGAAGGTGCGGAGGCGACGGACCAGGGAGATCACCTGCTGCTCGTACGCGTCGACACCGACGAGGGCATCAGCGGCTGGTCCGATGTAGAGACGCTCGGGCCGGTGGCTGTCCGGGTGCTCAGCGGCCGTGGCATGGGCGCGCTGGGTTTCCGTACGATCGCGGAAGAACTGGTCGGCAAGGACCCACTGCGACCCGACCTGGTGTGGGACGAGCTCTATGTGGCGACTGCCTATTACGGTCGGCGCGGTGTCGCCATGCACTGCATGTCAGCGGTCGACACAACTGCCTCTGGTCGATCCGGGCGCAGGCCGAGGGCGTTGACCTCGCCGCCGCGCTCGGCGGCCGGCGGCGCGACCGATTGCCGGCTTACGCTTCGACACTTTTCCGGCCCCATCCGGAAAGAAACGCCGAGGCCGTCCGTCGATATGTCGAGCTCGGTTTCCGGGCGGTGAAATTCGGCTGGGGCGGCTTCGGGATGGATCCAGGACTGGACCGGGAAAACCTGGCGGCCATCCGGGACGCCCTACCGGCGGGCCACCAGCTGATGGTCGATCCAGGCTGGTATGTCGACGACGGCGGCCGCCCACGTACCCGTACGGCCGACCAGATCCGCACGATGCTGTCGATCCTGAGCGACTTCCAGCCGTACTGGGTGGAGGATTTCGTGCATCCGGAGGACTTCGGTCAATACCGGAGTTTCAAGGCGGAATTCCCGGGGCTGCGGTTCGCGGCCGGCGAGCAGCAGGCCACGATCTGGGACTTTCGCCGGCTGCTGACCGAATCCGACATCGACGTGCTGCAGCCCGACCTGTCCCGCTGCGGTGGCCTGACCGTCGCACTCGCGCTGCGCGCCGAGACGGATCGGGAAATCGTCACGCACTCCTGGCTTACCGATCTCCTGCACGCGTACAGCCTGCATTTCCTCGCCACCCTGCCAAGCGTCACCTGGGTCGAGTTCAACGTGGCGCAGAGCGAGCTGAGCCGTGGCGCCTGTTCCTCGCGACTGGCGTTGGAGCCGGACGGGACGGTCGCGGTGCGACCGGAATCGGGCTCGGCGTCGAGGTCGACGAGGATTTCGTACGATCAAAGCTGAATAGCTAAGCCATCGGGACGTAGTCTTCGCGTTCGCCCACTCGAAGGTCGCCGGTTTCGCCCGTACCAGCCGCCCGGCGGCCGAAAAAGATGACATAGAAAAGGAAACTGCCGAAAGCGAGCACACCGATGGCGATCCGGGCGAAGGTGGGTAGCGGGGATGGGGTGACGAAACCTTCGATGGCGCCGCTGACGGCCAGTACGCCGGCGAGTCCGATCGCCGCGGTGACGCCGGCTCTGGCTTCGGTGGCGACCGCCTGCGCACGCGTACGCAGTCGGCCCGGCGCGACCCACGCCCAGCCGATCCGCATGCCCACTCCGGCGGCCACGAAAACCGCGGTCAGCTCCAGCAGCCCGTGCGGCAGAATAAGGCCGAAGAAAATGTCCGCTCGATGGTTGGCGATCATGATGCCGCCGATCACGCCAACGTTGAGAATGTTCTGGTAGAGCACGTAAATCACCGGCAGGATCAGCACTCCGGCGACCAACGCCATGGCTGTCAGCAAGGCATTGTTCAGCCAGACCTGGGCGGCGAAGGCCTGCGCCGGGTGATCGCTGTAATAACTGGCGAAATCCTTGTCCACCAAGTGCTTGATGTCATCCGGCGTACCGATTCGGGACTGCACGTTCGGGTTCAGTGCGATATAGGCCATGATCGAGAACGCCACCAGCGAGCAGATCGTGGCGACCGCGCACACCACCAGCGCCAAGCCCGATAGACGGTGACCGGGAAGGTGACGATGAAGAACCGGGCCACGTCCGACCACGCTGGTGCCACGGTGCCGGTGACCGCCGCTCGGCCGGCCGCCACCAGCCGGGACAGCCGGCCAATCAGCGCCGCGTCCGGCGATCGGCTCTGCACCACCGACAAATGCGTCGCGACCCGTTGGTAGAGCCCGATCAGCTCGTCGGTCTCCTCGCCAGAAAGCCGCCGCTTCCGGACAGCTCGGCCAGCCGGTCCCACTCGGTCGAGTGCTCCATGACAAAGGCGTCGATGTCCACGCCCGCCAGCGTAACCGCCGTTGTCCTGTCATCGGTTCCAGTGGTGACGCGGCCTGGCAGACTGGGCGCCATGGCGTACGACGGGCAGGAAACGGCACCGGGCGGTGGCCTGCTCACCGGCGAGGCGGTGGCGGTCGAGCTGCCGGTGGCCCGGCTCGGCACCCGTACGCTCGCGATCACCATCGACGCGGCCTGCGAATACCTGCTGTTCTACCTGTTCCAGTTGGGCCTGAGCAGCCTGCTGCTGAGCGGCGACACCGCTGCGTACACCATCGGTCTGCTGCTCTCGATCATCCTGACTTTCCTGGTCTGGCCGATCGCCTTCGAGACGGTCAGCCGCGGCCGCAGCCCCGGCAAGATGGCGCTCGGGCTGCGGGTGGTGCGGGCGGGACGATGGCGGCCCGATCCGGTTCCGGCAGGCGCTGGTGCGCGGCCTGGTCGGGTTCGCGCTGGAGTGGCCGGGCCTGCTGCTCGGGCCGATCGCTTGGCTGATCGGGTTGATCACGCTGCTCTTCAATGGCCGCGCCAAACGGCTGGGGGACATCGCGGCCGGCACCATCGTGCTGCAGCAGCGGCTGCCCGATCGTGGCGTCCAGATCCCGGACGTGCCGCCGCAGCTGCGTCCCTGGGCGCAGACGCTGGACCTCACCCGGCTCGATGACGAGCTGGCGCTGGCCGTACGAAAGCTCATCACCCGGGCCCGTGACCTGCGCGTGCCGGCCCTGCGTCAGCTCGAGGCCGAGCTGGTCGCCGAGGTCGCTGCGGTCACCGCACCACCGCCACCGGTCGGCACCCCGCCGGCGATCTTCCTGGTCTGCGTGCTGGCCGAGCGGCGCCGTCGCACGCTCCAGCGCAGCGCCGAACGCAAGGCCGCGGCCGCTCAGCTCGCCGTCATAGCGCCAGCAGCTCCCGTCCAGCCCGCCACGGTCGCCGTGCCGTCCGGCGACCTCGCTGACTGGACTCGGCCGGCCAGCGAGGTCGCCGCGGCTCCCGCCACCGGGTTCGCGCGCCGCCCGCGTAGAGGGCCTAAGCCTCAGCTGGATGCGCGTCGGCGGTGGTTGGCCACGCGTACGCGAGTGGCGCATTTCGATGAGCAGAACCTGCGCGGTCCACCGTTGCCGGCGTTGACGTACGGGCGTTCGCAATCCGGTGCCGCACACTGTCCGCCGGGCGGAGTTTGGTGCTGAGCAAGCAAAGTAGCCAACGCCCAGGCCGATGACGTGAGCAGCCACCGCCCCCACGGCCCGTCGTCCTCGGCGTCGATGTGGAGATGCCAGCCGGTGTTGTCATGGGCGGTCAAGCGCGGCGGACCGGCGTACGCGTGGAACAGCTCGTTGAGTCGCTCGGCGGCTGCGGCGGTGGAATCAGCGCGAAAAAAAAACGGTCGCGAGCGCTTGTGCAGCTAACCGCAGTTGCGCCAGATCGGCGTTGGTCAGCTCGATGATGGGCCCGGGTTCGCCGTGCGCGGTCAACACCGCGACCACTTCGGTGGGAGTCGGTGTGCCGCGGAACAGGTCCACGCGACGCTTGCACGCGCAGGTCTTCACTACGGCGGCGAGCCTCAAGACCGGCGCGTTCGCCTTGGGGGCGGTGCTGGGCGGCTGGCTGGCCGGCGCTGGACTCGGCGCGGCCCTCGGGTTGGCAGCAGGCTGCCAGCTACTCGCGGTGATCGTGGCGTCCGTCCTAACGTGGAGTGGTCCGTCAGGCGAAACGCCAGGCCGGCCTCTGACAATAAGTAGCGGTGCGTCCACAATCGGCCACAGTTGAACGCTCTTCTCCGCGTTGCCGTGTCTGCCGTATGACGCCGAATATGGGCAACGTACGAGCACATGGGAGTAAAGATGACAAGTATTACCAAAGATAATCAATTGGTCACCGATCGGCCGACCGCGCAGGAGGCCAGCACCGCACGGTCGGTCGGCCTGCTGGTCCTGCGGCTGATGGTCGGGGTGGTGCTGGTCGTTCACGGCATTCCCAAGCTCGCCAACCCGGCCGCCTTCATTCATGAGGTCGCCGGCCTCGGCGTGCCGATCCCGGTGGTCTGCGGCAGCCTGCAGATTGCGGGTGAGGTCGGGCTCGGCCTCGCGTTGCTGATCGGGCTGATGAGTCGTACGGCCGGCGTACTCGTCGCGGTCATGATGGGCCTGACCTGGGTGATCGTGCACGTGCCGCAGGGGCTGCTCGGCAAGACCGGCATTTCCGGCGAGAGCGCCGTGCTGCTGGGGGCCTTGCCGGTGTCGCGATCGCGCTGCTCGGCGGCGGTGCGTACGGCGCGGACACCCTGCTGGCGAAGCTGCGCAAAGCGCGCTGACGGCCTGCCGGTAGCGTTTCCTGTGTGCTAGTCGCTACCGCGAACGTGAACGGCATTCGGGCCGCGTGCCGCAAGGGATTTGACCAGTGGCTGGTCGACCGCAAGCTCGACGTGGTCTGCCTGCAGGAAGTGCGGGGGCGCAGGACGCCGAGATCCCGACCGAGATTCGGGGCGGTTGGCATATCGCGCACGCCGAGGCGGCGGCGAAGGGCCGCAACGGCGTGGCGGTGTTCAGCCGAGTGGAGCCCACCGACGTACGCTCCGGCATCGGCTCCAAGGAGTTCGACCCGCAGGGGCGGTATATCGAAGTCGACCTGCCCGGGCTGATCGTCGCCAGCCTCTATATGCCCAAAGGTGAGGCGGAAACCGACAAACAGGTGGCCAAGGCGCGGTTCATGAAACCGTTCCTGCCCTACTTGCGGGCGCTGGCCCGGCGGGCCGCTGAGCAGGACCGGGACGTGATCGTGGCCGGCGACTGGAACATCGCGCACCGCGAGGCCGACCTGAAGAACTGGCGCGCCAACCGAGTCAACTCCGGTTTCCTGCCGGAGGAGCGGGCCTGGCTGGACAAGTTGTACGGGCCGCGCTCGGCCTATGTCGATGTCGTACGAGCCGTCCATCCCGACACCGAAGGCCCCGTACAGCTGGTGGTCATATCGCGGTCGGGCGTACGACAACAACGTCGGCTGGCGGATCGACCACCTCGCGGTCACCCGCCGACTCGCCGCGAAGGCCCGGACGGCGCAGGTCGACCGGGCGGCGACCTGGGACACCCGGTTCAGCGACCATTCGCCGGTCCTGGTCGACTTCGACGTATGACCGGCTATTCCGGTACGCCGTTGGCCAGGAAACTCGGCGTGAAACCGGGCCATGTGCTCGCTCTCATCGACGCGCCCGCCGGATGGGCGGTGCCCGACCTGCCGGGCGGCGTCGACGTACGAACCGGCGGTGATGGCCCGGCGGACGTCCTCATCATTCTGTTCGTGGACCGCCTCGCCGACCTCGATCTCACCGCGCCCGGCCGGCGGATCTTCCCGGCCGGCATGGTGTGGGTGGCCTGGCCGCGCCGGGCCGGCGGCCACACCAGCGACATCACCGACAACGACGTACGCGGCCACGCCCTTTCGCTCGGCCTGGTCGACGTGAAGGTGGCCGCGCTGGACACCGACTGGTCCGGCCTGAAGGTGGTCTGGCGCAAGGAAAACCGTGGCGAAAAGCCGCCGGCCTGAGGGAGTAGATTGGCCGGGAACAGGGGAGGGTCGATGACTCCGGCAGTGACGACGGTGGTTGTCGCGGTGGCGTTCGCGATGGCCGCGTGGAGCCTGGTGCTGGCCGCCCGCAACAAGTTGCCCGGCCGGCTGACCCTCGGTGGCCTCGCGGTCGTCGAATTGGCACTGCTCGTCCAACTCGCGGTCGCGATCGTGCTGTTGGCCCAGGGACATCAGGTCCCGCAGTTCTGGACTTTCCTCGGCTATCTGGTGGCCTCGCTGATCGTGGTCCCGGTCGGTGCGGTCTGGGCGCTGTCCGAACGTACCCGTTGGAGCAGTGTCGTGCTCGCCGTCGCCTGCGTGGTCGTACCGATCCTGGTATTGCGGCTCAACCAAATCTGGGGTGGCAGTGCCTGAAACCCGCGAGCGCCGCGCCACTCGATCCGGATTCGGCCGCGTACTGGTCGCTGTCTACGGCATTTTCGCGCTGTCCGCCAGCGCTCGCGCCGGAGTCCAGATCGCCACCAAGTTTTCCGAGGCACCACTGGCTTTTTCGCTTTCCGCCCTGGCCGCCGTTATCTATATCGTCGCCACCGTTTCGCTTGCGTTGGACGGTGACGTCTGGCGGCGCCTCGCTTTCGCCGCCTGCGGTACGGAGTTTGTCGGCGTTCTCGTGATTGGGACGTACAGCCTGCTGGACCGGGTCGCCTTCCCGGAGGCCACGGTTTGGTCGGATTACGGTCAGGGGTACGGATACGTGCCCGCCGTACTGCCGCTGGTGGGGCTGTTTTGGCTCTATTACACGAGGATGCGCGTTCGTAACGTCAAAAGCTAGTGGCGGCAGTTGGGGGCTGGATTTTCGTCGAGTGCGGGACTTTGTCCCACTCTCGACGTCGAGTGTGGGGTTTTGTCCCGCAGTCGACGTCCGGCCTTCAGGAAAGGCGCAACTGAGTGGCGCCGGCTGACGGAACGGCGGGTAAACCAGTCAGGCGCCCGAAAACCGGCGGCGGCGAAAGCGGCCTCGACAGCCTCGGCCGTGCTGGCGGCCTGATCGACGTCCGTCAGCGCGATAATGCATCCGCCGAAACCTCCGCCGGTCATTCGCGACCCGTAGGCCCCAGCCGCGAGGGCCGCTTCGACGGCGGTATCGACTTGCGGAACGGTGATCTCGAAATCGTCACGCATCGAAGCGTGGGAAGCGGTGAGCAAGGGACCGGCTTCGCGGACCGAGCCGGCGCGCAGCAGCAGGCGACCGTCTCCTGCACCCGGGCGTTTTCGCTGACGACGTGGCGGACGCGGCGGCGGACCACGTCGTCGTCGATTTTGGCCAGGGCGTCGGGAAGATCGGTGACCGCGATGTCCCGCAGGGCTGGCACGCCGAGGATTTCGGCGCCGCGTTCGCAGGATTGGCGACGTTTGGCGTATTCGCCGTCGGCGTGGCTGTGTTTGGTGTTGGTGTTGAGGATGAGCAGGGCGAGGCCGGCGCCGGTCAGGTCGAGAGGGATCTGCTCGGTTTCCAGCGTACGGCAGTCCAGGAAAAGTGCGTGGCCAGCCGTGCACAGCAGCGAAGCGGCCTGGTCCATCAGGCCGGTGGCGGCGCCGACATAGAGGTTTTCCGTGCGCTGTACCAGTTTCGCCGCGTCCATGCCGGGAATGTCGAAGCCGCCGAGGCCGGCGAGTGCGGTCAGGGTGGCGCATTCCAGTGCATGAGATGACGAAAGACCGGAGCCCAGCGGGACGTTGGAGGAGACCATCAGATCGGCGGGCGGGACCTGGTGGCCGGCTTCCACCAGCGCCCAGACGACACCGGCCACGTACCCGGCCCAGCCCTTGATCTTGCCAGGGACCAAGTCGTCCCGTCCGAAGTGGACGGTCTCGGCAGTGAGGTCGGAGCGTACGGTCCACTGTGGACCTTCAGCGTGCGCGGCGGCTACCACCGTCCGCTCGGGGAGCGCGAATGGCAGCACGAAACCGTCGTTGTAGTCGGTGTGCTCGCCGATCAGATTGACCCGGCCGGGGGACGCCCAGAGACCTTCGGGCGCTCGGCCGTATGTGTCGAAGAAGAGTTCTTCAGCGGTTCCCTCGGGCAGCGTCACGACTGGCTCCCGGAGTTCAGGAAATCCCAGGCGTCGCTGACCATGTCCTGGAGCGAGGCTTTCGCGGGTGTCCAGCCAAGCTCGGCTTTGGCCGCATCGGAGGAGGCGACCAACTCGGCCGGATCGCCGGCTCGCCGGTCCTTTTCGATCACTGGCAGCGGCTTGCCGGTGACTTTTTCCACCACCGCAAGAACTTCCCTTATGCTGAAACCGGTGCCGTTGCCGAGGTTGAAGACCTTGTGTTCGCCTGGCGTCAGATTGTCCAGTGCCAGCAGGTGCGCCCGGGCCAGATCCTCGACGTGGATGTAGTCGCGAATGGTGGTGCCGTCCGGAGTGGGATAGTCGGTACCGAAAATCGCGAACTCGGGTCGCCGGCCGGCCGCGGCTTCCAGGGCGAGCGGGATCAAATGGGTTTCCGGGGTGTGCCGCTCGCCCATCACCGTGGTGCCGCGCCGGTATGCGCCAACGACGTTGAAATACCGCAGGCTGGTGGCCGCGATGCCGAGCGCGGCCACCTCGCCGGCCAGCATGAAGTCGACGGCCAGCTTGTTCTCACCGTACGGGCTGGTCGGCGCGACGACCGTCGCGGATTCCAGGATCGGCACCTGCGTCGGGTTGCCGTAAACCGCGGCGGAGGACGAGAAAAACAATCTTCCGTACGCCCGCGGCGCGCATCGCGACCAGCAGCGACAGCGATCCGCCGGTGTTCACATGCCAATAGAGGCCAGGCTTTTGTACGCTCTCGCCGGCCGCGATCAGGCCAGCGAAATGCAGCACGGCGTCGAAACCGGAATCCGGTGTCAAAACCGTTGCGACCTGTGAGATGTCGCACCGGATGAATTCCACCCCGGCTGGCACGCCGGAGGCGTCCGAAGTCGACAGGTCGTCGATGGCGACCACGGAATGCCCCGCATCGACCAGCATCGCCGACACGATCGAGCCGATATAGCCGGCACCGCCGGTGACCAGGATCTTCACTGTGCTGTGGCCTCTCTGAGCAGCGCCGCGGACCGCTCCGGTGGAATGTCGTTGATGAAAACTCCCATGCCCGACTCGGATCCGGCCAGGTATTTCAGCTTTCCGGCTTCTCGCCGGATCGAGAAGAGCTGCAAATGCAGGTAGGCCAGGTCCCGGTCGACTCGGGCCGGAGCCTGGTGCCAGGCTGAGATATACGGCATGGGAGTGTCGAAAAGGGCGTCGAAGCGCCGCAACACATCCAGGTAGATCGGGCCGAAACTGTCCCGCTCGGCGTCCGAGAGTTCGGGAATGCCAGGCACCTGCCGATGCGGGTAGAGATGCACCTCAAACGGCCACCGCGCGAAAGCCGGTACGAAGGCTGTCAGTGCTCGTTGCTGGCCACGATCCGCTCGCCGATCCGCTGTTCGTCCGCCAGCACCCGGGCGAAGAGGTTTTCGCCGGTACGGTCGCGATGCCGGTGCGCCGAGTCGAGCATTCGGCGGGTTCGTGGGGTGACGAACGGGTACGCGTAGATCTGACCGTGCGGGTGATCCAACGTGACGCCGATTTCCTCGCCACGGTTCTCGAAGCAGAAAACCTGCTCGACGAAAGGCAAAGCGTTCAGCGTCTCGGTCCGGTCGGCCCAGACATCCACCACCGTACGCACGCGTTCGGGCGTGAGTTGAGAAAAGGACGAGTCGTGGTCGGAGGTGAAGCAGACCACCTCGCAGCGGCCGGCGCCGGGCCGCCGGGTGACCACCGTGCCGTCGTCCGACGGCACCGGCTCGTCCGCCCCGCCGGTGGTGAAAAAGGGAAAACGGTTCTCGAAAACCACCACGTCGTACGCTGGCGACGGAATTTCGGTCAGCCTGTCCTTTGTGGACGGATCCAGCGGACATTCCGAGGTCGGCGGCAGGAAAGTACGACTCTGTCGGTGCGAGGCAATCGCCACCCATTCGGCCAGCAACGGGTCGTACCGTACTTGCGAAAGGGTGTGCGCGCTGGCGGCAGCTCGCGAGAGTCGTAAAGCTCTCGGACGGCGTCGTCGGTCTCGTCGAAATAGATGATTTCGCGACCGTCCGCCAACCGCGCGGGTGTTTTCTTCACTGCTGCAGGTCCTCCGCTGCGCCAGTTGCTGGCACGATAATGAGTTCTCCTACTTCACCGGACAGCGTTTCGGCCGCTTCCGGGGACAGTCCGTCGTCGGTGATGAGCACATCGGCGTGCGAAAGTGGCGCCATCGAGCTGATGCCGACCGTCTCCCATTTGCTGTGGTCGGCGAGGACGACCAGCCGCCGGCCGGCCGCGATCAGGGCGCGGTGGGTGTCCGC
Source organism: Fodinicola feengrottensis (assembly GCF_010993775.1). Lineage (GTDB taxonomy): Bacteria > Actinomycetota > Actinomycetes > Mycobacteriales > HKI-0501 > Fodinicola > Fodinicola feengrottensis. The sequence goes on along the minus strand of NZ_WOTO01000066.1, from coordinate 31,480 downwards.
CTCGGTGATGTTCGGAGTGGTGAAACCGGCCTGGTTGTCCATGCCATGCACGCCCAGGAAAACCAGGTCCAGGTGGACTGACTGCAGGGCCGCGTTGGCGAACGGCCCGACCAAGGCGTCCGACGGCGTACGCATGCCACCGGTCAGCACCACGGTCTGGTCAGCCCGTCCCATGGTGTGTAGTGCGTCGGCGACCGGGATCGAGTTGGTCACGATGGTGAGCCCCGGGACACCGCACAGGTGCCGGGCGAGCGCCCACGTGGTCGTACCGGCGCTGATGCCGACAGCGCTGCCGGGCGTGACGAACCGGGCCGCGCGGGCCGCGATCGCCTCCTTCTCCAGCCGCTGCCGGGAGGACTTCACCGCGAAGCCAGGCTCGTCGGTGCTGCGTTCGGTGATCGCGGTCGCGCCGCCGTGCACCTTGTCCAGCAGCCCGCGGTCGGCCAGTACGGACAGGTCGCGGCGGACGGTCATGTCCGAGACATGGAGCATCTCGACCAGCGCGCTGACGGTCGCGCCGCCGTTGCGGCGGACTTCCTCGAGGATCAGCTGTGACGCTGGCGGGCGAGCACCCGTCCAGGCTCGCACAGCCGCTCAACGCGAGTCAACATTAATCAACATGTTCTCACGTTGTAGAGAATCAAGGGCGAACCGATTCGTACCCTTTCAGAGGGGAAAGTAATGTTGACTCCGTCACTTTGCTGACTTGTTGTGGACGAATCGACAGCTTTTTCCCGTGTTTTGTCTGGAGTCTTGACACCGCCTAGTCTCCGGGGTGCAAGATTGGCGAATTCTGGTCGGCTTCGTGCGAACGTGTTGGAAGACAGCTGCTGGAGCTGATCGGTTGGATCAGCGTTCGGTCACAGGAGGAACCATGTCCCTGCAGGAACACCTCGGCGGCGCGCCGGTCAGCCGGCGGTCGCTGCTGGCTGGCGGTCTCGGTCTCGGCGGCGCGCGCGGCGGTCGGCGGCCTCGCCGGCTGCGGCGGCGGCTCCGGATCGGCCAGCCAGACGATCACCGTCGGATCCAGCGCCTCGGACGCGGTGCCGAAAAAGGCCACCGCTGGGATCATGAAGGCCTTCAGTGACAAGAACGGCGCGACCGTCAAGATCAACACGGTCGACCACAACACGTTCCAGGAGCAGATCAACAATTACCTGCAGGGCCGCCCGGACGACGTGATCACCTGGTTCGCCGGCTACCGGATGCGGTTCTTCGCCAAGAAGGGCCTGCTCGGCGACATCTCCGACGTCTGGACGCAGGTGGGCAGCCAGTTCAGCTCGGCCATGAAGAAGGCGTCCACCGGCGAGGACGGCAAGCAGTATTTCATTCCGCTGGACAACTACGCGTGGGCGGTCTTCTACCGGAAGAGCGTCTTCCAGCAGCACGGGTACGAGGTGCCCAAAACCTGGGATCAGTACGTCGCGCTGTCCGCGAAAATGCAGAAAGACAACCTGCCAGTGGCGTTCGCCGACCAGGACGGCTGGCCGGCGTTCGGCACCTTCGACTACCTCAACATGCGCGTCAACGGCTACGACTTCCACGTCAGCCTGATGGCTGGAAAAGAGGCGTGGGACTCCCCGAAGGTGGCGAAGGTTTTCGACACCTGGAAGCAAATCCTGCCGTACTACCAGACCGGGGCACTCGGCCGTACGTGGCAGGAGGGCGCGCAGGGACTGCTGCAGAAGAAGACCGGGATGTATTTGCTCGGCGGCTTCGTTTCGCAGCAGTTCACCAACAAAGAAGATCTGGACGACCTGGACTTCTTCCCCTTCCCGGAAATTGACTCCACTGTTGGGACGGACGCGGTGGAGGCGCCGATCGACGGCTACATGATGGCGAAGCGGCCGAAGAACGAGGCCGGCGCCAAGAAACTCCTGACGTACCTGAGCAGCGCCGCCGCCGAGGAGGGCTACCTGAAAGTGGACCCGAGCAACATCGCGGTCAACAACGGCGCCTCCAGCGCCGGCTACAACGCGCTGCAGAAGAAGCAGCAGGTGCTGATCGCGCAGGCGAAGTCGATCTCGCAGTTCCTGGACCGGGACGCGGACCCGACTTTCGCCTCCACGGTGGCCATCCCGAGTTTCCAGGACTTCCTGAAGAACCCGAACAACATCGCCTCGACCCTGAAGAAGATGGAAGCACAGAAGAAGTCCATCTACAGCGAATAAAGGATCACAGGTGGCAACATCTACCGCCGCGGCGGACGCTCCGGCTGGTGCTGGACCGACCCGCCGGACGGCACGCCGCAAGGTTCGGCGCTGGAGTCGGCGCGACACGCTCGTCGTCAGCCTCATGTTGGGCATTCCCACTCTGCTCAACATCCTGTTCGTCTGGCTGCCGGCGTTCACCTCGGTGGGGCTTTCGCTGACGTCGTGGGACGGCATCGGCCTGGACCAGATCAAATGGGTCGGGCTGCGGAACTACCAGGAGATCTTCACGATCTACCCGCCGTTCTGGCCGGCGCTGGAACACAACGTGATCTGGCTGCTTTTCTTCGTGCTGATCCCGACCCCGTTCGGGCTGTTTCTGGCGGTGCTGCTGGACCGGCAGATCAAGGGCAGCCGGATCTACCAGGGCGCGATCTACCTGCCGGTGGTGCTGTCGCTCGCGATCGTCGGTTTCATCTGGCAGCTGGTCTATTCCAACGACCAGGGCCTGATCAACGAGCTGCTCAAGGATGTCGGGCTGAATCCGGTCAACTGGCTCGGTGACTCGCACGTCAACCTGTGGGCGGTGCTGGTCGCGGCCAGTTGGCGGCACGTCGGCTACATGATGATTCTTTACCTGGCCGGCCTGAAAGGCGTTGACCCGTCGCTGAAAGAGGCCGCCGCGATCGATGGCGCGAGCGAGCGGCAGACGTTCTTCCGGGTGGTTTTCCCGTCACTGCGGCCGGTGAACATCGTCGTCATCGTCATCACCGTGATCGAGTCGTTGCGGGCATTCGACCTCGTCTACATCATCAACGGTGGTTTCAACGGCCTGGAGCTGCTTTCCGCCCTGGTCACCCAGAACATCATCGGCGAGGCCAGCCGGATCGGCTACGGTTCGGCGATCGCGGTGATCATGATGCTGATCTCCACGGTCTTCATCATCATTTACATCACCCGGATCTTCAAAGAGGAGCCGCAGTGAGCGCGACAACGGCCACCGCGACGCGTAAGACCGGAAAAGCCGCCGGCCCGGTGAGCCGGCAGCGCAAGCCGATCCGGCCGGCCCGGATCGCCCTGCACGCCTTCCTGATCCTGGTGACGGTGTCGTTTCTTTTCCCGTTGTTGCTGGCGCGTTCTACACGTCTTTCCGTACCCAGAACGACACCGCCCTGCACGGCTATTTCTCGCTGCCCGATGCGTTGACGGTGCAGAACTATGTCAACGCCTTCACCCAGGGCAACATGCCGCTGTATTTCGGCAACACCATCCTGGTGACGGTGCCGTCGATCATCCTGATCCTCGCGCTGTCGTCGATGGTGGCCTTCGGGCTGGCCCGATTCCGACTGCCTGGCCGCAAAGCGCTGCTGGTGATGTTCGTGGCCGGCAACCTGCTGCCGCCGCAGATCATGTTGACGCCGCTCTATCGGCTCTACAACCTGATCCCGCTGCCGGACTTTATGAGTGACTCCCAGGTGCTTTACGACTCGTACTGGGGAATCATCGCGATCCATGTGGCATTCCAGATCGGTTTCTGTACGTTCGTGTTGACGAACTACATGGAAGTCCTGCCCAAGGAACTCACCGAGTCGGCACTGGTGGACGGCGCCGGCGCGTGGAAGCAGTACACGTCGATTATTCTGCCGCTTTGCCGGCCGCCGCTGGCGGCCCTCGCGACGCTGGAATTCACCTGGATCTACAACGATTTCCTGTGGGCGCTGGTGTTGATGAGTACGGGTGACAAGCGACCGATCACGTCCGCCCTGAACAACCTCAAGGGCGAGTTCTTCACCGACAACAACCTGCTGGCGGCCGGCTCGCTGATCATCGCGCTGCCGACCATGATCGTGTATTTCGCGCTGCAGAAGCAGTTCATCAGCGGACTCACCCTGGGAGCCAACAAAGGATGACCGGAGCCGCCGGATGGCATCATCTCACCGCCGGCGGCGTCAGCCTGCTGGTGGAAGCCGTTGCGGGAGCGAGCCCGCGGGTGCTCTGGTGGGGCGCCGAGCTGGGCTCGACGGACCTCGCCGCGGTGGCGCTGGCCGCTGGTGCGGCCGGCCCGCACGGTGGGGTAGTCGCGAGTTCGGCCGCGCTGCTCTTTCCGAACTACGCCGAGGGAGACGCCTCCCGCCCAGCGCTTGCCGGCCACCGCGGCGGCGTGGATTTCTCGCCATTGCCTAAATGCGTGACCGTCGATTCGTCGGAATCCGCGCTCGCCATCACGTCCGCTGACGAGTCGGCAGCGCTTTCGGTGCGTACGGACGTGGAAATCAGCGAGTCCGGGCTGCTGCGACTCCGGCATGCGGTGACCAACACCGGCGACTCCGACTATGTCCTGGACGGCGTAGCCGCCGCGTTGCCGATTCCCGGCGAAGCCGCCGAGGTGCTGGACTTCACCGGCCGATGGAGCCGCGAGCGCAGCCCCCAGCGCCGGCCGATGACGATTGGTGCGGTCGTAAGGGACAGCCGGCGCGGCCGTACCGGCCATGACGCCACCACGCTGATGTGTGCCGGCGAGCCAGGCTTTGGCTTCCGGCATGGTCAAGTGTGGGCCGTGCATGTGGCGTGGAGCGGAAACCACAGCACGTACGCGGAAAGGACGCCGTCCGGGCTCGGGCGGCTCGGCGGCGGCGAATTGCTGCTGTCCGGCGAGGTCATCCTCGCGGCCGGTGCGGAATATGTCTCTCCGTGGCTTTTCGCGGTCTATTCCGGCGCTGGCCTGGACGGGGTCAGCGCCAGTTTCCATCGCTGGCTGCGGGCTCGTACGAACCACCCGAAGTCGCCGCGACCGATCGTGCTGAACACCTGGGAAGCCGTCTATTTCCAGCACGATCTGGAAAAGCTCTGCCGGCTCGCGGACGCGGCCGCTGAGGTTGGCGTCGAACGGTTCGTCCTCGATGACGGCTGGTTCGGCAGCAGGCGGGACGACACGTCCGGTCTCGGCGACTGGTACGTCTCCGCGCAGGTTTGGCCGGAGGGTCTTTCACCGCTGATCGACTATGTTCGCGGTCTGGGAATGCAGTTCGGGCTGTGGGTGGAACCGGAAATGATCAATCCGGATTCCGAGCTGGCCCGCGCACATCCCGACTGGATCATGTCGACCGGCGGTCGGCTGCCGGCCGAAGTCCGGCATCAGCAGGTCCTGGACATCGGGAATCCGGCCGCGTACGCGTACATTTTCGAGCGACTGGACGCGCTCCTCACCGAATATCCGATTTCTTTTGTGAAATGGGACCACAACCGGGACCTGGTCGACGCCGGCCAGTCCGGTGCCGAGCCGCACAACCGGGCTGGGGTTCATCGACAGACACTGGCGATTTACCGGCTGCTGGATGAACTGCGTGCCAAGCACCCGGGAGTCGAAGTGGAGAGCTGCTCATCTGGTGGCGCTCGGATAGACCTGGAGATTTTGCAGCGTACGGACCGGGTGTGGACCAGTGACTGTAACGACGCTTTGGAAAGGCAGGCAATCCAGCGCTGGACAGGATTGTTGTTGCCGCCGGAGCTGATGGGCGCGCACGTCGGCCCGACCGAGTCACACACCACCGGTCGGGTGCACTCGTTGTCCTTTCGTGCGGTGGCCGCGACTTTTGGCCACTCCGGAATGGAATGGGACATTGCCTCGATCACCGCGCAGGAGCGTGCGCGGCTGCGCACCTGGGTGTCTTTTGTGAAGGATCACCGAGATTTGCTGCACAGCGGCGATGTGGTACGCGCCGACTACCCGGATCCGGCCGGCTGGGTGCACGGCGTGGTCGCGACCGATCGATCCTGCGCCCTGTTCGCGTACGTCCAGATGGCGTCGACGGCTTTCGAGCGGCCACTGCCCGTACAGTTGCCTGGCCTGGACCCGGACCGGTGCTATCTCGTCCGCCCGGTCTATCCGGCCGGCCCAACCCGCCGACGTCAACCGGACCGGACCGGCTTGGATGGCGGCCGGCGAGATCGCGCTCTCCGGCCGCGCTCTCGCCACCGTTGGCCTGGCTCTGCCGATCCTGCGCCCTGAGCAGGCGCTACTCCTTGAGGTCAGTCCGCGGTAGTCCGCAAAGAGGAATGCCGAAGGTGCACACTTTCGGCGCCTGAATAGGCGCCCGAAACGGCATTCCGACGGACGGCAGGTCGATGCGACTCTGCTGCGGCGACACGCGCGGGCCCGTGGCTGGCTCGTGTTCCCCCCCCCCTCCAGGAGAGCCGATGAGTCCTGTCCATCGACAACGCCGACGCCTTGCGGTGGTCGGCGCGTGCTCGGTTGTGGTTTTGGTTGCCGCGGCGCAAAGCACGGTCCAGGCCGCGTCCGCCGCGGCGCCGCCTCGGCCGGCGAGGCCACCGGTGGCGGCCGGTCAGCTGACCTCTTACGACGTACGTGACGGCGGCAGTCAGGCCCAGACCCGAGGCGCTCGCGCAGCGCCAACTCGCGCTGCGGGCCGCCCCCGCGGTCCGAGAACTTTCCCAGCAACTGGGCCCACAGAGCATCGTCGACCTGGACCCGCTGACCGGCACCCCCCGCGGCAGATCGCCCGGCTGGACGGCATGCTCACCGGCCCGAGTCGGGCCGCCGCCAAGGACGTCGCGCGCTCGCTATGTCCGCGACCACTCGGCGGTCTTCACACCTTTCGCGGCGGACCTGCGGAACCTCGCCGTGGCACGAGACTACGTTGACATTACTGGCATTCATCACCTGTCCTTCGTTCAGCGAGCGGGCGGTCTGGACCTGTTTGGCAACGGACTCAAGGCCAACGTCAGCAAGGACGGCCGGCTGATCAACCTGACCGGTTCGCCACTGCCCGCGCTGACCGCGCCAGCGGCTGGCCCGGCGATCAGCGCGGACCAGGCGATTCAGGCCGCGAAACGGGACACCGCTGAGAAGAACGTCGTTCGCGGTCCAGCGGACACCTCTCGACACCGGTACTGTTCCGTACGCCCGGCGGCACCCGTCGCGCGTACGAGACGGTCACCATGTCGGCGGTGAATCCGACGCTGGACGTGGTCGACGCGCAGAACGGCCGGGTGCTCTACCGGCAGCCGTTGTCCAGTGACTACGCCAATTCCGCGGGTTCGCCAGTGAGCGGCGGACCGGAGAAGATGCCGGCCGCGCAGCCCGCCCGCTGCCGCTACCCAGTACGGCGATGTGGTGACCTATTATCCAGGCGCGCCGCACGGCGGTGACCTGCACACGGTGAGCCTCAACCAGAACGGCTGGCTGCCCAAGGGATCGGCCGTACTGTTCGGAAACAACGCGCACGCGTACGCGGATCTCAATGACAACGCCCAAGCCGACTCCAACGAGGAGGTCGGGCCGACCGGCCAGCAGGGCTACCGTTTTTTCGTTGGTGCGTACGCACCCGGCGGGCGAGCCGTGTGACACCAACGTCTGCACCTGGGATCCGTCGACGGCCTATATTCGTGGCAGAACAACGTCGGCCACGACACCGTGCAGGCGTTTTATTTCGCCAATGTCTGGCACGACCACCTGCAGGACGCGCCGATTGGTTTCACCGAGGCGGCCGGGAATTTCCAGCAGGTCAACAGCAGCGGGCAGGGCATCGGCGGCGACCCGATGCACACCCAGGCGCTGGATGGCGCGTCGGTGGCGAACGGTCTTCCGGACGCGAACCGCATCGACAACGCCCGGATCGCTACCCCGCCGGACGGTCAGTCCGCGATTATTCAGATGTACCTTTATCACCTGCCTGGCGCGGCATACCCGTCCGGAGATCCGTTCCTCGCGGTGGATTCGACGAACGAGGCCGACAGCACGTACCACGAATACACGAACGCCCTTCCGCAGCGACTTCTGGTCGATGCGAACAACGCTCCGGTGCTGAATTCGTGGCAGGGGCGGGCATGCAGGTCGGCTGGAGCTACTGGTATCCGGCCGACTATGAGGTCAGTCACGGCGACCAGATCGACACCCCGGCGCCTGGGGAACTCAAGGATGGCGCGTACGAAACCGCCGGCGGAACCTTCGTCCACGAGGGCTACGACTGCCCGGTAGGCACCGCCGAGGCAGCTTGCCCCGGCACCGTACGCACCGGCCCTGGCGGCTTCACCTACGGCCAGATCTCCAAGGTCAGCACGACTCCCAATCCGCACGGCGGCGGCGAGTTCTGGGCGCAGACGCTGTGGGATCTGCGTACCGCGCTGGGCAGCACTCTGGCCGAGTCGCTGGTGACCCGAGCGATGGAGTTGTCCCCGGCGTTTCCGTCCATGGTGGACATGCGCAACTCGATCCTGCAGGCCGACCAGGCGATTTACGGCGGCCGGCAAGTGGCTGCCCTATGGCGGCTGTTCGCGGCCCGCGGGCTGGGGTTCTTCGCCGCCAGCGACGGCGGCGATGACCAGAACCCGGTGCAGAGCTTCGCCGTGCCACCGGCGCCCGGCTCGCCGATCGCGACGTTGACCGGCAAGGTGACTGACCCCGGCAACACTGCGCTGGCCGGCGTAACGGTGGGGATCGCTGGCCATGACTCCGGTTTCCCGGGCGACTACGCGGCGACCACCGACGCGAGCGGCACGTACACGATCAGCGGCATTTTCGCTGGTACGTACCCGTACGTGTCAGCCAGCGAAGCCGGTTTCACCCGGCAGGTCCGCTCGACGGTCGCGCTCGGCTCGGGTACGACGACATTGGACTGGCAAGTGGCCCGGACTGGGCCGCCGCGTCCGGCGGCGGCAGCGTCGCCTCCTTCACCGGCGGCGACTACACCCAGGACGAGTGCGGTCCGCAGAACATCATCGACCAGAGCCAGCACAGCGGCTGGGGCAGCGACGCCGACCTCGCCGCGGACGGTACGCCGAGCGCCGCGACCGCGAAGAACGTGGTGATCAAGCTGCCGAGCGCGGTCAATGTCACGCAGCTGGCCATCGACCCGTCGAACAGTTGCAGTGACGACGATCCGACCTCGGCGACCGGCGGCTATCGGGTAGAGACCTCCGCTGACGGCATCACTTGGCAGCAGGCGGCGGCGGGTACGTTCACGCCGGCGGACCTCGGCAAGTTGGTGCCGCTCGTACCAGCCGGCACCACCGGGCAGGGCGTGAGCTACGTACGGTTCTGGATGCTCAGCACGCAGGCCGTCACGCAGAAGCTGGGCTGCCCGAGCACCGCGTACACCGGGTGCCTATATATGGACTCCGGTGAAGTGGAGGTCTTCGGCACTCCGACCAGCTGACTTGTCCGCTGGGCCCGGTCACGGGTCCAGCGGCCTCAGCAACGCGGTGGCCAGGTCGTGCAGCGACCTGGCAAACCGCGGTGACGTGCCGTTGCGATGCAGGTGGGCCACCAGGTCGCTGCTCAGCGAGCGGAGCAGGATGTGCGCCTGCAGTTCGGCGTCCAGATCGGGACGGGCCTGCGCGATCAGGGCCGTCACGTGACGATGCCAGGCCTGTAGACCGGCTGGTCGTCATGGTTGCCGGCGACGGCCGCGCGCTCGTGCGCGGCGATCAGGCCGAGATTGTTGGTGATCAGCTCCAAAGTGCCGTCGAGGAACGCGAGCAGTCGCTCGGTGGGCTCCGCGCCAGGGCCAAGCGGCGGCGGGCCGGACGTGAACGCCGTCTGTAGAGCCTCCGCACGCTGGACCATAAGTGCGCGCATCAAGCCGTACCGATCACCGAACCGGCGGAACACGGTCCCTTTGCCGACCCCGGCCTTCGCGGCCACACGGTCTATAGAGACCTCTTCGGGTGGGAAGTTGCTCAGCAGCTCTTCGGTGGCTCGCAGGATCGCGGCCCGGTTGCGCGCCGCGTCCGCCCGCTCGGCCACTCTTTACTCCTCAACGCTAGACGGACCAGCGGTCCGGATAGTAGCCTCTCGAATAATCGGACTGTCGGTCCGATTAAACGTACATCGAGGAGAAGACTAGTGAGAGCGATTGTGATGCGGCGGACCGGTGGTCCGGAAGTGCTGCGGCTGGAGGACGTACCAGTGCCGGTTCCGGCCGCCGGGGAGGTGCTGGTCAAGACGGAGGCGATAGGCGCCAGCTACCCAGAGACGCTGCTAAGGTCCGGCGCGTTTCCGGTGCCGGGTGGCCTGCCTGCGGTGGCCGGGATAGAGGCGGCTGGCACGGTGGCGGCGGTTGGCGATGGAGTTGACGCGGGGATGATCGGCCGGCGGGTTGTCCTTATGGACACCTGCGGCGGCGCGTACGCGGAGTTCTGTGCCTCGCCGCTGTCGGCGATCACCGAGATCCCGGACGGTTTGTCGGCGGTGGACGCGGTGGCGGTTGGCGGCATGGCGGCGACCGCGCTGGCCGTCCTGCAGGACGCGGAACTGGCCGGCGGCGAGACGGTCCTGATCGAGTCGGCGGCCGGGCAGGTCGGTGGCTACCTCGCGCAGCTGGCTCGGCGTGCCGGTGCTGGTCGCATCATCGGCACCGCCGGGAGTCCGCGAAGCTCGAGTTGGCTTTGGAGCGCGGCTTCGACGAGGTGGTGAACCACCGCGAGGAAGGCTGGCAGGAGAAGCTGCCTCGCGGTATCGACGTCGTTTTCGAATCCATCGGCGGTGACTCGGCGGGGCGGTTGCTGGACGCCATGACAGCGGGCACCGGCCGGATGATGTCGTACGGGCTGTTGAGCGGCGACTGGGCCCGGATCGAGGCTTTCGAGCTTGATGCCCGCGGGCTGCGGTTGGTCGACTGCGCCCGCCGCGACGGGTGGCTCCAGCGGGTCGAGGCCGCTCGTACGACCGTGCTCGACCTGGCCGTACGCGGTGAGTTGCGACCCTTGATCGACAGTCACCTGCCGCTCGCCGAGGCGGCCACCGCTCATCGGCGCTTCGAGGACCGTCTCGCCGCCGGCAAGATCATCCTCACTCCCTGATTCGGACAAAGGGTGTGTACGGAGGGTGACGGTGCGGGGCTGGCGGACACGGACCGTACGGACGTCTGGCAAGGGTGGGGAAGGCGTCCGGCCCGGTGCGGCAGCCTGACAGAATGCGGCTATGGCCGACTCCCGTCCACGTGTCTTCTCCGGCATCCAGCCGACCGCCGACTCGTTCCACCTCGGCAACTACCTGGGTGCGGTGCGTAACTGGGTTGCGATGCAGGAGTCGCACGACTGCGTCTACTGCGTGGTGGACCTGCACGCGATCACGGCCGGGCATGACCCGGAGGTGCTCCGTAGGCGTACGCGCGTGTCGGCGGCCCAACTACTGGCGGTCGGGATCGACCCGAAGACGTCCGTGCTGTTCGTCCAGTCGCAGGTGCCCGAGCACGCGCAGGGCGCGTGGATCCTGTCCTGCATCACCGGCTTCGGCGAGGCCAGCCGGATGACACAGTTCAAGGACAAGTCGAGCAAGGGCGGTGAGTCGCAGTCGTCAGTGGGCCTCTTCACGTACCCGATCCTGCAGGCCGCCGACATCCTGCTCTACGACACGGACGCCGTGCGTGGGCGAGGACCAGCGCCAGCATCTGGAGCTGTCCCGCGACCTCGCGCAGCGCTTCAACAGCCGGTTCGGCGAGACGTTCGTGGTGCCCAAGCCGCACATCGTGACGGACACCGCGAAAATCACCGACCTGCAGGACCCGACCGCCAAGATGAGCAAGTCCGCGTCCAGCCCGAACGGCATCATCGACCTGCTGGAGGACCCCAAGCGGTCGGCGAAGAAGATCCGGTCGGCGGTGACCGACTCCGACGCCGAAGTGCGCTACGACGTGGAGAAGAAACCGGGCGTCAGCAACCTTTTGCGCATTTACGCCGCCCTTTCGGGTCGTACGATTGCCGATCTTGAAGACAGCTATGCCGGCCGCGGCTACGGTGACTTCAAGAAAGACCTGGCAGAGGTGGTGGTCGAGGTGTTGACACCGATTCAGGACCGGACCGCGGCCTATCTCGACGACCCGGCCGAGCTGGACCGGGTGCTGGCCGCCGGCGCGGAGTCCGCGCGCGGGCGATCGCCGGACCGGTGCTGGCGCGCGCCTATGACCGGATCGGTTTCCTGCCGGCCGCCGGCGAAGGCCAGGGCCGGTGACGCAGGCTGCCGCTGTCCGTACGATCGGCGTCGCGATCAGCATCCCGGAGCCCTGGGGTGCGCTGCTGGACGCCCATCGAGCCGCTTCCGGCGACCCGCTCGCGCCCAGCGTGCCGGCGCACGTGACCCTGCTGCCACCGACCGAGATCCCGGAGGCTCAGGTCGAGGAAGTGCGGGCGCACCTGCGCTCGGTCGCCGCCGAGCACAGCCCGTTCGAGCTGCACCTGCGGGGCAGCGGGACGTTCCGGCCGGTCACCTCGGTGGTTTTCGTCGGGGTGGCTCGCGGGATCAGCGAGTGCGAGCTGCTGGAGTCCGCGATCCGCGGCGGCCCGCTGCGCCGCGACCTGCACTTCCCGTACCACCCGCACGTCACGGTCGCGCACGACGTGGATGAGGCGTCGCTGGATCGGGTGTACGAGAAGCTGGCTGACTTCGACGCTCGTTTTCGGGTCGGTGGCTTCACGCTCTACACCCACGGCACTGACGGCCAGTGGCGGCCGGAGGAGAATTTCCCGTTCGCCTAAACGTCCCCGAAATGCGGTGGCCCGTTCTTCGGGCCACCCTGGAAGGGGGAGGGATGCCCGATGGCGGACAGCCAGAGTCTGGCCGAAAAAGGGGCCGAGGTCGTGCAGGGCGCGCAGCGCCGGCTGGATCGGCTGCGCGAGCGTTTTGGCTGGCTGGACCACATCATCAAGGCCGGCGCGCTGTTTGGTGAGGTGACTGCGGGAAGACTCGCGGCGGCTTGCACGTACTATGGCTTCCTCGCAATTTTTCCGTTGCTGTTGCTCGCTTTTTCCGTTCTCGGGTACGTGTTCGCCGGCCACCCGGAAATCACCCAGCAGGTCGAGACCACGCTGCACCAAAACCTGCCGTTCATCAGCGTGCAGGACATCGTCAAGGCTCGTGGCGCGGCCGGGGATCATTGGCCTGGTCGGGTTTTTCTTTCGCGGGCCTGGGCTGGGTGGACGCCACTCGGTCCGCGATCCGGGCGATCTGGAAGCGCCCGGAGGCGCCGGGGAATTTCGTTGTCCGCAAGCTGATCGACGCCGGCATCCTGGTTGGCCTCGGGGTGATTCTGGCGCTCTCCTTCGTCGTCTCCGGCGTGCTTTCCGGTGGAACCCGGCTGATTCTGCAGTTCCTCGGCCTCGCGGACTCCGGCGGCGGCTCGTTTTTCCTGCAGGCAGTGGGTGTGGTGCTGAGTCTCGCGGTCAACGTGATCTTCTTCATCGCGCTGATGTCCGTCCGGACTGCCGCGGCTGAAGATCCCGTTCAAGGTCGTGCTCCTGCCGGCGCTGCTGTCGGCCGCTGGGTTCACTTTGCTGCGTACGCTCGGGGTCCTCTACATTTCCCGCACGCAGGCCAATCCGGCCTACCAGGCGGTCGCCGTCTCGGTCGGCATCCTGCTTTTTCTCTTCTATCTCAACCAACTGATGTTCTTCTCGTCCGCGCTCACCGCGACGGACCGGCGGATCAGGGCCGACGAGGTCGACCCGTACGACACCGAGGAAGAAGTCGAGGCTAACGACTCCGAGCCGACGCCCGTCGCCACCAGAAAATAGCCCCGGCGACCAGTACCGCGGCCATGGCCAGCAGCGAAACGACCAGTGTGGTGGGGAAATTCGACGATGACACTGGGGTGGCTTGCGCCGCCGCCGGCGGCGCGCTGGGGCTTGGGGTGGGCGCCGGTGACACCAGAGTGCCGACTCCCGTCGTACTTTCGTGGCTGAAGCCCCAGTCCAGCAGCCGCGCCCCTTGTTCCCACATCGGCACCGGTCTTTGTTCGCCATTCATCAAGGTCACCACCAGTCGGTGGCCGCCGCGCTGGGCGACGCCGACGAACGTGTGCCGGGCAACATCGGTGTAGCCGGTTTTCCCACCCAGCGCACCGGAATAGCCGCGGAGCAGCTTGTTGTCGTTCTGGATTTGGTAGCCAGGATACGTTTTTGGCTTGTGGCCTGGCAAAGTGATGGTTTCGGTCGGGATCTGCGCGGTCTTGGTGCCGTCCAGTGCGGCGAACCTGGGCAGGTTGAAGTCGGCCCGGGCAAACATCGCCAGGTCGTACGCGGACGAGAACTGGCCGTTGGCGTCCAGACCGTGCGGGGTCTTCGCGGTGGTGTCGAGAGCGCCGATTTTCTGGGCGTTGTCATTCATCGCGGCGATCGTCGCGGGCACTCCGCCGGCGCCGCCACCCAGCCGCGCGAGCATCATCGCGGCATCGTTGCCAGAAACCAAAAGCAAGCCAAGAAGGACGGTGTGCAGGTCGTACTTGCCGCCGGCCACGATCCCGACCGCGCTGCTGCCCGGCTCGATGTCGGTGTCCTGCGAAGTGGCCGTCACGATTTCCTTGTCGTCACCGAGTTTTGGCAGCACGGTAAGCATTGTCAGCAGTTTGATGCAGCTCGCCGGAGGGTGGCGTACGTGCGGGGCGCAGGCCGCCAGCACCGCGCCGGTGTCCAGATCGGCGACAATCCACGAAGAAGCGGAAAGTCCGGCGGGTGCAGTGCTGCCCGGCGGCATCGCGAGGCCGGTCGACAGTTGGTCGCCGCCAACGGTCGAGTCCGGCCGGGCCGGTGGGACGGGCGCTGGCGGGTGCTTGGCGATCGGCGGTGATGCGGGCGCGATGGGGCATGGCGCCGGTGCTGGCGCGGCGGCCGCCGGCGCTACCGGCACCACCACCGTCAGCGCCGCCGCCAGGAGGGCAGCCGCGAAGGTGACGAGACGGGAGCGTACGAGCATCAACGCTCGCGAGTTGGTCGGCTGTTCCTGCGGCGCTTTTTTTGGGGCGGCGGCGGCCGGGCAGCAGTGCGATGCCGGCAAGGCCGACCGCGCCGAGCGAGAATCCGCTCTGCACGCTGACATTCGAGCCCGGCGGCGGAGTTTTCGTTGGCCGGCCAGGCGTTGTTTGGGCGTTGGCGTGTTGTTGGATGGTGTTGGCCTTGGCTGCGTTGGCGGCGGCCCGGGCCTGCTGCGCCTGCGCCACATCGGCCGGTGCCGGGACGAGGCTGCCCACCGCGCCAGCGGAGGCGGACAGTCCAAAGCCCCAATTCAGCAGGGCGGCGGCGTCCGCGCCGGCCGGGTGGGTCGTCATTCAGCATCGTGACGATGAGCGTACGCCCGCCACGCTGTGCGGCGGCCGCGAACGTGTGCCCGGCCGGTGTCGTCCACCCGTTTTTTTTCGCGCCGATCTCACCGGAAAAGCCGAGGTGCCAGAGCTCGTTCTGGCTTTCCAACGGCCGACTCGGGCCACCTACTGGACCGAACGAGAATGTCGTGCTGGAGAAGTACTGCAGAAAGCGCGGGTCGGCCAGTCCGGCTCGCAGGACCAGCGCCATGTCGTACGCGGAGACCGCCTGGCCGGGGGTGTTCAGGCCGTTCGGGGTGAGGGCGTTGATGTCGTACGCGCCGAGGGAGGCCGCGGTCGCGCGTTCATCAGCTGCAGCGTCTTCGCGCGGCTGCCGGTCGCCTCCGCCAGCACATTGGCCACGTCGTTGCCGGAGCGCATCAGCAGCGCGTGCAGGAGTGCGTCAACGGTGTAGCTGCGGCCGGGCGTCAGGCCTACGCAGGTGCACTCGACGTTGAGGTCGGCGGCGTTGACGACGACCTGCTTGTCCAGCGGCACATTTCGTACGATCGTCAGCGTCAGCAGGGTCTTGAGGATGCTGGCCGGCTCGTTCCGCCAGTGCGGTTGCTTGGCGGCGAGCACGTTGCCGGTGGTGGCGTCGGCGACGACGTACGCGGAGGCGTCCATCGCCGGCGGCGGGGCCGAGTTCGAGGCGTGCACCTCGCCGGTCGTACCCATCAGCGACCCGCCGATCGGTCCGGTCCTGATGTCCGCGGTGGCCGCCCCTGGCCACGGAATCGCCGCGCCGATCGCGCAGCACAGCGCCGCCACCAGAACGACCGCCCGCCGACGGGAGATCGCGGGCATCGGAGTAGTCAGCGGGCTCACGGGCATCGGCAGCCACGCTAGTCACACGAACCCCGTAGGTCTCGCAGGCGCGCGGAACTAGCCCAAAAGCGGCGTACGCCTGCTTCGACACCCGGTAGAAGTTGCCTGCTGGCGGCCGGGGACACTGGAGGCATGGTGCTCTCGCGTGGTTGGTCGATCTTCCTGGTGGTCGTCGGCGTGTGGAACTGGATCATCTGGCCGCGCTTCGCGGTCGCGATCTGGAATGACCCCCGCTCCTTCACGGCCGGCTCGCCGACCAGCTTCCTGATCGTGCATGTGCTGCTGATCGTCACTTCACTCGCCATTGGAACCGTCGTCGGCGTCTACGGCATCCGCGGTTTCCTGGCCTCTCGGCGCCGCTCAAGCTGAGAGTCTGGCCGGCCCGTACGCGGGGTGCGGCTCGAAACTGTCGTACCCACCCCCAAAAATCACCCCCCCACCCAGTGACGGGTGGGGGGGGGGTTTGAGGACCGATGTTCAACTAAAAATTAAGGTCCACCTCTCGACCCACCCCCCGCCCGTTCAAAGGGAGGGGGAAAGAAAAACAGACACGTACGACAATTTCGCGCCGCACCCTATGTAGATTTCGCCGCGGCCGGGTGCGATGAGCGCGCGGTAGCTCTCAGGACGTGAGTGCGGGGTTGAAGGCGTAAATCACGTACGTCCCGGCCGCGAGCGCGGCGATCGTCAGCACTCCCACCAGGCCGTACAGAAACCGCCCGGACTTGGCGTAGTCGCGGACGACGACGCGGAGGCCGTTCGCGCCGTGCAGCAGCGCCAGCCACAGAGTGACCACGTCCCAGGCCTGCCAGAGCGGGTTCGACCAACGGGCCGCGACCCAGGCAAAGCCGAGGCGTTGGACGCCGCCGTCCGCGAGGTCGGTCTGGTAGAGGTAGCCCAGCACGAGTACGGCCAGCAGGACGCCCGAGAGCCGCATGAAAAGCGTCAGCCGATGCTCCCAGATGGTGGTCATGTGGCACTCCCGAAAAGCTGCGCGAGTGGGTACGACAGCAGCTGGTACGTCACCGGGATCATGACCAGAACCCACAGCACCAACACGACTCGCATCAGCGTGCCCTGGATCCGGGCCGCGGCGGCGATCGTGTCGATGGCGATGATCCGCAGGCCGTTCAGCGCGTGGTAGAGCACTGCGCCGAAGACCACGACGTCCAACAACACGCCGGCCGGGTGGGTGTAGATCGCCGCGACGGTGTTGTACGAGTCCGGGGAAACGAGCACCAGCGCACGGTCGGCGACGTGGACGAGGACGGCGACGAAGATCAGGAATCCGGTCACCCGGTGCGCGTACCAGGACCAGGTGCCGTCCCGGTTGGCATAGTGCGTACCGGCGAGGCTCGCCCGGCTCCAGAAACCGGGAGCCGCTGGCTCCGAGCCGGTGGCGTCGACCAGCTCCGGCTCGGTGGCGTCAACCGGCTCAGACTCGGCCGCGGCGGGGTCCGCCTCGGCGAGGGAGTCGGCAGGAGCATCGATCTTGGCCGTACGCAGGTCGGATACGTCGGGTGATTCCGGGTCCGACCCGGCGGTCGGTTCCGGTTCCGACACGCCGACCTCCTTAGAATCCACCGACTCGGCCCTCGTCAGGACTGTCAGTGCGCCACACTAACCTGCGTCACGAGCACAGTTGCCGTGGCGGTGGGACAGCGGTGCAAGGGCATTGATCGGTCAAGCTGCGGCGTCCGTATTACCGGGACATCACAAGTTCACCGTTCGGCTCCCCGGTGTTGCGCCGCCCGCTACAGTCGCGACGGTTCATCCCGGCCCACACTGTCGTCGGGCCGGGCGCGCATAGGAAGGAGTCTCGACGTGCGTCGAGCGAGGGGGATCAAGCTGGCCTCGGTGCTGGCCGTCGGTGCGATGGCACTGACCGCCTGCGGCGGTGGCACCACCGGGACGGCGGGCGGCGGCTCGTCGACCACGTCGGTCAAGGTCGGGCTCGCGTTCGACGTGGGTGGCCGCGGCGACAAGTCGTTCAACGACCTGGCGGCGGCGGGTCTGGACAAGGCCAAGACCGACCTGAAGATCACCACCAAAGAGCTCTCCGCGGTGGTCGGCGAGAGCGACGCGGCCAAGGCGGCTCGGCTCAAGCTGCTCGCCCAGGCCGGCTTCAACCCGATCATCGCGGTCGGTTTCGCGTACGCGCCGGGCCTCAAAGAGGTCGCGCCGCAGTTCCCGAAGGTGAAGTTCGCGATCGTCGACGGCGCCGCCTCCGACGTTTCCGGACCGAACGTGACCAACCTGGTCTTCAAGGAGAACGAGTCCTCGTTCCTGGTCGGGGTGGCCGCCGCGAAGGCGACCAAGACCAAGAACGTCGGCTTCATCGGCGGCGTGCAGACTCCGCTGATCCAGAAGTTCCAGGCCGGTTACCAGGCCGGGGTCGCGGCCGTCGACAAGACGATCAAGGTCCAGGTCAAGTACCTGTCCCAGCCGCCGGACTTCACCGGCTTCAACGACCCGGCGAAGGCGAAGGTCACCGCCCAGGGCATGTACGACGGTGGCGCTGACGTGGTCTACCACGCGGCCGGCGGCTCCGGCTCGGGTCTGTTCGAGGCCGCGGCCGCTTCCAAGAAGTGGGCTATCGGCGTCGACTCCGACCAGTATGCGACCGCGACGGCGGACCAGAAGCAGTGGATCCTGACCTCGGCCCTGAAGGGCGTGGACACCGCGGTGTTCAACTTCGTCGAGCAGGCCGGCAAGAACCAGGTCAAGTCCGGTGAGCAGCGGTTCGGCCTGAAGGAGAACGGGGTCGGCTACTCGACCAGCAACCCGGCCGTGAAGCAGTACGAGTCGGTGATCGACGGTTTCAAGACGCAGATCATCGACGGGAAGATCGTGGTCCCGGCGACCCCGGCTTCCTAGCAACCCCAGCAGGACATCCAGCGGCTGGCCCGGTGCGTCGGCATCGGGCCAGCCTCTCGCTCAAAGAGGAGCGTCAGCCATTCCAGCACTGACCAAAGCCGACCGAGAGTCCGGCGACCGCCCCGACGGCGGTGGCTCTGCGTGGGATCACCAAGCGGTTCCCCGGAGTCGTCGCCAACGACGACATCAACATCGAGGTGCAGCGTGGCACCGTGCATGCGATCGTCGGGGAGAACGGCGCCGGCAAGTCGACGCTGATGAAGATCCTGTACGGGATGCAGCGGCCGGACGCCGGCACCATCGAGGTGGACGGCGCGACCGTGCATTTCGGCTCTCCCCAGCAGGCGATCAAAGCCGGCATCGGCATGGTGCACCAGCACTTCATGCTCGCCGACAACCTCACCGTCACCGAGAACGTGGTGCTCGGCGCCGAGCGACTGTGCGGCATCGGGGCTCGGGCTCGCCGCCGGATCCTGGAGATCTCCGAGTCGTACGGGCTGGGCATCCAGCCGGACCGGCTGGTCGAGGACCTCGGCGTGGGCGACCGGCAGCGGGTGGAGATCCTCAAGGTTCTCTACCGGGGCGCCAAAATCCTGATCCTGGACGAGCCGACCGCGGTGCTGGTGCCGCAGGAGGTCGACGAGCTCTTCGGCAACCTGCGCGACCTGAAGGCCGAGGGCCTGACGGTCATCTTCATCTCGCACAAGCTCGACGAGGTGCTCGCGGTCGCCGACGAGATCACCGTCGTCCGGCGCGGCACCACTGTGCGTACGGTCAAGCCGTCCGAGGTCACCTCCCGGCAGCTGGCCGAGCTGATGGTCGGCAGCGAACTGCCGGTGCCGCAGCTGCGTACGGACGCGGTCACCGACAAGGTGGAGCTCTCGGTCACCGACCTGACGGTGCCGTCGGAGCACGGGCGGCCCGCGGTGGACGGGGTCTCCTTCGAGATCCACCGCGGCGAGATCCTGGGCATCGCCGGCGTCGAGGGCAACGGCCAGGCCGAGTTGGTCGAGGCACTCATGGGCATGCGCCCGTCCACCGGCGTGGTCCGGCTCGGGCACGGGGACATCTCCGACTGGGACACCCGGCAGCGCCGGACGGCCGGCATCGGTTACATCCCCGAAGACCGGCACCGGCACGGCCTGCTGCTGGAGTCGCCGCTCTGGGAGAACCGGATCCTGGGTCACCAGAACCAGAAACCGAACATCTCCGGCCCGTGGATCGACCGGGCCGGCGCGCGTGCGGACACCGAGCGGATCGTCGCGGAATACGACGTGCGTACGCCCGGCATCGACGTGGCGGCGGCCTCGCTGTCCGGCGGCAACCAGCAGAAACTGATTGTCGGCCGGGAGATGAGCCACCAGCCGCGGGTGCTGATCGCGTCGCACCCGACCCGTGGCGTGGACGTGGGCGCCCAGGCGGCGATCTGGGAGCACCTGCGGCGAGCCCGGACGGCCGGCCTCGCGGTGTTGTTGATCTCCGCCGACCTGGACGAGTTGATCGGCATGTCCGACACGCTGCGGGTCATCCTGCGCGGCCGGATCGTGGCCACCGTCGATCCAGCCACCGTCACACCTGAGGAGCTCGGTTCGGCGATGACCGGCGCCACCGACGACGCACCCACCGAGCCAGCTGGCGGCGACTCAGCGGACCGCAGCTCATGATCGAGAGGACGCGATGACCGCCGCGCTCAAACGGCTGCTGCCGGGCTTGCTGGCCGCGGTGCTGGCGCTGGTGCTGTCGCTCATCATCACGTCGTCGTTGGTGCTGCTGTCAGTGGTGCGCAACCGCTGTTCGCGTTTGGCCAGATGATCAGCTACGGCGCGCAGCCGGACAGCAGCATCGCGAACATCATCAACAACGCGGTGACATATTTCCTGTCCGCGCTCGCGGTGGCCATCGGCTTCCGGATGAAGCTGTTCAACATCGGTGTCGACGGGCAGTACCGGCTGGCCGCGATGGTCGCCGCCGTGGTGGCCGGGTTCGTGCCACTGCCGCCGGTGCTGAGCCAGCTGGTGACGATCCTGGTGGCAGTGCTGGTCGGCGGCCTGTGGTCCGGCATCGCCGGGCTGCTGAAGGTGACCCGCGGGGTCAGCGTCATCTCCACGATCATGCTGAACTTCATCGCCACCGGCCTGGTGGCGTATATGTTGCAGCGCGGCCGGTTCGCGGTCCAGGCCGCCGGCAGCAACAACATCGGTACGCCGACCATCCCGCCGTCCGGCCGGGTCGCTGGGCTGCCGCTGATCCCGGGGACGAACACCACCATCTTCGGGCTGATCATCCTGGCGGTCCTGGCCGGCGTGGGTTACCAGATCCTGGTCAACCGCAGCCGGTTCGGTTTCGATCTGCGGGCCACCGGTCTGTCCGCGTCGGCGGCGGTCGCGAGCGGTGTGTCGGTCAAGCGGATGACCCTCACCACCATGATCATCTCTGGTGCGCTGGCCGGCATGGTCGGGCTGCCGCAGCTGCTCGGCGCCTCGTACACGTACTCGCTCGACTTCCCGGCGGGGCTCGGCTTCACCGGCATCGCGATCGCGTTGCTGGGCCGGAACAACCCGATCGGCATCGCGTTCGGCGCGCTGCTGCTGGGGCCTCCTCGACCAGTCGTCGCTGATCCTGGACCTGAACGGCATCCCGAAGGAGATCGTGATCATCACCCAGGGCACCGTCGTGCTGTGCGTGGTCATCGCGTATGAGGTGGTCCGCCGGTTGACGTTGCGCCAGCAGCAACGCGCGGTCGGCCGTGAGCTGGCCACCGATGTCCCGGTCGCCGAGGGAGCGGCCGCATGAGCACCGCCACCGACATCACCCTCGCGCCCTCACTCGGCGCCACCGCCGGGCCGAAGCTGGACTGGCGGCGCGGCCTGATCATCACCGGCGGGCTTTTCCTGCTGCTGTGCCTGGTGCGTACGCTCACCGGCGCCGACGACATCACGTCCGGCGGCCAGATCAGCGCCGCGATCACCCTCGCGATCCCGGTCGGGCTGGCGGGCCTCGGCGGCCTCTGGGCGGAGCGAGCCGGTGTGGTCAACATCGGCCTCGAGGGCATGATGATTCTCGGCACCTGGTCCGGCGCGTACTTTTGCCTCGCCTTCAACAGCCCTTGGGCGGCCCTGGTCGGTGGGGTGGTGGGCGGCGCGCTTGGCGGCCTGGTGCACGCGATCGCCACCGTGACTTTCGGTGTTGACCACATCATTTCCGGCGTCGCGATCAACATCATCGGACAGGGCGTGGCCCGCTATCTGGCGGTCATCGCCTTCACCGGCAAGGGCGGCGGGGCCACCCAGTCGCCGCCGGTGCCCGGCTTCGACACCATCGGCATTCCGGGCATGACCGGTCTTCTGCGGCCGATCGAGTCCAAACACTGGTTCCTGATTTCCGACCTCGCCGGCCTGCTGCGTGGTGTCACAACCGGTTTGTCGTGGCTGACGATCATCGCGATCCTGATGGTGCCGCTGACGTTCCTGGTGCTGTGGCGTACGTCCTTCGGCCTGCGGCTGCGCTCATGCGGCGAGAACCCGATCGCCGCCGAGACGCTGGGCGTGAACGTCTATCGGATGAAGTATGCGGCAGTCATTGTGTCCGGCGGGATGGCCGGCATGGCCGGCGCCTTCCTGGTCACGGTGGCCTCGTCGATCTACCGGGAGGGACAGACCGGCGGTCGCGGTTACATCGGCCTCGCCGCGATGATTTTCGGCAACTGGCGACCCGGCGGGCTGGCGGCTGGCGCGACGTTGTTCGGCTTCACCGACGCCCTGCAGTCCCGGCAGAACTCGTCCGTACACGCGTTGCTGTTTTTCGTCGCGCTGCTGGTGGTTCTGCTGTCCGCCTGGAACCTGTGGCGGCGCCGCTGGCTCCAGGGCGGTATCGGGCTGTTCATCGCGGTGCTGCTGGTGGTGTGGTTCTTCCTGAGCACCACGGTGCCGCAGGAACTGATCACGTACACGCCGCACATCACCACATTGCTGGTCCTTTCGCTGGCCGCGCAGCGGCTGCGGATGCCGGCCGCGGATGGCGTCATCTACCGCCGAGGACAGGGCGGTTAACGTAGGCGACATGTTTGCCAGAGCAGGTCAGACGGTCGACTGGGTCGCGCTGCGCGCCGCCGCCATTGAGGCGATGCGCGACGCGTACGCCCCCTACAGCAAGTTTCCGGTGGGCGCGGCCGCACTGGTCGACGATGGCCGGGTGGTGACCGGCTGCAATGTCGAGAACGCCTCGTACGGCCTCGCCTTGTGCGCCGAGTGCGGAGTGGTGTCCGCGCTGCACGCCACCGGCGGCGGCCGGCTGGTCGCACTGTCGTGTGTGGACGGTGCCGGCGAGCCGCTGGTGCCGTGCGGGCGGTGCCGACAGCTGCTCATCGAGCACGGTGGCCCGGACTGCCTGATCGAGTTCGCCGACGGTCCACGGCCGATGTCGGCGCTGTTGCCGGACGCCTTCGGCCCTGACCACCTGGACCAGGTCCGATGAGTTTCGCGGCGGTTGATGTCATCCGTACGAAGCGGGACGGTTTTTCCCTTTCGGACGACCAGATCGACTGGGTTATCGACGCGTACACGCGCGGCGAGGTGGCCGACGAGCAAATGTCGGCGGCGTTGGCGATGGCGATTTTCCTGAACGGCATGACCGATCCGGAGATCGCCCGTTGGACAGCTGCGATGATCGCCTCCGGTGACCGGATGGACTTGTCCAGCTTCGATCGGCCGACCGTCGACAAGCACTCGACGGGCGGTGTCGGCGACAAGATCACCTTGCCGCTGGCGCCATTGGTCGCCGCCTGCGGCGCGATCGTACCGCAGCTGTCCGGTCGCGGCCTCGGCCACACCGGCGGCACCCCTGGACAAGCTGGAATCCATTCCGGGTTGGCGCGCCTCAGTGTCCACTGAGGACTACCTGAGCCAACTTTCCTCGGTAGGCGCGGTGGTTTGTGCCGCCGGCGATCGGTTGGCTCCAGCGGACAAGAAGCTTTACGCGTTGCGTGATGTCACCTCGACCGTCGAGTCGATCCCGCTGATCGCCAGCTCGATCATGTCCAAGAAACTCGCCGAAGGCGCCGGTGGTCTGGTGCTGGACGTAAAAGTCGGCTCCGGCGGCGCTTTTATGAAGGACCTGGACACGGCCCGCCGGTTGGCCGAGACAATGGTCCGGCTCGGCTCCGCGCATTCCGTGCCGACGGTGGCCGTGCTGTCCGACATGTCGACGCCACTGGGGCGTACAGCCGGGCATGCGTTGGAGGTCACCGAATCCGTCGAGGTGCTGGCCGGTGGCGGCCCGTCCGACGTGGTCGAGCTGACCGTCACGCTGGCCAGGGAAATGCTCGCGTTGGCCGGACTGTCCGATGTGGACCCCGCCAAGGCGTTGGCCGACGGACGCGCGATGGACGTCTGGCGGCGGATGATCACCGCACAAGGCGGTGACCCGTCGGCTGCTTTGCCTGAAGCTCCAGAAAAACACGTCGTCACGGCCTCCGCTGACGGGGTTGTGACACGGATGGACGCCTATGCGGTGGGTGTTGCGGCTTGGCGGTTAGGCGCTGGCCGGGCCCGCAAAGAGGACCCCGTGTCAGCTTCTGCTGGGGTGGTGATGATGCGCAACCTGGGGATACGGTGCGGGCTGGGGATGCGATTTTTGAACTGCATACCGAGGAAGTTTCGCGGTTTGAGGGGGCTTTGGAAGCTCTCGCGGATGCTGTTGATATTGGTACGGAGTATGTTCCCTCGCCTCTTGTATTGGGGAGGGTACGCGGTTAGCCCTGGTTAAGGGCGGTGTTTGCTGCGGATGTGAGCGCCTTGGTTAAGGGCGTTTACTGCGGAGGTGAGCGCCCTGGTTAAGGGCGTTTACTGCGAGGGTGCGGCGTCTCGTCTACCAGCCATCGGAAAATCCCGCCCCGCCACCAAAGACCGGTGGCGGGGCGGGATTTTCCGATGGTTACTGCCGATCCGCCCTATGTTTCTGGCGCCTTCGGCGCGGGCGCCGTCGACTACGGCTACGAGCGTCCGCCTTCCAGGCCCCGCAAAGACCGCGGGGCCTGGAAGGCGGACGCTCCTGCCGGAGGGGCGACAACATCGGCCTGGCGGCCGATGGCGCCGCCGGGGTTGGGTTTCGTCGAAGTTGACCAACTTGGTGGAAATGGTGACGGTTCCGCGCCGGGCGGGGTACGCGGGTTTGGTTTCGGGCGAGTTGGCCAGCTGTGGAGTTGAAGGTGGCGGTCCTGTGTTGGGTGGGGTGCGCGTGGTTGGGTTTAGCGAGGTTGACCAACCTTGGTCTGAGAGCCGTCGTTACGCACGGGCCCAGAGATCAGGTGGGCTGGGTGACTGGGCCACCAGGTGTGGTTGTTGAGGAGGGTCATGATGGCGGGGAGGATCATGATGCGGACGATGAAGGCGTCGAGGATGACCGACAGGCCGAGGCCGAACGCGATTTCCTTCATTTCGGTCAGGCCGACGAAAAGGAAGCTGGCGAAGACGGAGGTCATGATGACAGCGGCGATGGTGACGACGCCGGCTGACGTGGTCACGCCTTCGTAGATGGCCTGCCTGGTGGGGATGCCGCGGTGCGCGGCTTCTCGGATTCGGCTGACGACGAAGACCCTGATAGTCCATGGACAGCCCAAAAAGAATCACGAAAAGGATCAGCGGGACGCGGTCGCTGATGAAACCGACCGACTGGAAACCGAGGATGCCTTCGGCCCAATGGTGCTGGAATACCAGCACCAGCACGCCGAGGGTGGCGGTGTAGGACAGCATGTTCAGCACCACACCGGCGAAGGCGATCGCCACGGACCGGAAGGCCGCCACCATCATCGCAAACGTGGCCAGCAAGGCGAATCCGACCACCCACGGCGTCTGCTGCTCCTGATGCTGGACGTAGTCGACGGACCGAGCGATCTCACCTGTCACCCCGTATTGGGCGCGGTCGATCCCGCTCACCACCCGCGGCACCAGCTGGTTTCGCAGCAGCTTCAGGGTTCGCGCAGCTCTCGGGTCGTTTGGTCCGTACGGCGCGGAAAGTTCGACCGTACTGACGGTGCGGTCGGTGGACGTACGAACGGTCATCGCGTTTCGAGGAGCGAAAAGCGGATCGTGGTCTGCGTCTTCGGCCATGGTTTTGAGGCCGGCGACGACCTTTGATGCGTTGGCCGCGTCGGTACGGACGGCGACTACGTACGTGTAGCCCTCGGCCGGGAAGGCGGCGGTGATTTTCAGGTAGTTAGCGATGGCCGGCAGGGAGCGTGGATAGGTGTCTGGGCCGGATTCGCCGAGACGGAAAGCGCCCAGCGGCAACGAAAGGAGCAGCATCGCGGCCACCGCCACCGCGAGGGTGGTCACCGGGCGACGCAGCGCCGGGCGCAGTAGAGCCGGCCAGAACCCGCCATCCGCCCGGTGGTGAGACCGCGCCCGCAGGCGCAGGAAGCGCGATGGGCGAGTGAGTCGAATGCCGAGTTTCGCCAGTAGGGCTGGCAGAACTGTCAGTGAGCTGACCGCGGACACGAGGACGACCAGGATCGTGCCAGTGGCGATCGACGAATAGATGGCGTCACCGGCCAGATAAAGGCCCACCATGGTGACCACGATCGCGAGGCCGGAAATCACTACCGCGCGGCCGGAGGTGGCAGCGGCGATCTGTACGGCCGCGGTGGGGCTGATCTTGCCGTCCGCCCGCTCACTTTCCTCTCGTATCCGTTTGAGGTAGAACAACGAATAGTCGACGCCGACGGCCATACCCATCATCAGGATGACATTCGCGACCGCGCCGCCGGCATCCGGGAAAATGGAGGAAGCGGCGGCGTAAAGGCCCATCGAGGCGAAAACCGAGGTGAGCGCGAGCAACATCGGGATGCCGGCGGCGAGCAGGCTGCCGAAAACCACCAGCAGGATCAGCAAGGTGACCGGCAGCGTGATGACCTCGCCGCGGGCCAGATCCTTCCCGAGTTGCTCGCCAGGCGCCTGTGAGGTGGAAACAGTGCCGGTCTCGTCGATCTGCAAGCTCGGAAAGGCGAGCTGAGTGCCAGCAGTCTGGGCAAGCAGGGTCGGCAGTTTGGTGCCGGCCTCTTTGGCGCTGCCTCTCATAGTTATCTTCACCAGCACCGAGTTTCCTTTGCTGGCCACGATCGGCGGATCGACGCTGGAGACCGCGGCCAGGGTGCGCATCCGGCGGGTCAGGTCCGCCGCGGCGGCATCGGCCTTGCCTCGGTCGAAAGCGCCGGACCGCGCCGAGATCAGCACCTTCTCCATTGGCGGCGCGTTCAGGCCGGCAGCGTCCACGATGGCCGCGGCACGGCCCTGTTCGCCGACCCAGCCATCCTTTCCCTGGATCTGGTTCGTTCCGGTGACCGCGCCGAGCCCGATGCAGGCAATGATGATGGCCGCCCAGACACCGATCGCCGGCCAGGGATGCAGGGCACTCCAGGTTGCCACCCGCACGGTCAACAACTGTTGTTTTTCACTGGTTTTCTGCACCGGACAAGGACAGCAGCCGGCGACCCGAACGGGTAAGCCGCTCAGGTGTGATGAAATTGTTGACGCAACTGAGACGAAAGAGCCACCACAGGGAGACTTGAGAGGGAGCCGGTGGAGCAGACCCAGGCCCGACAGGCCTATCGCGACGCACGCGTGGAGCTCGAGGTCTTCCTGCCTACGGTGCGGGTTCGGTCGTTCGCGGAGTCGGCCCGACAGATCGCGTCCGGTCGGCGTTTTGAGGGCGATCAGTGGGACGCGTGTGCCCAGTTGGACCGGGCGGTGCTGCGATACCAGCGCGTCCTGACCCCGCTGGATCCGATGTTCGTACGGCTGCGCGCCCAACAGGTGCTGGCATCTTTCGCCGCGCACCGGTTTGGCCGGGTGGAGCACCTCGCCGGGCCGTGGATCCGGGCCGCGGCCGAGATTTCGTGTCCGGCGGAGGCCGAGGTTTTGCGGCAATGCCAGGAGTTCGGGCGTACGGCCGGGGCCAGCGGACAGCGTCGCGCGCAGGCCGCTGAGGCCAAGTTCGCTGACCTCGCGGTGATATCCGGGCCGCGGTTGCTCGAAATGGTGGCCGCGGTGAACAAACTCAGCGGCCGGTTGCGAAAGGCCGGCCGGTGGGCGGACGCGGTAGCGCTGCGGCTCCGGTTCATCGCCCGGATGGTCGAGGAATGTGGCGCTGACGAGCCAAAAGTCGCAGAGCTGCGGATCAACCTGGCGCTCGACCAGATGGCCGAGGGTGAGACGGCCGCGGCCGTGCCACTGTTCGAGCAGGCCACCGCGGCCGAAGCCGACGTGCTGTCGGATGAGTTCGTGTACCGGACGCGGCTCGGTTATGCGTTCATCTGCGAACACCAGTCGCACGAAGCCGAACGTATTCTGACAGTGGCGGCCGGTCGGCTGCGCGATCACCGGGCCAGCGCTGACCCGGCGACGTTGTGTGCGCGCGTCGAGGAGACGGAGATGGAAGTCGAGGACCTGCTGGCCAGATGCCTGTGGCAGCAGGGCAAGGTGCCGGACGCGCGCAAACATTTCGAGCAGGCGTACCACTTCCGCACCAACGCGACCGCCAAGATCGACGAACCGGTGGCCAGCACCTTCAACGCCTGGATCTTCAGCCTGGAGCGGTTCGGCTGAGGCGGCTGGCGGCCTGGGAACGCCGGCCACCCCGGCCCGTACGATGGGATGGTGAGCAAGCCGGTGATTCCCAACGTTCTCGCAGGTCGGTATGCCAGTGCCGAGATGGCCAGGCTGTGGTCCGCCGAGCACAAGATCGTGCTCGAGCGGCAGCTGTGGCTGGCGGTGTTGCGGGCGCAGGCGGACTTGGGCGTGCCGGTGCCGGACGGTGCCATTGAGGCGTACGAGCGGGTGATCGACCAGGTGGATCTGGTGTCGATCGCGGCCCGTGAGCGGGTCACCCGGCACGACGTCAAAGCCCCGGATCGAGGAGTTCAACGCGCTCGCCGGGCACCAGCAGGTGCACAAGGGAATGACCAGTCGCGATCTCACCGAGAACGTCGAGCAGCTGCAGATCGTCAGCGCGCTGCGGTTGGTACGCGGCCGGATGCTGGCGGCGCTGGCCCGGCAGGCGGAGCTCGCCACCACGTACACGGACATCGCCCTCACCGGTCGCAGCCACAATGTGCCGGCGCAGGCAACCACGCTCGGCAAACGCTTCGCGACCGCGGGGCAGGAGCTTTTGCTGGCGCTGCGCCGAGTCGACGAGCTGATCGCGCGCTATCCGTTGCGGGGCATCAAAGGTCCGGTGGGTACGAGCGCGGACATGCTGCAGCTGCTCGGCTCGCCGGCCGCGGTGGACGAGCTGGAGGCGGCCGTCGCCCGGCACCTTGGTTTCCAGGACTCGCTGGTCAGCGTCGGGCAGGTCTACCCACGGTCGCTGGACCTGGACGTAGTGAGCGCACTCGTGCAGGCTGCCGCCGGGCCGGCGTCGCTGGCCACCACCATCCGGCTGATGGCTGGGAACGAGCTGGTCACCGAGGGTTTCAAGGCCGGACAGGTGGGTTCCTCGGCGATGCCGCACAAGATGAACAGCCGGTCGTCCGAGCGGATCACTGGTTTCGCGAACATCCTGCGCGGCTACCTGACCATGGTCGGCGCGCTCGCCGGCGACCACCAGTGGAACGAGGGCGACGTTTCCTGTTCGGTCGTACGCAGAGTCGCGCTGCCAGACGCATTTTTCGCGTTGGACGGCCTTTTTCGAGACACTGTTGACCGTGCTGGCCGAATTCGGCGCTTTCCCCGCGGTGATCGATCGCGAAGTGCGGCGGTATCTGCCCTTCCTTGCCACCACGAAACTGTTGGTCGCCGCGGTGGGCGCCGGCGTCGGCCGAGAGACCGCGCACGAGGTCATCAAGGAGCACGCGGTGGCGACCGCGCTGGCCATGCGGGAGGTCGGTGACACCGACGGCTCGGCCTTGCTGGACCGGCTGGCTACCGATCCGCGGCTCGGGCTGACTGCCGCCCAGGTCCGCGACGCAGTTGGCGAGCCGCTTTCCTTCACCGGCCTCGCGCAGCGTCAGGTGGCCACTTTCGCTGACCTGGTGGCGAAGCTGGTGGCCGCCGACCCAGCAGCGGCGGCCTACCAACCCGGCGACATTCTTTAGGGCGCGTCTCCTCATCCACCTGGAATGAGGAGACCCGCCCTAGCCGCGTACGCCCAGAAAACGGTCGGCGAGGTGGAGGAACAAATAGAGGTTCGGGATTTTCTTGGCCGGCGTGCCACCGGCGGCCATCCACTTGCCGGCCCGCTTGATCGAGACGTAGCCCTCCCGTACGTTCACGGCCTCCACCTCGGGCCACGGGACGATGCCCTTGCGGATGGCGATTCCCGGCCGGCCGATGCTGACGTCGCCGAACTGTACGTTTTCGCCACGGGACAGTTTCGCTTCCACCGCGGGCAGATGGGTCCGGGCGACCTGGTCGCAGACCAGCCGGCC
Organism: Fodinicola feengrottensis; assembly: GCF_010993775.1. Taxonomy (GTDB): domain Bacteria; phylum Actinomycetota; class Actinomycetes; order Mycobacteriales; family HKI-0501; genus Fodinicola; species Fodinicola feengrottensis. Next base: position 1,115 of record NZ_WOTO01000066.1, on the reverse strand, counting down.
AAGCCGCGCGATGTCGTCATAGAAATGGGTGAGCTTGGTCTGCACGTCGTCGTCGCGAATGATCGTGTAGACGTAGGTGGTGCCAGTTTTGATGCCGTTGGAATAATTCACGGTGATTTCCTGGTAAACAGAGGAAATCCGGTCCCAACGATAGGTCGACTCAGGGCCTGCGTGATTGACGGTCATGAATCCGTGGTCGAACACGTACACCCGCTTAGCGGCCTGTCTGGGGTTCAACGAGCTCTGGAAAGCCAGCCAGAGAAAGTAAAAGCCGACGAGAATGACCAGTGAAGCGAGTCCCATCACTATCATCGCTATGACGGCTACGGTGCGCCGCTTGGGGTGAAAAGTCGCGATGTGCCGGCCAAGACTTTCCTGATGCGCGCGGGTCAGAACGTCGTTCGGTGGTCTTTCCAGCGTATTCGCCATTGGCTGCGCGGTCACAATGCCCCGTTTCGTGGTGATGGGATTTGGCCGCTGAGGCGGGCCGGTCGTGACACTATCCGATGAGTGGTGCGCACATCACGCTTTCGCCAGGGTCGGTCATCGTACGTCTGGCGGGTTCGGTAGCGTATTGCAATGACAACGACGTCTCCCCGGCAGCCATCCCGGCCGGGCGTCGATTGCCGAGCACCCGATCGGTGCTCCGCGAGCTCTATTTCCGGGGTGACGGGGTGAACACGACAACCGGCTGATGATGCGACACCTCGATGACCAGGGAATGGGCCCTGCTGGTGGACGCTTTTTGCACTACGGCTGGCGGGCATCTGCAGTGGTTCACGGTCAATGCGATGAAGAGCGCGCCTTTATCCCGTTCGACGAACGGCTGGCCATCATCAACGACGTGATCAAGCCGGGCTACGCGAAGCTGATGAGCGACGCGTCGTAAAAGGGTGACAGCTGACCAACTGCTGAGTGGGGTGTGATCAGCTGTCACCCGGCTTTTATTCGCTCGAATGACAATCCAGAGCACGATGTAGACCAGAAACGTGGGGCCCAGGTAGCAGGCAAGAAAGCACGAATCAGGGAACCGCACCAGGTTGGCGGAAGAGTCAGAAACGTGCTCCGCGAGACCCTAACAGACACCGCCGATACCACGTCGATCTCGTGGTCTA
>NZ_WOTO01000067.1 GCF_010993775.1 Fodinicola feengrottensis | reverse complement strand
TTCGCCTGGGCGGACCCGGAGTGCACCGAATTCTTGGTGTCGATCAACGGCATCGCGTACCCGGTGCCGGCCGACGCACCGGCCTGCCCGGTGGCCGATCCCGCTCAGTACGCGTCGGCGATGAGCCAAGCGTTGCGTGGCGTGACACGGCGCCACCAGGTGGATCGGCGGCACTGGATGGCCGAGCACGACGCCTTTGCCGTTCGCCTTGGAAATGAGCTACAGAAAGAAGTACAAAAGGCCACCAACCAGCACCTTGACGAAGTAGAGGAGCTGCAGGCGCTGCACGACCGACAGCTCGCCGACCTCCGCGACAAATATGAATCACGGCTGGACAAGGAAAACTGTCCACATCGGAGGCTCTCGAGCACGCTATTGGCCACCGTCGAGCTGCTTTCCGATGACCTACCGGCCAACGGGCAGGAGCTCCTGGACGCTCTGGTCCCGCTGCTGCAGGAGGACGGTCCGCTCACGCTCGACCTGGTGAGAGGACTGGATCGTTTCATTACTCTGGTCTGTCCTCCCGCAGACGCGTAGTTCCAATCCAAGTAGTCAGTCATGACAGTGCAAGGCGTCTAGGCGCAAGGAAATCATCGACTCGAAAGGCCCGTACCGCAACCCGCGGTACGGGCCTTTCTGTCGCTCAGTACCCGACCGATTCCGCGCAGATCGTACGGATCCACCAGTCCCCGAATCTCCCACTCTCGCCGCGTAGTGCCGCGAATGGCCCCAATCCCCAAGTGAAAGGAAGACAACCATGCCGAAGACCATCTTCGAGCCGTCCGTGCAGATCGAGTCTCTCCTCGCCGCAGTCGCCTCGAAACCGGCCGCCTCAGCCGGAATACGAGCGGTCATGGAGCGGGCCTCGGAGTTTCGAAACCCGGCAGAGGCGCAACTTACCGGCATCGCACTGGATCCAGCCGGTCGCGAGTACGCAGACCAGCTTATGGATGACTACTGGGCGGACGACGTGCGCCAGAACAACGTGCTGGCACGCTGGACCGGAGTCGAGCGCGAAGTGATCATCGGCAGCGGCTTCCACGCCGCCGCCTACGCCGCGACCCGAGAGTCCTCAGTGGACATCAAAAGCCATTGGTGCTGGAACGCAACGAACGGGCCGGCGGTTGTTTCGCGATGTCCAAGACACCGACTTTCTTCCTTAACTCCGCAACCGCTCGGGGGATGCAGGACTGGCCGGCGACGGGGGAGCGAGTCTGAACTACCTGCCGGGCGCACCGATTCAAGCGGCGAATGTCTCCATGGCCGAATACCAGACGAACACCGACATGGCTTTCGTCATCCGACTGGCGTTGGCTCAGTTCGCGGAAGTCCTCACCGACGCACAAGTACTGTCCGTCGCCCGTGATGGCGAAGGCATCGAAGTTGACGTCGAAGGCCGAGACCCCTTGTACGCCCAGAACGTCATCGACGCGCGAGGACTGGGCGACCCGTACGCCCAAGCGGTGGCCAACGGCGCGACGATCCTCACCTTCCCCCAGTTTATGCAGCGCATGGCGACGCCGTGGCCGCTAAGAGCGTTGCGTCGTGTGTCGGGATTGTCGGCGGTGGCGATTCCGGCAAATGCGTGGCCGAGTCCTTACTCGGCATCGCGCCACAACCGTCTATGGCTGCCGCTGCCCTAGACAGCGTCGACCGTATCGACTGGTATTCCAACGACCTCCCGCGAAACTGCGCCATCTGGAAGGATGAGATCCGCGGCAGATATCAGGCCATCGGCAGCTACCTGCGGCCGGATCGCTTCGGAGCCCAGAGGCTCAATGTTATCAACCGACGCGCAACTCCCGTCGCCCTACCTGGGGCCGGGCTCATCGATGGTCGTACCTACGATCTCATCGTTGTTTGCACAGGTAATACCGAATCGGATGTTCAGGGTCTGCGAAGCACGGATTTCTATGAATACACAACCTCTGACGGGCAAGCCGTCGCCCAGAGGCATTTCGAGATACCGGTGTTCCGTGTCGGCCCGCATGCGAAACTGCCTTTCACTCGACAGGAACGAGAGGATGGAATATCGAACATTGCCGCAAACGCGGCGTCGATGTTCCGTACAGCAACCAAGACGGCAACCTTAGCGGCAATACTTCCCGCAGTGCCGACAGTCGACTAAAACCCAGACTTAGTGCTCAAACCAGACTTACGCCAGCTGACCCGCTGCGGCCTTTTCGTGCCACAAACACAACAAGATCGGTCCCGCTTCCGATGCGCCCATCGCGCGGGAAATTCCACCACGGCTAAACGAGGTAAAGTATGCTTAGTCTACCGCGATTCCACTGCTTGAACACGACAATCGAAGCCTCGCGCGACACTACCCGACGCGGTCTCAGATGACCCAGTTCGCACGTTTGATCTCCGCCGCCCTTTCGGGTCGGCGGCCTCGCGCCCAGGCGGCGGTGGCTCCATGAGCTACCTGACCGAAAGCCAGATCGAATCAACTCCACCGTTCCCGCCGTTGCGGGTCCATCGCATTCAGCCTATTCCAACGAACCACGCGTTCACGGTGACGCGGCAATTCGGGGCCGTCCGCTTGGAATTCCTACCAGGCACTGACCGGTCAGTGATATTCGAAATGGATAACGGCAAAAACCAGGCCCTCATCGTAACCCTGCTGGTCGCGGATTTTCTGAGCCGCGGCATCGCCATCATCGGTTCGCTGCTGGACATTGCCGCTGCCATCATCAACGACCAGATCGACATCATTCGTGAAGAGGTAGAGCACGAAGTCCGGTGCCATGATGCCGACGACTTTTCTGAACGAGCCGCGATCCTGCAGGACATTGCCGGCGATATCACAGCCGCCCTTAACCGGCTTCAAGCGGTCGCAGAAGACGACCGCGCTCCTCTCGCCGAGTTCCCGATCAACACCAACAACCAAGGGTGCGCAGCTGCAGCGCCCGAACCCAAGAGTGAAGGAATCTGAGATGTCTCATTTTACTGTGCTCGTCGCTGTGACCGCAGACTCACCTGAGGAGGCCGAAACGGCTGTCAGTGAAGCATTGCGGCCATTCGACGCAAGCCTGGAGGTGGAGGAACTGACCGACGAAGACGGTGAGACCTACTGGCGCAATCCGCAGGCTCACTGGGATTGGTGGACCATCGGCGGCAGTTGGCGCGGAACATTCCAGGCGCGGATTGACGCAAAAAAAACACGACATCATGGTGCCGGAGCCTCGGTCAGCGAATGAGGACGCATACCTTCGGCCGTTCGCGGTGGACGGCGGTCGAGCGGGAATGCTTCGCCTCCAAGCGCAACGCGACCGCGCCTCAAACGCGGCACTCGAGGACTGGGACCGCTACGCCAAGGTGATCGACGGCACGCCACAACATGAACCCTGGTCAACCTTTGCCGGTCTCGTCAAGGACGGGGGCGGAACAAACCAGTACACGTGGGATGACGCGCGACGCGACTACCATAACCAGCCGCGAATCAAGGGTCTACGGGAATCCCAGGAATACAGGCGATGGCTGCTGGACGCGCCCGAGGACGAAATCGAAGGGCGTTCGCGAGACGAGTACGCGGCCCGGAAGCGCGAGCAGGCTATTCCCGGATGGGCCCTGCTCACCCTCGAGGGCGAGTGGTGGGAGATGGGAAAAATAGGCTGGTTCGCCACGAGTGACAGGACGGATGATTCCGAAGCTGTCTACCTCTCACGAAGGCCAACGCGTACATCGACGCCCTCGATCCAGATACCTGGCTCGTTCTCGTCGACTGTCACATCTGACGAGCCGAACCCATGGGATACGACTACATGTGGCGCAAGGCGCCCAAGGACACAAGCGAGTATCTCGACGCGCAGAAAGAGTACTTCGCGGCCTGCGACGAGTGCGACGAGTTCCTCGCGAAGGCTGCACTGCGGTACGACGCCCCAGAACTGGCGCCGTACCGAGCAAAAGTCGAGTTGGCATTGGAGGCCATGCGAGCCGAAGAAGTTTGGTGTCACCGGCTGAATGTTTGGGGCGGCGCCTCAATGTCCAGTATTATGGAGGCCCTTGGGATGGGGTTCTGGCAACCTAACGAGCCGGATCTCCCGGACCTGCCGGACGGCATGACGTGGGATGAACCTGACTTCGATGAAGAGGAAAATCCCCTTAGTGACCGAGCGAAGGCTTATATGGCGGCCAGTGACAAGGTGTTGGCCGCCCACTGCGGCGAGATTCCCGGGATCCCCCTGCACAAAATCGCTGGCACAAACGATGGCTGGGTAGTGACCTCGGTCGAGATCCGGGCAGCCCTGACAATTCTCGACTCCACAGCCGAGGCAAGGATCGCCGACGCGTTCGCCGAATACGCGTGGTCCGACGACCCCGTGCGGTCGCGTACATGGTTCGACAGTTGGGTTCGCTTCCTGCGCGACGCCGCCGAACTTGGAAACGGATTCGTCACGTACTAGACGTAGTGCCGATATCCGCGCTGGCGCGCAGCAGAGCTGCCAGGGACCTTCCCGACCGGAGGCTCAGAGAGCGACGCTGGCGGTGCAAATCACCTATTGCGTCGGTGCTGGGTCGTGAACCCCCGCTTCCTAATTTGGCTTGGAGGAAAAATCATGAGCAGCAAACAGAAGACGACAATCGCGGCACAACAGTCTTCATCACACGCGCATCCTGTTGAGGAGATTGTCCGGGCGCTCAACAGGGCGGCAGACGACATTCTCGATGCCGTCAACGCACCCGGCACAGGGTTGCGTGACGGCTTGAACCTTATGGTCAACGCCACCGCGGACTACCTTCGTAACCAATCCAGTGATCTGCGATCGGTGATTAAGGATAACTACGACGCTAGTTACAAGACGGTGCTCGGCTGGATTGCGGGTGACGACTTATGACAATGGACGCGCCTGTCCACAATCGCCGGGTTTATCGATGGTGATACTCGCATCTTGCCCCTGATCTGTACCAGTCGAGGCTCCATGACGTGATGTACGCCTGGAGAAGGAAGAGTTAGCTCCGCAAGGGGCGCGTTCTCGCGAGTGGGAGCGCGCCCCTTTTAGCGTGGGCCGCGGAATGCGGCAGAGACGCATTGAGAGGAATAGACCTTGACTGTAACCACGTGGTGCCGAGTGTCGACGACCTATGACCCGCTTGGCATACGGATGTCATTCCGGATGAATACTCGATCAGCTGGTCCTTGCGCCATGCCCGTAAGGAGACTGCAATGACTTCACTACCGGGCGGCGAGAATGCCGAGGAATACGTGGCATCACTGATCGCCTGCCAAATCTGTAACGTAGCCCTCAACAGGTCCGTCGACGACGCTACCGGCGAGATCATCTATCTGCATCCCATGGAGCTGGCCAACGATCCACCGGAGCATCTTCCGCGCCCTATCGTGGTCGAGCCGACCATCGCGCAGATCGTCTGCGACTTCTGTAGTGACCAGCATGTTGTCTATGGGATTCACACGAGCCCGATCGCTGCGGTGGTCGGGCCATTCCGGCAGAATTTCGGTGATGAATGGCATGCGTGCGCCGAGTGTGGGACTTCCGTATCGGTGGGCGATCTGAAAGGTCTGCGCGCCCGGCGTCGACGCGCAGCGCCGAAGCTGGGTCCAGAAGCGGACGCGTTCGCGACTCTCCTTAATCGGGAGGTTGTGGCCGGCTTTCGGCCACCGCTGGAAGTGTCGCCATTGGGACGGTGGCCGGCAGCGGCTCTAAGGTGTCGACCCTGCCGAAGGTTCGTGATGGTCTTTATACCCTGTTGACAGGACCGTTGGCGCTGCCGCTGGGCTTAGACGAGAGCGATGTTCGCGCGCAGGTGGCGGCCAGCCTCGAATCGGCGTGGCTGCTGTGGGTTGACGAAGAATCCACCGCGAACATTGACCATTTGTCCCAGTCCTTACCGCCGACCTGTATCGAGGAGCCTGACCTCCCGTCGTCCCACGGGCTGGTGTCCTGGGGCCGGCCGGTCGGCGTGCGCGGTGACCTCGTCGCGGCTACGTGGACGACGACTCCTGCCGGCATCCGTGTTGTCGGGTACGGCAGCATCGGAACCGGGGTGCCTCCAGCGGCCTTGCAGGATCTGCGTGGGCAGATCGGTTGGATCGTGCCTCGCAGCCACATCCATCTCGCGCCGGCCCAACGAGTAGACGCGCGAAGTGCGGTGAGCAGCCTGGTCACGACCTGGATCTTCCTGGCCCAACGCATCGCCGAGACAAGGTCGATTCCCGTCGACAAGGGCGTCCGCAAGAGCTATCAGCGTTCCGGCAGACCTCCCGCGGAGGTGCGCCTGATCAGACTCACCACCGCCCACCGCCCCGACCCACGTATGACCACACCGGTGCAACGAGCACCCGATCAAGACAACGCGGCGTTACCGGCAGCCGCAACCACAGATCCGCCCACGGATAAGAAACGCCGGTACGACCACCGGTGGTGGGTCGCCCAGCACACCCGAAAACAGCCGTATGGACCGGGCCGAACCCAGATCCGCGAGATAACCGTGAAAACACACCTTCGCGGCCCCGACGACAAACCAATCAAACTTAGTACCACCGTCCGTATTCTCGGCGGCATCCATCCCGAAGCATCACCGGAGAATTCCGGCACGTTGCCACCAGCGCCAGTCTAAACGGCCAAACTGCCATCTCCAACTCAACCAAGAAGAAGGCGAATAGTGCTATGACAACGAATACCACTGGCACCACCAACTCCTCGCAGGAACCGACCTACCCATTGTCCGAGCTTCCCACAGGAACAGCGTTTAGCTGTCTGGAGGTTCCCGCAGGCATCGCCCTGTCAAGAACCGGTGCGGATGACATCCGTGTCGCCACCAAAGCCGGGCTGCGCTCCATGCCAGCCGACACCAGGGTGCAATTGCTACAGCAGGAACCCAGCTTAAGAATGTCCATACGCGCCATCATCGACGACGCGGCGGACGAGCGGGTCACGCAAAGAGCGACCATCGACGAGACCCTCGATGCGATTCGGCGATACGCCATCGGCCAGTACGAGGACGACGATATCGAAAGGAGCGGTCTCGACAATTTCCTTGACCGGTTCTCGATGGCTGCATACGATCCGAGGCTCGACGTCGAGATCACAATCAAGGCGCGTGTCACCGTCAATGACTTGGACCGCGAGGAAACGAACGACGCACGGTACGACCCACTAACTGTGGCCCAGAACATCGCAGAGGACTTCACCGTCGACTGGGGGCGACCGTGCCGATGAAAGTTCTCGGGAAATCATCGTCGTCACCGCTGAACTCGCCGACGACTAGTCTCACGCAAGATCACACCAGGTGACGGCAAACGGTGCTTTGAAACGTAAACAACCCTTTGCGGCGACGGGGCTTGTTCGCGCGCCCAGCGAGATCGCATCAAACAAACATACGAATGGGAAACCATGAACGCACCAGAGAAGTGGCTACACACCGCAAACCCCCATCACTGTGACCACGTCAGCCGCGACAAGGACGAATATCTCGTCATCCTGACAGACCACCTGCACCCACGAGCATTCCCCGCAGAGATCAAAACCCATCCGACGAACCGCATCTGTCCCTTCATCGCACTGTTTAGACGTGAGGTCGCCGAGCGGATTGTCCACTGGATCAACTATCGCCACGAGGAATACGGTGAGCCCGAACGCGCAGAATGGGCCGACGACGCCATACTGGTGACATCCTCCCTCGACGTCCAATACGAACCTCACCGTGAACCAACGCGATACCTACCCGGCCCGGCGGGCAGATACGCGTTAGGGGACCGACACTGGGACTGGACAATGATCCCGGAAGACTCAACCAGCCTGCAATGCGGATGGTCAATGCCGGAACGGCGATCAACTGAACTGCCCGTAACGGCATTCATACATGCCGATGGCTCAGACCCAGCATTCCCGGCCATCATCGGTGACATCAGTCCAAGCGGCATGTTCTATCCCGGATTCCGCAGGGAAGTCGCCGAGGTCATCGTTGACTGGATCAACGCGGAACATCAGGCGCACCCGCATCAGGTGACCACCTCTTTGCGCTGGGATGGTCCCAGCATCGTCAGCATCGACCGCGCCGCAAACACCGTTGAACTCTTCGGCAGCCCAGAGGCTGACGACCCGCGGTGGATACGGACAGACAGCTGGCTCTGGGAACTGTGGGACCCACGACCCCCCCGATCCCGGCACACGTCGTCTACAAGAGCTGGCGCTTCGTCGTCGGTTCTCATCGATCTTTCGCCTAATTGTCGCCGAGCGACAGATTGGTGAGACCAGTCCGCCTCGTCAACAGACCCAGGATAGGTACGAACAACAAGGCGACGGCCTGCCGGCGCCGGGGCGTACCGATCTCGTTGGCCGGCTACTTCCACGACCCCGGCATCACGTGGCAGCGAACGCAATCGTCAAGCGCTCTAGATGACCTATTCCGAGGTCAGTGGTCGTAGGCGGTGAGGGATCGGTGGACGGGGGCGCCGATCTTGTCGTTGTGCCAGATCGCGGCGGTGAGGGCGAGTACGCGTTGGAGGACGCGCACGATGACGCCGTTGGGTGTGTGGGCTCCGTGTCGTTCCAGGTCGAGTTGGCTTTTGAAGGTCTGGTTGATCGATTCGATGACCTGCCGCAAGGGTTTGAACAGGTGCGCTCCGGGGCGTTCGGTTTCGCCTTTGCGGGCCGGGCGTAACAGCTTGAGGCCTGCGTCGGCCAGTGCGCGTTCGAACTCGGTCGTAGTAGTTCTTGTCGCCGATCAGGGTTTGACCTGGCCGGTGGCGGGTCAGGTGGGGGTCCGTATGGAAGATCTCCAGCAGGGTCTGGCGTTCGTCGGCTTTCGCGCCGGTCAGCGCGAATCCGACGGGCAGCCCGCCCAGGGTGGCGACCAGATGCAGCCGCAGGCCCCAGAAGTAGCGTGAGTGCGAGGCGCAGTACCCGTATTCGGCCCATCCGGCCAGATCCGAGCGCCGAGCCGTCTCGCGTGAGCGACCGCATTCGACCGGGGTGGAGTCCACGACCCACACGTCATCGGTCCACAAAGTGGTGTCGGCGCAGAGCACGCGGATCACCGTTTTGATCAACTCAGCTGCGGCTCGCAGCCGTTTGTTGTAGCCAGATTGTTGAGGAAGATAACCGAAAAGATGCCTCATGTGAGCCCGAGCGTGGCGCAGCCATTGTGACTCCGAAGTGAATCCGAGCAAGGCCTGCATCACCGCCAAGGTGACCAACTCAGCGTCGGTCAGCTTCGGGACGATGCCCACCTCTGGTCGCCACGGCGCCAGCCCGGGTGAGGCTTTGAGCAAGTCGTCAACCCTCACGTACAGTGCAGTAGCGAGGGTGTCCAGGTTGTTCGTCACAAAACGATCATGGACGCCCTCGCCTCGACTCTGACCAAGCCACGCCCTTGGAATAGGTCATCTAGCTGCTCGGCGACGTCGACACTGCCTGGCTATGTGCCTTGCGGGCTATTGATGACGATCCGCTCCACTTACCCGCCTACGTGGTCAGGGCGCTGATCGCGGTAGGTGCCAATGACAATGACCTCCTTGTCTTACACCCACGCCCTGACACTCGCTCAGACCAACACCGAGACTCTCTGACGACGTAGCCGACCCCGCGATGACTCTCTCGTCTCGATGCGCCGCTTCACTCGCGCAGAGAGGAGATATGACTATGACCAACAAGCCTGTACCCAGCGACGTCGACGACTCTATGAATCCGAGCGAGACATCAGCGACTGGTTCGCGGAGCTTTGAATGCCTCGCCTGCTATCTGAAAAGACAGAAGGCCGATAGGACGTGCAACGGCGATCTTGCGCAGGCTAGGAAGTGGGGGACAGCGCATCCTCATATTCCTTGTTGCCGGTGCCTACTGCAAAGTCTGCAACGTGTCGGTGCGCTGTGTGACTGCGAAGCCCTCTATGTGCTCCGAGAAATGGACACAAAAGTGAACATACGCAGCTGTCGGCATCGCTCCACGATCCTGTTCGTCGCTGCACCGCTTTCCGATGCGCGCCACCGTGATAGTGCCCCGGCCATTCGCCAGGAGTTGTTCGTCCGCTGCAGCGCGAATAGCCCTTGCAGTCGCACCGAGTTACCAACTCAATGAAAGGGATGTCGCGATGGATACTGTGGCCATTTGTGAATGTGTAGCAGGTGGAATCTGCCGATCGCGAGGTATCGATGTTTCGCATTCGGTCGCCCTTATCTGGACTGATCCGAACGACACACGTGAACCCCACACCATCGTCAACCCAGCCCAGCTAGATCAACTGATCGCGGCCACCGAGATCGTCGACGCAACCTGCCATACGTGCGGTGGCGAGACCGTCACCGCCTGCCCAGCCTTCGCCCCATACCTCCAAAACGCCAAGTGGGAGCCAACATTCTGCCGGCCACGGAGAACCGCGCTGCGCAGCACCGTGAAAGAAATCTTGCTCACCGCTGAGGACCGAATAACCTGCGCCGCCGAACTGGCGACGGCAATCGCCACGGCGCTCAACACACACGGAAGCCACACCATCAGGACTGACGACGAAGAGCGGCCCGGCTCCATGGTCAACCCGCTCGACTATCTCAACAACCCGATCGACATTCTCTGGGACAGCGGGGACATTGGACTTGAGGCATTGGCCTACTGGCGCCGCGTCCTGGAGCGCTACCAGAAGATAGCCACAACAAAGTAACCCGGGAAGTCCGCGGGCAGCATTGCCGAACTACTGCCTCGGTGCACCGAACCGTTGGCTGACGGACTCAGACCAAGCTCGTCCTCCAAATGCCAGTGATCTATTAAGCGCCGCGCGGCGCCTCGTCACGCAACGTGACTATGCGGCGCGGCGCTTTCTGCATTGCGAAGGGAAGCTCATGTTTGCAGCACCCGCTATAGCAGCTCTAATCGGTACTCTTCTCGGGTTCACCGTAGCTGCGGCCATTCTCGTGCCGAAACTGCGAGTGGCTCGCAGCGCCGCCGAGCACGACCCATTGACTGGTCTACCCAACCGCGTTCTCGCCGCGAAAACTGTCGCCGGTCAGGGCGCCCGATTTTGGATGTGCATGCTTGACCTCGACGACTTCGGCTTACTCAACAAGAAACACGGTCACGACGTCGGCGACTACGTGCTCATCACTGCTGCCAACCGAATGCGCGCCTACTGCGAGGAGAGCGGCGGGTTGGCATGCCGACTCGGAGGAGACGAATTCGCCCTCCTGGTCCCGAAAGATAGCCACGACGACGGCGACATACGCGCCTTCGCCAAGGAAGTACTGCACACGATCGCGGAACCGGTCGACGTCGGCGAACGAACGCTCCTGAGTGTGACCGGCAGCCTGGGGATCGGAACAGCACGTACATGGAGGGAAGGACTAGGCCGCGCTGAGGTGGCTATGTGGCCACACAAACGACGAGAAATCGACGAGCCCGCGATCTACGCCCTCGACGTGCACGGCCTCGTCGCCCGAGCACCCGGACGTACGGCGGTGCGTCGCCGAGACACGAACATGAAGACAACCACAGGACGGGGAAAACCGGCGCCGTTCCAGCAAACCGAGATAGAGCGCTGATTTCAGGCGGCGGCGAGCATTGTTGCCTTCGTCCCGTCGCCACGGAACCGTGCCGATCAAGACCGACACCATCGACACTGCACGTATGGAGATGGCAGGCGGCCGGCACGCTCTTGAGCGCTCGCTCTTGGCAGGCGCCGGGCTTAATTTGTCAAGCGTCTCAGACCGCGGAGCCAATTGGCCCTCGGCCCTTACGCACCTATTATCCGCGCCCTGGAAATTTTCGCGCGGAGTGTGGACGAATAGGAGTCGTCATGACGTTCGCGTTGTTGACGGTACTGCTGAACACCGCCACCGAATACGAAGCCCAAGTCGTACGCGAGGTCGCCATCCGGGCAGGGTTGATGTGGACCTGCTCTGGCTGCGGCCGGCATCATCCCGCCGACACACCGATCTGTCCAGAGTGCGCCACGACAGCTGGCCCCGCATTGTTTCGCCGTTTCCCGAGCGCTCCGGCGGCACCTGGCATTGTTGCCGCTGCCTGGATCGCGCTGTCGACGGCCCTCGACGCCCGACGTGCCTCGCCAAACACCACTACTCGGCCGGAAGACCTTATACAGGTCGGCGTTGGCCTGCGGCTTACGCCGGTTCTGCACCACGCTGTGACCGTCGCGACCAGTGCCGAGGCGGCCAGCGCTGATCACCTGTGGGCGCAGCTGACCGGCCAACTCCCGCCACACCTTAGCTGCTCCAGCGGCGATGTTGCGCGCGATCACCGCCTACCGACACAACGATCTCGCGCAAGCGAACGCGCACCTGCGACGTGCAATCGGCGACGACCCCAGTTTCGTCCCGGCCCACCTGACGTTGCGGCGCCTCCGACATGGTTGCCAACCCGCGGACCTCGCGCCATCGCTGCTGGCTGCCCTCGACGCTGAAGGAGGGGCCACGCATCGCCGATCTTAGACAACAGCGCAATCTCTGCATTGACGCCAAAATATCCCGAGAGTCCACCTAGCCGCGCGAAAAGCGCACGACATAGCGGGCTGTCCGTCACGGACAGCCCGCACTTTCTATTCCCGCGTGTTGCGCGGATCGAAACCGGAAAGGACGTCAACCTCATGACATTCACCGCTGACGATTCCCATGACGACACAACGATCGCGAGAGGAATCAACACAGCTGCGGAGCACGGACGCGTCATCGATGATCTGACCGCACGCGTCATCGCCGGACAGTTCCATGGTGGTGAGGGTAGCGCCCTGTATTCCTTGGCATCCTGCGGTGCGGTCGACGCTGCTGGCTTACATCGCGAACTCGACCTTCTGGTCGAGCCCAACGCCGCCGACCACGGAATTCCGGTTCGTTGGGTCTGTGCCCTCCGCGACTACATCAACAAGGCCACGGACCGATAGAGGTCCGGTGTCGGGCTGTGTCCACTCACCTGGTGACTACAGCACGACGTGCCGCGCTCCCGTACGACCTCACTCGGTCGAGACCGCAGCCAGAAAAGAGCGCTCGACTGTTCCTTTCCATTCATCACACCCTGAGGTTTTCATGAAACCCGCACCAATCCCTGCCGGGCACGTCTCCGGAATTGTCGAGGCCGTGACCCACGCCTGGAATCGACACCCCGGCGCCAGCGATACCGACATCCCACTATCGATCGTGGCCGCGTTGGCGGTCCTAACACCTGCACCAGACGAACGAAACGAGGCACGTCAGTGCATCCTCGTCGCGGAGACGACACATTCGCGGCCTGCATACGTCATCAATGGAAAGAATTCCTCCTACATCGGCCAGACCTTACACCGGCTCTGGCTCCCTTTCACCTGCGGTGGTTCGGCGGGGCATCGCCCACGGGGGAACAACTGGCTGCGGCCAAAGAAGTAGCCATCGCAGCGCTGGACAATGACTTGTTCGGTGTGATGGCCACGGCCCGCGACCACGTTGACCTGCTTGGTCAGATCTTGACAGAGATGCGGCCCGAATCAGCCAAACGCGACCGTGGTCAGATGTATACACCACCCGACGTGACCAATCTGATGGCCGGATTCATACCAATCGACGATCACGCCCGAATGCACGACCCGGCGGTCGGCACAGGTGGATTGTTCCGGGCGGCAGCCAACGTAATGCGCGACGGTGGCCGTAATCCGGAGACAGTGCTGTGGACAGGTGTCGATATCGATCAACTGGCAATCGCCTGCTGTGCCGTCAACGCGGTGCTCTGGCGGCTTGGCCCCACCGTCGTGCTCGCCGTAGGCGACTCTCTCAGTGATCCCGAATGCCTCGACCGCGCATGGGGGATGCGGCAAGAATGCCTCGACATCGCCCGCTACGGCAGCGCGGTCGCCGAAACACTTGCGTTCTTTCGTCAGTAGTCCAAGAGTGAAGGCCGATGTAAAAAATATGGGAGCTGGGTGCAAATAAAATCATAAACTCGGAACTGTAGGTGTTGCGGAGCTCGAGACGTGCTCGACCTCTATCTAGTTGAGGAAAAATGTCATCGCCGGTCGATGTGGAGCAGCGCCCGGCGAGATTCGCCAGCGCCGAAGGTTGGGCCTATTTCTGCCACGGTCCAGAGGGTAGTTAGCTACATCGTCGGCCTACCTCCAGGACATGGGACAAGACTCAGAAGTCTCGGATGGTGCCTGGGAGATGCGAATCCCCCGGGCACCATCCTCAGTGTCAGCTACTTCTGCAGGCGGCAGGGTGAACTTGAGGGCGAGAGGTTCTGACACAGGCGGGGAGTGGCTGCCACCTGGTTGACGGCTCGGGCGCAGTGACCCGTCAAGCACCCGCTTTGAACCCTGCACAATCGTATCCAGATTGACTAGCGTCCAATCCCAGCGGGCCGCATATCACTGTCTGTGACGAGGTGGGGTCATTACTGTATGTGAAATGGCATCAACGGGGAAAGAGGGATTGTTCGAGTCGGTTCGGCGTCGCGCGCTCGGCGGTCAGGTTTCGCGGAAATTGCTGTTACTTAAGGAATAACCATCCATCCGCTCGCCGGGTGACGTGTGTGGCCGTGCATGTGCATGTGCGGGCGCACGTGCAGTCGCACGCGCAGATTTCCGTTATGCGGTACGGCATGTCACGTTCGCGAGAGGAGAAGTTGGATCTGTGATTGTTTTCTCGCGCGTTCTGTCCCCAAACGGTCCTTAATGTGGTTACGCTGAGTGCCGCTCAGCACCGGCGTCTCCAATGTGGGGCGTCGGACAGTCCTGTCATCTCATACAGAGGAGGCGGGAATGTCGGCGATACCGGGGGTTCGTTATGCGTAGCCATTGTCATTGGAACAGGAGTGGAGGCGTCGTCTCGGCGCCTCGAGTGGTGCGTAGGCTGCGCCGCGTAGGCAGATTTAGGGGCATCATCAACCTGCCGTTTAAGAATAGCCGTTGGTCGACGGGAAGAATTGCTGCGAGTGGATTGACGAGGTCTCGTGGGGCCGTTGGACGCGGCTGTCGCGGCCTCCTGCGGGTTCTGAATATGCGGACGAACATCATTTCTTCCGCGCGGGGGCGGTGACGGCGGTTCTCAGCTGCGCATCGCAGTTGTGGGTGGCGCGTACGGGACCTTGGTGATTCTCTCTCCGGCCGGTCTGGCGACAGTGATCATGCGAGTTGGTCGTACGAGAACTCCTGCAGACCTGGTTCGAGTTCGCTCTGGCGATTGGCTGCCACGTCGGTGTGCGTTTCGAGGTCGCTGGGGAAGCAATCTTGCTACTCGTCGTTGGAGATTGCTCCTCAAACCAGCGACTGGTCGGTGATTGGGGACTCAGTATCCGTTCCGGCAGGACGGTCAGACCGCCACATTCTTCGCGGAAACCGATCGTGCACGGGGTTCTGGCTCGTTTCCCCGTCGCGTGCCGAGTAGCCGGTAGTGAATTGGGCACGTTGTCGAAGAAACGGGGCGGTTGAATGCATACGCTCGGGCAGGAAAGGAAGCCGGCGGTCCGCATCAGCATCTTGGGGCCGTTGAGGGTCTGGCATGTCCGCGATGGCGGCGACGTTCAGATTGAGGTCGTCGGCGCGAGGCGACGGACACTGCTCGCCGCATTGGCTCTTGCTACGCGGCACGGGCTTACTCGTGAAGATGTCATCGACCTCGTCTGGGGAAGCGATCCGCCGGTCAATGTTGCGGCGAGCATGAGAGTGCAGATCTCGGGCCTTCGACGCGCTCTGGAGCCGGAGCGCGCGCGCGCGATCAATGGTCGCTACGCGCAGCATCCAGGTAATCGAATCGTGTCCAGACGCGGTGGCGGCTACCTCCTGCACCCTGAGTACGTGGAGACAGACGTTGCCGCGTTCGGGCGCCTGACCGACAAGGCCGTACAACTTCGCAGGGCCGGTGAGATTTCCTCGGCGGCCGTGCTTCTGAGTCGCGCCGTGGCGCTGCGCGCTGGTCCAGTAGGCGCCGACCTGGATGAAGAGATGCGTCAGCATCCGATCGTTGTCCGACTAGAACAAGAGGTTGTCGGCGCTGCCCTAGAGTGCGTTGACGCGCTGCTTCAGACCGGCGCAGCGGGTGAGGCGCTGGGGTGGCTCCCCGCCTTTGCGGCAACTCAGCCGTTGGATGAGCGGCTACAGGTGCGGCTGATGACCGTACGCGCAGACCGGCCGAATAGCCCAGGCCTTGGACACATTCGACCGCACACGCCGCATTCTCGCCGAAGAGCTCGGCGTCGGTCCCGCCCCAGAACTTCGACAGGCGCACCTGGCGCTGCTGCGATCGGACCAAGACGTAGTTACCGCCGCGGAGCCCTTCGATGGTCAACCAGATGCCCCCGCGACGGTCCTACCGACGCCGGCCGACACAGCTTCTGTGGGCAGCGACCCTGTACGCCCTGACGCCGTGTCGAACGATGCTGGGACTACGGACTCCGGCGAAGGATCGACGGCGTCCGTACCGTGGTGGATCGGCCGTCATCCTGATCCACAGGCGATCGTTGGCCGGACGGCCGCAGTCGCACAGTTGGTCGCATTGGTCGCGGGGCAGCGCGTGGTGACGTTGGTCGGGCCCGGAGGCGCTGGTAAGACCGCGCTGGCGTTGGCGACCGCTCGTGCGATGGTCCAGCCGACTCTGCCTGAGCCTGTGACCGTCGGCGTGATAGTCGTGGAGTGCGGTCGCCTTCCGAGCGAGCGGGTCGCGGGTGATCGCGCAGATCTGATCGTTGAGGCGGTTCGTGCCACGATCAATGTCCGGCCTACGGGGGAGGGGTCGGTCCTCGAACTGGTGATACGGCAGCTGCGTGGTCGGCGGCCGTTGCTCATTCTCGACAACGCCGAGCACGTCCGAGTCAGCTGCATGCAAGTGGTTGACGACCTGGCGCGGGCGTGCCCGTCGCTGCGGATTCTGGTCACCTCGCGCCGGCAGCTGGGTCTGCCCAGCGAGACCGTCTGGGAGGTGGAACCGCTCGCACTGCCGCCGACGGGCGAGACCAGTCCCGAGGCGTTGCTGGACAGCCCAGCCGTTCAATTATTCGTTGATCTGGCCCGCCGGGCCCGCCGGACACTGGATCTGTCCGCGCAGTTAGAGACAGTTGCCTTGATCTGCCGGCAGCTGGAAGGGTTGCCACTGGCGATCGAGTTGGCTGCAACGCGCCTGCGCGCAATGTCGCTGCAGGACCTGGCGGATCGTTTGAGCATTGGCGCCGCAGAGGTCGGCGGCAGTCAGGACCACCGACTGCCGCACCAGCAGGCGCTGCAGGCGACCTTCGAGTGGAGTGCCCAGCTACTCTCGCCGGCTGAGCGATGTCTACTAGGTAGGTTATCGATCTTCCCGACCGCGTTCGATTTGGCTGCAGCCGAAGAAATCTGCTCGCACTCCGGCCTGGAACGGGCTGAGATCGCTCTGTTGATCGCAAACCTGGTCGATCAGTCCATGATCCAGATCATCGACGACGATCAGCGGACGAGGTACCGGCTGTTGAATCCGATCCGGGAATTCGCCGAGAATAGCTGCCGTGAGACCGAGTTGTCCGTGACACGACGACGTCACCTGCGCTGTTGCCAGAAACGCCTGGACCGCATCCTGCTCGCCGACGCCACTGACGAATCCGATCTTCTTATCGCCGATTTCATTGCCAATATCGAGAACCTGTACGTGGCGGTCGAATGGGCCTTGGAATCAGGCGGTGCCGGGGCGGTGACCGATGCCGCGGAGTTGCTGGCCAGGTCGCGTCTGGTCTTTGATCGAGATTTTGGCAACCTGCACACGGTCGTGGACTACACACACACAGGGACGCTCGCGTACAGCGACGTCCTTCCCGCCGCCACGCATGGCCGGCTCCGGCACTGGGCCCCCGTCTTGACTACACCCGCGGCCAGCCACTGCAGGCGAAATGGCACTTGGAAGTCGCACTCAGCCTTTTCGACGCCGATGACCAAGCCAACTGGTGCTCGCTGGCCGACATCCACACCGGCCTCGCGGCGTGTTCCGCCGCGCTTGCTGACCCTTCGTCGATCATGACGATGCAGACCGCTACACATATCGCGGCCAAGACGGGTGACGACCGATTGCTGATCGTACGACTAACGGAACTAGCCAACCTGCATGCCGAATGGGGACACTACGCTCAGGCGCGAGAGATCGTCGACCAAGCAAAGACACATTGCCTCAAAGTTCCGGCGCTGGAGCGGCTGGCCGACTATCGCCTCGCCAACATCTGTCTGTGGAGCGGCGACCCGGATGAGGCAATCCAACGATTCTCCACAGTCCTGGAATCCCAGGATCTGCCGCCGGCGCTGGAGATCGAGGCCCACACCTACCGGGGCTGGGCGTACGCACAAGTGGGAGAGTTCGCGGCGGGGCGGGCAGACCTGCGCCATAGTCTGCAACTAAGCCGCGGGCGTCAACTATTCACGACATTCACCATCCTCGCGCGCGCAGACCTGGAACGGCTCGCCGGCGACGACGTTCAAACCAGGCGGTCTCTGCGCGACAGCGTCAGAATGGCACTCGCCTCAACCGACCTGCTCAAACTAACCCGCGCGATCTGGCTCACCGCAGCCTATATGGACGACGCCCGCATCGCGGAGGCCGACCACGAGGCGGGACAGGTTCGACTCGAATCATTAGCGAAGATGTCGTGGATGTGTCGACAGGCGACCGGACTGCCAAGCTGGCCGCTTGACGATGACCGCTTCGACCGCTGGGCCGCAATCGAGCGCACTGTTGGCGAAGATCTGACTGACCGCGCTGGTCTGATTAAAGCGACCGCCGATCAAGCCGTAGCCTTGCTCATGAAATAAGCAATCGATTTCTCTGTACCTCCCGGCCATGCGGTTATGAGTGCGAGAACTGGCATCTCGCGACGTAAATACCTCGGGCGATGAATTCCGTATCGAATGGCTTCTCTGAACCATTCCGGCCTTAGGATAATCGCTTGCTGTCACGGGTAAATCACGGAATGTTGACGGCTGTGATTTTCGTTGGACGAAAGGTTGAATGTGAAAACTTTCCATCCATCCTTGCCGAACACTCATCCACCTGCGGATTAACGGAACTTTTACGCTCGTTATTCGATGCTGAAGGAGGTCGATATCCATATGGGGCCACCTTTGGTCAATGTCGAGATCCGATTCTGCCGTGAGCATTGCTCTCTCGGCGGCGAGGCGCTGTTGAGGAAAGGGTAGCCATGAATGACGGGGGAAAGAGACAATGAGGGACCGGCGCGGCAGGCGATGCCGAAACACGCTTGACCTGATCGTGAACGTGTACACAAGAAAGTTCCGGGACACGTTCCGACAAGAGACAGGGCGGATTACTCGTCGTTCAAGTCTCGACGTTCTCGCGGAGTGGTCTAGCGACGCGGAGACGCGATATCTGGCGCGGATCAGCCAGGAGGGCGGACGAGGCAGCTCGCATTGGACGTACGTGGCAGGCAAGAGTGCGCATCCGCAGTGACCTGCGGATGACAGTGAGCGGCGGTGCCAGAAACTTGGAGGCAACTGATGTCGGATGAGGAAATCATTCTCACAGGGCGGGTCGTCGTTCCACCTAGGGTGCATTCGGCGGCCAACGGGTCCACTGTCTGTCGCTTCATCTTGCGTGTTCTCGACGCGCGGCCGTTTGACCGAGAGTCCCATGAATGGCCTCCGGGCGCGCGTACGGACTTCACCATCACGACCTTCGGCGTTCTGGCCTCGCAGGCCGCGCGAGCAGTTCAGGTAGACAATCACGTGAGGGTCGCAGGCTCTCGCCTGATGGTTCGCGTCGATCGTGAGGACTCACAGCCGATTCTGGAAATGACGGCCGAGACGTTGGACCTGATGATGCCAGACGGCCGACGCGTTATGTCAGGGTCGACGTAGCGATAGCGCCATTCGACTAAGCAGCTTGCCACTGTCCGGCGGTGACCTGCCTCAAGTCGAGAGGCAGCGGAAAGGCCTGGCCAACGCGTTTATGACGTGACAGCGGGCAAACCACGTTCAGCGAGGAGGGACCCTCGTGCTGCGTGGATATCGCGAGTAGGAGAAACGAGTGGGCGTGGACAAGATGAGATGGACACCTGAGGAGACAGCCGATTTCGCGTGCCTAGCCTGGCCGATCGGAAATCAGGCAACAGCAGTAGCGTTCGAACAGGCCGGGTGCAGTGCCTCAGAGGCGACAATTTGGGCCACCAAAGGATTTCCGCCCGGGCAAGTGGCGATCGCCCGTAGGTACGGGTGGACAGCCGCGAGCGTCCCGCCGCCACCGGGGCACCTTGTGGCACCCGGTCATCGGGTGCCGGAGGGCAGCACCACGGCGTACGAGGCGACAACCGCCGAGTGGAAAGGCGCGATAGAGGGAGAGTACGAGCGCTACGCGATCGCGAAATCCATCATCGGGCCGGACGGTGGCCGGTACAGCAGGCTGCAATACGTTGTGGATCGTGATGGCACGATTCGAGAGCGCACGTCACAGGAAAAGGCTGCGTACTTTGCCAAATTTGCGAAGGCGAACCCGGCGCTCGCTGCCGGGATAATCACGGCTCGCGCTCGCGCCGCAGCCTGGCGTGCATACTGCCACGATCACCCAGACGCTGCGCGAGCCGCAGCACGCTTAGCGGCCTGTTCGGCTCCTAACGACCTGCTGCGCTATCGCGCTACCCATGAGTTCCACAATTATAAAGAATGCGCTAAAGCCTATGTCCTTGCCCATCCGACCGTCGACCCGAACCAGTGGCCGCAGGGATGGCAAAACAGCAGCGATACGAGAGCGCCGTCGACGATTGCCAGGCATGAATCCAAAAGCGTCGGACCTTGAACGGATCAGAGCCCGCATGACGACGGCAAGGTATATGCGGGACCGAATGAGATACCAAGGAACAGTGTAGAGCTTGTAAACGTTGCCGCGATCGAGCGCACATATCTAGGGCGAGGCATGTGAAGCCGTCAACGCGAACCGTGACACGAGTCAACGCGCGGTTGCCCTGACATAACGACATAAACGAAGACCGGATCCGGCTGTGCATATTCGACGCGAGGAGAAGACGCGATGACAGATAAAGCAGGGAGGCGAAACGTGCCACGACAGATGGGAAATCTCGTCGATAAGCGTAACCTCACACGTCGAGTTTACACACCGTTGCACCAGTATCGGACGAACGATTGTGTTCACGGGTACGAAGTATTCACCTCATTGACTACGCCATTCTGGGCCATCTCTAGGCGTGCGGAATCAACAGACGAGCAATGCGATTTCCGGGATTCAGGTACCGACATATTGCTGATGCGCTGGATAAGATCGCTCAAAAAAGCCATCGACGCTACTGGCCACGACACACCAGTCGGCCAGCTGCCAGAGACCTCGCCGGCCGCGGCTTGCTGGTGCGGGCAATCGCGGCATTGTCGGCAGGCAGCCTGGTGCTGCTGTCGGGCTGCGCCTTGTTGAGTGGGTTTCCCGATCGGCTGATCCTGTCAGGGCAATCGGTGACCAAAGACCGGGTGGCGGCGGTGCTGGCCCAAGCGGATCCGACGTTCCAACAAGCCGCACGACAGCAGTACGCCGCCACGAACGATGAGTCCCGCTGCTACATCGGCTTCATCGATCAGAAACACACTAACGGCGGAGAACAACTGTGGTGCGGCCCGGTCCGGCTCTACGGCATCCCTGCTAGCCAACGTTGGGCCAATCTGGCCGTGAGCGCCGATACCGCCGGCGGCCTACGCCTGGACTCCACCCACCCCTCCATTCAACCGCAGACGCTGCCAACGCAGCTGACATTTGCCCGACCAGACGGCCAACAACCCGCCACACGGCGACGACCTCGACCCGCCGACGCCACCAACCGAACAACCCGGCATCGTCACGGCCGTTGACAGCAACGAACTCGGTGCGGTGACCATCCATCCTCCGAAAGACAATGGGCTACTGCTCGGCCCGACCACTGCGCTCAAGATCGCCGGTATCGGTAGCTCCAGTGTTTATGGCCTCGGGTCACAGGCCCATTCTGCAGCCTCGGGCGAGCAATTCCTCGCGATCCAGTTCGCTCCCATGCCGGCGATCACCACCGCGCTCAGTACGACAACGGATCCGGGACGACTCGCATCGGTCTACCTCAGCGGTCCCACGCAGACAATTGTTGTGGGTGCCGCTCGCCACCCGGTCGGAAATATTCCAACAGATGGTACAAAAACGCTCATTGTCTCCGTACCGAAAGGCGTCCCTGTACGTTTTGAGGTGACCGACGAGGGTAGGCCCCTGAGCTACGACCTGCGGCAGGCAACGCGTGCGCCTTTGCCCGAGGAACAGCCGCTGATCGAGCGCAAAATACGACTCCGCTGAACCGCCGCATCACCGGAACGCTGACCCCCACTGCCGGAGACGACCGTACGCCCATCCAGTTCCACATCACCGCCGAGAACGCCGTACTCACGCCGTGGGACGAAGACAAGAAGTGGGCACCCGCAGGCAAAGTTTGGCTGGCAGTCAACGTTCCGAATTACAGCATCGACAATGCCACATTCGACATCCCACAATTCGGTGCGGACGCGTTCCAGTTCACCCTCGCCGGCGGCCAACCGGTGAACGCCATTCAGGTCGGGACCTCGGTCTGGCCTGACCGTCTTTTGGCCGCAGTCCCGCCCGACACCACCACGGCGACTCTGACGTGCCGGTGGACGGCGACGCTGACCTTCGGCGACGACCGGCCAGCACGGCCGTCACCACCACAGACACTGCCCATCTCCATCCCTGCCTCCTAGTATCGCCACATTCCAGTCATGCTTGACAAAACGTTCTCCCATCGGGACCGGTCACCCCTTGGCTGACGATGTGGGGCTCGCGTCTCGCGGTGGTGCCGTGGTCATCAAGGCGCTCACAGGTCGCGCGCCAGCTGCTCAGGGCAGGAGATAAGGCAGCGGGTTATACGCGCTGTGGACACAAACTTTGAGAAGTAGACAGAAATCACAGAGAGGAAACCAAGATGCGCATGGGACTACGCCTTCTCGTCGTGACATCAATTCTGATCGTCACCGCAGGTGCGGCGTCGCCGATGGCTCCTGCGTTCGGCGCAGCAGTCCAGTCGGTCAATTATGCCGCCCTCTATTCGTGGACAGGGAATGGCTTCGTCGGCCATCGCGTGTTCACGCCACCCGCGGGCCACGTCAATGGCGGATGCTTCGGCCTCGCCGATACCAACAGATTCGGTCCATACCATTCCTTCCACAACATCAGCAGCGGCGTCGCCGCCCAGTTGTTTGAATTCGCGAATTGCAAGGGCCGCGACATGGGATGGGCCTATCCATACGAGTACAAACAAACGTGCAGTACGTGCCACGTACGCAGTGTCTATTTCATTCCCTACTGCTATTGCGGTAGCAAGCGCCAGATCCGCAGCACTCCTCCCGCCCCATCGACGGGAACGAACCTCCGACGGTCATAAAGACCAGGCGAATCCGCACATGCGACCTAGGTCTGGCAGTTGGGTGCGGTAAACGCATTGCCGAAGATCGAACCCACCTCACCTGCAGGAGACCTATCCTCTGCCCGCAATCCCAGCGCTTCATGCAGCAACATTCCAGCGCTCTACCTTGCGAGAGCAACCTTCGATCGAATAGGTGATTCTGATGCCCAATCCGTACCTCGGCGGGAGCCAATGGGACATGAACCCCAACACCGAGCCCGACGCGACCCGCCCCCGGTTCAGGCCGCCGGTCCGGCCGCCGTTCGCATCACCAAATCCGCCGCAGAAGGAAACGGATCAGCACGGCCGCGCGCAGCCGCCCGCCCTCAGCCAAGAACCGCATGATGATGACTACCCAACCATTCCTGGGATCGCATATCCCACCTCACGGCCGCACCCGCTGACGCCGTCCTCGCCGTACGGACGCTGGTCGGCCACACCGTCGGCCGAGCAGGTTGAACAGCAACGACACCTCGAACACCCCGAGCCACTAATCGCCCCAGCCAACACGTCAGATCCGGTCTCTGGCTGGATACTTGGCCGGCCGCGCCGCCGGATATCCATCGGCGTGCTGGCCGCCGCGCTGGCGGCTGCCGCCGTGATCGGCGGATCATTCGCCTCGTTCGTGGCGTACCGCAGTGACCTGTCACCACTGCTCGCCGGGGCGCCGATGACAAACTTCCCGGACTCATTTTCAGCCTGGAGCAACGAAACATTCCTGTTCCCGCTCTCAGTGCTGCCGGTGGCGCTCGCTGCGCTCGTTCTCGCTTTGATCCTGGTTGGCCTTCACCCCGACAGCGGGCACCGCAGGACACTGCTGGGCTCGCGTCCGGCGATGGTTATCGCGGCCACCGGAGCAATGACCATCATGCTTGGGTACGCGGCATCGACCAAAACAGCCTACTTCGGCACCAGCGCACTTGGCGGCGGGGGAAACGCACTTGCCCTGCTCACCCTGAACTTCAGCACCGGCGGAATCGTCATGCTGGTTGCCTGCCTGGCCATGACCGCTGGCGCTGTTGCCCACCTCCTTGGTCTCGGCCCAGAACTCATTCACTTCGCTGGGTCGGTGCCCGTTTTCCCTAACCCCGGCGCGAGCTACAAACCGGGCCATGGCACGAATCCAGCACCGCCGGACTCAACCCAAGGTTTCGGATCGGGGACCTGGCCAGAGGGAACGCCGAGATCCAGATGGTAGGCCGCTGTGCCACGGGCAGCGCTGCTGACTCCACACCGCCATTCCCTTGCCTCGCAAGGGAATGGAGTACTTCAACGCTGGTTCTCGGCAACGACACCGTCCAATATCTAGGGACTGTCGCCGTCCACTCAAAGGCAGCCGTGACACGAATCGCTCGGGCAACGAGCCGATGCAGAACACGCCCCCATCCGTCGACGAGATCGCGTTCGACCATCGGTCGATTGCAGCCGAGACGAACAGATCAGCTTGCGATGCAGCCGGAGTAACCGCGCCGGCCGTACCACTGCCGCAGGCGGGGCGTCGGCGTCACTGGTGCGAGCGTACGACACGATCCAAGTTTTTCGCGGGAATCGAATTCGACGAGCGCAACACACTGCGGATCTGGCTGGAAATCATGCTCGTGTGGCTGCCCGTCAGCACCGTTCTGGTCGTGACACCCGTTGTTCTCTTTTACCACTGGGTTATTCGTTGACCACGCGGCAACGAACTCGTAGCGATCGTGCAAATAGACCTTCTTCGTCATTGTTCAAGGGCGCCTGTCGTCTCGATGTGACATCGACGGCATAACACCATGTAGCCGCAATGTACCGGTGCCAGCGCAGATACTTCGGGGAGAGGATTGATGGCAACCCTTGTGGCCCCACGGCCGCCCAAAGCCGAACCGATCCGGCCACGACCACCAAGAGCTACGCGGCGGCGATGGCCTCGGGCCCTGCTCGGTGCAGGACTCGTGGTCGTTTGCGCCCTTATAGCCACGGCCCTCATGCTGCGCGCGGACCCGCGGACCGACGTCCTGATTCTGGTCGCCGAACGGCCGGTCGGCTACATGCTCACCGCCGCTGACATGCGCAGTGTCGCCGTCGCTGCCGACCCTGTTCTTGGCGCCATCCCAGCCACTGAACGCAGCAGTCTCGTGGGGCATCCGCTGACTGCACCACTTCACGCGGATGCGTTGATCACGCGGTCCAGCGTCGGCGACCCGGCATGGCCACCCGCCGGACAAGGAGTCGCCGGAATCGCACTAGCCTCCGGCCGATATCCGCCCGCGCTCGCGGCGGGTGCTCAGATCACCGTCGTCACCGCCGCGCCGTCCGCGAACCCGTCATCGACCGCTGGGGCCGCCAGCGGAACGGGAACCGAATCCGCATCCGCAGCAACGGCGATGCGAGCCACTGTCGTCTCAGTGACGTCGACGGACCGAGCCGCCGGGGGAGCCGACATCGTCCTGCAACTGATCCTCGCCCATGCCGACGCGCTGAAACTCGCCTCGTTGCCCGACGACCAGTTGGCCGTCGTATTGGTCGCACCAGGGAGCCGATGATGCTGGTTGTCCTCGTATCGCTCAAAAATTCCCCAGGAACGACCACTACCACGGTCGCGTTGGCCGCGCTGTGGCCGCACCGTCATTGGACACCAGTTATCGAGGCTGACCCAGCAGGCGGTGACCTGGCCTGCCGCCTCGGCCTGTCTGAACACCCCGGGCTGACCAGCTTGGCCGCCAAGGCGGCACATGCCTTGGGAAAGCCACCGACGCCACCAGACGGCACACTAGCCGCCACCGCCAGAAGTGGTATTGCCTCGCCGCGACCGGTCGACCCGCAGCCATCCAATTCGGACTCCGGCGCAGAATCGACGTTGGCACGCGTACGCCATCACACCCATCAGGTGCGGTTCGCTGTTGGGCGACCGGTCGAGATGGTGGTCAGCCCGTCGCACTCCGGACCGACGCTAGTCAGTCTGGGACTCTTGCGAGATGCCAACTGGGCCGGACTGACCCAGCCCAATGCCAACGCCGTAGTCCTAGTCGACGCCGGCCGCGCACCTACAGTCGCGCCCACGGCAGAGCTGATACGTCAAAGCGACATGATCCTTGTCGTTACAAACGGCACGTTCGAGGCTTTGGCCCGGCTCAACGAATACACCCGAGTGTGGCAAGAGTTGCCCGTCGGGCTGGTCCTTGTCGGCGACCCAGCGTTTCCGCTTTCCCAAATCGAGCAGGCCGCCGGCGTACGAATTCTGGGAGCATTACCGCGCGATCCGAACGCCGCTGCAGCATTTGCCGGCCGACGAACAAACCCGATTACCAAGCATCGCCCAGGAAAGTCATACACCACTGCGGTCACCGAGCTCGCCACCCGACTTTTGCAATTCCACGACCACCACCGCACCACAAACCCAACCGGACCATCCGGCCATCCAACCCAGCCCATGCCACCCGCACTGATGCCAACAAGAATGCGGCCGCGGGAAGGTCCCGGCAACACGGCGGGATCAGTGGCGATCCGGTACGAAACAACAAGCCTTACATATTCAGAACCTCCTGCCTTCGCGCCCGGCGTTGTGCCCTGGATTTCTCCGGATGATGCGCAGGCAGCAAACCGCGACGCAGGCGAGGCGATGACCACGCCATGACAAGCCCGACATCCGTTCCTCATTCGTCCAACACGGCTGCCGCGCCTCCCACTGGCGCCCGAGCCGCTGACGCAGGGACATCTGCGGCCGGGATCTTCCAGCACTTAGCAGGGGCGGCGGATCAGCCGCTAACGGGTGCACGGCGACGACACGCCGAGGTACTTGCGAAGGTCGAGCGCGGCTATCGCGACCAGATGCGGGGCGATCCTGATAGATCCCGGTTGACCGAGTCCGACCGCAATTCAATAGTGGACACGCTGACAATCGACGTGCTCGCGGAATTCACCCAACAGGACGTGACCGAGGCGCGGGAACCTATGGACAGGTTCACCCGCGACGCGATCGCCGGATACGTACGTGACGTGCTGCTGGGATGGGGACTCCTGCAACCTCTGCTCGACGATCCACAGGTTGAAACGATCACCATCAACGGCGCCGACTCCGTCTGGGTCACGCTGGCCGACGGCACGACGCGCCCAACAGCACCGATTGCGGACTCCGACACCGACCTTATCGACCTCCTGCAGCAGCGGGGGCCGCTCGCGCTGGGGATCACCAGAATCCCGACGGGCACCAGGAACGTCGCTTCACTCGCAGCCATCCCTGGCTGTTCCTGGAACTACCGGACGGATCCCGGCTGACCGCGATCGCCTGGCTTACCCGCCGCCCTTTTGTGTCCATCCGGCGACATAGGTACCGGCACGTGAGCCTGAGCGATCTCGTCGAACTCGGTGTCATGTCCGAACTGCTGCGGCAGTTCTTCGCGGCGGCGGTCCTGGGCCACCGCAACATCCTGATCTGCGGCGCGCCAGGCATCGGGAAAACCACGTTTCTGCGCGGCCTCGCTTCGGTTATCCCTGCCCAGGAACGGATCTGGACCATCGAGGACATCTACGAACTGCGACTGGACCAGGATCCGGCGCACCTGGTCGTCACCGCCGCGCAGACCCGTGACGCCAACATCGAAGGCGAGGGTGCGATCACCCAGGAGGACTTGGTCGTACTGGCCACCCGCGGCTCACCGGAACGAATGATCGTCGGCGAGATCCGAGGTCCCGAAATCGTGGCCTTCTTCGCTGCGATGAACATGGGCGTGGGAGGTATGTCCACGATCCACGCCTCCAGCAGCGAACAAGCACCGCTGAAGGCAGCCTCATACGCTGGGCTCTCCAGCCAGCGGCTCAGCCTGGAAGCGTCCAACCTGCTGTTTGCATCCGCTGTTCAGTTAGTCGTCTACTTGACCACTGCGACCGACGGTCGCCGCGTTGTGTCCTCCGTCCGTACGTGAAATCGTCGGCGCAGACGAAAAAACCGTCATCAGCAACGAACTCTTCCGCCCTGGCACGGACCGGCGTGCCGAACCAGGCGCCGCTCCATCAGACCGGCTGCGCGCCATCCTGACCGCCCAGAACTTGCCCCCAGACGCATTCATCACCAGCGGGCGGTGGTGGAAATGATGTCTTCACTTGCCGCGATCGGGATGATCCTGGGAATCGGCATCGGCGCGGGCCTGTGGCTGCTCCTCGACCAGCTCCGGTCACCCACTGATCGGACACCGGGCAACGGCGCGCCCATGCCCTCACCGGCGACTCCGCTCGGGGATAGGGCACGACCCAGTCGAGTTCAGGTGAGGATCCCTGCCGACCGAGTTGGGCTGCGGCGCCTGGTCATCCGCGTGAGCCTCGCTGCGACCGCTGGTACGGCGATGGGTGTCGTGACCGGGTGGCCGGTCACGGTAGCGCTGGCTGCGGCGGAGTGTGGGCGCTGCCACCGATCTTGGGACCGGATCGGGTCGCGGTGCGCCGGCAGCAGCGCTGCGAGGCGGTCGCGACCTGGACCGAATCCTTGAGGGACTTGGTCTCAGCCGGTGCAGGCCTCCATCACGCCATCACTGTCAGCGCACGGAAAGCACCTGAGCCGATCGCGACCGAGATCAGCGAGCTGGCCGGCGCTATCCACCGCGGCGACCGCCTTCCGGCCGCGTTGCGCCGATGCGGTCACCACCTGGACGACCGTACGGCTGACCTCGTCATCGCCACCCTGGCCACAGCCACTGCAGGACACGCCGGAGCCGGCGTCGCCCGACAATTGGCGGCGTTGGCCGCGACCGCACGCGACCAGGTCGCAACGAGACGACGACTGGAACCCCAGCGGGCCCGGGTCCGTACCTCGGTCCGCATCATCACCGCCACCAGCGTGGGGACTGTCGCCTTCCTCGCCGTCACCAGCCACCAGTTCCTCGCCCCCTACGGACAGCTGGACCGGGCAACTGACCCTGCTGGTCGTCGGCGTCCTGTTCTCCGGCGCGTTCCTGCTCCTTGGCCGCATGGGACGCGAGCCCGACTCGGGCCGATTCCTCACCGCACTGGACCGGCTCGACCACCCAGCCCGACTGCAGGACCCGACATGACCGCCGGAGCGATCGCTATGGAGGCCCTGTCCGGCGTGGTCAGCCTGGTCGAGGCGCTGCCGGTTCGCGCGATTCTGCTCGGCGGCGTCGGCGGACTGGGACTATGGCTGGTCATTACTGGGCTCACGCCGATCCACTCGACGTTGAGCGCTAGCCTCGCCGAACTGCAGCAGCCGCCAGCCAGAACACCGCCCGCGCGCGGGAACAGTTTTCACGGCTGCTAGTGCGATCGACGACCACAATCCTCAGAGCAGCGGGGTTGCCGACCTCCGCGATGCACCGCGATCTGGCCGCCGCCGGCCGCAGCGTCGACCAGTACGCGCTCATCCAGGTTTCCCAGTGCGCTGGCTGGGCTGACCGCTCCAACCCTCGTATGCGCGTTCCTTGCTGCCTTCGGCGTTGGCATAGGGTTCGCCCTGCCGGTCTGGGCGACTTTGGCCACCGCAGTGCTGGGCATGGCAATACCAGTCCTGCGGCTCCGATCGGCAGCTGACGCCCAGCGCGCCGCGATGCGCCACACTCTGTCGGCAGTGCTCGACCTGACCGCGGTCAGCCTGGCTGGCGGCGCAGGCGTGCATCAAGCTCTCAATGCAGCCACGGCCGTCGGCGAAGGGCCACACGCGACGCTCCTACACCGCGCCGTCCGCGACGCCAACCTCCTGCCCGGACTCACCCTCTGGCAATCCCTGGACCAGCTCGGCGAACAACTGGACGTCATTGAGCTCCGCGACCTCGCCACCACTGCTGAGTTGGCCGGCGGTGAAGGCGCCCGCATCCGCGCGTCATTGATCGCCCGCGCCGACGCACTTCGTACCCAGCAACTGGCCGCCGACGAAGCTGACGCCACCACCAACACCGAACGCATGGCCATACCATTGGCCTTGCTGGCGCTGGCCTTTCTCGTCTTCCTCGTGTACCCCGCGCTGACCACGGTGATGCGCACACTCGGCTGAGCAACAACAGGAGCAATAACCCATGCCACCACCACACCGCGCAACGTGGATCCACGGAATTTACGGCTTTATCGCTGACTGTGTGCATGCCGCCGCTATCTGGTGGTCCACACACCTCACACGATTGCGGGAGCGCGGTTCCGAGAACGGCGAGGTAAAATGAATGGGTGCTGATTGTGGCGCTCACCGTCATCGCCACCACCGTCATCGTCGGGATCGTCATCGCCGGCGCCACCCAGAAAGCGCAAAACATATGGAAATAGCCCTAGCCACACAGACTGTCACCGCACTCGCACGTATGCTGCGACCTTTTTTGTGGCTGCGCCGCAAACTGTCTGGTGAAAAGGGTTCAAGCAGCGTCAGCTTCGCCGTCGCCGCGCCGGCGATCGTCGCGCTGATGATGCTAATCGTGCAAGCGGGATTGTGGGCCTATGCCACCCAGGTTGCGCACTACGCCGCTACCACTGCGCTGGACACCGCCCGCGCCGATGGCGGCAGCGTTGCCGTCGCGCGGACGCAAGCTAATGCCATTCTTCGTACGACCACACCGAACCTGCTCACCAAGCCACAGGTGCGCATCTACCGGGACGGCACACGCGTCACCGTCGCCATCAAGGCCGAGGTGCAACCACTTCTGCCCGGCATGGTGATCCCAGTTGCGGTGACGAGCAGCGCTGAGCTCGAGAGATTCACGACAGACCAAGACCGATGATCACCAACGAATCCGAGCGACACAGCGGATCGGAGACGCGTACGCAGCGTCAGGTTCTCAGGCGCCTACGCGCGGAGGACGGATCAACCGAGGTGGAGCTGCCGATTCTCGCCTCCGTTTTCCTCGCTTTGCTCATGATGGTGGTCTTCTGCGGCCGCGGAGTCGCCACGCGCAACTTCGGCTCACCGCCGCTGCAGGAAACGCCTCGCGCGCCGCGTCCTTGGCGCGTACGCCGGCAACCGCACGCATCCAAGCCGAGAGTCGTCGCCGAAACATCGTTGCGCGACCAGGGAATCCGATGCCAGAACAGTCACATCGACGTCGACCTGACGCAGTTCAACCCTGGAGGCACCGTCACGGTCATCTTTGAATGCGATGTTCCTTTCCAAGACCTGGCGATTCTCGGCGTCCCCGCGGCAATTCCCCTCACAGGTCGCGGCAGCTCCCCGGTCGACCAGTGGCGATCACGTGGAAATTAGGTGAAACCCATGAACGCTCGCAATATGGCAAAATGCCTACGCTCCGGGCCACGGAGCGGTGAGGACGGCAGCATCACTCCGGCCATGTGCATCCTCGCCCTCGCGGCACTCGTCGTCGCTGCGTTTGTTCTCGACGCGGGCCTTGCTCTGCGAACGAAGTACGACGCCGGCACCATCGCCCAAGCCGCGGCCCGCACAGGCGCCTGGCAGTTGAATCTCATCGTCTTCCGGCAAACCGGCGATGCTCGCCTTGACCCACCCGCCGCCGAATACGCCGCGCTTGACTACCTCCATCGCTTGCACGCCACCGGAACTGTGACAGCGACTACGACCGCCGTCACGGTCACCGTCACGTCCAACTACCGCACCCGACTGCTCAATTCCGTTGGGCTGACCGCCATCCCCGTCGCGGCCACCGCTACCGCCGTGGCCGAATCCGGCGTCACCGCACCGAACCGATAGGGGAGACACACGATGGCACCCCTACACCCCCGCGTCCTGAAAGCCCTGGCTGGCACGCTCGGCTTGGCCGCCGCGCTGATCGGTCTACCTGCTCTCCTTATCTGGGCTGCGCGCTGGCCGCTACCCATGTCACTTCCGAAGCTGGACGACCTTGGGCAGCTGCTCACCGACGCACACATTCCCGACCAGGTCATCATCAACACCCTCGCCATCGCCGGATGGATCATCATCTGGCGCTCTTCCTACTCGACGTCGTCACCGAGATCACCAACCTGATCCGCCGTACGCACAGTGCACGTGGCGGGCCGTTGCGGTTCCTGGCCCGTATCCTCGTCGGCGCCATTGCCGCCGCGATCGTCGCTGAATCCACCGCCGCCATCGCGGCGCCCACTCCTGCGACGCCCACGACACCGACCGGTACGCCTGCCCGGCCAGCTGTCACCCAATTTATCGAAAACGCATCGAGCCGGACATCGACGCTTCTCCAACCAGTAGGGAGCCCCACCGGCGGCTTGGGTTTCGTAGCAAGCACGACTGAGCGTGTACCGAGCCGAGAAATCTATGTCGTCCAGTCGGGTGACAACCTCTGGAACATCGCCAAACACCACCTCGGCCCACACTCAGGCAACGCTCGCATTCAAACCCTCGTGGACCAGATTTTCGCGCTCAACAAAGGAATCCACCAACGCGTCGGCGGCCGTCTCACCGATCCAGATGAGATAGAACCCGGCTGGAAACTCCGCCTTCCGGCGACACCCCGGCTGAACGCGCCTGGATCAAACGTGCCGCAGCCGAGACCGCGGCAGCCGCCCCAGACATCTTCAGGACGGAACGTGCCTCCACCAGCGCCGGCACGACAAGACACACCAGGCCCAATGACGTCGCAGCCGAATTCTCGGCATCCCAACCGACCTGGAACGGAAAAAAACCAGTGGCCACACAGCCCGCGCGTCAACCCTTGGTGGCGCCGCAAACGACCACGCCGTCGTCACCGACTCCGCCGTCAACGATGCCGGTCCCACCCGGTGACGACGGTGTGGTTCCCAACAACCCGACTCCGAGTCCTCAGGCACCTGCCGCCACAAATGCTCAGCACGAACCGGATTCGGGCGAACCACCGGCAAACTCGTCAAACAACGCAATTGCGCTATCGAGCGGTTCAGTCATCAGCACAGGACTTGCTGCGACCTTGTTGGCCGCCGCCGGCCTGATCATCCTTCGTTATCGACGGCGCTACCAACCCAGCTGGCCCAGCCCCGCCCGTCACGACATCCGATGGCCGTGGGAACGCTTGATCAACCGCATCAGTGCAACCACAGGGAAAAGCAGATTTGCGATGGACACGCAGACAGGGGAGGCCATCAGGGACCGCACCGACGACACCCCGCGGGTCGAGCTCGGCGACATCACGGTCGATTTTCCGCGATCGCCTGTGCCTGACCAATGGCTCGATCAGGAGACCGAGAAGTACGAGACCGATAACAGAGGAGCAGACGAGGACCAGACCACGCAAGACTCCCCACCATTGTCCGGTGCGTTCCAGCCATGCGCTATCGGGGAAACTATGGATGGCGAGGACATCAGGATTGAGGACCTGCCCACCACCGGACTTGTTCTCACCGGACCCGGTGCTGCGCGCGCCCTCCGCGCGACGCTACTGGCCGCGTTGTCCGTGCTGGAGTTGGAGGAGGTATCCGTGCTGACCACTCACCAGCTCTGGAACACCGCGACCATGAGCGCAATCGTGCCGCCTCAGGTGACGATTGCCAAGACCACCGCTGGGGCGCTCGACCTCTTGCACGACGAGGCGACCAGCCGAAAACACCTAGAGGCCCTAGGCGGAACGGACTGGATGCCCACTGTGGTCGCGATACTCCCCGCCGAAGGTGACTGGACCAAAGTCCACGCCGCCCTGCGCGACGGCGAGAACTGGATACGCATCGTCGCCCTAGCGACCGATCCCGCTGATGCAAACAAAACCAGCATCGAGACCTCAATAGCCGTCGATATCGACGGAACCGTCACCGGATCCCGATTGCTGCGCAAGTTCTACATGGTCACGGACGACGACACCCATCAGGCGGTCGATCTCCTCGGCGCCACCCATTTCACCCGCGACCCCTCGCAGACCAATGCGCCCCCCCCAATCAATCGAGAACACCGCACTTGCAACCAGAACGAGCAACGATGGCGACACCACAATCCCCGCCACACTAGGAAAATCCGGGCCTCACCCGTCTCGCTCCCAGACCATCGACGTGGAAACCGGCGACTGCGCCGAGCAGGCGTCTAGCGGCGCTGGCGGAGTCGGGGCCGGCGACATCGAGAGTGCTGACACGACAAGCGAACACTTGCACGAGGAGGACCTACCCGCAGCGGGAATCGTGAACACCAGGTCCGCCGACGCTTTGGTCCAGCTGACGACCTTTGGGCCGCCTCGAATATTGGTCGCCGGCGGCCCGATCACACACGGTCTTCGACACGCAGCACGGGAACTCGTGCTATGGCTGGCGATGCACGAACGCGGTGGAACACTCGACGAAATAGGCGCAGCGCTCTATCCCGACGCAACACTCCAACAAACCCAGCAACGATGCCGTACCGCCACCGGGAACGTGCGGTCCATTCTCCGAAAGGTCACCCAAACAACGGAGACCTTCATCATCTACAACAACGACACCGGCCGCTACCACCTTGACCGCGATGTCTTCGACGTTGACCTGTGGCGATTCGACCTCCTCATCGACGAAGCCAGCCGACAGCGTGAGCCTGGCGAAACAACCGCGTTGCTTCGACGAGCCGCCAGCCTGTACACGGACGGCTTCGCCGTCGGCGTGAACTCCGAATGGACCATTCCCATCCGCGAAACTGTCCGCCGACGCGCCCTCGACTGCCTCTCGCGACTCGCCGCCCTAACCTCTACCGACAACCTCACCGATGCGATGGCGACCGTTCAACGCGCCATCGACATTGACCCGTTCGCCGAAAGCCTCTACGAACAACTCGCCAATCTCCAAAACCAGGCAGGCATGCCTGACGCCGCCACACGCACACTGCTCGCCCTGCATCGCAAAATCTCCGAACTCGACTGATACGGACGTCCTGACCGAGGGCCGAGCGCGGTCAGCGGAGAGGTAGGTGTCGGCGCGGCGCGGCAGCCGCTACGGGGCGCCCGGAGCTTGCATCTGGCGCTGCCGCTCGCAGGGCTGCGGCTGTGGCAGAGCCGACCGCGATCGACATTGCCTGGCATGACTCGTTCGAGAATTTCTGGCTGGTCCTGACCGTCGCGGCGGTCTCGCAAGTCCCGGATCGGGTTGTACAACCACCGCTACTCGTCATTGTCAATGATGCGGACGGTGCGGGTGTACTGCCCTGGGCCGTGTTCAGTAATGAACATCGGCTCTGGTGCGTCCGGCCCCGGCCACGGCTGGTGCGGAGGTTCCGGGATTGGCGTACCGCCGTCGTCGCCGTCAAACATCCGGCCGTACGGGTCCGGGATGACACCCCAGCCCCAGTAGGGCAACGGCCTATCCGGCACCACACCCAGCACCTCGCCGGGATCGATCTCCTGTGGCCCGATCACGCAGCGGTGGCGCCAGTTGTCTCCCAAATCGAACGTGTATCTGAACTCCGCGCCCAGCTCCAGCACCTCACCCAGCGTCAGTACGTCGGCGTCCAACTCCCGTGCCGGGTCGATGTCGTCGATGAAGCGCAACTCCGCGACGGTCTTCCCAGAGGTGGCAATTCGAACTCGTGCAGATGACTGCGGTCCCACCGAGCGAACGCGTCATCAATCGCCTCGGCGAACATGTGGAACGTATGGACCGGGGCCACAGCGAAAATTCGGCCGGGGTGAGGCCAAAGCTCGCCGGCTTGGCCACCGCCCAGCAGATCCACCCGCACCGACCACCAGCTTCCGTGTCGCCGTCTAGTCACGGAGCAGATTGTGCTCCTTGCTACCCGGAACCACCCAAGTGCAACGCCGTGCAGATGGTGTTTCCTCGTAAATCTCGCCAGCCTCCCCACAAGCCTGCGCTGTCAGATGTCGGCCGGCGTCCGGTCGATGGGCGACGACTTCGGTGTTAGCAACCTCAGGCGTGCAGTCAGGTTTATCGGATTTACAAGGCAAACTGGCGTCCTAGGCACCTTTAGTCATTCGGATGTAAACAATCGGAGGTCTCGGAGGCCTTAGAGAGTGTCGACATCTCACCGCGCCGCGGCGCGCACAGCATGGCTGGTGAACCACCTACGGACGACCCGGCAGACAATATTCCGCCCGGGTCGCCGACATTCCGACGACGGGTATTGAGTCTCGCGATCCGAACTACGGTCGACGAGGTTACCGTTCGCGGAGACTTGATCGTCGATCTCAATCCAGTACCGGCCCGATTCGGGCTGTGGCTGGCGTCCGAACGGCGAGTGACGGCCTGCTTCGCGATCAGTGACAGCGACGCACGTACCGCGGACACCGACCAGAAGTCAGTCAGCCCAATCCAGCATGCGCGGGGCCGTGTCCGAACCGTCCGGTGCGGTCAGCTCAGTCGGCTGTTGCTGGGCAACCCAGGTGTCGCGGCGGCGATCGCTCTCGACGACCCGACAACGTGGCAGGAAGACGCAGAGGAACTGGCTCAAGCCTGCTACACCGTCCTGCGGCCAGGCGGTCACCTCGTAACCGCTGCGCCCATAACCGAAAGCAACCTCCCACCTGTTGGCCCCCACCGCTCTCGCGTCAGCGAGAGCGGCGTTCCATCCAAGCTGGTGTGGCAGGCGGCCGGCCTGCTCCACCGCGGTGATCGCGTCGCCAGCGGACCGCTCAGCCTTAACGACATCGACGTCTATGCCAAGCCTTCCATCGAGTCGACTTTGGCCGCGGGCGTGAGGTGAACCCATGCCGAAACGTCAGCGGCGCCCTCGGGCAGAAATCGATCGGGCTGGGCTGACCGACCTGCCACCAACCGTGGATTTGCCTACGGCGGCGGCCGTGTTGGGCCTCGGCCGCACCGCCGGCTACCGACTCGCTCAGAACGAGAAATTCCCGTGTTCGGTCATCCTCGTCGGCGCGAGCTACCGGATACCGACAGTCGGCCTGTTGGGCTCGGACCAAGGCGCTGCCGTCAGGGCCGCCATCACGGCTCGGCGGGTAGCCCCGCCGCAGATCTCTCTCGCCGATCTCGCTGAACTGCCGGCCATCGTGAGTCTGCGTACGTCAGCCGCGGTCTTGGGAATCGCGCGCACCGTGGCTTACGAACTCGCACGGATGGGAAAATTTCCCTGTCCACTCTTGCGGATCGGCACCGTCTACGAGGTAGCTACAACCGACCTCTTGTTCTTGCTCGGCATCACGCCCAGCAGCCAACCGCGGAGGGAGGCGATTATCAATGACGCGACCATCGTCGGCCGACCGACCGAATGAGGTTGCTTCCTTGTCTGCGGTTGAGCTCCGCCACGCCACAGCACGTCTCGCTAGACGAGACGCCGTTAGCGAGGCGGCGCTCGGACAGATGGTGGATGCACGAGAGCTGCGCGAGTGTGCGTGGGAGATCGGCGAGAGCCTCCCTGGTCATGCGAGACAGGCCGCCAGTGATCTCTCGGCGCGTCGATCGCTTGCGCGAGAACGGGGGCTGCGGCGGGATACGCCCGATGTGCAGTGCGTCCGCTGCTCTCTCGAGGCCGGTAATGGCGATGGCGCTCGGCGAGACCTGGCAAGCGCCATGGGTCTCGTCGACGGGGTACGACGGGGCTCGGGTGGCAGGACTCCGATGTCTCTGTCCGTGCAACCTGCGCTGTGGTAGCCGTGCCGCCTCGATGTCGGAGCGTTGTCGTACCGCATGAACCCCCGACCTGGCGGCTCGGCGGGTGTGCCGGTCATCTGCAGTCCTCGAACAGGTCCCGAAAGCGTGTGAAGGGGCCCGTTGGCGTCGTTCCCGGCCAGACCGTGGACGCTCTAGGCGCATTTGCTCAGATCCGTGATCCAGCCTCAGCCCCGCGCCTTCGCAGGGAGGGAAGACGTGTCTCGGCCGACATCGGACTTAGTGTTTCCGTTTCTCGCTGGGTGCCGAAGCGTGGGCCAACGGGGCCGAGGCTCTTTGCCGTGTCTCGCGCGGCTATTCCGCTCCGGCTCAGACTCGCGTCTCGTTCGTCTCGTCCCGAATTCGCTTTAAAATTAGATCTGAGAGTTTTCTCGGATTTCAAGCGAGACTTCTCGACTGCGGTTACGCGAGAGGCTTCGGTGGGCGGTGGTGCCACGTCATGCGTAAGACAGTCCGTAGGCGTGGACCACGCGAGGATGAAAGCTATACGGTGGAATTCTGCGTCCACACCGTGGACGGCGTCGAAGCATCGCATTTACGGCAGGTGCAGACGCGCGCCATCTTGGAGGTACTTACGTGGGTAGCCCGGAACAGATCCAAGGGTGGATCAAGCGAAACTCATTAGAACGACCCGCCGCGGAGCGGCCGTTGTATGTCGCGTTTCTCGGGCGTACGTCAGGAGACGAACAACAGGATCCGACGCTATCGTTGCCGCGCCAGCTGGACAATTGCCG
This sequence comes from Fodinicola feengrottensis, assembly GCF_010993775.1. GTDB lineage: Bacteria > Actinomycetota > Actinomycetes > Mycobacteriales > HKI-0501 > Fodinicola > Fodinicola feengrottensis. The sequence goes on along the minus strand of NZ_WOTO01000067.1, from coordinate 13,172 downwards.
AAGAGGCTTGCCGGATGGGGCCATCATCGTCGCCCACTTCTACGACGTGGAGTCGGGACGTATGGAACTGGCGAAGCGTGGCAAGGGGAAGTCGCTCAAGCGGTTCGACATTCCTATTCCGCGAGATGGAGGTCTCAACGATCTCCTTGATGAGGCGGAACGCGAGGATAGACGATTCGAGGCTGTCATATGCGAATCTATCGACCGCGTCGCCCGCCGCACGTACTACGGAACACGGATCGAGCACCAGCTTGAGGAATGCGGCATCCCGCTCCTCGCTGCTGATGAGCCAATTTCATTGCCAACGCCCGGCCGGAAGGCGAAGAAAGCGACCGTAGTGCTGACTCGCCGCGTTAAGCAAGGTGTCTCTGAATGGTACGTGCTCGAGATGCTCGAAAAAGCCTGGGACGGCTACGCGATCCATACTGAGAACGGCTTCAATATAGGAAAGCCATGCTACGGCTTCATGGCCCGCCTGGTTCCACATCCAGTTCCGAAGAAAAGAGACAAAGGCGCCAAGAAGACACTCCTCGCGCCGCATCCGGTGCAGGGGCTGGTAGTGAAGAAGATATTCGCATGGCGCGTCAACGAGCTGCTGAGCTACTCAGCCATCGCGCACCGGCTCAACGAAGACCTCGACACCAACCCGCCACCGACTCCCGTTGACCCAAGCAGAGCGGTAGGCCGCTGGACCGGGAGCAGCGTGCGAGAGGTTCTCACGAATCCGAAGCACACCGGCCACATGGTGTGGAATCGTCACGCCAGGAAAAGCGGGCATAACCGGCTGAATCCACCGTCGCATTGGGTATGGTCACCAGAGTACAAACATGAACCACTCATTGACCTTGAGACCTTCGTCCGCGCCCAGGAAGTTCCGTCAAGGTCAAAGGGATCACGACCAACGTCACTTCCCAACAAACATCCGCAGACAAAAAACGTGTCTACCGTTACCGCAGCTACGTCTTCTGTGGCTTTTGCGGACGTCGCCATCACGGCAAGACAATCAGGGGCTTCGCCTACTACGTCTGCGCTCCACGGAAGGAATATCGGCGCGACGACCATCCAGCAAGCCTGTGGATCCCTGAAGCGAAAATCACTGAAGCGCTGAACGATTTTCTCGCTACCCGGGTCTTCGGCCGTTATCGCCGCGACCTTCTGGGAGCGGGAGCAGGCAACATTCAAGCAGCCGAGGCTCGCGAGCGCGCCTCGAAGATGAACGCGCTGCGCCGGCGCATCCAGGACACCAAGGACCGTGCCAAGCGGCTTGTCCGGCAACTTGAGTTCGTCAATGACGACGAGGACCGCGACCTCATCCGAGACGTCCGGCAGCGGCGAGCTGAGCTAGCGGCAGAACGCGACGAGCTCGAGACGCGGCTGCGGAACCTCGAGCTGGAAGATGCCGATCAGCCCAATGGTGCACTTCTGGACGCTCTTCCGGTCGGGATCGCGGACCTCGACACCCTCGACGACACCGTGGCCAGGCGACTGTTCGAAGCGCTACGGCTACGTATCGTGTGTGACACACGGGATGAGCGTAAACGGATCAGGTGTGAAGTGACCCTCACCGGAGACACGATGGAAGGCGCTACCCAACTTGGGAAGGAACTGCTTAGCGGGCCGCAAGAGAGTCTCGGCGCAGTGACCAAGCAATCTGGTCTGCTACCCGGCCCACGAGACGGTAGTATGCCGTCAGTGAGCCAGGCAGGTAGTTATCCTAGCTGGCCGTGCCCCTGGCAGGATTCGAACCTGCGCACCCGCCTCCGGAGGGCGGTGCTCTATCCCCTGAGCTACAGGGGCCAGCGGGATGAAACTTTACAACAGGTGGGGCGTTGGTCGTACGGCGGGCCGGTTCCGGACCCGCCGCCGGCCTGGTGCGTACGGGTTCGTGCTGGTCATGGGTGCCACGGTGGGTGACGGCTGGCTGTGTCGTATCGTCGACAGTGCGGGGAAACACGGTCCAGATGCGCGGGGTTGTCGGGGCGCACGACTAGTCTCCCCTTACGGTGGACCGTTGGCTCGCGCCCTGTGCCGGTGCCCAGACCACCTGTCTGTGCTTGCCTTATGACCTGGGAGAAAGACCCTGTGACTGCCACCGCCGAGATCCTCTATGGGGCCGATGACCTGACCCATCTGGAAGGTCTGGAAGCGGTCCGCAAGCGACCCGGGATGTATATCGGCTCCACCGACAGCAGCCGGGGCATCAACCATCTGCTCACCGAGGTGGTGGACAACTCCACGGACGAGGGTGTGGGCGGTCACGCCAGCAAGGTGGTCGTCACGCTGCACGCCGACGGCAGCATCCAGGTCGACGACGACGGTCGCGGCATTCCGACCGGAGTGCACGCGAAGTCCGGTCTGTCCGGCGTCGAGCTGGTGCTCACTCGACTACACGCGGGCGGCAAGTTCGGTGGCTCGGCTTACAAGGCCTCCGGTGGTCTGCACGGGGTCGGCGCGTCCGCGGTCAACGCGCTGTCGCACCGGTTCGACGTGACGGTGCGCCAGGATGCCAAGGTCCACCAGATGTCGTTCAAGCACGGTGCGCCGGGTGTGTTCGACGGGCCTGGCAAGGACGCGAAGTTCACCCCCCCAAGTCCGGCCTGAACGTGCAGGGCCGGATGAAGCGCGGCGAGTCTTCCGGCACGTCCATCCGTTACTGGTACGACTCACGTTACTTCGAGGCCAATGCCGCACTCGACGTTGACGCGGTAAGGGCGAAACTGCGGAACACCGCGTTTTTGGTGCCCGGCGTCACGTATGTGTTGAAGCACGCCACCGACGGCACGATTGGTGAGGAGACCCTCCACTACCCGAGCGGTCTGTCCGACATGGTGGACTTTCTGGCCCCCGCTGACGAAAAGCCGGTTTCCGGCACGCTGCTGATCGTCGGCGACGGGACATACAAGGAGAATGCCGCCGACGCCGAAGGGGTCATGCGGTCCAATGTGGAGCGTCAGGCCGAGGTGGAGGTCGCGCGCGCTGCGCTGGGGCACCGGCTACGAGCGTACGGTCGAGTGCTTCACCAATACGATCCGCAACGTGCACGGCGGCACCCATCGGCGAGGTTTTGACCGGGCCGTGTGTGAAAGCGATCCAGGAAGCGATCTCCAAGACGCGTGGCCTGCTCAAGCCCAAAGAGGACATGCCGACCCCCTGGACGACGTGCTGGAGGGCATGACCGCCGTCATCCACGTCCGGATCCCCCGGAGCCGCAGTTCACTTCGCAGACCAAGGACGAGCTGTCCACCACCGGCATCACCAAGGTCATCTTGGGTGTCGTCGAGGGCCAGCTCAAAGCCTGGACCGAAGCCCGCAAAACCAAGACCGAAGCCAAAATCGTCCTCCAGAAGGTCGTCGACGCCTCCCGCGTGAGGCTGGTCCAGAAACAACAGAAGGACGCGGCCCGGCGGAAAAACGGCACTCGAAGGTGCCGCGATGCCACCGAAGCTGGTCGACTGCCGGACCACCGGCATTTCCCGCAGCGAGCTGTTCCTGGTGGAGGGCGACTCGGCGTTGGGCTCGGCCAGAATGGCCAGAGTTTCTGAATATCAGGCGCTTTTGCCGCTTCGGGGCAAGATATTGAACGTGCAGAAGGCAAGTCTGGGCGACACGCTGAAAAAAAAAAACGCGAAATAGCCTCGATTGTGCAGGTGCTCGGCTCCGGCAGTGGGCGGACCTTCGACCTGAGCACGATGCGTTACGGCCGGGTCATTCTGATGGCCGACGCGGATGTGGACGGCTCCCATATCCGTACGCTGCTGATCACGCTTTTCGCGAAGTACATGCGGCCGGTGATCGAGGACGGCCGACTGTTTGCGGCGATGCCGCCGCTGCACAAGGTCGTCACCAAGGGCCGGAACGCGGAAACCCATTTTACCTTCACTCAGCGGGAAATGGAGCAGAAGGTCGCCGAGTTGGAAAACGCCGGCAAACAGATCGTCCGGCCGGTGCCGCGATTCAAAGGACTCGGTGAGATGGACGCGGAGGAGCTGTGGGACACCACGATGAACCCGTCCACCCGGTCGGTCCGGCGGATCACCCTTGAGGACGTCGAGGCCGCCGACGCCGCTCTTGAGCTGCTGATGGGCGAAAAAGTCGAGCCACGCCGGGTCTGGCTGGTCGAGTCCTCGGCGCGGGGTGGACCGCGAAGCGATCGACATCTGAGCGTACGAAAGGTCAAGGGGAGCACTGAGCGATGGCACGCCGTAAAAAGCCGCTGGAACCAAGATCGATCCGTCGGCGTTCGACCAGGCTGGCGCGAACGTCTACGAAATCCCGGTCAAGACCGAGATGGAGGACTCGTATCTCGAGTACGCGTATTCGGTCATCCATTCGCGGGCGCTGCCTGACGCACGTGATGGACTGAAGCCAGTCCATCGCCGGATTTTGTTCTCCATGATCGAGAACGGCTACCGGCCGACGCATGCGTACGTGAAATCCTCCCGAGTCGTCGGCGACTGCATGGGCAAGTATCATCCACACGGCGACACGGCTATTTATGACGCGTTGGTACGGCTCGCGCAGGACTTTTCGCTGAATGTTCCGCTGATCGACGGACATGGGAACTTCGGCAGTCCCGACGATGGCCCGGCCGCCAGTCGGTATACCGAGGCGCGGCTGTCGGCCGAAGCGATGCTGTTGGTGGGCGAGCTCGGCGAAGACACCGTTGACGAATATCCGAACTACGACGGCTCGCTGATGCAGCCGACCGTGTTGCCGGCGGCTTTTCCCAACCTGTTGGTGAATGGCTCGTCCGGGATCGCGGTCGGGATGGCGACCAACATGATCCCGCACAACATGGGTGAGGTGATCGCGGCCGCGCGGTGGCTGATCACCCATCCGACCGCGACACTCGACAAGCTGATGGAATTCGTGCCAGGCCCCGATTTGCCGACCGGTGGCATGCTGCTCGGTCTCGACGAGGTGCGCAAGGCGTACGAGACCGGTCGCGGTGTGGTACGCATGCGGGCAAAAGTCGAGACCGGGCCACTGGAAGGCAGTCGTGGTCGGCAGGCGATCACGATCACCGAGCTGCCGTATGGCGTCGGCCCGGAAAAGATCATCGAGCGGATTACCGACGAGGTCACGAAATCCAAGCGGCTGGTCGGCATCGCGGACGTAAAAGACCTGACAGACCGTGAAAACGGCACGCGGTTGGTGATTGAGTGCAAGGTTGGTGTCAACCCGCAGGCACTGCTGGCGGACCTTTACCGGCTGACGCCGATGGAGCAGTCTTTTGGCATCAACAATCTGGTTTTGGTGGACGGTCAGCCGCAAACGCTCGGCCTGAAGCCACTGCTGGAAGTTTTTCTCAACCACCGCTACGAGGTGGTCACCCGGCGGACGGCTTACCGCAAGCGCAAACGGGAAGAGCGGCTGCACCTGGTCGAGGGCCTGCTGAAGGCACTGCTCGACATCGACAAGGTCATCCGGTTGATCCGGTCCAGCGACAACGCGCAGGCCGCCAAAGACGGTTTGATGAAACAGTTCAGGCTGTCCGAGGTGCAGGCCACGTACATTCTGGACACACCGCTGCGCAGGCTCACCAAATACGACAAGCTGGAGCTGGAAAACGAGCACGCCAAGTTGCGCGAGGAAATCGCCGAACTGGCAAAGATTCTCGACGACGAGGCCGTGCTCAAGAAGCTCGTGTCGAACGAGTTGGCGCAGGTCGCCAAGGACTTTCCGACCGAGCGGCGGACCTCGCTGATCGACGGTGACCTCAAGGAGGTGCTGGCCGCGTCCAAACCGGCTGGCCCGCTGGAAGTGGCCGACGATCCGTGCCAGGTGGTGCTGTCCGCGACCGGGCTGTTGGCTCGTACGGCGGCGGAGTCCGAAGAGGTCGCCGAGGCCCGCCGTCGCAGCGGGCGGACCAAGCACGATGCCGTCACCGCCGTCGTACATTCGACCGCACGCGGACAAATTCTCATCGTCACGAACCGCGGCCGGGCATTCAAGACCGATGTCCTGCCGTTGCCGGTGCTGCCGGAACAAGCCGGCGTGGTGTCGTTGCGTGGCGGCATGCCGGTGCGTGAGGTTGTGCCGCTGGAAAAAGACGAGACGGTGGTGGGCATCGCGCCGCTCAACGAGGACAACGGCAGCTCGCCGGGACTGGCGCTGGGCACCCGGTTTGGCGCGGTCAAGGTGTGCGCGCCGGACTGGCCGGTGCGATCGGACGAGTTCGAGGTTATCGGCCTGAAAGAGGGCGACGAGGTCGTTGGCGCGACCTGGCTGACCGATGCCGAGGAAACCCTGGCATTCGTGTCGTCCGACGCGTCACTCCTGCGTTTCTCCGCTTCGCTCGTACGTCCACAGGGCCTCAAAGGCGGCGGCATGGCCGGCATCAACCTCGCCGCTGGCCAGCGGGCAATGTTTTTCGCGGCTATTCGTACGGACGACACCGAGCACGGTGAACCGATGGTCATCACAGCCACCGGGACCAGTGTGAAAGTCACGCCTTTCGCGGAATATCCAGCGAAAGGCCGGGCCACCGGCGGCGTAAGATCACACCGCTTCCTGAAGGGCGAGAACGGCCTGGTGGTCGCCTGGATCGGCCCACGGCCAGCCGGCGCGAGCAGCAAGGGCGACCCGATCGAGCTCCCCGAGGCGAACCCGCGCCGGGACGGCTCCGGTGCCTGGCACCCCGGCCCCGAGGTCGTCGGCCACCTCATCGAACGCGGCTAACCACCGAGCGGAGGTGACGGAATCGCGCCGTTCCGTTACCTCCGCGAAAGGCGGGCCGCTCCGGCGCGAAAGTGTCGTCCCTGTCGAGTGCGGAACAAAACCCCACTCTCGACGTCGAGTGCGGGACGAAACCCTGCTCTCGACGAAAGCCAGGCGAAACAAGGCCGAACCCAGCTCCCTGCCGGGCGGCTGGGGCAGGCGCGGCGGGCTCGGCTACGTTGGGCGCGCGAAGGTGATGCTGTCCGCCCGAATCCATAGAGGGGTGTGTTCGCGATGAGCCCGGAAAACCTGGCAGGAACAGCACGTCGACCCAGGAGCGAGTGGCCGATTTTCGTGGTGGGCTGCCACCGGTCCGGCACCACGTTGATGCGGTTCATTCTCGACACCCACCCGGCCATCGCCTGTGCGCCGGAGACGAAGCTGATGGGCGGGCTTTACGAGTTCTCCAGATACCCGCAGCTGCGGTTCGCGCTGGCTACTCTGGGGGTCACCAGCGAGCAGGGTTCGGCGGAGCTCGCCCAGCTGGTCGAGTCGATCATGGGAAAATACGCGGCTCGCAGCGGAAAAAGGCGATGGGCCGACAAGACGCCCAACTACTATCGCATTCTGCCCTTCATTCGGGAGATCTTCGCCGGTGAGGTGCTTTTCCTTTTCGTCGAGCGGCATCCGTTCGACACGATGACCTCGCTGGTGGAGTTTTTCGACCAGCGGGTCGGGGTCGACGCCGACCCGGAAACCGACCGGATCAGCCGCAGTTTCGGTGCCGGGCCGTACAGTTGGGCTCGCTACTGGACCGAGGTCAACGAGTCGATCGAGCTTTTTCGGCACGAGCATCCGGAAATCTCGCACGTCGTACGATATGAGGACGTGGTCAGCCGGCCGGATTCGACCGTGGGGTCGATTTTCGACTTCCTTGGCGAAAATATGCCGGAGGACCTGCTCAGTCAGGTGTTCACCGCGCGCCGCATCACCTCGGGATGGAAGACCACAAGATCCGCGGCACCGGTGCCATTCACGACCGGTCCACCCTGCGCTGGGCGGACTGGAAGCCGGAGCGGATCGCGGCCACCTGGCGACTGGTCGGACCACTCGCGCAGACCCTCGGCTACACGCCGGATCCGGCGGCGCCGGTTGTGCCGGTGAGCTGACCGCCCAACGGGCAGCACAAAAGGCGCTGGCGTTTTCGACGTACAGGTGCCAAACTTCCTCTCATGTTCGCGACGGTCGTCATCGGTGTGCCCGCAGGCTGCTGCCTGCCGGGCTCGGTGGCCGCTGCGTCGGTCTTGCCGGACGCGTTGTTCGACGGCGCCCGAGGCTGACCCTCCTCCGCATCGGAGGACCACCGGGGGAGGGTTGGCTCCCAGGCTTTCGCAGTGAAATTCCGTACGCCTGACTGGTTCTGGCGCGGCTCGAGTGGCTTCGGGCACGCGTCTTCTTTGGCTGCCAAAAAAAACGGCAATTTCGAGGACATCATGAGCAAGGAGCAGTACGTGCGGACCAAACCGCACGTCAAACATCGGCACGATGGGACACGTCGACCACGGGAAGACGACGCTGACCGCGGCCATCACCAAGGTGCTGTCCGAGCAGGACGGCGGAGCCACCAAGTTCGTGGCTTTCGACGGGATCGACCGGGCGCCGGAGGAGGTGGCGCGGGGGATCACGATCACCATCGCGCACATCGAGTACGAGACGGCGACGCGTCACTACGCGCACGTCGACATGCCGGGCCACGCCGACTACGTGAAGAACATGATCACCGGGGCGGCGCAGCTGGACGGCGCGATTCTGGTGGTTTCGGCGCAGGAGGGCAGCATGCCGCAGACTCGGGAGCACGTGGTGCTGGCGCGGCGGATCGGCGTGCCGCACCTGGTGGTCGCGATCAACAAGGCCGATGTGGCGCAGGACCCGGAGCTGCTGGACCTGGTTGAGCTGGAGGTCCGGGAGCTGCTCACGCAGTACGGGTTCGACGGCGACGCGGTTCCGGTCGTACGCGTCTCGGCCCTGCGTGCGCTGGCCGGCGACCCGGTCTGGAGCAGGAGCATTGTCGACCTGCTGGAGGCCGTCGACCAGCACGTACCGGAGCCGCCGCGGCGTCTCGACGAGCCGTTCCTGATGCCGATCGAGAACGTCCTGACGATCACCGGTCGCGGCACGGTGGTGACCGGTGCGGTCGAGCGGGGCGTGCTGCGGGTCGGCTCGCCGGTCGACGTGGTCGGGTTCGCGCCGACGCTGACGGCGGTGTGCGCCGGGATGGAGACCTTCGGCAAGTCGCTGGAGGAGGTCCAGGCCGGTGACAACGCGGCGCTGCTGCTGCGCGGGGTGAAGCGGCACGAGGTGCAGCGCGGTCAGGTCGTGTGCCTGCCGGGCAGCGTCCGTCCGCATCGCCGGTTCCGTGCGCAGGTTTACGCACTGTCGGCGCAGGAGGGCGGGTCGCAACAAGCCGTTCTTCAGCAACTACCAGCCGCAGTTCCACTTCCGCACCGGCGATGTGCCGGGCGCGATCGAGGTGGACGAGTGGTCATGCCGGGCGACACCGCCGACGTGGTGGTGGAGCTGGGCCAGCCGGTGGCGATGGACGAGCGGCTCGGCTTCGCGATCCGGGAGGGTGGTCATACGGTCGGCGCCGGTACGGTCGTAGCGCTACTCGACTGACGCAGGCCGCTCCGGAATGCGGCGGCTGACGCCCTGGTTCTGCACAATCGGAATCCGATTGTGCAGAACCGGGCTGACAAACCGAGAGGACCGCAAGTGACCAGCGCAGACCTTCTTGTCGACGCTTTCGAGCGAGTACGGGACGCCGTGCATCGCGCGGTGGACGGGCTTAACCCGCAAGAGCTCCAGTATCGAGTGGACCCGGACGCGAACTCGATCGGCTGGCTGGTCTGGCACCTCAGCCGAGTGCAGGACGACCACTTGGCCGAGCTCATCGGCGGCGAACAGGTATGGACCGCGAAGGGCTGGATGGAGCGTTTCGGGTTGCCGTTCGCGCCCGAGGCGACCGGCTATGGGCATGGTGGTGACGATGTCGGTGCCGTACGAGTCAAGTCCGGCGACGTGCTCACCGGCTATTACGATGCCGTCCACGAGCAGACGATCCGGTACGTCAAGACCCTGACTGACGCTGACCTGCCACGGGTGGTCGACACCGCCTGGGAACCGCCGGTGACGCTCGCGGTCCGGCTGATCAGCGTGGTCAACGACAACACCGAACACGCAGGTCAGGCCGCGTTCGTACGAGGCGTGGTCACTCGGGTCGGCACCGACTGAGGCGCGCGACAAAGCCCGCTGGTCAGGCGGCGTCGTGAAAGACCAGGCCGAGGGTGTGCCGGACGCCGGAACGGACGGTGCTCACGCCGTGTCGTACGGGCGCGGTCGACCAGCCGCGGACGGACTGGACGGGGCGGTCGCGGGTGGTGAAGACCAGCGCGTGGCCCTGTTCCAGGACGGTCGCGGTGCCCCGGGACTGGGCCCGCGGCCGCTGTTCGAGCAGCAGGAACTCGCCGCCGGTGTGGTCCCAGGCCGGGCCGGTCCAGGCCGATCACCACCTGCAGCGGGAAAACCAGGTCACCGTAGAGATCGCGATGCAGCGCGTTCCAGTCGTTTTCGCGATAACGCAACAGGATCGGCGTGGACCGAGGTTGGCCGGCGGCATGGCACATCGCCAGCCACTCGTCCAGGTCGTCCGGCCAGGGCGCCGGCTTGTGGAGCTTTTCCGCCCAGTCGCGGGCAATCGGCAGTAAGTACGGGTAGAAAGCGTGCCGCAGCTCGGAAACCAGGTCGGGCAGCGGGTAGTCGAAATACCGGTACTGCCCGGAGCCGAAACGATATCGGGCCATGTCAATGGTCGACCGGAAATGGTCCGCGTGATCGTACATTCGGGAGATTTGCCGGCACTGCTGGGAAGTGAGGATCCGGCCGACCGGCCCGCAACCGTACGAGTTCAGCTCGGTTTCGATTGCGGGCCAGTCCGCCGCGTGCACGCGGTCGACCATCACAGTCCCAGCTGCGGCTGCAGCGCTCCCTCGAGGGTGAGCAGGAATTCCTTGCGTTCCAACCCAGCCGCATAGCCGGTCAACGAGCCGTCTGCCCCGATCACTCGGTGGCACGGGCGTACGACCAGCAGCGGGTTCGCGCCGATCGCGGCCGCCACCGCGCGCGAACCCGCTCGCGGGGTGCGCCGACCTGTGCGGTCACCCAGCCGTAGGTCACGGTTTGGCCGTACGGAATGGTTTCCAGCGCTGCCCAGACCCGGCGCTGGAATTCCGTGCCGGACTCGGCGCAGTCGAGTTCGAAGGCCTGCCGGTCGCCGGCGAAATACTCCGCGAGCTGCCGGGTCACCTTCTCGAAAGCCGCTGGGTCGTGTTCCCAGTCAGGCTGAATGTTCTTGCCAGCAAAAGAAACAGCGGTCAACCGCAGGCCGGTCGCGGACTGCTCGCCGACCAAACAGCAGGTCGCCGGCCGGGCTGCTCGCCGTGGTGTAGACCGTCATCGGTCCGTCCTTTCCGTGATACTTCTTGAACATCTCCTATTCTCGGTCGGGACGGCTGGCTTGGCTGGCGGAAATCGGACGTGGCGATAGGACCTGGTCAGGAGGTGACAGTTGGTCGTTCGTCGGCTTCGGCGAGGCTCACGCCGGACTCCGGGATGACACCGAAGTGCACCAGTTGCCGGCGCGCGAGCAGGTCGGTGAGCCAACTGGTGGCCACTCGCAGCCGGTTCGCCGGCAGTGCCAGCAGGTGATAGCCGCGAGCCACCACCTTGGCCGGGAAACCGCTGAGCGGGATGTGCAGCGGATCGGCGACCGCCTGAAGGCCGGCGAGGTCCACCACGAAACCCAGATCGCTGTGTTTTGTACGCCTTCGCGGTGCCGCGGCCGAAAGCGGCGGCGATGTTGTGGGCCAGCGCGACGCCTTGACGCTGGGCGTGCTGCGCGGTCATGGCGGTGGTTCAGCCTCGCCGAAGCCGACGAACGACCAGCTGTCACCTCGTGACCAAGGGGTCTATCGCCACGTCGGATTTCCGCCAGCCAAGCCAGCCGTCCCGACCGGTGACCTAGGAGATGTTCAAGAAAGTAGTATCACGGAAAGGACGGACCGATGACGGTCTACACCACGGCGAGCAGCCCGGCCGGCGACCTGCTGTTGGTCGGCGAGCAGTCCGCGACCGGCCATGCGGTTGACCGCTGTTTCTTTTGCTGGCAAAGAACAGCTCAGCCTGACTGGAACACGACCCAGCGGCTTTCGAGAAGGTGACCCGGCAGCTCGCGGAGTATTTCGCCGGCGACCGGCAGGCCTTCGAACTCGACTGCGCCGAGTCCGGCACGGAAATTCCAGCGCCGGGTCTGGGCAGCGCTGGAAACCATTCCGTACGGCCAAACCGTGACCTACGGCTGGGTGACCGCACAGGTCGGCGCACCCCGCGAGCGGGTTCGCGCGGTGGCGGCCGCGATCGGCGCGAACCCGCTGCTGGTCGTACGCCCGTGCCACCGAGTGATCGGGGCAGACGGCTCGTTGACCGGGCTATGCGGCTGGGTTGGAACGCAAGGAATTCCTGCTCACCCTCGAGGGAGCGCTGCAGCCGCCAGCTGGGACTGTGATGGTCGAACGCGTGCACGCGGCGGACTGGCCCGCAATCGAAACCGAGCTGAACTCGTACGGTTGCGGGCCGGTCGGCCGGATCCTCACTTCCCAGCAGTGCCGGCAAAATCTCCCGAATGTACGATCACGCGGACCATTTCCGGTCGACCCATGACATGGCCCGATATCGTTTCGGCTCCGGGCAGTACCGGTATTTTTCGACTACCGCTGCCCGACCTGGTTTCCGAGCTGCGGCACGCTTTCTACCCCGTACTTACTGCCGATTGCCCGCGACTGGGCGGAAAAAGCTCCACAAAGCCGGCGCCCTGGCCGGACGACCCTGGACGAGTGGCTGGCGATGTGCCATGCCGCCGGCCAACCTCGGTCCACGCCGATCCTGTTGCGTTTATCGCGAAAACGACTGGAACGCGCTGCATCGCGATCTCTACGGTGACCTGGTTTTCCCGCTGCAGGTGGTGATCGGCCTGGACCGGCCCGGCCTGGACCACACCGGCGGCGAGTTCCTGCTGCTCTCGAACAGCGGCCGCGGGCCCAGTCCCGGGGCACCGCGACCGTCCTGTGGAACAGGGCACACGCGCTGCAAAGTCTTCACCACCGCGACCGCCCCGTCCAGTCCGTCCGCGGCTGGTCGAACCGCGCCCGTACGACACGGCGTGAGCACCGTCCGTTCCTGGCGTCTCGGCACACCCTCGGCCTGGTCTTTCACGACGCCGCTCTGACCAGCGGGCTTTGTCGCGCGCCTCAGTCGGTGGCCGACCCGAGTGACCACGCCCTCGTACGGAACGCGGCCTGACCTGCGTGTTCGGTGTTGTCGTTGACCACGCTGATCAGCGGGACGCGACGTCACGGGGTTCCCAGGACGGTGTCGACACCAGTGGCAGGTCAGCGTCA
>NZ_WOTO01000064.1 GCF_010993775.1 Fodinicola feengrottensis | reverse complement strand
GGGAAAACGCTCGGTTTTGTAAGTGTCTAGCGTCCGTCAGAGGCTCGCGCGGATCACGGCGGCGAGTTCCATCCCTAGGTACGCTGACTGCGACCCGGGGCAGGACAAGGGGCTCGCCTTCGGCCTCGAGCGGTCCTGGATGGCCTCGGCCTGCTGACGCGATCGCGTACGGCAGGCCGCGATCCGCCGCTGAAGGGTCAGCGCCGACGAGATACCGCGCGCCCAGCCCGATAGCCACCGCCGATCCGACCGCAATCGCAGGGTGGCCAACGCCGATCCGCGATGAGCCAAGCACGTTCAGCACGCGGGGCCAACGCCGATGCGGTGTAAGCCGACGCGTTCGCGATGGCGTAGTAGATGAGCACCCCGAACGACGAGAACCCGATAACTCCGCGCAGGTCAACGGTCATCACGAGAGTGCATACGACAGCTGCCAGCGCGATCTCGGCGCGGTGTGGCACCTGGAAGCGCCCGTGGACCGCCGACAGCCAGCGCGGCAGGTCGCCGTTGCGCGCCATCGCGAGGGAGGTACGCCCGACGCCGGCGATCAGCGCCAGCAGCGCGCCGAGACTGCCGACCGAGCGCGACCAGAACCGTGCCACCCACCACGAAATAGACGGCGACGGTGACGAACAGCGCGATCGGGATGGCCCGCGGGATCGTCCGGGCCGGGTCCCGCACTTCCTCCCCCATCGTGGCGATCCGGGCGTAGCCGGCGAAGGCGAAGAACAGCAGCCCTGCTGCCTGTAGGACGCCGTAAACGCTGGTGGGAGGCCCTTGCCAGTGGACCGAGAGCGGGTCGCCGAGCAGGATCGCGCCGACCGCGACGGCCAGCGCGGTCAGCGTGCCGGCGACCAGGAGGCGGGTCACCACCGCGGTCTTGCGGACACCCCGGTAGTTCAAGGCGGTCAACGCCAGCACAGCGGCGACCGCGAGCAGCCGCTGCGCCCACCACGGCCCGGCCCGGTGATCGCGTACGAGGCGAAAGTCAGCGCCATCGCGGCGCAGGAGGCCGTCTTGCCGATCACGAAGCTCCACCCGGCCGCAAAGCCCCAGCCGTCGCCGAGCCGTTCGCGGCCGTAGACGTACGTACCGCCGGAAACCGGGTAGGCCGCGGCCAACTGGGCGGACGAGACGGCGTTGCAGTACGCCACCACCGCCGCGAACAGGAGGCCGAGCAACAGCCAGCTGCCGGCTGCGCGGGCGGCCGGCGGGAAGGCGGCGAAGACCCCCGCACCGATCATCGAGCCGAGCCGAGCCCGATGACGACCGCGTCGCCGGTGCCCAGCCGGCGCGCGAGGGCGGGAGTCACCGACTCAGACCAGGCCGTCCCAGGCCTTGCGCTCGTCGCCACGCGGGTCGTCGACGACCTCTGTGGTCGGGTCGTCGAAGACCATCACCGAGCGGCCATCGGGCGTGTACGGCTGCCAGCCAGGGTCGCCGGTCCTGCCGAAAGCGACCCAGGCCGCATGCGTACGGCCGGCCAACGCCTGCGGTGCGTCGGCGCCGGTCAGGGACTGCGCGGCGGGCAGGTCCGGAGTGTCCAGCGTGTCGAAAACGAAGCCAAGCTCGATCGCGTGGCACGCGCCGAGCTCCAGAACCGGCGTCCGCCAGCCGAACTCGTAGACGTGCGCGGGCCGGCCGATTGCCGCGCGGGCTTCGGCGAGCCGGAGGGTGGGCACTCGGAAGTAGGTGTCGGTCATGATCGCGCTCAAAACGTCACCAGACGACCCGTCCGGTCGGTTCGCCGCCGCGTACGTCTGGCCGATGCTTTCGTCCCAGCCGCGGCCCCGGAGGTAGCCGGCGACGGCTTCCGGGGTGACCGCCGGGAGTATGCCGGTCGGGACCAGGAAGAACCGCATCTCCTCGGTCACCGTGCCGACCATCATGTCCACGTCCCGGCCGGCACCACCGGCGATCGCGTTGACGGGCAGGTCGGAGAGCAGATCGCCGTCGATGGTCGGGATGAACGGCATCGCCGCGGCCACGATCGACCGACCCCAGCGCTGCGGGTTCGGGTCAGCCGCGGACTCGAGCGCGATCTCTTGCTGGGCCGCGAACAGCGCAGTGGTGTCGACCTCGGCGAACGCGGCGGCGGTCGGTTCGACGCCGAGCTTGGTGGCCAGTTCGGCCGCGATTTTCGCGCCGTCCTCCAGCGATGCCCCGATCTGCCCGGACCCGGACTGCGCGATCGCCCGCTGGAACAGGCCGGCACTGGCTTTCGCGGCCACCAGGCTGGCCACGCTCATGCCGCCAGCGGACTCGCCGAAGATGGTCACCTGGCTGGGATCGCCGCCGAACGCGGCGATGTTGTCCTGCACCCAGGCGAGCGCGGCCAGTTGGTCGCGTAGGCCGAGGTTGGCCGGCGCGTCCGGCAACACCGGAAAACCGACTACCCCGAGCCGGTAGTTGATGCTGACCAGGACGATCCCGTCGCGGGCGAACGCGGTCCCGTCGTACGAGGGCACCGCGGACGAGCCGACCCGGAATGCGCGCCACCGTGGATCCAGACCATCACCGGCAACCCGGACCCGCCTGGGTCCGGAGTCCATACGTTGAGATTGAGACAGCCGTCACCTTCGATGACCGGGTCCAGCATCAGGCCGGTGAGCGGGCTGGCCGGCAGCACGGGTTTGGGTGGTGTCGGGCCGAAAGCCAGCGCGTCGCGGACGCCGTCCCAGCTGGCCACTGGGGTGGGGAGCTGGAAACGAGCCGGACCAACGGGCGGTGCCGCGTACGGGATCCCCAGGAACGCGCTCACGCCGTCGTGCGACCGGCCACGCAGTTTTCCCTGTCGTACCGTGACAACCGGATCCATGCCGCCTCCTCGAATCTCTTTGCCTGTCCTGCAAACACTAACCCGGTTTCGAACCGTCGCGGGAGTGACGTTTCTCCTGGCCGTTTTCAGAGCCGCGCTGCGAGCCAAGCGGTGGCCGTGGTGACCACATCCGGGAGCGCTGGCGGATGCGCTTTGGGCACCTTGAGGCCATGGTCGGCCGCTGCGGCGACATGCAGCCGTACGGTCGACGGCAGCTTCAGCGCGCGGAACTCGTCGGGTGCGCCAAAGGGGTCCCGCTCCCCCTGTACGACCAGCACCGGTACGTCCACGCCGAGCAGCTCCTCGGCTCGCGACTTCTCCGGCTTTCCCGGCGGATGCAACGGAAACGCGAGCGCGAGAACCCCGGCGGCGCCGACGCTCGCGGCCGTCCGGCAGGCCACCCGGGCGCCGCTGGACCGGCCACCGAGGATCAGCGGCTTCCCGCGTAGCGTCCGGTGCTTTCGTACCAGCTCGGCCACCACGGCGGCCATCGCCGCGTCCAGTTGGGCCGCCGGCGCGGGTGCCTTCCGGCCGGCCATCCGGTACGGCTGGGTGAGCCGCGCGACCGCGAATCCGGACTCCACCGCGCCCTTGGCGACCGCGACGATGTCCCGCGCGTCCACCCCGCCGCCGGCGCCGTGGCCGAGCACCAGCAGGCCGGCCGCACCACGCGGCGGCCTGCCAGTGCACGCCGGCGATGCCGGACGGGGGGTCTCGATCTCGGTCGGCTCAGTTACGTCCACAATGCACAGACGCTAGTGGCCTCTCGGTGATTTGGCACGGCGGCTCCGGCGCGGAACCCAGGACACTAGTTCGAGGAGGGCAGGCGAACGGGGAGGCGACGGCGTACGAGAAAGTAGCCGATGAGCGAGACCAGGGCGAGGCCGAGGGCGATCGCCAGGTTCAGCGGCTTTTGTTGCGTCAGCGCGATAACGACACCGGCGATGGCGATCAGTGGGGGCAACGGCCAGAGCGGCATCCTGAACGCGCGGGCCAGGCTGCGGTCGCGGATCCGGCAGACGATCGCGGAGACGGCCACCAGCAGGTAGATCGTCACGATGACCACGCCGGTGAACGTGATCAGGTCGTTAAGGCTGCTGTAGACGCAGAGGATCGCGTTGCCCACGAACAGGAACGCGAAGGCGCGTACGGGCACCTTCGACCGCGGCGACACGGTCCGAAGAACCGGCCGATCGGACCGGGCAGCAGACCGTCGCGGGCGGTCGAGTAGTAGATCCGGGCATAGCCCAGGTTCGCCGCGAGGCCGGTGTCGAACATCGCCACCACCACCCCGGCGATCAGTACGGTCGCGCCAACTGGGCCCATCACCTGGTGGGCGATCAGGGAGAGCGGCGACTCGTCGGCGGCCGTCTTGGCCACATCGCCGATCGCGTACGTCGCCGCCACCACGGCCAGGATTTCCACCACCACGGCGATTCCGGCACCCAGGACGACCGCTCGCGGGAGCGTACGACGGGTGCCTGTCGACTCCTCGGCGAAGTAGAGCGGCCAGTCGTACCCGTTGAAGGCGAACAGGGCCGGTACGACCGCGGCCAGCAGCCCAGCCAGGCCGACCGCGCCGAGCGCTCCCCCGTCGCCGGCAATGACGGGTGCGGTGAACGGGTGGTTGGCCGGTGCGGCGTGTACGAACGCGAAGCCGGTGAAGACCAGAATGACCGCGAGTTCCAGGCCGAGCATCGCTGCCGCGACCCAGCTCGCCGGGCTGATCCGGCCCACCGACAGTGCGGTGACCAGCACCATCATCGCCAGCGCGACCCAGCCGACCGGCAGCCCGCCAGGGATCAGTGACGACAGATAAGTCGCCGCCGCCACCAGGATCGAGGCGGTAGACGTGAGGCCCAGCACCAAAAACAGGATGCCGGTCATACCGCCCCACACCGGCCCAAGCGCTCGCCGGACGATCGTGTACGCGCCACCGGCCGACGGGAAGACCGACCCGACCTCCGCATAGCAGAGCGCCATGCCGAGCGCGATCACGCCGCCGATCAGGAAAGCCCAGACGATCCCGGTGCCAGCGGCGGACAGCCCCGAGCCGTACACCAGGAACACCGACGTGGTCGGCGAGATCGCCGAGAGTGCGATCGCCAGCACGTTCCACGGCCGCAACGCCCGCGCCTGCAGGCCATCGGCCTTCTCGTCCGCTGCCACAGCACTCCCCTGGTCCGGTGATCAGGGGATCTTAGGTCCTGTTCCGGGCAGGTTTGTCACACCCGCGGCGGCCGGAACCGGTCGGTCAGGCGTCCACCAGCGCGGGCGTCGAGCGCACCTCGTACGCCTGCGAATCGAAATGCCGCGTCTGCTGCCGGAAAACAGCGGTGAACGTCGGCCACACCGTGGTGTTCTTGCCGTTGTCGTCCAGGTACCAACTGACGCACCCGCCAGTTGTCCAGACAGTGCCCTCCAGCATTTTCTGTACGTCCACGTTGAACTGCGACTCAGCGGCCGGATTCACGTCCACATCGGACACTCCTGGCCGGCTGACGTACTTGATCGCGTCCAGGACGTAGTTCAGCTGCGACTCGATCATGTAGACCATCGAGTTGTGCCCGAGGCCGGTGTTCGGCCCGATCATCATGAACATGTTCGGGAAACCGTTCACGGACGTGCCTTTGTACGCCTGCACGCCATCTTTCCAGGCGTCCGCAAGCAGAACACCGTCACGGCCGGTGATCCACTGCGCCATCGGCATGTCGGTGACATGGAATCCGGTGCCCAGGATGAGGGTGTCGATCTCCCGTTCGGTGCCATCCGCGGTGACCACCGAATGCGGCCGGATTTCCACGATCCGGTCGGTAACCACGTCCACGTTCGGACGGCTCAGCGCCGGGTAGTAGTTGTTCGACAACAAAATGCGCTTGCAGCCCATCGTGTACGACGGGGTCAGCTTCTTCCGCAGCGCCCGGTCCGGCACCTGCTTGACCAGGTGCCGGCGAGACAGCCGCTCGGCGACCTTCATCAGCTTCGGGTTTTTCGCGAACCCCAGTACGAAAAGCTCACGGCTCCAGTAAATGCCGGCTCGAACCGCTTTCTGGGCCAGCGGAAACGTCTGGTACGTCCTGTGTTCGACCGCCGAGAGCCGGCGCTCGGAGCGCCCGATGATCCACGGCGCGGTGCGCTGGAAGAGGTGCAGTTTTCCCACCTTGTCGACGATTTGCGGGACGAACTGGATGGACGACGCGCCGGTCCCGATCACCGCGACCCGGTCGCCGGTCAGGTCGTGCTCATGGTCCCAGCGCGCCGAGTGGAACAGTTTTCCTTGGAAACTCTCGATTCCCGGGATGTCCGGCAGGGACGGCTCGGACAGCGGGCCGACCGCGCTGATCATCACCCTCGCCTCGTACTGCCCCTGCGAGGTGTCGATCCGCCAGAGCCGGCTCGTCTCGTCCCAGGCCGCACCACGCACCTCGTGGTCGAACCGGGCGAATCGGTAGAGCCCGTACCGCTGGCCGCATCGCCGCAGGTACGCGAAAATCTCCGGCTGCGGTGAGAAAGCGTGGCTCCAGTCCGGATTGGGTGCGAACGAGAACGAATAGAGCAGTGACGGCACATCGCAGGCCGCGCCCGGATAGGTGTTGTCCCGCCAGGTGCCGCCGAAGTCCGCACCCCGCTCCAGGATGACGAAGTCGTCGATGCCCGCCTCGCGCAGCTTGATCGCCACGCCCATGCCGGAGAAGCCGCTGCCGACGATCGCCACCCGCACCCGGCGCGGCCCTGTCTCGGTCGCCGCCGCGCTGGTCTCGCGCTGTGTCTGAGTCACGGTCAGGTGTCCTCTCAGAGGATGGGCCAGCTACTTCCTACCGACGGTAACCTACTATGTGTAAAGTACGCAACGTGATGTCAGCACAGCCGGGAACCACCGCCCCCAGCCCGCGCCGCCGGATGCGCCGCGCCGATCGCGAGCAGCAGCTTCTCGACGTGGCCGAGCAGATCTTTGGCGAGCGCGGCTTTGTCGCGGTGACGATGGAGGAGATCGCCGAGCAGGCTGGCGTGACCAAACCGGTGCTCTACGACCACTTCGGCTCCAAAGACGGGCTGGCGGTCGCCTGCATCGCCCGGGCCCGCTCCGAGCTGCTCCGGCTGACCGTCCAGGCCCAGGCCCAGGTTGGTACGCCAGAAGACATCCTGCTCACCGGTTTCCGAGTGTTCTTCGACTTCATCGAGTCACACGAACGCGCTTGGGCGATGTTGGTGGCCGAGGGCTCGCTGGCCAGTGCCCCGGCCGCCGAGGAGCTCGAGCGCGTACGACAACAGCAAGCCGACTACACCGCCGCTGTGCTGGCCGCTGGCATGCCGGGCGTACCCGAGGAGGTCATTGGCACGTACGCACAAGCCATCATCGGCGCCTGCGAGCGGCTCGCGGTCCGCCGTCGGCACGACCCCGAACTGTCCCCCGAGACCGTCGCCCGGTCCCTGGCCGAACTCGTCTGGTTCGGCATCTCCGGGATCCGCGACGGCGCCCGTTGGCCGTCTTAGAACCCCTTCACCTCATCGGAAGGACCCGCAATGACCAGTCCCTTGGTCGGCAAGACCGTCTTGATCACCGGCGCCGCCCGCGGCATCGGCGCGGCCACCGCCCGACTCGCCGCCGAGCGGGGTGCCCGGGTCGCGCTGGTCGGCCTGGAGCCGGACCTGCTCACCCGGCTCGCCGAAGAACTCGGCCCTGAGCACGCCTGGTACGCCGCCGACGTGACCAACCAGGCGGAGATGGAGAAAATGGCCATCGACGTCGTACGCGACTTCGGCGGCATCGACGTGGTGGTCGCGAACGCGGGTGTCGCCAACAACGGCACCGTCGCGGTGAACCCGGTGGACGCGATCGTACGGACCATCGACGTGAACCTGATCGGCGTGATCCGTACGGTCAAGGCCACCCTGCCGATGGTGACCGCCCGGCGCGGCTATTTCACGTTGATCTCGTCGGCCGCCGCCTTCACCGTGATGCCGGGCATGGCCGCGTACTGCGCGTCCAAGGCCGGCGTCGAGCAGTTCGGCAACGCGCTGCGGTTCGAACTGGCCTATCGGCACGTTGGCGTCGGCACCGTGCACCCCAGCTGGATCGACACCGACATGGTCCGCGACCAAAAAGAGGACTTCCCCACTTTCAACGAGACACTGAAGAAGCTGCCGTGGCCGTTGAACGTGACCACCTCGGTCGACGCATGCGCGCTGGCGATCGTGGATGGCATCGAGCGTCGCCGCCGCCGGGTGTACGTGCCGCGCGCGGTCGGCTTGATCGAGAAGCTCAGGCCGATCACCCTCGGCCCGATCGGCGCCGCGCCGATCATGGCGCAGGCCCGCAAGCTGGTGCCGCAGATCGAGCGGGAGATGGCCAAGCTCGGCCGCTCGTTCGGTCGCAGCAGCGCCGGGCTCGGCGCCGAACCCAAGCCCGCCACCCCGGCGGCGAGCCGCAACGGGCGTACCCGCGCGGCCGCCAAGTCCTAATTCGGTTGTGGTCCGGGGAGGGCTCTGGTTCACTCCCCGGCAACAGCTGATCTATCCAAGGAGAGCGGAATGCGTCCTGCCGTTGTGTCCACCCAGAAAGGAACTGACACCTATCTAGAGGACATGACGCGTAGTGAGCACGCTGAACTTGGGGATTCTGGCACACATTGACGCTGGTAAGACCAGCCTGACCGAGCGGTTGCTCTATGCCGCCGGCGTCATCGACGAGATCGGCCGCGTCGACGACGGCAACACCCAGACCGACTCGCTCGCGCTGGAACGCCAGCGCGGGATCACGATCAAGTCGGCGGTGGTGTCCTTCGCCATCGACGACGTCACGGTTAACCTGATCGACACTCCCGGGCACCCGGATTTCATCGCCGAGGTGGAGCGGGTCTTGAGCGTGCTCGACGGCGCGGTGCTGGTGATCTCGGCCGTTGAGGGCGTCCAGGCGCAGACGCGGGTGCTGATGCGTACGCTGCGGCGGCTGCGGATACCGACGCTCATCTTCGTCAACAAAGTAGACCGCCGAGGTGCCGCGTACGACGACACTTTGCTGGCCATCGCGACGAAACTGGCACCTTCTGTGGTGCCGATGGGATCGGTACGGTGCATCGGTACGGCGGCTGCCGACTTCCAGCCGTACACCGCCGAAGACGCTGATTTTCGGTCCCAGGTGGTCGAGGTGCTCGCGGACCACGACGAAGACTTCTTGCTGCCTATATCAACGACGAAAAGGCGGTGTCGTACGACAGTCTGCACCGCGCACTGGCGGCACAGACCCAGCGGGCGCTGGTGCATCCGGTGTTTTTCGGCTCCGCCATCACCGGTTCTGGTGTGACTGACCTCGCCGAAGGCATCAAGAAGTTGTTGCCAGCGGCCGAAAGTAACACCTGCGGGCCGGTGTCCGGCACGGTTTTCAAGGTCGAACGCGGGACCGCCGGCGAGAAGGTCGCATACGTCCGGATGTTCTCCGGGGTGGTACGCACCCGGGACAAGATGCGATTTGGCCCTCAGCGAGCGGGAAAGGTCACCGCGGTCAGCGTTTTCGATGGCGGGTCGTTGATCCCCACCGGCCGGGTGGCGGCCGGGCAGATCGGCAAACTCTGGGGCCCTACGGAGATCCGGATCGGGGATTCGGTTGGGGACACGCGTACGACCTCTGAGCACTATTTCGCGCCGCCGACCTTGGAAACGGTGGTGGTTCCCAGCCGTCGGGCCCAGAAAGAAAGGCGCACTACATGTTGCGCTCGCCCAGCTGGCCGAACAGGATCCGCTGATCGACCTGCGACAGGACGATCTCCGGCAGGAAATCTTCGTCTCGCTCTACGGCGAGGTGCAGAGAAGGAGGTCATTCAGGCGACGCTGGCCAGCGACTACGGCATCGAGGTGGCTTTCCAGGAAACCACCACGATTTGTATCGAGCGACCCGCCGGCAGTGGCGGAGCCGTCGAGTTTATCAACAAGGAAGCCAATCCATTCCTGGCCACCGTCGGACTCCGGGTCGACCCCGCCCCGATCGGCGGCGGTGTGAGCTTTCGACTGGGAGTCGAGCTCGGCTCGATGCCCTACTCGTTTTTCAAGGCCGTCGAGGAGACCGTGCACAAAACGCTGCTACAGGGGCTGTACGGATGGCAGGTCACCGACTGCATGGTGACCATGACCCACTCCGGCTATTTGGCACGGCAAAGCCATTCGCACGGCACCTTCGACAAGTCCATGTCCAGCACCGCAGGTGATTTCCGCAATCTGACTCCGTTGGTTCTGCTGACCGCGCTGGAAAACGCCAGCAGCACGGTGTACGAGCCGATGCACTCGTTCCGGCTCGAGCTGCCGGCCGACACCGTCGGACCGATCCTGCCAGCTCTCGCCCGGCTCCGCGCGCGTCCCGAGACTGCCGGCGGCGGTCGGCCAGTCGGGCGTACTGGAGGGCGAGATCCCCGCTGCCCAGGTGCACGAGCTGCAGCAACAACTGCCCGCCCTGACCCGCGGCGAGGGCGTCCTGGAAAGCGCGTTCGAGCGATACCAGCCGGTCAGTGGTCAGGTCCCGCGTCGGTCCCGCTCGGACCACAACCCACTCAACCGCAAGGAGTATCTGCTGCATGTCGTACGACGGGTCTAGCCAGACCGCATCGACGCGATGCGTGCGCCAAACGCACGCATCGCGTCGATGCGGTAAGTACGGGGAAGGCGGTGACCTGAGGCACCCGGATTCCCGAGCCGATCCGCGGTGCCAGGCGTACGTGCGATGCTGTCGGCATGGGAACTGGGGGCAGGGACACTGGGGACACCGGCAACGCGACCGCACCGGACCCGGCCGCTGTCCTGGAGCGGATCCGGGCGGCGGTGATCGGCGACGACGAGGTCATGGACGGCCCGTACGGGCCACGCCGGGTCACGTACGCCGACTACACCGCGTCGGGGCGGGCACTGGGTTTCGTCGAGGACTTCATCCGCGACGAAGTGTTGCCGCGGTACGCCAACACCCACACCGAGTCCTCCGGCACCGGGTTGCAGACCACCCGACTGCGCGAGGATGCCCGGCAGGTCATCGCGGACGCGGTGGGCGGCGACGGGGAGACCGTGGTGATGTTCTGCGGCTCCGGGTCGACGGCGGCGATCGACAAGCTGATCGGCGTGCTGGGGCTGCGGATCCCGGCCGAGCTGGACGACCGCTATCACCTGATCGACCAGATTCCGCCGCAGGAACGGCCGGTTGTTCATCGGGCCGTTCGAACACCACTCCAACGAGCTGCCCTGGCGGGAGTCGATCGCGGACGTCGTACAGATCCGTGAGGACAGCGACGGCCACATCGACCTCGAGCACCTGGACGCCGAGCTGTCCCGCTATGCCGAGCGGCCGCTCAAGATCGGGTCGTTCTCGGCCGCCAGCAACGTCACCGGCATCGTGTCGAACACCTGCGCGGTCGCCGACATCCTGCACCGGCACGGCGCGCTGTCCTTCTGGGACTTCGCGGCCGCCGCGCCCTACATCGAGATCGAGATGTATCCGTGCTGCCCCACCCACCCGGCCGCGCGCGCAAAGACGCCGTGTTCATCTCGCCGCACAAGTTCATCGGCGGGCCGGGCACTCCCGGAGTTCTGGTCGTACGCAAGGAACTGCTGCGCAACCGCGTGCCGGACGTGCCTGGCGGCGGCACGGTGGCGTACGTGAACCCGCAGGAACACCGCTATCTCGACGACCCAGTGCAGTGCAGCGCGAGGAGGGCGGCACACCGGCGATCGTCGAATCGATCAGGGCCGGCCTGGTATTCGGCCTCAAACAGGCGGTCGGGACCAAACTCATCCGCGCCCACGAGGACGACTTCCTGCGCCGCGCGGTGGCGTCCTGGCAGCAGAACCCGAGCCTGGAGATCCTCGGCAACACCGAGGCGGAGCGGCTGTCCATCGTCTCGTTCATCGTGGAGCGCCCGAGCGGCCGGTTCGTCCACCACAACTTCGTGGTCGCGCTGCTGAACGACCTTTTCGGCATCCAGTCCCGCGGCGGCTGCTCTGCTGCGCCGGCCCGTACGGTCACCGGCTGCTCGGCATCGACCTGGCCCGATCTCACGAGTTCGAGCGGGAGATCACCATTGGCTGCGAGGGCATCAAACCCGGTTGGGTACGGGTCAACTTCAACTACTTCATCTCGGACGTCGTCTTCGACTACATCGTGCAGGCCGTCCACCTGGTCGCGAGCGACGGTTGGCGGCTGCTGCTGCCGGACTACCTCTTCGATCCGGAGACCGGCCTTTGGCGGCACCGGAACGGACCGGTCGACCCGCCGTTGCGGCTGTCGATGCTGCACTACGACGAGTCAGGGGCGCTGCGGTATCCAGCCCAGCGCCGCAGCGCGCCCGAGTCAGCGCTCGGGGGTTATCTCGAGGATGCCCGCAGCATCCTTGATGCGGCCGGTGAGCCGGACTGCGATCTCCCCACCGGCAGTCTCTCCGAGGACTTCGAACATCTGCGCTGGTTCGAACTACCAGCCAGCTGCCTACGCCCCTAAAGAGCGGGCGACGACCGTACGCAGGCGCTCCAGCACGCCGTCGAGGGTCCCGAGGAATGCCTCCAGCTCGGCACCGGACAGGTGCCCGAAGAGCTGACCGGCGAACTCGTGCCAGCCCGTTTCCATCGAGGCGGCGGTTTGGGCGCCGTGATCCGTCAGCTTCACCAGGATCGCGCGACGGTCGGTCGGATGTGGGGTCCGTACGACGAAGTTGCCCCCCTCGAGAGCGTCCACCAGCCCGGTGATGTTGCGCGGGGTCACCTTCAACGCGTCACTCAACGCCCGCTGTGTGGTCGGGCCGCTGTGGTGCAGCTGCCACATGATCGTGGCCCTCGCCCGGGTCAGCCCCAGCTTCGCCTGACCCGCGTCCATGTCGGCCGCCATCAGGAACGACAGCTCCATGACGCGGCCGAGTGCCGCTTCCGGGCTGACCGACTCTTCGGATGCTTCTTCATTGTGTATATCATTCACTATGTTGCTGCCTCCGCAGTCATCGTAGCGACGCGTACGCCCAACAGCCGCCCCAGGAGGAACCGTGTCCGCGCCTTCGTACCCGTTCCCGACCGCCAACCCCGTCGAGCCGCCAGCCGAGTTCGCGAAACTTCGCGAGCAGGCGCCGGTCAGCCGCGTCACCACCAGCCAGGGAGCGCCGGCCTGGCTGGTCACGAGATATGACGACGTACGGTCCGTGCTCGCCGACCCGCGGATGAGCGTCGGATCCCCGGCGCGCCGGCCGGCACCGAGAACGGCACCCTGTTCCAGGACCCGCCCGCACACACTCGACTGCGCCGGCTGGTCGCGAAGGCCTTCACCGTCCGCCGGGTCGAGGAGCTACGGCCGCGAACCGTACGGCTGGCCCACCAGCTCCTTGACGAGATGGATTCCCCCACCGACCTCCGGGAATCGTTCGCGTTTCCGCTACCCGGCAGCGTGATCGGCGCCCTGCTCGGGGTGCCGGACGACGAGCTGGCGACCTTCCGGACGTGGTCGGACAAGCTCATCACGCTCGCCGATTTCGAGGCGGCCGGCGCTGGCGAGGTGTACGGGCAGCTGATGGGCTACTTCAGCGACCTGGTCGATCGCAAGCGCAGGGCACCTACCGAGGACGTGCTCAGCGACCTGATCGCGGTTCGAGACGAGGACACCGGGCGGCTCAGCCAGCACGAGCTGGAGATGATGGGGCTGATCCTGCTGCTGGCCGGCTACCTCGGCACCGCCAACGCGCTGTCCATCGGCACCATCAAGCTGATCGAGGACGGCCGGCTGGCCCTGCTGCGCGATCACCCGGACAAGGTGCCGGCGGCGGTCGAGGAGGTGCTGCGCTTCCAGTCCGGCGCGGCCGAGTTGCCCCGGTACGCGGCAGCCGACCTGGAGATCGCCGGTACGGCCATTCAGGCCGGCGACATGATCGTGCCGTCGCTGCAGGCCGCCAACCACGACCCCGGCCAGTTCGCCGACCCGGGCAGCTTCGACCTTGACCGTACGGGCCGGCAGCACCTCGCCTTCGGCCACGGCATCCACCACTGCCTCGGCGCGGCGCTGGCCCGGATGCAGCTGCAGGTCGCCTTCACCGCGCTGTCCACGCGACTGCCCGGACTCCAGCTGGCGGTCGACCTCGGCGACCTGCGATGGCGTACCAACATGTTCGGCGACCGGCTGCTCGAGGCACTTCCCGTTCGCTGGTAGCCGCACGACGATGGCCTGGCTCGCCGAACCGGGCGGGCCGCTCGTACGTGCTGGAATCTAGGCGGTCTCGACGAGCGGGGGCAGCTCCGCCGCGAGGGTTTTGGCCTGCCGACGCCGGGCGATGACGACAACCACGACCATTGTCACGAACAACGGGACCATGAGGCACAGGTAGAGCGGCACCGTGAGTGCGGCGGTCTGTTTGGTCAGGGCCGTCCAGTCCCACACTCCGTGACACAGACTGGCCGCCAGATAGCCCAGCACCACCCACGAAATCCGCGCCACCGGGTTCCGGCGGGTAATGGCGATCGTGACGCCGACCGCAACCAGGCTGGTGAACAGTGGATGGATGAACGGCAGAAAGACCATCCGCAGGACGAGCGGAATGACCAAGGGCCCGACCGTCGCCGCGGTCATCGGTCCGGCCAGGAACTTTCCGACCGGCCCGCCGAGATAGAGGATGTTCTCGGTGGCCGCGAAGCCGACGGCGGCCACTCCGACGTACGTGATGCAGTCGACCAGGTCGGTGATGCGGCGCCGGCAGAACATCAGCAGCCCGACCAGGAACAGGCCTTTCAGTCCTTCCTCGGTCAGCGGCGCGATGAGCAGCGGATACGCCGTGTCGGCGGCCGCTTGGCCGAGAGTCATCCTGACCATCCACTGCGCGCCGGACTCGATCGGGATGGACGCG
Organism: Fodinicola feengrottensis; assembly: GCF_010993775.1. Classification (GTDB taxonomy): domain Bacteria; phylum Actinomycetota; class Actinomycetes; order Mycobacteriales; family HKI-0501; genus Fodinicola; species Fodinicola feengrottensis. Next base: position 37,842 of record NZ_WOTO01000064.1, on the reverse strand, counting down.
AGCGCGCCGAAACCGGCGCCCCAGAGCAGGGCCGCCAGCAGCCAGCGCCGGGGCTCCCGCGCCCATCGGCTGACCCAGCCGAAGGCGGCGAGGACGCCGGTGAGCTCGACTCCCGAGAGCACGATGCCGGACAACACACCGATCGGTCCGACCTGCGGCCAGACCCAGCCGACCGCGGCCAGCCAGCACAGTACGGACGCGACCACGCCGATGATCGCAAGGCGCCTACCGCGTCCCGAAATTATGGGTTTGACCTGCTGATTCTCACTGATTGGCATGCATCGGACGCTACGGTCAGCAGCTTGCTCGCCGCGTCGTCGGCGCGACGACCCACATCGGCGCCTAAGCCGGGTCCTTCGCAGGGAGGACGGCCGGACGCGGGAGGTCGGCGCGGACCGTCCAGCCAGCGCCTTCGACACCGGCACGCAGACTGCCGCCCAACAGTTCGGCCCGCTCCCGCATGCCCACGATCCCGAGCCCGGCGCCGCCACCGGCCAACCGCTGCCCGGCGCCTGGACCATCGTCGCTGACCTGCACAGACACCGTTCCAGCAGTGTGTTCCACGCGTACCCGGGTGGGCGACGGTCCAGCGTAGCGCAGGGCGTTCGTGAGCGCCTCCGTGATGATCCGCTGCGCGAACAGCTCGGCGTCGCCCGGGATCGCCGCCGGCTTGCCGACGACCTCCGCCTCGACCGGCAGGCCGGCGGACCGGATCGGATCGAGCAGCTGGTCCAGGCCCACCTCATCCAACGTGACGCCGTGCTGCTCAGGCGTCAGGCCAGTCAGCTCGGGCAGCGCTTGCGCGATCCGCCGACGGAGTCGGCGATGTGCGCCAATGCCTCGGCTCGCCCGTCCGGATCGGGCGCCATCCGCGCCGCGCCGGCCTGCACGGCGACCGCGGAGACGTGATGGGCGACGACATCGTGCAGGTCGCGGGCGACCCGCAGCCGCTCCTGGGCGACCGCCTCCCGATCCCGCGCCTCGGCCCGTTCGTGCTGGTCGCGCTCGACCTGCAGCCGGTGCCGTCGGATGAGTACGCCGGCTAGCCAGAGCGGCACGACGCCGACGTACGCGAGGACCGCGCTGGGGGTACCGCCGAGCGGAAACCAGGCCAGGTCGACCGGCGCGGTGATCGATCGCGACGACCACCGCCGATCGCAGGACACGCTCGTACGAGGCCGCGCCGCACACCAGGACGAGCCAGCCGGCCAGTGCCACCAGGTTCGTGGCGTTCAGGGCTCCGGCGGCCAACGCGCCCGTGGCCCAGACCAGCAGTGCGGGCAGCGGCGCGGTTCGCCACCAACCGATGACGGCGAACTGCACAGCCACAGCCAGCAGCGCGAGTGGCGATCGCAGCGGCAGGTCGAGCAGCGCGAGCAAATGGTCCAGCGACGGTACGCCCAGGTGCGGGATCGGCAGCGTACCCAGCAGGACCGCCGGCACCACGAACGCGGCCAACGCGACCAGCCCGGCCCGGTCGGGAAGCGGCACCCGCCAGCGGTCCGCGGACTCCTCGACTGGCCTGCTTTCGGGGTCAGCACGCAGAATGCCTAAGACGCGACGCATGGCGGCCAGCACGGCCCGAGCCTGCGCGCTCAGCCGGCGCAAGTCGTCGTCCGCGGCATCCGCGAGCCGCTCGCACTGCTCGACCAGCCGGCGAAGGCCAGTGAGCACACCGCTGCCGATTTCCTCGGCGATCCGGGCCCGTTCGGCCGTCAGCGCCGCGGTTCGCCGAGCCTGGTCGCGGTGCTGCCCGCTCCCAGTCCGCTCGTCCGGCCGCGGCCCTCGCGAAACGCCCCGCGAGGGCGCCGACGAGCACGAACACGGCGAGCGTGAGGGCAAGCGCGACCGCGGTTGCCGCGCGGGTCAGCAGGTCGCCGGGAGCGATCGGGACCAGCGCCGCACCAGCGACGACCGCCGCCAGAAGCGGACCGGCGAGCCAGCCCAACGCACGGCCCGGCGCCCGCGCGACCGCGAACGCGAGCACGGCCCACGCATAAGTCGGGTAGGCCCCGATCGCGACGAACTGCACAGCCGCGACCAGCGCCAGCAGCGCGTACGCGCGCCGTGGCCATCGACGTCGGAACAGCACGGTCCCAGCCTGCGCGGACGTGGTCACCACTCCGGCGGCGATCGCGGCCGTGCCGTCGAACAGGCCAGGAAGGCCCGGTAGCGACGGGTCGACCGAGGCCGCTACGTCGATCAGGCCGAGCAGCAGGACGACCGCGGCCAGCGCCCCGTCGCCGGCCCGCGTCCCGGGTAAAGCGTCAGCCGCCGTTCTCGCCACTCAGCAGGCCGTTCTCGTAGGCGAAGATGACCAGCTGGACGCGGTCCCCGCAGCGCCAGCTTGCCCAGCAGCCGGGAGACGTGTGTCTTGACCGTCGTCTCGCTCAGGAACAGCCAGTTGGCAATCTCGGCGTTGGACATTCCGGTCGCGACCAGGCCGAGAACCTCGCGCTCGCGGGCGGTGAGCGTGCCGGCAGGGCCGCTGTCTGGACCGAGGTCGGTCGGTACGAACGAGCCGACCAGGCGCCTGGTCACGGACGGCGAGAACAACGAGTGCCCGGCGTGCACCGTACGGACCGCGGTCTGCAGGTCTTCGGGCTCCACATCCTTCAGGATGAAGCCGGACGCGCCAGCGCGCAGCGCGTCATAGACATGCCGGTCCAGGTCAAATGTGGTCACGACGAGGACGCGGATGGCCGGATCGCCGAGCGCCAGAATCAGGCGCGTCCCTTCGATGCCGTCCGTGCCTGGCATTCGCACGTCCATGAGCACGACATCCGGCCGCAGTTTCCCGGCTAGCTTCGCGGCTTGCACGCCGTCCGCAGCCTCTCCCACGACCTCGATGTCGGGCGCGGCGTTCAGGACGGTTCGCAGCCCGGCGCGTACGACGGCCTGGTCGTCGGCCACCACAACACGCACGATCTGCTCCTTGGTCCGGGTCCGCCCAGTGCCCAAATCCTGGCACAGCGAATGGCCCGGCTCACCGAGGTGGGCCGGGCCATTCGTACGTGCTGAGAGAAAGACTAGACGTTGACGCCGAAGTCCTTCGCGATGCCGGACAGGCCGGACTGGTAGCCCTGGCCGACTGCCCGGAACTTCCACTCGGCACCGGCCCGGTAGAGCTCACCAAAGACCAACGCGGTCTCGGTGGAGGCGTCCTCGGTGAGGTCATAGCGGGCGATCTCGGCGTTGTCCGCCTGGTTCACCACCCGGATGAAGGCGTTCCGGACCTGGCCGAAGTTCTGCTTGCGGGCTTCCGCGTCGTAGACCGACACCGGGAAGACGATCTTCTCGATCTCGGCCGGCAGGCCGGCCAGGTTGACCTTGATCGACTCGTCGTCGCCCTCGCCCTCACCGGTGGTGTTGTCACCGGTGTGCTCGATGGTGCCGTCGGGGCTGGGCTGTCTTGTTGTTGAAGAAGATGAAGTGCTTGTCGGAAACGACCTTGGCGTCGGCGCCCAGCGCGATGGCGCTGGCGTCGAGGTCGAAGGCGTCACCGGTGGTGGTGCGCAGGTCCCAACCCAGGCCGACGATGACGGCGGTCAGGGTGCCGCCGGCTTCCTTGGTCAGCGAGACGTTCCCGCCCTTGGACAGGCTAACGGCCATGACTACGTGTCCCCTTCGTTCCTCTTTTTACCGGCGCTTTACCGGATGGTCAGATCCGTGGATGCTACCGGCCGAAGCTGAGAAGGGGCTGACAACCGTACGCACCGTCACCAGCCGCGCCCCCACACCGGCCGGCCCTGACGCTAGTGCACGACAGCAGGACACGCCTCGCTGGGCTGGACCGTCAAGCCCTATGGGCTGCCCGTTCGGGCACCTGCGCGAGGGTCGGTTCGACTGGTCCGCACCCGCATTTCGTACGATCGACCGGATTACCCGGCGCCACCGCGACGGTCCCGCGCGCGGGGTCGGATCCGACCTGCTCGCCATCCAGTCAGTAAAGCGATTTTTACTCGGCGGCCTCGCGGATCGCCCGGAGTGCTGACTTGCGCGTACGACCCTTGAGACGGTCGATGTAGACGATGCCGTCCAGGTGATCGGTCTCGTGTTGCAGGCATCGGGCCATCAGGCCGTCGCCTTCCACAGTGATCGGCTTCCCGTCCGCGTCCACGCCGGTGACGGTGGCCTCGCTGCCCCGTTCGGTCGGGAACCAGAGGCCCGGCAGCGACAGGCAGCCCTCGTCGCCGTCCTGGAGGCCTTCGGTCCGGACCAGTCGCGGGTTGACCACATATCCGAGGTCGCCGTCGACGCTGTACGAGAACACCCGCAGCGACACCCCGATCTGCGGCGCGGCCACCCCGGCCCGGCCGTCCATGTCGGTCGTCCTCCAGCAGGTCGTCGATCAGCCGCCGCAGGTTCGCGTCGAAAGAGGTCACCGGGTCCGCCGGAGTCCGCAACACCGGGTCCCCGAGCAGCCGGATCGGCCGTACTGTCACTCTCTCGTCCTTCTTTCCCAGGGCTCAACCACCGCGGACCGCCGTGATCGTTCGATAACGACCGCGTACGTACGCCAGCAGATCGTCGTCGTCGCTGTCCAGCAGCTGGATGTCGTCCACGGTCGCGGTGACCAGCGAGCTCCAGCCCATCGGCCGCTGCTCCACCACAGTGACGATCGCGACCGCCGCCGCGTCGGCCAGCACCGGCCCGACCGGCCCAGCGGACCACTCCCCGGTCCGGAACGGCCCACCCGGAGACGGATGGAGCCCGGCGAAGACATCGGCAATCGTACGGTGCGGCCACCGCAGCACGTTGATCACCGCCTGCCCGCTGTCGCCGACCGCCTCGGCCAAATCACTGTCCGGGTCCAGCAGCCCGCACACCGTCGTCGGCGGCTCGCCGCCGGCCATCAGCATCGACGACACCGTCAGGCCGGCCGCCGCCGAACCGCTACCGGCGGTCCACACCGTCACCGGCGCGACCAGCCGCCCACGCAGCTGGCGAGCCGGGTCCCGGGCGTCCGCCGGCGCGGCGAAGGGATGCTCCGGGTGGATGGCGGCGCCGGGTTCGGGTGACTCGTTCACCCATTCAACGTAGAGCCTGTCCGCTCAACTGCACCCTGTGACGGCCCGCTGCCAGCCTGTCTCGGTCTCGCGTCGGCCGTCCCGATTGACCCTGTGCGGCCAGTAAAGGGCGCAACCGCACGGCGTACACTCCGCCAACGTGAGCACCTTCCCACCGCTCCCGCGTTAGTCCGGCGAGGCTGTATGCCCGGACGCCGCCAGGCCTCCTCGGTGCAATCGCACCGCCGCCGCAAGGCTCGCCGTTATCGGTTGGCCATCGCTCCGTGGATCGTCATCTCCGCGGTAGCCGTCCTTTTGCTGTCCGGAGTCACCGCCGGGTACGCGTGGCTGGCCCAACAGGGCTGCAAGGGTGCGCCGACCACGTTAAGCGTGGTCGCGGACCCGGACCACGCCAAGATCCTGTCGTCGCTGGCCCAGCAGTGGACCCAGAAGAACCCGGAGATCGGTGGTTCTTGCGCGGCCGTCTCGGTGGCCTCCACCAAGTCCGGGGACGTGGCTGGCACGCTCAGTCCGACCTGGGATCCCAAGCGGGACGGCCCTCGCCCGGACGTGTGGGCGCCGGACTCCTCGACCTGGATCCGGGTCGCGCAGGCCCGCCCCGAGGCGTACTCGATGTTTCCCACTCTGCAGCCGAGCATCGCCCGGTCGCCGGTGGTCATCGCGATGCCCCGGCCGATGGCGCTGTCGCTGGGCTGGCCAAACGCGCCGATCGACTGGCGCAGCCTGGTCACCACCTTCACCGGCAGCCACAGCTGGAAAGACTTCAAGCACCCGGAGTGGGGCAACTTCCAGATCGGCATGACCGACCCCCGACCAAGTCGACCGCCGGGCTGGAGGCACTGCTCGCGATCACCGACTACAACGACGACGAGCAGATCAGCCAGGACGAGCTGAACCACACCAGCGACCTCGCCAAGGAGGTCACCCGCTACACCCCGGACAGCGACTCGATGTTCGGTGCGCTGCAGATGGCCGACACGCAGGGCAAGGCGCTGCAATACGTGTCAGCGTTTCCGGCGCTGGAGCGGGACGTCTCGGACTACAACCAGACCAGCCCGCAGGTCCCGTTGGTCGCGGTCTACCCCAAGAGCGGCACGGCTGACGCGGACTTTCCCTATCTGGTCCTGAACGCGCCCTGGGTGGGTGCGAAGCAGAAGCAGATTGCCGCCGCGTTCCTGAGCTTCGTGCAGGGCCCGGTCGGCCACAAGGCGTACGCCGACGCGGCCTTTCGCGGGCCAGACCGGTCCGCCAGCCCGCAGCTGACCGAGGCCCGCGGCTTTCAGCCCAAGATCGCGGTGTCCGCCCGGGATGGCGTTGCTGCCGGACTCGATCACCCGGACCGTGGTCACCTGGACGGCGCTGCGACGAACGAACGTCAACGCGCTGGCGGTGGTCGACGCGTCCGGCTCGATGGCGGACAACGCGCCCGGCGGGCAGGGCAGCAAGCTCCAGCTCGCCGAACAGGCGGCGAGCAGCACGCGGTCGGCCTCTTCAACGACCAGAGCGAGCTCGGGCTCTGGGAGTTCTCCACGCAACGTACGGACAGCACCGATTACAAGGAGCTCGTACCGATCGGCCCGATCACCGCCAGCGTCGGCGGCGACACCCGCCGGGCGGCGGTCACCACCGCTCTGAAAGGCCTCACCGCCAAGGGTGGGACGGGTCTCTACAACACCGCGCTGGCCGCTTACAAAGCCGCCCAGGCCGCGTACCAGCCGAACCGCGTCAACCTGGTGCTGCTGCTGACCGACGGCAAGAACGAGGCGACCACCAGCGACCTCACCAAGTCCCAGCTGCTGACCCAACTGCGGTCGGTCGTCGCGGACTCCTCGCGGCCGGTCGAGATCATCACCATCGCGTACGGCCGGGACGCGGACTCGACTGCGTTGAAGGACATCTCGACCGCGACCGGTGGCCGCGAATACACCTCGCTGGATCCCAACTCCATCGACACGGTGTTGCTGACCGCTCTGTTCGGCAGCAGCACCTAACAGCAATCCTCTGGCGGCACGACGTTTCCGCCGCTGGCAACCTGCCCGCGGCGGAAACGTCGAACTCCTGAAGGTCATGCGGCGGCCGAGACCGAGTAGTCCTTCAGGTCGCCGGTGTCAGCGTTCTTCTTCGCCATCTTGGTGAAGACGCCGGTCATCAGCTTCGAGGACAGGATCCGGTACGTGCGGTTGCGCGAGCGGATCTTGCCGTCGGTGGGCGGCACCAGGAACTTGCCGGCGCCGGCCGCGAACTTCTGGGACTTGTCCATGATCGGCCGCATGATCTCCTCGTAGCGGGCGAATCCCGCCTGGAAGTCACCGCCGGGCCGCGGCCAGCTCGCCGGCCAGCGTGTACGCGCCGAGCATCGCGTGACCGGTGCCGTTACCGCCGGGGCCGGCGGACCAGGCGGCGTCACCCAGCACGGCCACCCGGCCACGGGACCAGCTCTCCAGCTTGATCTGGCTGAGCGAGTCGAAGTAGAGGTCGGTCGCGTTGCCCATCGCCGCCAGCAGCTGCGGAACCATCCAGCCGGCCCCGCTGTAGTGCTCGGCCACGATCCGCATCTGCTGCTGAGGGTCGCGCCGGTTGTACGCGACCGGCTCGGTGCCGAACACGAAGGTGGCGATCGCCCGGCGGGTGTCCCGGCCACTACTGAGGTTCACGTAGCGGTTCGGCTCGTTGTAGATCCAGCCACTGTGGTCAAGGCCGAAGGTGTTCGGGACCGAGAACGAGGCCGCGTAGTAGCCGAGGTCGGTCTTGAACTGCGCCTCGTCGCCGAACGCCAGCCGGCGTACCGCCGAGTGCAGCCCGTCCGCGCCGATGACCCAGCCCGAACGTCCGCGGTGCCGACCGCTCGAAGGTCACGTCCACGCCGTGCTCGTGCTGGGTCAGTGCGGTGATCCGGTCACCGAAGACGTATTCGGTGTGGTCCTTGGTGTGGTGGTAGAGGATCTGCGCGAGGTCGCCGCGGTCGATCTCCAGCTCACCGCTGAAGAGCATCGCCGGCAGCGTTGAGACGTGCTTGCCGGTGCCGTCGACGATCTTCAGGTCGCCCATGTGGCTCTCGCAGGCACGCAGGTCGTCGAGGATCCCCATCCGCTCCAGCAGGGCCAGCTGGTCGCCGCGGAAGTCGACCGCGGAGCCGCTGGCCCGCAGCTGGGAGGCCTGCTCGACGACGGTGACGGCGTAGCCGTACCGGGCCAGCCAGAACGCGAGGGTGGGGCCGCCGATGCCAGCGCCGGAGATCAGGACGGAACGGTTCATGACTACTCCTTGAGGAGGTGGTGGTTTTCGGTGCTGGGGGTAACCGTACAAGACGTTCATCCATCTGGTCAATCCATTTGGATAAACCATTTGGAGCAAACATCGGGTAGGCTCCTGAGCATGGGAAACAGAGAAGATTTGCTCGCCGGTGCGCTGGCGTGCCTCAAAGACAGAGGGTGGGCTCGTACGACAGTGCGGGACATCGCCACCGCCGCCGGCGTCAACCACGCGGCCATCGGATACCACTTCGGATCCCGCGACGCGCTGCTGACCGAGGCGTTCATGCTGGCCATGGAGGAATGGGGCGACGAGGTCGAGAAGGCCACCGCGGCCGGCGTCGATCCGGACGCGAGCCCCCGTGAGCGGTACGAGGCGTTCTGGCGAGAAGCGATCGCGTCCTTCGGCCGCAGTCGGGAGCTCTGGCTGGCGACCATCGAGGCCGGTGTCCAGGCCGAGCACACCCCGAAGATCAAGGAGCTGGTTCAGATGGGTATGCAGATGAGCCGCACCGGCTTCGCGTCCAAGTTGCTCGGCGTTCCGGAGGAGACACTGGACGGGCAGACCGCGCGTACGGTCGGCAGCATCCAGCTGGCTCTGATGTCCGGGTTGTTGATGCAGTGGTTGATCGACCCGGAGAACGCGCCGTCCGAACAGGACATCGCGGACGGCCTGGTCGCTCTCGCGGCGCATATCACGAACTCGCCACGCGCATGAGGGGAACGAATCAGTTGCCCGGGAGCGCAACTGCTGGTCCGACCCCGTGCAACCTGTTATGGATCTGTCACCGCTGGTAGGCCGGATGGGCGGCAGATAACGTTTAGATGCCCAATCGCGAAATTTTTATCCACAGGGTGTGCCGAAGTCGCCTGCAAGGGCTTGCAGCGTGGGATCATAATGTGAGCACAACCACACACCGGAATACTCGCCAGCGGAGACACACCATGTGTTTGCACCAACCCACCTGCCCCGACGCTCAGGCTTCGGACCACGACGCGGCCCACGTTGTCGCCGCGCATCCCGAGCAGGGCTGGAGGAGTCTTCTGTGCAACGGCGTGATCCTGTTCGCTGACTGCGGTGAGATCCTGCCGGACGGAAGCGCGATTGCCCCGTGCCCCCGCCCGGCGATGCACTCCGCGGCCTGACCGAGCACCACGCCGTACCCGTCGATCGCCTGTCCCCAAAGCAGGACAGGCAGTCGACCGGCCGCCGCTTTGGCTAGTGCTACCGAGCTAGGCGAAGTCCTCCGGCGGCGGGCATGAGCAAACCAGGTTTCGATCTCCGTAGGCACCATCGATCCGGCGCACCGGCGGCCAGTACTTCGTCGCCGCGGTGACCCCGGGCGGGAAGACCGCTCGCTGCCGGTCGTACGGGTGGGTCCAGTCCTCAGCCAGCGTCGCGGCCGTGTGTGGCGCGTTCCCCAGCGGGTTGTCGTCCGCCGGCCAGTGGCCCGCGCCGACCCGGTCGATCTCCGCACGGATCGCGATCATCGCCGCCACGAACCGATCCAGCTCGCCCAGGTTCTCCGACTCGGTGGGCTCCACCATCAGCGTGCCGGCACCGGGAACGACATCGTCGGCGCGTGGAAGCCGTAGTCGATCAGCCGCTTCGCCACGTCGTCCACGGTCACGCCGGTCGTCTTCGTGATCGGCCGCAGGTCCAGGATGCACTCGTGCGCCACCAGCCCGCCCGCGCCGGTGTAGAGCACCGGGTAGTGCGCGGAGAGCCGGCGGGCCAGGTAGTTGGCCGCGAGCACCGCGCTGCCGGTCGCGTTGCGCAGGCCGTCCGGGCCCATCAGCCGCAAATAGGCCCAGGAAATCGGCAAAATGCCCGCCGACCCGTACGGTGCCGCCGCCACCGGACCGACCGTGTCGGCACCCGGCCGCGGCTCGATCGGGTGGCCCGGCAGATACGGCGCCAGGTGCTCGCGGGCCGCCACCGGACCGACGCCGGGACCGCCGCCGCCGTGCGGGATGCAGAAGGTCTTATGCAGGTTCAGGTGCGAGACGTCGCCGCCGAACCGGCCGGGCTTGGCCACCCCGAGCAACGCGTTCAGGTTCGCGCTCCGTCGACGTACACCTGCCCGCCGGCATCGTGCACCGCCGCACACACGTCCGCGACGGTCGCCTCGTACACGCCGTGGGTCGACGGGTAGGTGATCATCAGCGCCGCGACATCGTCCCGGTGCTGGTCCAACGTCGTACGAAGGTGGTCCAGGTCGACGTTGCCGTCATCGTCGCAGCGGACCACCACGACCTTCATGCCGGCCATCACCGCACTCGCCGCGTTGGTTCCGTGCGCGGAGGACGGGATCAGGCACACATCGCGATGGGTGCCGCCGTTGGCGTCATGGTACGCGCGAATCGCCAGCAGACCAGCCAACTCACCTTGGGCGCCGGCGTTTGGTTGCAGGCTGACCGCGTCGTACCCGGTCGCCTCCGCCAGCCACGTTTCCAGGTCGTCGATCAGCGCCGCGTACCCGCGGGCCTGCTCCGGCGGCACGAACGGGTGGATGCCGGCGAACTCCGGCCAACTGATCGGCTCCATCTCGGCGCCGCCGCGTTCAACTTCATCGTGCAGGAACCGAGCGGGATCATGCCACGGTCGAGGCCGTAGTCCTTGGCGGCGAGTCCCCGCAGGTAGCGCATCATCGACGTTTCCGAGCGGTGCTGGTGGAAAACGTCGTGCCGCAGGTACGACGACGTGCGCAGCAGGTGCTCTGGCAGGCCGTCCGCGGTCGCGGTGTCCAGCGCCTCGATGTCCACATCGGACACTCCGAACGCCGCCCACACCTCCCGGAGCCGGTCGGCGGTGGTCGTCTCGTCGCAGGCGATGCCGATGAGGTCGTCGCCGGCGAGTCGCAGGTTGATGCCCCGGTCGGCCGCCGCGGCCACGATCCGGGCGGCCTCGGGCGTACGCACCTGGATGGTGTCGAAGAAGGACTCGTGAACGACGGTGAACCCGGCGGCCCGCAGTCCGGCCGCGAGGACCGCCGCGTACCGGTGGGTGCGCTCGGCGATCAGCCGCAGCCCCTCCGGTCCGTGCCAGGTCGCGTAGAACGCGCGGCGATCACCGCCAGCAGGACCTGGGCCGTGCAAATGTTGCTGGTCGCCTTTTCCCGGCGAATGTGCTGCTCACGGGTCTGCAACGCGAGCCGGTAGGCGGGGCCGCCATCCACGTCCTTGCTCACTCCGACCAGCCGGCCAGGCAGCATCCGCTGCAGACCGTCCCGCACAGACATGTAGCCGGCGTGCGGGCCGCCGTACATCAGTGGCACCCCGAACCGCTGGGACGTACCGACCGCTATGTCCGCGCCGGTCTCCCCCGGCGACCGCAGCAGCGTCAGCCCGAGCAGGTCGGCGGCCATCGCCACCAACGCGCCACGCTCGTGCGCTGTGGCCGTGATGGCCTCGAAGTCGCGGACGACCCCGGAGGCGCCCGGATACTGCAGGAGGACACCGAAGAAATGGCCGTCCGGCAGGCCCTGGCTCAGGTCGGCGTCCACCACCGAGATGCCAAGGCCGTCAGCGCGAGTGCCGACCACTGCCCGCGTCTGCGGCCTTTGTCGACAAGGAAAGCCGCCTCTTTGGGTGCCTTCGAGGCGCGCCGGCACAGCGTCATCGCCTCGGCCGCCGCGGTCGACTCGTCCAGCAGGCTGGCGTTCGCGATGGGAAGCCCGGTCAGGTCCTCGATCATGGTCTGGAAGGTCAGCAGCGCCTCGAGGCGACCTTGGCTGATCTCCGGCTGGTACGGCGTGTACGCCGTGTACCAGGACGGGTTTTCCAGCACGTTCCGGCGGATCACCGGCGGTGTCACGGTGTCGTAGTAGCCGAGGCCGATCATCTGCGCCATCGGCCGGTTCCGCGCCGCGTACTCCCGCAGCTCAGCGGTGACGCCGGCCTCGGTGCCGGCGGCCGGCAGGTTCAACGCCTCGTCCAGCCAGATGCTGGCCGGCACGGCCGCGGACAGCAGCGCGTCCACCGACGCGTACCCGAGAGTGGACAGCATCTTGGCCTGATCCACAGCAGCGAGGCCGATGTGCCGGTTGGCGAACGGAACGCCCGCGGACAGGTCGTCGAGAGTGGGGCGGTCGGTCATCGTCGACTCCGGAGGTGGGACGGGCGGGCAGCGGTCTTGCTGGCCCGCGGGCCTTCCTCCCCCTCTGTCATGGAGACCTGAGAGCTTCGCCCGTACGCGCACGGACTTGCACCGTCGGTGAGACGCGCGAGGCGCCTGCTTTCCAGAGGTGTCTCACCCACACGGTCCGTTGGCCTGAGAGGTTCCGGGGAGAATTGCTCCTTCGGCGCCCCGAACTGGCTGTTCGAGGACTCTCCCGCATGGGGTCGGCAACAAGCGCAACGCTACCAGCGCCACCTCGCCGTCGCGTGCTGGCCACACGCACGTCACATGCTCACCGTCGCGAACGTCAGTAAGCCCCGCGCCCGGCTAGCCGATGCGGCGGGCGCGCCGCGCGCGAAAGCTCATCAGGCACAGCGGGCTCGACCTCGACGCCGCCGTCGGCGCGTTCGCCGGGCAGGTGGGCGAGCTCGCCCTCGACTTCGCGGAAGGCGCCGGAGACGGCGATGCCGAAGACGCCTTGGCCGCCCTGCAGGAGGTCGACGACCTCTTCGGGTGAGCGGCACTCGTACACGGTGGTGCCGTCCGAGATCAGGGTGATCTTGGCGAGGTCACCGGTTCCGCGCGAGCGCAGCTGGTCGACCGCGAGCCGAATGTTCTGCAACGAGACGCCGGCGTCCAGGAGGCGCTTGACGATCTTGAGGACCAGGATGTCTCGGAAGCCGTACAAACGCTGGGATCCAGAGCCGGCGGCCGATCGGATGCTCGGCTGCACCAAGCCGGTGCGGGCCCAGTAGTCGAGCTGTCGGTACGTGATGTGGGCGGCCGAGCAGGCGGTCGGGCCGCGATAGCCGATCTGCTCCTTGTCGGAGGTGTCGGCGGGCTCCGCGACGAACAGCACCCCTTGCCCGTCATCTACCGGGCCGGCGCTGACCGGCACTGGTCCGGAAGTCCATCCCGGGCGGGCGTCTGACGGTCGATCCCGATCCGCCCGTGCTGCCCTGCTCGTCCACTGACGACCTCCGCTGGTGGGGGACCGTGCCTTGCCCCGAGCCAATCCCGGAGCGAAGCGCCCGAAGTGCCGAAGCTCTTCGACTCCCCTGACCGTATGAGGCGGGACACGCCGGGTCAACGCACGGCCTCGGCGTGTCGAAGTCTCTACCTCAACTTCACCCTGAATCTCGTCCAGGGTGACCGATTAGCGGCTTTTGAGACTACGCCCTATGAGCCGGCGAAGTCATCCGGGGAGATGTTGTCCAGGAACTCCCGGAACTTCTCCACCTCGTCCTCCTGCTCATCCGGGATGATGATCCCGGCCGAGTCCAGCACCTCGGCGGCACACGAGATCGGCGCGCTGACCCGCAGCGCCAGCGCGATCGCATCCGAGGGCCGCGCGCTCACCCGGATGTTGTCGCGCAACACCAGGTCCGCGTAGAAGATGTTCTCCTTGACCTCGGTGATCTCCACCCGCTGCAGCGGCGAGTCCAGGGCCACCAGGACATCGCGCAACAGGTCGTGGGTCAGCGGTCGGGAGAGCTTGACGCCCTGCTGTTCGAAGGCGATCGCGGTGGCTTCCACGGCGCCGATCCAAATCGGCAGATACCGCTCGCCACTGGTCTCCTTGAGCAGCAGAATCGGCGTGTTGTTCGGAAGTTCCACCCGCACGCCGACTACGTGCAACTCGTTCACCAGTCGCCTCCGTCTGACGCGTACGGCCGCAGGCCTTCTTGGGCACACCGATCGTCGGCGGCCATCATCATGCTGCCATCTTCGAACCTACACGCCTGTGGCACCGATGCGTACCGTAACCACGTGTTGGCCGCGGCGGAATGCGCGAGGCCCGCCGCAGCCGCGGCACTGTGCAGAGATTTTGCTTTGTCCACGGTGACAAATCTGCTCATCGGGTCAGGGTCCGAAGGTCGCCCTGAGTGCGGTCTGGACCAACGCCGCGTGCAGTCGGATGGACAGCGCCGCAAGCTCGCGAAGAGTCTCTTCGGCCCGCCCTCGGGACTCGGCGCCACGCTGCTGGCCCATCGGCCTGACGACCTGTTCGAACAGGCCCACCTCGCGTTGCGCCGAGGTGGCGAACGCTCGCAGGTGCCGGGGCTCCAGGCCGTACCCGGTCATCTCCACGATCGTCCGGGCGATCATCAGGGTGTCGTCGTCGTAGTAGCCGTTGCGGACCGAGATCAGCCCGAACTGCTCCAACTCCTTGAGCATCTCCTCGGACAGCCCAGCGGCTTCCCGCAGCTCGGTACGCGACATCCGCAGCTCCCCAGGTGCGGCCGACCAGGCCTGATCGTCCCGGTCCCGGCCGGGGTCCGGCTCCCGGGTCGGGCCGGCCGGCCTCGCCATCTGGTCGACCGCCGACAACGCGCGCGGCACCCGCAGCACCACCGCGTGCCGGGGCCTGGCCCAGCCGGCTGCTCGCCGCGGTCGAGGGCGTCCAACTGTTCGCGGATCACCTTCAGCGGCATGTAGTAGTCGCGCTGGGCCAGCAACACGTACCGCAGCCGCGCGAGGTCGGCGTGCGTGTACTTCCGGTAGCCGGCGGCCGTACGCTCCGGCTCGACCAGCCCCTCGGACTCCAGGTAACGCAGCTTGGAGATGGTGATGTCGGGGAACTCCGAGCGAAGCCGTTCCAGCACCTCGCCGATGCTCATCGACGGCCGGGGCTGGTCCGCTGACGCGGCTGACGCAGCGGCCCCGGGCCGGTTCATTAGCCGATCCCCTCCGTCGCCCCGCTCGCCGGTCCGAGCAGGAAGATCAGCCGGAACTTGCCGATCTGCACCTCGTCGGAGTTGGCCAGGGTGGCCTGCTCGACCCGCTCACGGTTCACGTACGTCCCGTTCAGACTGCCCACGTCGCGGACGCTGAAAGTGCCCTGCTCGCGCCGGAACTCGGCGTGCCGCCGGGACACCGTCACGTCATCCAGGAAGATGTCGCTCTCCGGATGCCGGCCGGCGGTGGCGACGTGACGGTCGGTGTCCAAAAGGAAGCGGCTGCCCGCGTTCGGGCCGCGGCGCACGACCAGCAGAGCCGATCCGGGCGGCAACTGCTCGGCGAGCCGGGCGCCCAGGTCACCGGTCGACTCGACCGCTTCGGCGTCCGGCACATCCTCGATGGCGCCGAAAATCTGGGTCGAGGAAAGGTCGCGCTCGGCACGATCGCTCATCGGGTCACCAGGCCCATCTTGTCGCTTGCCACGATCGCCCTCACGGTCACCGGGCCCCTCTTCCTGCTTGTCGTCATCGCTCATCGGGTCACCAACCCTGCGGTCGGTGCCAAGCGTCCCGCGGAGCCGACTGAGCGGTGCCCGTCAAGACGATCGCCTCCCCGATTCGAGCGTCGGTCGTGTTTCCAGAATTCCACAGCTGCGATTTCGCAGTTATACCGCGTTATGCCAGTGGCCGGGGACCACGCAGCGCGGTCGGCCCGACCGGCACCGAGCGTAGCCATCGCCCCGATCGGGGTTCAAACGCAGGGATCACTTTGACTCGATGAGCTGCTGGTACGCGGCCGCGTCCAGCAGGCTGTCACCGGCGGCCGGATCGGACGGGGTGATCTGCAGGATCCAGCCCTGCCCGTATGGGTCGGTGTTGATCAGTTCCGGCTGCTCGTCAAGTGCGTCGTTGCGAGCCGCCACAGTGCCGGCGATCGGCGCGTACAGCTCCGACACGCTCTTGGTGGACTCGATCTCGCCGATCGAGTCACCGGCCTGCACAGTCGCGCCGACCTCGGGCAGCTGCACGAAGACGATGTCACCCAGCGAATCCTGCGCGTACGCGGTGATGCCGACCTTCCAGTCGGCGCTCGCCGCCACCCACTCGTGCTCGGACGTATACCGCAGTTCTTCCGGCGTGTCAGCGGACGTGCTCACCGCGCTCCCCTCAGCGATCCATCAGTCAAGTCACATCAAGTTCAGTCGTACCGGCACCATCACCCAGTCATGCCGCCGACTTGTGCCGCCGACCCTATATGACGTTGGGCGAGCGTACTGAGGGCTGGTGGCGGGCCGCAACGCGGAGACGGTAACCGACCCGCGCTGCTCGATGGCGATCTTCGCACCCTGCTGGGTCACCGTGTCGACCACCCCACCGGGGATCCGCAGGGCCGCGTCCAGGGTGGCCGAGTCGCCGATCACCAGCAGTTGGTACGGCGCGGACAGGGTCTTTCCGGACACGTTGATGGTGCCCTGGCCGTTCAGGAAGTACGTCGACACCACGATCCGTACGGACTGGCCTCCGGTGCCGTTGATCTGCATTGCCTCAGCCCCGGCGCCGCGCAGCTCTTCGACCGCGTCTAGGACCACCTCGGCGGACAGTAGGCCGCGCGGATCGGTGATGGTGATGAGCAGGCCAGGGCCGGTGGCCGGGACGGTTCCGGCCAGCAGGCCCAGGGTCTGGGTGCGCCGGCGGGCCTCGGCCAGCGCCGCGTCGCTGCCGGCCGTGCCGGACGACAGCTGCGTACGGGTGGTCTGCAGTTGTCCGATCTCGCCACGCAGCCGGTCCTGCTGGGCGTCCAGGTCGTCCAGGATCCGCACCAGGTCCTCCTGGCGGGCGGCCGGCAGCGCGGTGTTGGTCTCGGTGCTGTGGGCCTGTACGACGATGCCGAAGCCGAGCAAGGCGGCCAGCACGCCGATGACGGCACCCGCGCGTGATCGCCGCAACCGGCTGAGCCGCTCTCTCGCGGACGCGGGCGCGCCGGCCCGCTTGGGCGCGTCCAACAGCTCGGTCGGCTCGTCGGTAGGCGCCACTGTCTGCGTACTGGCCGCCGGCTGGGATTCCTCTTTCGCAGGCTCTGCGGCTGTTTCGGTGGCTGTTTGCGCAGCGTCGACAGGCAGCGCGATCCGCTCGGTGAGATCGCTGTCGGTCGTCGTACGCTCCGCGGTGCTCGCCGGCGAGACCGGGGCGGCCGTAGGCCTGGCCGGTGACACCTGCGCCGCGGCCGGCAGGTCGATGCGCTCGGTCAGGTCTGGATCGACGGATTCCCGCGGCAGCTCCGGCCGTGCCTCGTGATAGCCGCTGAGATGGCTGCTGGTGGGCAGGTCGATCCGCATGGTGGGTTCGTCGGGCGCGACGGGCTTGTCGGGGACAGCGGTCCCGTCTGCTTTCCCGGGCTCTGGGGTGCCGGATGCGGGGTCGGTCATCGTCGCGGTGTCCTCACGCCCGGAACAGGTGCCGGCGGATCGCCGCCGCGTTGCCGAAGATGCGGATCCCCAGCACGACCACCACGCCAGTGGAGAGCTGGCCGCCCACCCCGAGCTTGTCGCCGAGGTAGACGATGAGCGCCGCGACCAGCACATTCGACACGAAGGACACCACGAAGACCTTGTCGTCGAAGATGCCGTCCAGCCGGGCCCGGATGCCGCCGAAGACCGCGTCCAGCGCGGCCACCACCGCGATCGGCAAGTACGGCTGGAGCGGCGCCGGCACGGTGGGATGCAGAACCACCCCGAGCACGATGCCGATCACCAGACCAATCGCGGCAATCACCTGTCGCCACCTCCTGACCGGGAGCCTACGGGCTTGCTCGGATGCGGCTTCGGAGTCCCAGTGGTCTCACTGGTACCAGACCCGGAGCTGGCGTCGCTGGGTTGAGGGCTCGCTGGCCCGCTCAGGGTGCTGCCCGGCGGCTTGGCGAACCGCAGGTTCGGGGTGGCGGCGGCCGGCAGCGCCATCGAATCCGCCGCGGTGATCGTCAGCTTGATGCCGTAGTCCTTGTTGTACGCCCGCAGCTGCACCGCCGACAGGCTCTGCGCGTACGCCGTCGGCAGTGCTTTCGGGTCACCGATGGCCTTCACCTCGTACGGACTGCTGACCGGCTCGAAGTCGACCAGGATCGCGCCGCCCGCGGATCGGATGGTGGACAACGGCGACAGTCGCTCCCCGTTCACCGAGATCGCTTCGGCTCCGAGTGCCCAGAGCGCGTTTACCACGCCCTGCAGGTCGGTGTCCTGCACCCGCCACAGCGTCGGCGCGCCAGGCGTCGGGTTCTTCGGTGTCGGGCCGTCGGCGACGCTGACGATCACGCCCGGCCCCGTCGCGGCGGCCAGGCCGGTCGTCAACTCGAGCTGTTTGAGCCGCGCGGCCACCGCGGCGCCCGTGTTGTCGGTGGACAGCCGGGAGCTGCGGTCCGCGCTGACCTGCTGGCGCAACGCCTGGGCCTGCCGGTCGAGCTGCTGGGTGGAGGCGGTGCCCTGGCGGATGTCGCTGAGCAGGCCCTGTCGCGTACGAGTCGTCTGCGGCGCGTTCGCCACCGTCTCGTTGTACGCGGTGACCAGCACCAACCCGACGACGATCGCGGCCAGCACGCTGGCCGCCCGGCGCCGGTTTGAGCTGCGCACCAGTCGGTGGGCCTACCTCGGCGCGACGCCTCGCGGCCGCCGAATAGCCGCCGTCGAGGTGGTTGTTGAGCAGGTCGGTGAGCATCGCGGCGCCCGGCGAGAAACGCTCCCGCGTCCACGGCCACTTCCGCCGCGCGGTTCCCGGTCGGCCCCGCCATCACCCGTGCACCCTCCTGGCCTGCCGGACCACCGTCACCGTCTGCACCACGTAGAGGCCGAAAGCCCAGTAGTAGAGGCACGCCCCCCAGATCGTGAACGCCCACGCTATCGGGCCGGCCACCGCGCCGGCGGCACCAGGCTGGGCGGACAACAGCAGCAGCGGGAAGCCGTACATCAGCACGAAGGTGGCGGCCTTGCCGAGGAAGTGCACCGGCAGCACGCCGTACCCATGGTGGCGCAGCACCGGCAGCAGCGGGAAGAGCAGTCCCTCCCGGGCCACCAGCAGGATCGCCAGCCAGAGCGGGATGATCTCCCGGTAGGTGAGCGCGAACACCGTGGAGATGATGTAGAGCGCGTCCGCCAGCGGATCGAGGAGCTGCCCGATCCGGCTGACCTGGTTCCACTTCCTGGCCAGATAGCCGTCCAGATAGTCCGAGATCCCGCTCGCCACCAGGACGCCAATAGCAATCAGGTCCGTCACCTGATGCTCGCTGGGAACCAGCACCAGATAGAGGAAAAAACGGGATGCCGAGCAGCCGGATGAAACTAAGCAGGTTGGGCACGGTGAAGACCGAGTTGCCGACCACGTGCCCAGCCTACCGCCGGCACCGGCGCGGTCCCCGCCGCAGGGCGCCTACGGTGGGCGAATGCGCCTGACCGCCGCCGAGTCCCGGCACCGCTTCACCGCCGCGAGGGTCGCCAGGCTGGCCACTGTCGACGCCGGCGGGCGGCCGTTGGTCGTACCAGTGACGTTCGCGGTCTCCCCCACTGACCTCATTTATGTGACGGTCGATCACAAGCCCAAGTCGACTCGTTCGCTGCGCCGGCTGGCCAACATCGCCGCCAATGATCAGGTGTCTTTCCTGGTGGACGTGTACGAGGACGACTGGACTCGACTGTGGTGGGCGCGGGCCGACTGTCGTGCGGTCGTACGGGATGAGGTCGCCGCCGACGTCCTGGCGCTCCTGCAGGCGAAGTTACGAGCAGTACGTGGAGCACCCGCCGGCCGGACCGCTGATCGCCGCTCAGGTGCGGACCTGGAGCGGTTGGTCGTACGCCCCGGCGTGAGGTGCGTAACCCTGCCGAAACGACCTGGTGATAGGACTGTTCAGTGCATTTGAGCCCGCAGGAGCGCGACAAGCTGCTCATTCACCTGGCCGCGGACGTGGCCAGGAAGCGGTACGAGCGTGGGCTGACGCTGAACTACCCGGAAGCCGTGGCGCTCATCACCGATCACGTGCTGGAGGGCGCCCGGGGATGGCCGTACGGTCGTCGAGCTGGTGGAGTCCGGCCGGACCGTGCTGAGTAGGCGCGAGGTCATGGACGGGGTTCCGGAGATGATCGACGCGGTGCAGGTGGAGGCGACGTTCGTGGACGGGACGAAGCTGGTGACCGTGCACAACCCGATCCCGTGATCCCCGGCGAGGTCCTGACCGGCGAGGCGCCGGTCGAGCTGAACCCGGGCCGGCAGCGGGTGACGACGCTCGAGGTGGTGAACCGCGGCGACCGGCCGGTGCAGGTCGGGTCGCACTTTCACTTCGCGGTGACCAACAGCGCGCTGGATTTCGACCGTGAAGCGGCCTGGGGGCATCGGCTGGATGTGCCGGCCGGCACGTCCGTACGGTTCGAGCCGGGCATCGAACGTGAGGTACGGCTCGTACCGTTCACCGGTGCGCGTCAGGTGCCCGGGCTGCAAGTAAACGCGATAGCCGACCTGGACGAGGGCCGATGACGATCAGCCGGGACCGCTATGCCGAGCTGTTCGGGCCGACCACCGGAGACCGCATCCGGCTGGCCGACACGAACCTGCTGATCGAGGTCACCCGGGACGCGAGCCAGGGCCTGGCCGGGTCCGGCGACGAGGTGCTGTTCGGAGGCGGCAAGGTGATCCGCGAGTCGATGGGCCAGGGCCTGGCGACCCGCGCCGAGGGCGCGCCTGACCTGGTGATCACTGGTGCGGTCATCCTCGATCATTGGGGGGCGTGGTGAAGGCCGACATCGGGGTAAGGGACGGCCGGATCGTCGGGATCGGGAAGGCCGGGAACCCGGACATCATGGACGGCGTCGATCCGGCGTTGGTGATCGGTCCGAGCACCGAAGTGCTGGCTGGCAACGGAAAGATCCTCACCGCCGGCGGCATCGACTGCCACGTGCACTTCATTTGTCCGCAGCTGACCGACACCGCGCTGGCCGCCGGCCTGACGACGCTGATCGGCGGCGGCACCGGGCCGGCGGAGGGTACGAAGGCGACCACTGTCACGCCGGGCGCGTGGAACTTGCGCCGGATGCTGGCCGCGATGGACGACCAGCCGGTCAATGTCCTGTTGCTGGGCAAGGGAAACACCGTCCGCAAGGACGCTTTGCGGGAGCAGTTGCGGGCCGGTGCCGGCGGTTTCAAGCTGCACGAGGACTGGGGCACCACGCCGGCCGCGATCGACGCCTGTCTGACGGTGGCGGACGAGTCGGGCGTACGTACAGGTCGGTCGCCATCCACACCGACACCTTGAACGAGGCCGGTTTCGTCGAGTCCACTGTGGACGCGATCGGCGGCCGGTCCATCAACGCGTACCACACCGAAGGCGCCGGCGGCGGGCACGCGCCGGACATCATTTCGGTGGTGTCACTGCCAAATATCCTGCCGTCGTCGACGAACCCGACCCGGCCGCACACGGTGAACACGATCGACGAACATCTGGACATGCTGATCGTCTGCCACCATCTGAACCCGTCGGTTCCAGAGGACCTGGCCTTCGCCGAGAGCCGGATCCGGCCGACCACCATCGCGGCCGAGGACATCCTGCACGACCTCGGCGCGATCTCCATGATCAGTTCGGATTCACAGGCGATGGGCCGGATCGGTGAGGTGATCATTCGTACGTGGCAGACCGCGCACGCGATGAAACGCCGTCGCGGGTCGTTGCCGGGCGATGGCGCGGCCGACAATCTGCGGGCTCGTCGCTATGTCGCCAAATACACCAACAACCCGGCGATCGCGCACGGCATCGACGCCGAGATCGGGTCCGTTGAGGTCGGCAAGCTCGCCGACCTCGTCCTGTGGGAGCCGAAGTTCTTTGGCATCCGGCCGCACGTGGTCCTCAAAGGCGGCTTCATCGCGTACGCGGCCATGGGCGACGCGAACGCCTCCATTCCGACTCCGCAGCCGGTCTTCGCTCGCCCGATGTACGGTGCTGCACCAAAAGTCGCGGCCGCGAGCAGCCTGCACTTCGTCGCGCCGGAGGCGGTCGAGGCGAAGGTGGCCGAGCGGTACGAACTCGCCAGCCCGGTGGTCGCGGTGGCGAACACCAGGGCCTGCGGCAAGGCGGACATGGTGCTCAACGACGCCCGCCCGGACGTACGCGTGGACCCGGACAGTTTCGCCGTCCACATCGACGGCGAGCTGGTGGAGCCGATGCCGGCCGACGAGCTGCCGATGGCGCAGCGCTACTTCCTGTTCTGAGTGTCCACAATGGACGTGACCGCGCGCTTGTGCTGGCCGACTCCCGCTTTCCGGGTGGCGGACACGTCCATTCCGGCGGCCTGGAAGAAGCGGCCGCCCGAGGATTGGTTCGTACGGTCGAAGACCTTGCCGGATTTCTGACCGGCCGGCTGGCCACCGCGGGTGCGCTGGCTGCGACTTTCGCCGCGGTGGCAACATCCGACGCCTTGTCCACAGTGGACAGATGGCTGGAACTCGACGGCGAGTACGATGCGCGTACGCCATCACCGGCCCAGCGGGCCGCTTCCAGAGCGCAGGGCCGTGCGACCGTACGCGCCGGCCGGGCCGGTTGGCCGTCGCCGATCCTGGAGGCACTGTTGGCCGCGACCCCCGAACCACATCACCCGATCGTGCTGGGCGCGCTGGCTGGGATCGCCGGCGCCGAGCCACAAGACGCCGCCCTCGCGGCCGCTTACCTGGCGGTCAGCGGGCCGGCCAGCGCGGCCGTACGACTGCTTGGCCTGGATCCGTTCGCGGTCAACGCGACGGTGGTCGCGCTTTCCCCACGCATCCAGGAAATCGCGGTGACTGCGGCCAAAAAACCGGACCATGGCGCCCGGCGACCTGCCGGCTCCGGGCGGGCCCGGCCTCGACCTGCTGGCCGAGGCCCAGCACCGGCATCACCGCGCGGAGGTGCGTCTTTTTGCCAGCTGACCACACCCATCCGATCAACTTCGACCCCACGGTGGCCGATCACGACCATCACGACGCCAGCCCGACGGGAGGCCGCGCCTACCGGATCGGCATCGGCGGCCCGGTAGGCAGCGGCAAGACCGCGCTGGTGGCGGCGCTCTGCCGGGCGCTCGGCGACTCGGTGGAACTCGCCGTGGTGACGAACGACATCTACACGACTGAGGACGCGGATTTTCTGCGCCGGGCCGGCGTTCTGGAGGTGGACCGGATCGAGGCCGTGCAGACCGGCTGCTGTCCGCACACGGCGATCAGGGACGACATCACCGCGAACCTGGACGCGGTGGACCGGCTCGAGCGACATTTCCCGGGCCTGCGGCTGATCCTGATCGAGAGCGGCGGCGACAACCTGACGGCGGTGTTCAGCCGGGGGCTGGTGGACAGCCAGATCTTCGTCGTCGACGTGGCCGGCGGTGACAAGGTGCCACGCAAGGGTGGCCCGGGCGTGACCACCGCGGATCTGTTGGTCATCAACAAAACCGACCTCGCGCCGCTGGTCGGAGCGGACCTGGACGTGATGACTTCGGACGCCCATCGGATGCGCGGCGAGCTCCCGGTGATCGCGCAGTCGCTCGTACGCACCCCTGGGGCCGACGACGTGTATGCATGGGTCAGCGGGCAACTGGCGGTCCGAAGAGGGTGAAGGCCGAGGCGTACGTGCACGCGGAGCTGGATGCTTCCGGTCGTACGATCCTGCGCACCCTGCGGTCGGCCGCCCCGATCACGCTGCTCCCCCGCCGCCGGCCGGAATCTGGAGCGGCCGTCGTCCATCTGGTCGGTTCCGGCGCCGCACCGCTGGGCGGCGACGACCTGACCGTGACTGTGCGGGTCGGGCCCGGCGCCCGGCTACGGATACGTGGGGGTGCGGCAAAGCGTCGCGTTGCCTGGGCAGCACGCAGGGTGCAGCCGTACGAGGCTCCGCCTGCAGGTCGAAGCCGGCGGCGAGCTCGACTATCAGCCGGAACCGACCGTGGTGACGGCTCGGGCGCACCACCAGGCCGAGGTTGTCGCCGACCTGGCCGGGGACGCCCGGCTGCGGCTCGCGGACACGGTGGTGCTGGGCCGCGCCGGCGAGGCCTCCGGCCGCCTCGACACCAGCCTCCGGGTCCGTCGGGACGGCCAGCCGATGCTGCATCAGGAGATCGCGCTCGGCGATCCGGTCTTGGACGCGAGCGTGGCCGTCGTCGCCGGCCGCCGGGTGCTGGTCACCGAGTTTCGCTGTGGAGAAAACGATCCGGTCGAGGCGGTGTCTGGCGACTGGTGGTCGCTGGTACCCCTGGCGGCCGGCGGTTCGCTGCTCACTGTCCTCGCGCCGGACGCCATCACCGCCGCGCGCTGCGCGAAATGAGGCTCGTCAGTCGACCTGAAAGACCTCGTACCCGGGCCGAAGGTGGGAAGGCCAGCTGACGACCACAGGTCATCGACGAGCGCGGCTCGCAGGTTGTCCGCCGCATCGGTGTCCATCACTCTGAGTTTAGGTGACGGGGTCGGTCCGGATGGCGGCTCATCCGTTGACAACGGCACTCGGGTTTCCATACGCTTAACACGTTGGTTAAGTGAAGGGGCTTGCGATGGCTGGCACCGATCAGCTCAGTGCGGTGTTCTCGGCGCTGTCCGACCCGACTCGACGGGCGATCATCGCCGAGTTGGCCGCACGCGACGCCACGGTCACCGAGCTCACCGCTCCTCTGTCGATCTCGATGCCGGCGGTGTCACGGCACCTGAAAGTGCTCGAGCGCGCCGCGCGCTCATCTCGCGTTCGCGGTCGGGCAAGTGGCGCGCGAGCCGCCTCGAGGCTGCCCCGCTACGCGAGGCGGCCGACTGGATCGAGCGCTACCGGCGGTTCTGGGACTCGTCCCTCACCCGCCTCGATGCCCACCTCGCTGCGGTGCAGGCCGCCGCACGGGCAACGGACCGGCTGGTCGACGACCCCAGGGAGCACGAATGAAACGGAAACTCCGCAGCTCGTCATCTCGCGTGTGTTCGACGCGCCGCGGGAACTCGTCTACCGAGCCTTCACCGACCCCGACCACTTGGCGGCGTGGTGGGGCCCGATCGGCAACTCACTGCCGCGCGACGAGATCGAGTTCGACGTACGCCCCGGTGGCTTCCAACGGTGGACGGAGGTCAACGCGGCCCAACCCGAGCTTCGCGTGCACATCCACGTCGACCTCACCGACGTCGCCGACGGCGAACTACTCGAAGGCGTCATGCACGTCAAGGGCCGGCTCCAGGAGGGCGTCGAGCCGTTCGAGACGAGACTGCGGGTCGAGTTCCACGACGAGGCAGACGGACGGACGCGACTGGAGATCCGCCAGTGGCTCCCCGAACATCTGGCGCGCCCCAGCGAGGAGGGCTGGCGCCAGGCGTTCACCAAGCTGGACGCCAGGCTGTTACTGCTAATCATCGAGAGGTAGAGGCATGGCAAAGCTGATTTACGCGACGAATGTGTCGCTTGACGGCTACATCGAGGACGAACGCGGCGCGTTCGACTGGTTCCCCATGGACGACGAGGTATTCGCGTTCCACACCGACCTCCTGCGGTCCGTGGGCACGTTTCTCTACGGGCGGCGCCTGTACGAGGCAATGGCCGTCTGGGAGACCGACGCCGCGCTGGCCGCGCAGTCCGACCTCATGGCCGACTTCTCGAGTGCCTGGCAGGCGGCGAGCAAGGTCGTGTTCTCCACGAGGCTCGCCGAGGTGTCAACAGCCGACACCCGAATCGAACGCCGTTTCGACCCCGCCGCGGTGGCTGAGCTGAAGGCCACGGCCAGCAGCGATCTCACCATCGGAGGTGCCGACCTCGCGACGCAGGCTTTCAAGGCCGGGCTGGTCGACGAGTGCCAGCTGTTCGTTTTGCCTGTTGTCGTCGGCGGCGGCAAGCCAGGGCTGCCGACCGGCATGCGCACCGACTTTGAGCTCCTCGATGAGCGCCGATTCCGAAACGGTGTCGTACACCTGCGCTACCGCACTCTCGGGCAGTGAACGACAGCCTCGTCCGATCGCCGGCGCTTGCATGACAGGCGGAGCGCTGAGGTCAGTGCGAATGGATCCGCGCATGAGCCTCTTCGAGAGAAGATCCCGCGAGGAGCGCCGCGACTCCGCCGGCGAAGTTGGCGCACTCGAGGACGTCCGTGTGCGGGCAGGCCAACCCGTGGGCGATCGCCGTACGGGCCACCTGAGCCTGGGCGATCCGTTGATCCAGCTCGCCGAGCTTGCGCTCGTACAGCTCCCGCCAACCCTCGCCGACCAGTGAGCGAGACGCGATGAACCCCTCGATTTCCCGCAAGGTGAAGCCGACACATGCGGAGCGCCAAAACCACCCTGACCAGCCCCACCGCCGATGACGGATAACGGCGTTGGCCCGAGACCCGGGCCGGCGCCGGCAACAGGCCCAGCTCCTCCCAATAGCGCAGAGCGGACGTGGCGACGCCGGTACGGCGCGCCAGCTCACCGATCGTCAGCTGGTCACTCATTGACTTCAAGCGTACTTGAAGTCCTTGACTGGCGATCATGCCAACCACAAGGACAGCTCTGAAGCAACGCGCGATCAGATATTTGGTACGCCAGGCCCATCATCCCCGGGGCATCGTCGGGTGGGCGAACGGCTGGATGTTCGCTCTTCGCCCCTCCAACCGGCGACGCAACCTCTGGGCGGTGTCGTTGCTGGACGTACGGCCGACCGACCGGGTCCTTGAAATCGGCTTCGGTCCCGGCATCGCCATCGCCGCGTTCGCCGGCCGCGCCACCGAAGGTCACGTTTTCGGCATCGACCACTCGCAAGCCATGGTTCGGCACGCCGGCCGGCGCAACTCCGCCGCCCTACGCGCCAACCGCGTACACCTCACGCAAGCCTCCGTGGAGCAGGTGCCGGCCTTCAGCGATCCGCTCGATGTCATCCTCGCCGTCAACTCCGTCGGATTCTGGCCCGACCCGGTGGAGCGACTTCGCGAGCTGCGCCGGCTGCTCCGACCGGGCGGACGGATCGCGCTCGTCAGCCAGCCTCGCTGTCCCGGCGCCACCCGCGACGCCACAGTCCGAGCCAGCCAGGAGCTTCAGAACCTGCTCACCCAGGCTGGTTTCACCCACCTCCGGGTCGAAACGCTTGACCTCAACCCGCCGGTCGCGTGCGTACTCGCCACCAACCCGGCTCCTTAAGATCATCGACGACGTTGCCGGACAGCCGAGTCGGCCTCCTCGAACGACAGGAGCAGTCGGCGAAGCATGTCGGCGAAGGCCGTCTGTTCGTCGTCCGTGAGCGCGGCAAGCATCCGCTTCTCGTTGGCCACATGCCTCGGCGCGACCTCATCCACCAGCGCTTTTCCGGCCGGGCTCAGTCGTACGAGCAGGCTGCGCAGGTCGGTCTCGCTGGCCACCCGCTCGATCAGCCCGTCGTACTCGAGCCGCTGCAGCGTGTGCGTCACCGCTCCGGACGTACGCATCAGGGCGGCGCTCAGTTCCGAGGGCGTCAGCTCGTACGGGCTGCCGGCCCGGCGGACGCAGGCCAGCACGTCCCATGCCTGTCGGGTGAGGCCGTGCTGGGCAAACAGCTCTTCCATGCCGCGGTCGAAAAACTCCCGCACCCGTCCGACTCGGGCGATCACCGCCACCGGGCTGGTGTCCAGCTCCGGCCACTGCCGCGCCCACTGGGCCAGCACCCGGTCGACGTGATCGCTCTGGGCGAACGCGTTTTCTTCGCCAAACTGATTTGCCTGCACGTTAAAGTACTTTACGGTGCGACGAAGCCAAGAAAGCGCAGGAGTGTCAGATGCCAGAGAAGTTGTCGATCGACATCGCGCGGGCCGCCCTCAGCCTGCTGCAATATCTTGAGAAACATCCCATCGAGGCCATTCCGGACGCGCCGGAGCGGCTCCGGACCCGGGTGATTCGTCCGCTGGGGGAAACCGATGCCACTGACGAAGTGACCTACACCAGTCCAGAGGCGGGCATGTGGGAACTCGCGCAGGCCGCTACCGCGGCGGCGGCTGAGCCGGGAGCGCCGACCGCGATCGTCGAGGCGGCCGCGGCCCTGCAGGCGATGGTGCCGCCAGAGCGGCTGCCGGAGCTCGCGGCCGCGCAGTCCGCTCGGCCAGCCGGCATCCAACTCGTCCACAAGGGACCATATTTGGTCAGTGCGGCCGAGAAAGTGGTGAACCATCTCGGCGAGCCGCTCCCGGTCCGCCCGCTGATGGCGCTGTGCCGGTGCGGCCAGTCGGCGGACAAGCCGTACTGCGACGGTACGCACGCCACCGTCGACTTCCAGGACACCAAGGATCCCAAGCGGGTGCCGAACCAGCGCGACACGTACGTCGGGCAGCAGGTCACGGTCTTCGACAATCGAGGAATCTGCGCGCATTCCGGGCTCTGCACCGATCGGCTTGCCGGAGTTTTTCATGCCGGCGGCGAACCTTTCGTGACCCCGAGCGGCGGCCGAATGGACGAGATCGTTCGGGCCGTACGAGACTGCCCGTCCGGCGCATTGAGCTTCGCCATCGACGGCCGGGAAGCTCGGGAACAGGTGGATCAGCCCCGAAAACCGGCGATCACGGTGACCGAGGACGGCCCGTACCGGATCGTCGGCGGCACACCCCTGGTCGACGACGAGGGCGTCGACGTACCGCGCAACACCGGAGTGTCCCGGGAGCACTACAGCCTCTGCCGTTGCGGCCATTCGCAGAACAAACCGTTCTGCTCGGGAATGCATTATTACGTCGGATTCCACGATCCGGTCATCGATCCAGCCGCCGAGGTCTCCCTTTTCCAGTGGGCCGGCGGATATCCGGCATTGCTGCGGATGACCCGGATCTTCTACGAGAAGTACGTGCCGTCCGATCCACTGGTGGGACCGATTTTCGCCAATATGGCGGCCGATCATCCGGAACGGGTCGCCGAATGGCTCGGTGAGGTCTTCGGCGGACCCAAGTTCTACAGCACCGAACACGGCGGCTATTCCCGGATGATTTCGCAGCATGTGGGGAAAAACCTGACCGCACCACAACGCGCCCGGTGGGTCCAGCTCATTTCGCAAAGCGCCGAGGATGCCGGCCTGCCGGCGGACGCGGAGTTCCGGGCCGCCTTCGTGGCGTACTTGGAATGGGGTTCCCGGATCGCTTTCGAGAACTCCCAGTCCGAGGCGCATCCACCACCCAACATGCCGATGCCGCGCTGGTGGTGGGTGTGCAACGCGGAGCCGCGGTTCCGTGCCTCAGCGCTCGCGCCCATCGAGGAGACTCCTGAGGTCGTACTGCCCGGCGATGACGAGACGGTCAGCTTCCAGACCCACATCAAACCGCTCTTCCCGGTCCCGCGACCGGGAGTCGATGAGGTTCGCTTTCGACCTTTGGTCGTACGACGACGTCAAGGAGCACGGAGTGGCGATCCTGGATCAGTTGGGCCGTGGATCGATGCCCTGCGACGGAGCCTGGAGCAAGGAACAGGTGCAGGTCCTACGCCGCTGGACAGAGTCAGGCATGTCCGCCTGACGGCGACCACCCCGCGAATGTAACGAAACCGAGGCGTTTCGTTACATTCGCGGGGGGCGAGGCCCTGGCGGGTGCCCGTACAGGCAGGCAGTTAGATGGGTCGGGTGGATCTGACCAAGGTTTTCCCCGCTGAAGTGCTCGCCCGTGCTCTGGAAGCATGGGCCTGGGTCGGAATAGGTGATCGCGAGCCGCTGTTCACGTCGCTGTTCGGGGACGTGTTCTTCCGGGCCGACGACGGCATCTGGGTGCTGGACATCCTCGAAGGCACGTTCTCCCTGGGGTGGGACAGCGCGGCCGCGCTCAAGGCCGAGGTGGACACTCCCGAAGGCGCCGACCGTTACCTGCTCGCGGGTCTCGCGATGGCCGCGTACGAGGCCGGCATTGTGCTGGGACACGACGAGGTCTACGGGTTCCGGGTCTCGCCGGTGCTGGGCGGCGGGTTCGACGTCGACAACCTGGAGGCGGTCTCCCTGGAGGTCCTGCTGGACTTCCTCGGCCAGATCCACGAGCAGTTGCACGACCTGCCGCCCGGCACCCGGATCTCCGGCATCACCATCAAGCCGTGACGGTCAGCCAGTCAACCTGATGCCGAGCAGAGCGTCGACGGCGGTGGCGACCGCGGCTGGCGCGGCCGGGGTCATCGCCGGCGGCGGTCAGCGACTCGTCCGCCCAGCGGTCGAGGGCGGCCAGGGCGGCCGGGGTGTCGAGGTCGTCGGACAGCCGCTCGCGGAGCCGCTCGATCACCGGTCCGGCGGGCGCGCCGGCGTCCCGCGCCACCGCCGTACGCCAGCGAGCCAGCCGGCGTTCGGCCTGCTGGAGGGTGTCCGCGGTCCACGAGCGGTCCGTCCGGTAGTGATCGGAGATCAGGCCCAGCCGGATGGCCATCGGGTCGACCCCATCGCCCCGCAGCCGTGACACGAAGACCAGGTTGCCCTTCGACTTGGACATCTTCTCGCCGTCCAGGCCGATCATCCCGGCGTGCACGTAGTGCCGCGCGAAAGGCCATTGGCCGGTCAACACCTCGGCGTGCGCGGCGGACATCTCGTGGTGCGGGAACCGCAGATCCGAGCCGCCGCCCTGTACGTCGATCGCGGGACCGCCCAGGTAGCGCAGTGCGATGGCGGCGCATTCGATGTGCCAACCGGGCCGGCCGTCACCCAGCTGGGACGGCCAGTGTGGCTCATTGTCCCGGGCGCCCCGCCAGAGCAGCGGGTCGAGCTCGTTGCGCTTGCCAACCCGGCCCGGGTCTCCCCCGCGCTCGCCGAAATATCGCAGCATGGTGGCCCGGTCATAGCGGGACTCCGACCCGAACCGGGGCGCCCTGGTGACGTCGAAATACACGTCGCCGGTGCCGTCGGTCAGCGTGTACGCGGCACCGTCGGCCAGCAGTTTCTCCACCGACTCAGCGATCTCCGGGATCGCCTCGACGGCCCCGACGAAATGGTCCGGCGGCAGCACCCGGAGCATCTCCATGTCCTCGCGGAACAGCGCGGTCTGCGCCATCGCGAGCACCACCCAGTCGGTGCCGTCCCGCTGCGCCCGCTCCAGCAGCGGGTCGTCGACGTCGGTGACGTTCTGCACGTACGCGACCGGGTGGCCGGCGTCCCGCCAGAGCCGGTTGACGAGGTCGAAGGTCAGGTAGGTCGCCGCGTGCCCGAGGTGGGTCGCGTCGTACGGCGTGATGCCGCAGACATACATCCGGGCGGCCCCCCATTCGGGGCGGTGGGGCGCACCCCGTCGCTCGCCGTGTCATAGAGCCGCAGCGGCCGCCCCCAGATCCGGGCACGGTGGGAACGGCGATCGCCGACCAAGAATCATGCACTGAGGTTAACTTGTCGCCGCGGCGCATCCACGAGCCTCGTCGTACCGTTTCCAGACCAGCCGGGCCACTGCCGGATGCGCGCCCAGGGGTGCTGAGCAGGGCAAACCCTCGCTGGCCGCGATCACCTGGTCCGCGAAGAACCCGGGCGCGAGCAGATACGTGGCGACCGCCACTGGCCGGCGGCCGTACCCGCGCACCGCCTCGGTGATGGTGGGCTCCGCGGCCGAGACAAAGCTGGTCGTCACGTCCGTGCCCAGCGCATCGGACACGAGTTGGCCCATCGCGACGCTGTCTGCGACCGCTCGCTGGTCTCTGGAGCCCGCGGCCGCCAGCACCACCGCGTCGCCCGGCCGCCAGCCGGCTTCGGCGAGCCGGTCCACCAGTGCCTCCACGAGCAGCTGATCCGGCCCGAGCGCGGTGCCCAATCGGTGCTCGCGAGCAGTGGCGGGGAGATCGACATGCACGTGGTAGCCGCCGGAGAGCAACAGCGGGACCACCACCGCCGGCTCGGTCAGGTGGCTGAGGACTTCGCCGAGCAACGGCTCGGCCAGCTCCAGGAACGCGTGCCGTACGTCGGCGGCCGGACGCTGCGCTCGTACCTCCCGGATCAGCGCCGCGGTGCTTTCGGCGGCCCGCGGATCGCGGCTGCCATGCGCGACCGCGACCAGTGTCACGCGAAGTGCTCTTCGAGGGTGCGTACGAGAGCACCGAGACGACCGCGCTCTGGCTGCACAGTCGGCACTCCCAGCGCCGTCAACGGAGCCGCGGTGATCGGTCCCACGCAGGCCGCCACCACCCGTTCGTGGAAGGCCTTCACCAGGTCGTCCCGCCGCTCGCCGGCCGCTTCCAGCAAGTAGGCCGCGGCCGGTGCGCTGGTGAACGTCACGACGTCCACCTCACCGGCGACGATCCGGTCCACCAGGCCATCGACCGCCGCGAGGTCGGTCGGCGGATGCCACTGGTACACCGGCACCTCGACGATCGAGGCGCCCCGCTTCGGCCAGTCTCGCGGTAAAGGTGGGCATCCGGTCGCCATGGAGCTGGACGCCGATCCGGCGGTCGTCCAGTGGCTCCGCCAGCAGGTGCGTGAGCAGCTCCTCGGAGGCTTCCGAGGAGGCCGCGTACGTCTCATGCAGGCCAGCGCCGCGAATGGCGCCCTTCGCCTTCGGGCCGCGGGCGAGGATGCGCACCGACCCGAGCGCCGCGATCAGCCGCTCTCGCAGGTCCCAGCCAGCCGCCGCGTCCAGCCAGCCACGAAACCCGATGCCGGTCATCACCACCAGATCGTCCAGCTCACCGGCCACGCAGCGCTCGGTGGCCGCCCGCAGCTCACCATCATCGGCCAAGCTCGTGGTGTGGATCGTTGGGGTGACGGACACGATGGCACCGCGCCGCTCCAGCAGCCCGGCGAGTTCCTCGCGGCGCCGCTCAGCGGTCACCACCACGCGCGCGGCCGGTCAGAGACATGACCCCATTCTGCCGGGCCGCTGTCCCGCCGGCCGCGGTTCAGGCACTGGCGTCGTAGATGACCTCGCCCCCGACGACGGTCGCGCCGACGCCGAGGTCCCGGATCCGGGTGGCCGGCACCGCCAGCAGGTCGTCGGACAGGACGACGAAGTCGGCCAACTTACCGCGGCTCAACGTGCCCTTGACCCGCTCCTCATGGACCGCGTACGCCGAGCCGTGTGTGTAAGCGCGCAGGGCCTGTTCGGCGGTCAGCGCCTCCGCTGGTACGAACGGGACGCCGCTGTCGGTCCGCCGGTTCACCATGTCGTGGATGCCGCGCAGCGGCGAACCGTCCACGACCGGGCTGTCGGAGCTACCCGGCAACGTGATGCCGGCGTCCAGGAACGACCGCAGCCGGTAGCAGTGCCGGGCGCGGGCCGGCCCGAGAGCCGCGAGCATGCCGTCGCCAATCTCGCCCACGAACCGGCCTTGCGGGACCGGGATCACCCCGAGCGCGACCATCCGGGCCAGGTCCTCGTCGGTGGTGACGCCGGCGTGCTCGATCCGGTGCCGGGCGTCCGGGCGCGGCAGCAGCGCGCTGGGCTTGCTCGTACGTGTCCAGGACGAACCCGACCGCCCGGTCGCCGATCGCGTGGGTAGCGACCTGCCAGCCGTACGAGTGCGCTGCGAGAATGAATTCCCGCAGGTCGTCCTGTGCATCCTGGAAGAATCCAACATTGCCGGGTTCGCTCTCGAACGGCTCGTGCATCGCGGCCGTACGGCCAAGCAGCGAGCCGTCCGAGAACACCTTCACCGGTCCCAGCCGGAGCCACTCGTCGCCGAAGCCGGACCGCAGACCGAGATCGAGGCCGAACCAGTCGTGGCCTGGCTCGAAGGCGCCGGCCGGGTGCAGCGCACACCGGAGACCGGCATCAGGGTGGCGCGCTGGCGCAGCAGCCCCCGCTGGCGGGCCACCTGGAAGGCTGCCACGTCGGCCGTACCGTTGCCGGCCACCCGGCCCAAACCGACGCCGGGCTCGGTGAAGCTGGTGACGCCCTCCGCGGCGGCTACCCTGCTGCCGGCGCCGATCGCCGCCACGAAATCCTCGAAGGGAGCTGGCCGGAGCACCGCGTAGACCAGCCCCTGGGCCTGCTCGGTCAGGAGTCCAGTGGAAAGCCCCTGGTCATCGCGTACGACAGTGCCGCCAGCGACATCGGGCACCGATCCCGGCTCGAAGCCCATCGCGGCCAAACCGGCGGTGTTCACCACGCCCATGTGCGCGGAGGTGTGCGCCAGCCAGACCGGATGCCCGGCGGCCACCGCGTCCAGGGCGGACCGGGTCGGGTGCGCGCCGATCTTGTTCTGGTCGTAGCCGGAGCCGCGGATCCAGGCGCCGGCGGGCAGCGTGGCGGCCCGCTCGGCCACCTTCGCGTAGAGCGCGTCCAGACTGCCGGTCACGGTGTCCCGAAGGTCCAGCTCGGTGAGCCGCGCGCCGCGCATCGACAGGTGCTGATGGGCGTCGTTGAAGCCGGGCACCACCGGCGGCGCGCCGGCCAAGTCGACGACGGTGGCCGGTACGACGCCGTCCAGCTCTTCGTCGAACCCGAGGACCCGGCCCGCGACCACCCCCAGCCTGGTCGCCGTCGGGCGGGACGGGTCGAGCGTACGGAATCTGCCGTTCGTGAAGAGCGTGTCGATGCGCACCCTGTCTCCTTACACGGTGAGCGCGCACCCGGCCAGACCGCGTCGCATCAGCCCTGCTAGGAGGCACTTGGGCCAGTCCGGCTTGCTCGCCCCTGTCGAGCATCCGGCTGGGGACGGGAGACCGGAGGTTGGCAGCGGCGAACGTGAAGCCCACAATGGGCAACGCGGTGCATACCGGGGTGTCTGTCACCGCCGCAAAGGTGCCAAACATGGGATGTTTGGCGGGAGAGGATGCGACTGTGCCTTTGGCCACTACCCGCCGGACCGGCTTGGTGGACCAGGTCATCGAGCAGATGCGGCAGGCGATCGTCTCCGGCGGCTGGCCGGTGGACGAGCGGATCCCGCCGGAGCCGGAGCTGGTCGCCGCGCTCGGAGTCGGCCGCAACACCATCCGGGAGGCCGTCCGCGCGCTCTCCCATGCCGGCCTGCTGGACGTGCGCCAGGGCAACGGCACGTTCGTACGCGCCACCAGCGAGATCTCCGGGGCGCTGCGCCGCCTCTACGGCACGCAACTGCGAGAGGTCGTCCAGGTCCGTCGGATCCTGGAGGTGGAGGGCGCTCGACTGGCCGCGACGCAGCGTACTGACGCCGAGGCGACCGAGCTGGCGACCCTGCTGGACAGCCGGGACGCGGCGATGAGCGATCGACGCTGGGAGGACGCCACCGAGTCGGACACCCAGTTCCACCTCGCGGTCGTCCGCTGCTCGCACAACTCGCTGCTCTCCGAGCTGCACCTAGGCCTCACCGACGTCATCCGCGCGAGCGTGGCGACCGCCCTGGAGTCGAATCTCGACATCGAGTATGTGCACCATGCGGCGCTCGTCGCCGCCATCAAGGACGCGACCCCGACCTCGCGGTGCTGGAGTCCAACGAGATTCTCGACGACATGCTGCACCGCGTTCAGCTGGATCCTGACGACGCTGAGACCTCGGCCGGCGCCGGGAGATAGCTGCGCGCGTACGCCAGCAGGGCGCGGGCAGCTGGACTGGTCGGACCGTCGGCCGTCCACGCCAGCACGATCCGGCCGCGCATCGTCGGCCGCGTCACTTTCAGGGTGTGCAACTCGTCCGGCCGGGAAACGGCCGCGGACGCCGGCAGCAGGGCCACCCCGAGCCCGTGCGCGGCCAACTGCGCAAGCACCGGCGGAATGCTGGCCTCGAAGGCGACATGTGGGCGGAACCCGGCGGTCGCGCACGCCTCCTCGATGATCGTACGTACGCCCGTGCCGCGCGGAAGGCAGATCAGCGCCCGGTCCCGCAGACCGGCCAGCGGCACGCTGGCCCGGCCGGCCAGCGGGTCGCCGTGCCGGACCGCCGCGACAATCTCCTCGTCCACCACGTCGTGGGCCGCGAGTCCGGGCGGAGTCGCGTCGCCCATCGCGATGAAGGCCAGGTCGATCTGCCCGGTTCGCAGCTCATCGATCAGCTGGACCGCGTTCGCTTCGGACAGGCTGATCTCCACGTCCGGATGCTGCCGATAAAACCCGGCCAGCAGCCCTGGCAGATCCAGCACCGGCGCCACCAGCGGCGCGACCGTGCCGACGGTCACCCGGCCGCGTACCAGCCCGGTCAGCTCATCGACGGCCAGCCGTACGCCGGCGACCGCGGCCAGGGCGGCACGTGCGTACGGCAGCACCGCGGCGCCGACCGCGGTCGGTCGCACCTGGCGACCGGACCGGTCCAGCAGCGGCTCGCCGAGTTCTCGTTCGAGCTGCTTGATCTGTGCGCTCACCCCCGGTTGGGCCACATGCAGGCGGGCCGCCGCTCGGGTGAAGTTCGCCTCCTCGACCACTGCCACGAGATATTCCAGCTGCCGGAGTTCCATAACCAAACATGATAGTTGGCAGACGAACTAGCTCTTGGACGTATGACTGGAGTGGCGCCAGGCTGGAACACGTAACCGATCCGAAAGGACAGTCTCGTGAATACCTTGTCAGTGCTGGTCGAAGGCCCGGTCTTCGTCCCCGGCGACGCCGGCTACGACACCGAGCGTTCCGGTTTCCAGCTCGCCGGCCAGCACCGGCCGGCCGTGATCGTGGGAGCGACCAGCGCCTCGGACGTACGCACCGCCATTCGTTTCGCCGCCGCGAGAGACCTGCCGATCGCCGTCCAAGCGACCGGGCACGGCCTGACCGCCCCCGCCCAGGACGCGCTTCTCATCACCACCCACCGGATGTCCGGCTTCCGGATCGACCCGGCGGCCGGGACCGCGTGGATCGAGGCCGGGGTGCGGTGGAAGGCCGTGGTGGACGCGGCCGCCGAGCACGGGCTGGCCCCGCTGTCCGGCAGTTCGCCGAGCGTCGGTGCGGTGTCGTACACGCTGGGCGGCGGCATTGGCGTGCTGGTCCGCTCGTACGGTCTCGCCGCCGATCACGTACGCACCCTCGAGGTGGTCACGGCCGATGGCGAGATGCGTCAGGTCAGCGCCGGGAGCGACCTCTTCTGGGCGCTGCTCGGTGGCGGCAACAATTTCGGTGTGGTGTGACGGGGATGGAGATCGAGCTGGTGCCGGTCAGTCACCTTTTCGGTGGCACGCTCTCGTTCGACGCCAGCATCGCGACCGAGGTCTTCCAGGCGTACGACCAATGGACGAGCACCGTCCCCAACGAGATCACGTCGTCGGCCGCAGTGGTGCCTTTTTCCTGACCTGCCGATGATTCCCGAGCCGGTCCGTGGTCGCGAGGTGGCCCAGATCCGGATTGCCTCGATCGCGGACAAGGCCACCACCGAGCGGCTGGTCGCTCCGCTGCGGGAGATCGGGCCGATGCTGATGGACACCCTCGACGCCCTGCCCTTTACCCAGGCCAGCAGCATTTTCACCGACCCGCCACAACCTCACGAATATTACGGCACCGGGATTTTCCTCAATGGCCTGAACAAGTCAGCGATGCAGGCACTCCTGGAGCTGGCTGGCAAGGCGTCGGCCGTCGTGCAGCTGAACCATCTCGGTGGCGCGATCGCCGGCTCCGCGCCCAACGCCATTGGTCACCGCGACGCCAGGTACTTCCTGCGGCTCGTGTCCGATCCCGGCAGCCGCGCCCTGCTCGACGGTGTTTTCGCTGCTCTGGCACCGTTTGCCAGCGGTCATGCGATGAACTTCATGTTCGGCCCGACCGGCGCGGACCAGGTGCGGTCCGCTTTCGCGGCCGACACGTACAAAAGATTGAGCGCACTCAAGGCAACTTACGACCCAGCCAATCTCTTCCGGTTCAACAACAACATTATCCCGTAAAACACAGTGTGATTTTCCCCGCTACCGCGGCCATCTGGCCTCACCTGGCCTTTAGTTTTAGCTCGCTTTTCGCCGATTCTGGTCCGTGCGGTAGCCGCAGTCTGCCC
>NZ_WOTO01000062.1 GCF_010993775.1 Fodinicola feengrottensis | reverse complement strand
GACGATGTTGTTGGTGTGAGTTCTCCGAGGGTGTTTCGGTCGCTGTCGGGTTCGTCGGTCTACGACCCGATGGGAAATGTGACCGCGACCGCGGGCATGGTCGGTGGCCTCGGCTATCAGTCGGGGTGGACGGATTCGTTCACTGGCAAGGTGAACATGGCGACCCGCTGGTACAACCCAGCGAATGGCCAATTCCAGAACAAGGACTCAGTGTCGTTGGACCCGGCACCGCAGTCGGTGTCGGCGAACCCGTTCGCCTATGTCGATGACAATCCGTTGGGAGGAACCGATCCGTCCGGACAGTGTTCCTCCTTCTGGGACTTCGGGTGCCACCTGGCGGTTGCCGCGGCTGCAGTTAGTCATGCGTACCAGAAGTACGTCGCGCCGGTCATCAGTCATATTTACAACACATACATCGCGCCCACCGTGAATTACGTTTACAACCACTACATTGTTCCTGTGCGGGTGGGGATCCAGACCGCTGTTCAGCATGTGAACGATGCGTGGAATCAGGCGAAGGCCTACGCGGCCCGTGTCAAACAACTGGCGTTAGAAGCCGCTGCCCGGGTCAAACGTTTGGCTGCTGAGGCATATCACCGTTCCGTAGTTTTGTTGCAGCATGCGGCGACGGTGGCGGCCAAGACAGCGGCGACAGTTGGCACCTTCATCAAGGCCCATGCGGCCACGATCGCGTCGATCGCCGTATCGACCGTCGTCTTCGCCGGATGTGAAGCCGCTCTCGGAGCATTCACTGCGGGTGTGGGCGCGGTAGTCGGCGCGGTCGGCTGCGGCGCGCTGGCGGGCGCGGTCGGTGGTTTGGTCGAGCAAGGGGTGAACTGCGCCCAGGGCCAGAAGGGCGGGTGTTCGGCATCCGCCTTCGGCAAGGCGGCGCTGCTCGGCGGCGTCGGCGGCGCGGTCGGTGGTATTGCCGGGGGCCTGGGTGGCCGTCTGGTCACGGCGGCCCTGGGCAAGGCCCTTCCGGAACTGGTCACCAGCGTCCTAGCCGGAGCTGCGGGCGGTGCCGCCGGTGGTGGTGCGACTGCGGCCGCTTCGTACGGGCTGACGTGCTCTGATTCTTCTGCTGGCTGTTCGTGGTCTGGTCTTGGCCAGGCGACCGCCACTGGCGCCGCGACTGGTGCGCTGTTTGGCGCTGGTGGTGCGGCTCTGGCTGGAGTCGGCAAGGCGTTCATGTCCCGCGGTGGCCGCAGCGGTTCCGCCGAGGCGGCACCCCCTTGCCACAGTTTCGTCGGCACGACCCTCGTACTGATGGCCGACGGCTCCCATAAGCCGATCAGCAAGGTGGCAGTCGGCGACAAGGTCGCGGACGCCGTGCCTGGCGGCGATGGGAAGACACAGGCGCACGCGGTCGGGACGGTCATCGTCACCAAAACCGACTACGACTTCGTCAACCTCACCATTGGCTCCCTCGACCGCTCGGGCCACCCGGCATCTGTCGGCACCGTCACCACGACGACCCGTCATCCGTTCTACGACATCACCCAGGCCGCCTTCGTCGAAGCCGGCGCCCTCCACGCGGGTGATCGCCTCCAGCAGCCCGACGGTCGCACGGCGGTCGTGCTAGCGGTACGCCCGTACCGCGACACGCACACCACGACGTACGACCTGACCATCCCCGACCTCCACACGTACTATGTACTCGCCGGGGCTACGCCGGTCCTGGTACATAACTGCAGTCTTGCTGACGCTGCTGCCGATCATAGGGAAAACGCAAATGGTGGTCTTGGAGTTAAAGCAGATAAGAACATCGCAGTAGCTCGAGTGCAGGTTGACGGATCGGATCAGATTATGATTGCTTCGAGCGGAAAGCATGTTAATCCGGGTGAAGTTGGCATGCCAGCGACGAGGCGATTCAATCCCGGCTCACGGCCGTTCGATTCAGAGACTCATATATTTGAAACTTTGGCCTCAAATCTAAAACCTGGCGCGAAGGGGACTGTGGATCTGTACTCTGAACGCCCTGTCTGCCCCGATTGTTCCAACCTTATTGAGCAGTTCCAATCCGCGTTCCCAGATATTAGAGTTAACATCGCTACAGGGATGGGCTGATGCTCTCAATTGCTGAAATCGCCGCAGAGGTAAGAGCGGTGGATGTTGATCTCGTCGTCGGGTTAGATGTTCGTGAAGTGGACCAGCTCGCAAGTTCGTGGCAGATTGGGGGGTTACCTAAGGCGTACGTCGAATTTCTTAGGCTGATGGGTAGCGGCGCCGGACGTATCCTTCTCGGCACAGATGCTTTCTATCCGGCGATCCTTGACCTGCCGCGTGCTACCCATGATTTCTTCGCCGACAACGTCGGAGGGGTGAAGTTACCGGAAGGTGCTCTGGTATTTGCTATGCACCAAGGTTACCAGGTCTATTGGATGGATTCCTTGAATGTTGCGGACCCCTCCGTCACGCTATACATGGAGGAAGAAGAGGCGCCCATGGCTCGATGGAAATCGTTTACCGAATTTGTTAATGCGGAATATTTGTCCGCATATTCGCCGGATAGAAAAAGGTGACTGCTTGCAGGTGAAGTTGGTGGTCTGTCGCTGATTTGATCTGGTGGAGTGTGTCCCGCCGCCGCGTCGGGCCTTGGCGATGATGTCTTCCGCGGTGGCTTTCCAGATGAATGGTTTTGGGCTGATGCTCCAGTGCTCGAGAAGAAGGATCCTCGCCGATCGATGATCATGTCAGACACAATGGACTGACGAGGCAAGGGTTGAGACCCAGTCCCACGCGGTCGGGACTGTCATCGTCACCAAGACCGGCTACGACTTCGTCAGTCTCACGATCGGGTCGCTCCACCACAACGGGCCACCCGGAGTCGTCGGGACGGTCACCGCGACGACCCATCATCCGTTTTACGACATCACTCAGGCCGCCTTCGTCGAAGCCGGCGTGCTACGTGCAGGTGACCGTCTGCAGCAGCCCGACGGCCGCGCGGCGGTCGCGCTAGCAGTACGGCCGTACCGGGACACTCATACCATCACGTACAACCTCACCATCCCCGACCTCCACACGTACTATGTACTCGCTGGGATCGCGGCCGTCTTGGTTCACAACTGCGGCGTGGAGGTCGCAAAGAGCGAAAGCAGCATCTCGATCTCACATGCGGATTCAGGAAGTGGCGTCATTGCTGACCTCGACGAGAGCGGTAGTCTTACACTGATGATGGAAAACCATCCCGAATCTGGATCCCCCCTTCGTGGTAAGCAGATGTTCGCTGATGTGATGGACCACTTTGGCGATCGGGTGAAGTCGATAGCGGGCTATTGGCGCTATGGCGACGACCTGGGAGCATTCAATGATGCTGTCGCTAATGGTAAAGCCTGGGATCTGCCGCTCGTGGTACTTGGACTGGCCAAAGGGCAGCCGAGTACGGGTTCAATCGTGTGATGATACTGCAGGCCGACGAAGGGATCGACGGCTTCAACGTTGTGTCGGTGCTCTTTAGATAGGGATTGGGTATGGATGATCGCTTGGCCTTCCTGCGAGAGGCTAAAGAGCAAGGCGTTGCACCACTTACCGCAGTCCGGAAAATTAAGCATGACGGACTTTTTGAGATGGGGAAGGAGTTCAGCGTGGCAGTGGACTTAAAGTCCACGTTCGGATTGGCGACGCATCAACTCCATGATGTTGTCGGCTGGCTTAAAGGAGTCGTTTCTGATGAAATATTGGAGGATTCCTTAAGGGTTCGCGACTAGGAAATATTGGCTTGTAAGGTCTACTTGTTGTGTTGGGTCGTTGCGGACTCCGCAGGCCTGGCCGTTGAGAGGTCAACTGAGTTTCACAGCTTTGCCCACCGCTTTTTGGCGTTGACGGCTGGTCGGCTCCCGGGTGCCCATCGGGCAGGTCGCTGTCAAATGCAAAGGTCGCGGACGCTGTCTGGGCGCCTAGCTCTTGGTGTCGGCGGTATGATAGGTGGCAAATACGCAGCGGCAATTCTTCGCGCTGCTCGCAAGAAACGGATGCGCGATGGAACATGGATGGATAACCCGAACTATGCTCCCCTGGGGAAATGATGGAAACGCTACACCTGGCAGCTGCCAGCGAAGATGGCCGCAGGGAGTCCCTTGTCCTTGAAGTTGACGATTCGGGGGAGCCAAAACATCAGGCTAGTGCGAGATAATCGGGTTGCCAGTTTCCATGCTGGCGATGATCTATTTGAGTGCCTCAAGGATGTGCGCCGCATCCTTGAAGAAGAGGGCCTCCTGGTTTGCTGCCAGGGATCTCGTCCGACCGTATTTCCTTCCGGGATGGGCAGGCAGATGTCAAATGGACGCCTCGCATATCCGTTGCGGAGGAAGCCGCCTTTGACTGATGATGCTGATCTGGTGGACATTTTTGCGCCAGCTCAGTTCGCTGAAGTTGGGACAGTAGAAAGCCAGCGTCAAGCAGTGCTCGATTTCTTTAGATCTCCCAAAGAATAAACTCCGGCGCGCTACGTGCGGGTGACCGTCTCCAGCAGCCCGACGGCCGTACTGCGGTCGTGCTAGCAGTACGCCCGTACCGGGACGCGCACAACATCACGTACGACCTCACCATCCCCGACCTCCACACGTACTATGTACTCGCG
The DNA here is from genome assembly GCF_010993775.1 of Fodinicola feengrottensis. Classification (GTDB taxonomy): domain Bacteria; phylum Actinomycetota; class Actinomycetes; order Mycobacteriales; family HKI-0501; genus Fodinicola; species Fodinicola feengrottensis. The sequence goes on along the minus strand of NZ_WOTO01000062.1, from coordinate 49,733 downwards.
GGCGCAACAGCTATCTTGGTCCATAACTCTAATGGTGTTTGCGACATTGGTGCTGCGGCCAGGGCTGCAGCGAAGAGTGCGAGAGCTCCAGCTCTCCGACATCGAATTCTTGACAGTCCGGAGCTCCAGTGGATTGCCAGAAGCCGCGTGCCTCTCCTGTCAGAGTGCTCTTGTCAGACGCGGCGCCACTGACCTTGCTGGGGGACGGGTGAGGTATGAACTTATCGTTCAGTGATACGACCCGAGCGTTGCTCTCGAAAAGGCAGGTTGGAACCCTGGGCGGAGAGCTGATGTCTCTGTCCTGGTCGGCGACATGAGGTCAATGGGATTCGACGTTTCGGATGCTGCCGTGGATTTCTTGGGGAGAGTTCTCGCAACTGCGGATTCTGCATGCGCCGAGTATCGTCATGGGCGAACGAGAAGTAATTTTGTTGGACTGAGTTTGACCCTGATCGGGTTTGTACCGAACGTGACGCCAGGATCGCCTGGCGCTGCTCTGGGTTGGTTGGAGAGCTGCTCTGTCCTGTTGGTACGGATGGGTTCCATTTCACGGTCTATATTTCCGTCGACGGGAGGTTCTACGCTGGCATGGATGCGGCGGTGTATAGCTATTCAAGGAATGCTGACGAGCTGTTCTCTCTGATGGTCGGTGGAGTCAGGCCGCGACACCTGGCGGACTGGAACGTGTCACGCGAGTAACGAGCCAGAATTACCTGCTGTCGTCTATCAGATCAATGGTGCCGCTACGCTTGTAGTCGTGGGTCATGCGGCCACAAAACGTCCGAGCCGGATCCGAACGGTGTCACCACGGCTTACACCATTGACGCCAACGGCCGCTCCTGACCCGGGTGCTCAAGGGATTCACAGGTGATCCAACAACCCCTCGTCGGCGGCGGACTTGGTGGAGTCTTCCAGAGCGTACGACCCGGCCGGACGTCTGGCCACGCTCACCGACTCCATGGGCGGGACGACCGTTACCAAACGGGACTCGGCTGGGAACAATCCGTTTGTCGAGCAGCCGAACGCCTATCACGCGGCTGGGGAACCGGTCCTCCAACTGACCAACAACTGACCAACAACTGACCAACAACGGAGCCACCACTGCGGTGTCCACAGTGGATACCGCCGATCGGACCACGTCGACGACAGTCGATCCGTCCGGTGTCAATCGCACCACGACCACGACCTTCAGTCCGGACGACCAGCCGCTGACCACCGTGGCCAGTGACGGGACCGGGGCGACAAACATCAGGCGTTGATGTACGACCCGCTGGGCAGAGTGACCAGCCGAAGCTTCAGCGACGCCGCGGGGCATCAGTCAAAAGTCAGCTGGACGCTGGACAAACGTGGCCTGCCGACCTCCATGACCGACGCTGACAACAACGCCACCGCGTACTCGTACGACGAAGCTGGCCAGTTGGCGGTCACCACCGCTCCGGCCGTCAATGTCGAGACTGGTGGCGGCTCGCTCGTTCTCGCCCATCCGGTGATGATGACGGGCTACGACGCTTTGGCGCGGCGCGACCCCCGTGTGACTTGGCGGCAGATCTGGATATAGGACACGAATCCCGCCCAGAAGGCACCCTTCGACTCCCATGGTCAGGAAGTGTTCTCAAACGGCAAGAACTACTCCTGACGTCGATGGCACAATGTCGCGGGGATGGAAGATGTTCAGCCGTCGAGGGGTGCGTATTGGGACCTATGATGGTGACCTGAACTATCTCAAGGAGTGACGTGTTCGCGATTGAACTGGAATCGCAGGAGGCTTCCGGTGATAGGACCGGAAGCCTTGGGGAGGCGGTGGGGCGAATCGTGATTGGCGAATTCGTGGAGACCTTCAGGGCTCCCCTGGGCTTCTGGAGCGAGTCTGACTATCGTCGGAGTTGGCGTCAGGCTTTTGATGCACTCAAGGATGACCCGAACTCTCGGTCGTGCTTGCTGGTCTCCATGACGGATCCTGAGAGCACTAATTTTCTGACATGCTGGCCGATGTATCGTGACGGCGATAATGTCTATATCCAGAATGCCATAATTTTCCTAGATGAGCTTGAATCTGGCTTCGATACCGGAGAGCCGTGGGCTTCTATCGGGCCTCGTTGTGCCATTGACGAAGACGGAAATAGGATTTTCTGAATGGGTGGCATCTATGGATTCTGTGAGAGACTTCTTCGAATGAATCTGTAGTTCTCTCCATGGGCTTGCATCGCACGGGATTCGAAAGTCTGCCCTCGTCCACTCCTTAGAAATGGCGGGCCTGAGAGCGATTCCGAGTCCGCCCCCGGCGTCTGTCATCGACATGCGGGCTCTTCAGCACTGCCTGCCTCCCGTAACGCGGGAGTTGTCCACCTGTAAGAATATGTGACGGTACACAACGGGAGGTGTGGAGTGATTGAGGTTCCGGGTGGGATGTTGGAGTGCGAGCCGGCCGGGTCAGGGCCGACGGCGGCGCTTTTTTTCATCAGTACAACGCTGTTTTGGCGGAGGGTGCCGTGGCGGCGGCGCTGGCCGGCCGCAGGCGGGTGTACGCGATCAATCCGCGGGGGATCGGGGCGTCTGGGCCGGTACGGGATAGTCGCGACCTGACGATGGCGGCGTTCGTCGATGACCTCGTCGAGGCGCGGAAGGCGTTGGATGTTGAGAAATGGCTGCTCTGCGGGGCGTCCACCGGTGGGATGGTCGCGCTGTTGACGGTGTTGGCTGATCCGGACGGGGTCAGCGGGCTGATTCTCATTGGTACGGCCGGAAGTCACCGGTTCGTGCAGGGCAGCATGTACGACCCGAACAACACTGAGGCCGCACAGATGCGCCAGGAAATGCAGAAACTCATGGTCGGCGGTGACAAGGAAGGCTACCGGGAGGCGATTTTCCGGTCCAGCGTGGCCGACCCGGAGCGTACGCCGATTCCTGCCGAGTTCAGCGCACGTCCGGACGCGTTTTCGATGCCACGGATGATGGCTTTCGGGCAGGCCGTCAGCTCGTACGACATCGAGGACCGGCTTGGTGAGATCCGGTGCCCCACGCTGGTGTTGGTGGGGCGGCAGGATCCGCAGTGCCCGCTGCCGAACAGTGAGCGGCTCGCGCGGCCGGGATTCCGGGGGCGGAGTTGCACGTTTTCGAGAACTGTGGGCATTTCCCGCAGTGGGAACAGCCGGCGGAGTTCCAGGGAGTCGTTGACGACTGGCTGTCACGCCACTGAGACTCTGAGGCCCTTCCATGCCTCGGTGATCGCGGCGGCGAGGCGCGGGCCGTCCGGGAGTGTGCCGGCGACTCGTTCGGTCACCGAGGCGAAGGTGGCGAAGTCGAGGGTGCCGTCCATCTGGTCGTCGAGCGGTGCGGCATGCCGTTTGATGATGGAGGATATTCGGCGGTGTCCGCTGAATTCAGGAGGCCGTAATGGAAGATGAAGGCTGGATCGCCGAGTTGCGCGGGCTCGCCGCCCAGAATCTGGACATTGTTGAGATTGTGGATTCGATGCGAATGAGGCACGTCGGGGTTGGGTGGCTCTGGGCGCGGCGGTCGGTGCGGTGTCGGGTGGTCGTAAGTCGTTCAGGGATGCCCGCGCCGGGCCGTCGGCTCCGTCTGAGGAGTCTGCACCTTCTGGCGGTGATGAAGAGTCGCCTTCGTGTACTTTGCACAGTTTCGTTGGTAGCACTTTGGTGTTGATGGCGGACGGGTCCAGCAAGCCCATCGGCAAGATGCACGTCGGCGACAAGATCGCGAACTCTGTTCCAGGTGGCGACAGGAGACGCAGGCGCACGCAGTCGGCACGGTCATTGTCACCAAGACCGACTACGACTTCGTCAACCTCACCATCGGCTCTCTCGATCACGCGGGTCACCCGGCATCTGTCGGCTCGGTCACGACTACGACTCATCACCCGTTCTACGACCTCACGCAGGCCGCGTTCGTCGAAGCCGGCGCCCTCCACGTTGGTGACCGCCTCCAGCGACCCGACGGTCGTACCGCGGTGGTGCTATCAGTACGGCCGTACCGCGACACGCATACAACGACGTACGACCTCACCATCCCCGACCTCCACACGTACTATGTATCGGCCGGCTTGCTCCCTGTGCTTGTCCATAATGTCGACGAAGACAATCTTTGTAAGCTAACGCTTGGGCCTCCCCTGACCGGGCAAGTAGCAGAAGGTGTCGCGGCGGAACGTGGCGACAAGGTCCTGCCGCATGAACAACAAATGATTAACGAGTTTGGCGACCGAAACGGCTGTACCGCGTGCCGCGCTCTGACAATTCAGGGTACAAGGATGGACATTGGACGGGCGATCACAACCCTGCCAACAAGCTTAACCCGAATGGACCATGGACTCTTTACCCGCACTGTAGCGTATGCTCGCGCAAACAAGGTGGCATTGTTAACGCAATTCTTCGAGGATGGTATGCTGAGTTTCCAGTCTCTAAGTTCAGTGGCGGAGGATAGAGTTTATGGCGGTGGGCTTGCGCGGTTCGCTCATGGACTGCTGGTCGTCGCTTCTTCGGACAGTGTAGATTCTCATGATTCGTGGGATCCAGGGCAGGAGTCAGTCCACGCCGGCACTGACTCGCTGTACGTATCGGTCGTCCCTGCGGCCACTGGATATGTGACCGTTATTTGTATCAGTGGGCCGTACGTCCCTGAAGGTGCGAATTTGCTTTTCTCGGGAACGATGCGGCTCTCGACGGAAAACATCGCAATCTATGATCCTAATGGCGAGATTCGACTTGAGCTTCCAGTCAATGGGAACGTCCACAAGGTCGACCTCTACGGGGATGACCCTGACGAGCCTGCTGAAATAATCATCGTATTGAATCCGGTCTCGCCTGCACCATAGTTTGGTTGGTGACAAGCAATCCGGCGATAAGGTGGCGCTGTAGAAGCCCTCGTATGGACTCCATGTGGGCCGGTTGAAGGCGGTCAATTCCGAACTTTTGGAGGTTGCTCCATTCGGACGTTGGCTGGAGGACGAGGTGTAGCCTCGCCTTTCTGACCTGCAGCCCTCGCTGCGGATCGCTGTAGCAAATTCGAAGCCCATCACCTGTGTCCTGGGCGGGGCTCTGCGGTGGTTCACGGCAGTAGTTGACGGCAACGTGAGTGGATGGTGGCGCCGCAAGGTTCGAAAATCTGCCTTGTCCGCTCTTTAGAAATGGCGGGGCCGAGAGCGATTCCGGGTCCGGCTGCGGCTCTGGCTGGAGTCGGCAAGGCGTTCATGTCCCGCGGTGGCCGCGGCGGTTCCGCCGAGGCGGCACCCCCTTGCCACAGTTTCGTCGGCACGACCCTCGTATTGATGGCCGATGGCTCCCATAAGCCGATCAGCAAGGTGGCAGTCGGCGACAAGATCGCGGACGCCGTGCCTGGTGGTGACGGGAAGACGCAAGCGCACGCGGTCGGGACGGTCATCGTCACCAAGACCGACTACGACTTCGTCAACCTCACGATCGGGTCTCTTGACCGCTCGGGTCACCGGGCGTCTGTCGGCACGGTCACGACGACGGCCCATCACCCGTTCTACGACATCACCCAGTCTGCCTTCGTCGAAGCCGGCGCCCTCCACGCTGGTGACCGCCTCCAGCAGCCCGACGGCCGTACGGCGGTCGTGCTAGCAGCACGCCTGTACCGCGACACGCACACCACCACCTACGACCTCACCATCCCCGACCTTCATACGTACTATGTCCTTGCCGGACCTGCGGCGGTCCTCGTCCATAACTGTGGAGTAACGGACAGTCGTGGCCCCGGTGATGCCTGGGAGGAACTTCAGGATGCCGACGGCATTGATCATGCAACAGAGCGGCATACAGTTGACGGGCCTCGGTACAATCCCAAAAGGACTCGGTATGGAACGAAGGCACAGATATCGGTGCGATGGCCGATCAAACGAGAGGCTTGACTGGTCGAATCCAAGATGAACGCGGAGGTGGAACTGTTGAGTTCATCATCAACGCCGGAACCGATGTAGGACGTCATCCAAACGGCGATTCCACACAGGTTTACACTGTCATTCGGAACAGATGGAATGGAGATCTCATTACGACGCATCCAGGCCTGCCGGAGCGTGGCTAATGGCAATGCTTGTTAGCCTTCGTGACGAACGCGAGAACCTGATTGAGATGGTTGCTTCGGATCCCGCACTTGGTTGGGTGGTGCCATATCTTCCTCCTGGCGAATTTCCAATGATCGGGCATATTGACCCTTATGGAAATACGATATTCAACAGATCGCAAATGCGAGCACTGCGGGCCGAGATTGATGTATGTCGGACAGATGAACGCGTTAAACCTGGGGCAGTGGAGTTCCTCTTGGAGATCTCAAGACTTTGCGAGCTGGGTGACAAGCGACCGCATAAGTTCCTCTGGTTTCTCGGTGACTGACCGAAGTCTAGAATAACGGCCGTCTGCGCTCGGTGTCGGTTTCAGATGACTTGCAGTAAGAAATGTGGGAAAGCGCGCGCCTTGGTGGGCTCTGGTGCCGCCCCGCCTTTCGCGGACACCCGACTTTGGTGCGGGCGAGTGCCGAAATTTGCACCCGGTGAGCCGGGTCATTTCTCTCCGCAGCTGACGCGATAGCCTTTTTGATTTGGGCCGCCTTGAGGGATCTACCGACCTCAGGATGCCGGTAGCCAAAAGACAACTGGTCAGGTGGATTTTGGCAGCCAAGGTCTGCCTTCGGCGAGTTGGATGATGGCATCGATGTAGTGCTAGCTGTGTGTCGTTGCGGTCGCAAGGTAGCTGCGGATGGTGCAGAATTGCTGGCGCCCTCAATGATCCGTAGTACTCACTCGTGGCCACCAGTTACGACCTCCTTGGTGATCCGCTGCAGGTCAATCAGCTGGATACCGACGGCCGCACGGTGCTCGCGTCGACTTCGGCTGCCTACGATCCGGCCGGGCGGCTGCAGTCGTCGACGGACGCTCGAAATCACACGTCGACATTCACCCGCGACGCGAGTGGCGTGGTGACCCAAGAAGTCCAGCTGGTCACCGACTCTTCGTCAACCACCACGTCATTTGGTTATGACGCTGACCTGCTCTGGGATCTTCGCCGCTTAACTGCTGGGCAAGTTGAGCTCGTCGCGGAGCAAGCGAAGTCTACGGCGGGTCAGTATTGATCACGCCACTGAGACTCCGACGCCCTTCCATGCCTCGGTGATCGCGGCAGTGAGGCGTGGGCCGTCGGGGAGGGTGCCGGCGATTCGTACGGTCACGGCGGCGAAGGTGGCGAAGTCGAGGGTGCCGTCCATCTGCGTCGAGCAGTGCGGCATACCAGACCTTGCCGGCGGTTTCCCAGGCATTGCCGCCAAGTGCGACCGCGGCGTCGTGGAATGCCTTGTTGGGGATACCCGAGTTGATGTGTACGCCACCGTTGTCGTTCTGGGTCTGGACATACTGCGCCATGGTCGCCGGCTGCGGGTCTTTGCCGAGCTGTGGGTCGTCGTACGCGGTGCCGGGTGCGGCCATCGAGCGCAGTGCGACGCCGTGAAAGTCCGGGCCGAGGATGTCGTTGCCGATCAACCAGTCGGCCTGTGTCGCGTCCTGACCGAGGGCGTATTGCTTCACCATGGAGCCGAAAACATCGGAGATCGACTCGTTCAGCGCACCCGGTTGATCGTGGTATTCCAGGCCCTTCGCTTCCTCGGCGGAAACGCCGTGGGTGAGCTCGTGGCCGATCACGTCCAGGGATTTGGTGAAGCCGACGAAAATGCTGCCGTCGCCGTCGCCGAACACCATCTGGGTGCCATCCCAGAACGCGTTGTCGTATTTTTGGGCTGTAATGCACGGTAGCCAGCAGTGGGCCGCCGGCGCCGTCGATAGCGTTTCGGCTGTGTACGTCCAGGTAGTACTTGAAAACCGACCCGAGTTTGTCGTACGCGTCGTTGACGGCCTCATCGGTGGCCGGCGGGTCGCCCTCGGAGCGGATTTTGGTGCCGGGCAGGTCTTCGGTGCCGGCGGCGTCGCTGATCTGGCGTTGCAGGTGGGGCTGCTCGGGAAGCGCGCCACGCAGCTGCGGTCGGCGGTTCTCCTCGCGCATCCGCAGGTCGATGGCGGCCGTCGCGGTGGCGATGTCGCGCATGGTGGAGTCGCCGTGCTGGCGTAGCCGCTCGACGATGTGCGGGGGGAGGATGCAGTTAACTGTACGCATAGATAACGGTGACACACTGTGACGGTCGTTTGCAATCAACCGAACGGCTTGGTGCCCTCTGGGGCACCCGTTGGCGCCCGTCGATGCCACTTCTCGCACTGGTGCCCGCTTTCCTAGCATTGTCGAAGGCCCAATCTTAAAGAGCGCCACGACACCCAAGGTCGCCGACCGTGTGGGCGGAAGTGGCAGGATTGGCGGGTGCCCCTTTATCGAGACGACGCGGTGGTCCTGCGCCTGCACAAGCTGGGCGAGGCCGACCGCATCGTCACGCTGCTGACCAAGCGCAACGGTCGCGTAAGAGCCGTCGCCAAGGGCATCCGCAAGACCACCAGCCGGTTCGGCGCCCGGCTGGAGCCGTTCAACCACGTCGACGTGCAGCTGGCGACCGGCCGGTCGTTGCACGTGGTCAGTCAGGTCGAGACCATCTCGCCGTACGGGCGGGACATGGCGTCGGACTACCCGCGCTACACGGCGGCCAGTGCGATCGTGGAGGCCGCCGAGCGCCTCACCGAGGACCACGAGCCGTCGCTGCGGCAATACCTGCTGGCCGTCGGCGCGCTCCGGACGATGTCCACCGGCGAGCACTCGTCGTCGCTCGTTTTGGACGCATACTTGCTGCGTGCGATGGCGGTGGCCGGCTGGGCGCCGGCGCTGCACGAGTGCGCGGTCTGCGGACTGCCGGGTGAGCATCGCGCCTTCTCGGTGCCGGCCGGCGGCGCGGTCTGCGGTACGTGCAAGCCGGCCGGCTCGGCCAGCCCGGCGCCGGCGAGCATGATGCTGATGCGCGCGTTGCTGTCCGGGGACTGGGAAAGCGCGGACGGCAGTGACCCGGCGCCGCGGCGGGAGGCCTCCGGGCTGACCGCGGCACATTTGCAATGGCACCTGGAGCGGGGACTGAGATCGTTGAAACTGGTCGAGCGGTGAAGACGGCGCGAGTTTTGCAAGCACCACAACCACATCCCACTGGCGTACGCCCGCCCACTATTCCGGCGGATTTGGTGCCCAAGCACATCGCCCTGGTGATGGATGGCAACGGCCGGTGGGCCAAGGCCCGCGGGTTGCCTCGGATCGAGGGTCACAAGCAGGGCGAGTTCTCGCTGTTCGACATCGTCGACGGCTGCTTGGAACTGGGCGTCGGCTGCCTGTCGGTGTACGCGTTTTCCACCGAGAACTGGAAACGTTCGCCGGACGAGGTGCGTTTCCTGATGGGCTTCAACCGCAACGTGCTGCGTCGCCGCCGCGATGAGCTCAATGCCCGGGGCGTACGCATGCGCTGGTCCGGTCGCCGGCCGCGGCTGTGGCGAAGCGTGATCGGCGAGCTGGAGACCGCCGAGGAGATGACTCGGCACAACACCAAAATGACGCTGAACATGTGCGTGAATTACGGCGGTCGCGCGGAAATCGTGGATGCCGCGGCGGCGCTGGCCCGGGACGTCAGGGACGGTCGGGTGAATCCGGACCGGATCACCGAGGCGGTTTTCGCGCGCTATCTGGATGAACCAGATCTGCCGGACGTGGATTTGTTCGTACGCTCATCAGGAGAGCAGCGGACGTCCAATTTCCTGCCCTGGCAGTCGGTCTACGCCGAGATGGTCTTCCTGGACACGCTGTTCCCGGACTTCGACCGGCGGCATCTTTGGTACGCCTGCGAGCTTTACGCGACCCGGGACCGGAGATACGGCGGTGCCGTACCAAATCCGGTCCCGGAGCCGTAACTTTAGGCGGCGCTGGCGGTGTTGTAGGCGCCCTGGATCTGCGATCCCCAGTAGGGGCCCCACATCACGTTCGCGATGTTGTTGTAGCCGAAGCTGTTGATCGAGTTCTGCTGGCCGTTGGCGCCGCTGCCGAGGAACCACGGGCCGCCGGACGAGCCGCCGCCGTCATGGTGCAGCTGACGCCCTGGTCCGTGCTGCCCTGGCTGTCCTGCCGCGCGGTGCCGCTGCAGGTTTGCAGGGTTTCACCGTTGAAAGGCGGCGCGGCCGGGTAGCCGTAGAGCGTGTACGCGCGGCCGCGGGACTGGTTGAAGGCCACGCCGGAAGCGCCGACACCGTTGTTCACGTGCTCGCTGCCGTTCGCGGCCATGACCGCGAATCCGGTGTCGTAGTTGAGATCCCCGGAATTCGCCCAGCCAGACGTGGTGACGACCGTACGTGCGGAATACTCGCCGTAGATCTCGCTGCCGTTGTTGTAGTCCGGCACGAAGACGAAGTTCGACACCCACGAGCCACTGCCGTCTTTCACGCAGTGGCCGGCGGTGGCGACCACGTCGTGGTTGCCACTGGTGACCGAGTTGCCGGAGCAGACGTAGTCAGTTCCGTCCAGGGTCATGAAAACCTTGCCGATGTGGGCGATCGGTGCGATGTTCGGAGCGGCCGCGATTGCCTGGGCGCTCTGCGGCTGTCCGCGCTCAACCAAGTGGCTCAGCGAGCCGTTTTGCCGCGCCTTGCGGACATCGTCGGCGACCAGCCGATCGCCGGGCAGCGCATGGCGCATGCGGTCGGGCGTCCAGTACGCGGCGGCCTTGCCCTGGTTGGCCATGACTCGTACGACGGCCGAACCGGTGGGAGCCGCCGCAGCCGCGGCCGAGACACCGGCCGACGCCAGCGCGGTCACGGCGAGGACAACGGCGATTCTGCTGAATCTCAGCATGGAAAGCGCCTCCTGATGGAGATGGGAATGACCCCAAATGCCTGGGGTGGGGCGAGAAACGGGGTTCGGCCAGAATTATGCAGGACTGCGGGCATCCTGCCAGACCCGGAAAACAGAAACCCCAAATCTTTTGGGAGCCACCCGAAGTTGGGTGGCATTTGTCCGGCTTTGCTGGGGTGTTCTGCGAAAGATGTCCGGCCATTTGAGGAAGAATTATGGTTTCCGCCCGCCCACGGTTTTTAAGTGGGCCTTAAGCGCTAGGAGCAGATGAGGGCGGGGCAGTGCAGGGCGAGGACGAGGCGGTCGCCGGGGTACGCCTTGGGCGGATTCACGTATGTGTCGGTGGAGCCGCGGAATTCGTTGAGCAGCCAGAGCTCGCCGCTCGATGGCCAGTAGCTGACATTTTCCGAATTCAGGGGCGCCGTCGTCCAATAGTGCACGTCGAGGGGGTCCCGCCGCGGAGATAGTCGCCTTATGTAGGCAGGCCTTGGCGAAACCGTGGTAGACGGCCTCGTTGTTGGGGCCGGCCGGCATGTTGCTGACTGGTGGCTCGCCGTTGGGGCACAGGCCTGAGATAATGCCGTGGCCGCCGGTGAAAACGGCTCCCTGCATACGGAAGACGGGCGAAGTCCAGCCTTGACTGGGGCGTACGAGCCCGTCCGCTCCGGGTTTGAGCTGTGCTGTGCTGGCGTCCAGGGGCCAGCGCAGGATGCGGCCCTGTGGACCCTGGTCGTCGTATTCGCTGGTGACCAGCGAGTCGGGGACGGTGGACCGGTCGAGCGAGACGCTGGTGAAGCAGGGATGGGTGGGCGCGGAGGGATCGTTGGTACGCAACGGTTCGCAGCCCGCCGCGTCCGGGAACTGGTAGTAGCCGATTTCCGGCAGCGCGAAGCCGGAATACGCCGCCGAGCAGATCGTCGCGGTACAACCGACCGCGCCGGACGTGGTGCTCTCATCTGCCAGAAATGTGTCAGGTCGAAGACGCGTACGACCCGGGTTCCGCCGCTGACCAGGAAAAGCTTGTTTCCGTACCACATGATGCCGTCGGCATGGCTTTCTACGGCGTGAAAACGCGTCGAGGCGCTGTCCGGTTCGACGAGAAGCACATGCCGGTACGTGCCATTGGCGACATCGACGAAAGTGACCCGGGCCAGCGCGTCATTGGTGCCGTGCCAGCTCACCGCGACGATTTTCCGTCCAGCGCAGCCATCGCAGGGCGGGTAGAGCACCGAGCCGTTGACGCCGTCGCCGCTGCCGGTGATGCCCTGCGGATACCAGGTCGTGGTGCTGTCGTCGGTGGTGGTCCAACAGAAACCGGCCACGCTCGCGGTGACCCGCAGGTCGGTCGGATGGCAGATCGCCCGGGTGTCGTAGCCGCCGGCGATGATCGTGTTCAGCCGCACCACCGTAAGCGGCGCGCCCGCTGCCTCCACGGCGTTGCGTTGTCCAGTCACCACGGGGAAACTGCCGTTGTCTGTCAAGGTCATCGCGGACAGTGTCGAAGCGGACAGTGCCGGCCCGGTGGCCGCCTGGGCGGGAGTGGCGATCAACAAGCCGGCCACCAGCAGTGCGGCCGCGATTAGTGGGAGCGAACGCCTGCGCATGTCGACCTCCGGCTCAGGTGCACGGACTCATCACCATATAGACCGGACATATAGCCGAGATATAGCCGAAATGTGCTCGCGTGGACCGGTCGGAACCAAAGTGGCCGTGGCGGAGTTAGGGGGAAGTGGATGTGATGACAGCGGCCGCTTTGGTGATCCCGGCCCTGGTGCTGTTGCTTCTCGTGGCGGCAGCCTTCGAGAAGCTGGTGGTGAAGCGGCTCGGCTGGCTGCCGTGGCGCAAGCGCCGCGACCCGGAGATGTTCGGCGCGATGTCGATCACCGGCGCCGGCCTCGACGAGTTCGAGTTGGCTTTTCGTGGCACCAAACCATATCGCCGTGACTTCAAAGCAGTCGTCGCTGATGCAGCGCGAGGAAGAAAAAGCGACGGTGCCCCGCCGCGGACCAGGATCGACCTCGACAACAACGTTGCCAACCTCGTTCTTCGGCCAGACAAGAACCTTCCCTCAGCTGACTAACGGCTGCCAGCTGCCCACAGCAATGCTCACCGCGGTGGCGGCCACCGCGAGCGATACCGCTACCAGCAACAGAAGTACGTCCGTGCCGCCGACGGTTTGCTGGCGCGCGTATGTACGAGGCAGCCGCGAGTCGAAGCCGCGCGAGTCCATTGCCGCCGCGATTCTGCTGGCGCGCCGGATCGCGCCGACCAGCAGCGTGAAAACCCGGCCGAAGAGCAGTCTTACGGCAATTACCGGATTTCCGCCGGAAGACACGCCGCGAGCCCGCCGGGCCAGCCCGATTGTCTGCCATTCGGTTGCCAGCAACGGAAGCAGCCGGAGCGCGGCAAGTGACCCGTACGCGAACCGGGCCGGTGCGCGCAGTTGCTGGAACGAGCGAGTCGGCCAGGTCGGTGGGGTCGGTGGTGGACAACATGAGCACGCCGGGAAGCGCGATCGCGAGCACCCGCATCGCGAGCGCGCCGCCGACTGCCCATCCGCCTGGGCTGCCGAAAAGCGCGTTCGCGAGGCCAACCGAGAGCGCCCCGAGCAGGACGCCCGCGGTGCGGCGGGCCAGTGCGGCCGGTCCGAGGCCAGTCAGCGGCAGCGCGACCAGGCAGCCGACGAGCAGCAGAGCCGGGGTGACCGGGTCGCGGGCGGCCAGCGCGGCGGCCGCGACGACCAGGCCGGCGGCCAGTTTGGCGACCGGGTTGCGGCGGTGCAGAAAAGCCGGTGCGGTACGGGCGAAAGTCGTCATTCGGCGGGCTCCAGGTGACCGGCGGACATCCAGAGCACCCGGTCGGCCAGCGCCTCGGTGAAGGCGGTGTCGTGGGTGACGACCGCGATGCCGACGCCCTCGGCGCGCAGGGCGTCCAGCATTTCGACCAACTCGGTCCAGGTGTTCCGGTCCTGGCCGAAGGTTGGCTCGTCCAGAATCAGCAAAGCCGGCGCGGCCACCAAAGCCGTCGCGACCGAGAGCCGGCGCTGTTCTCCGCCGGACAGGGTGAACGGGTTCGCAGCGGCCAATTTTTCCAACCGCAGCCTGGCCAACAGCTCATCGGCTCGACGAACATCCTTCGTACGCAACAACAACTCGTCGCAGACTCGGCCGGTGAGGAACTGGTGTTCGGGGTCCTGGAAAACCGCGCCGATCCGGCCGGCGAGGTCACTTGCCCGCCATTTCCACGGCGGTCTGCGGTCGGTGCCGGACAATTCAGGGGTGCCCTCGACATGGCCGCCGGACGGGCGTACGAGCCCGCCCAGCACTCGCGCGAGGGTCGTCTTGCCGGCGCCGTTCGGGCCGGTGATCGCGGTGACCTCGGCGGTCCGCAGGCTGACCGAGACGTCGTCCACAATGGACGGATCGACTCGTACGGAAGCGGCCGACAGCAACGAAACGCGATCGCTGGTGGGGGAGCGGCGCGCTCGTACGGGCGCACCGGGCACCCACACACCAGCAGCCGTCAGCGCGTCGCCCTGAGTCGACAGCACGTCGTCCGGACGACCGTCAGCCAGTACGCCCGAAGGGGACAGCACCACCACCCGGTCGACCAGCGCGAGCGACTCGGCGACGCGGTGCTCGATCAGGACGAGCGTGGCGCCGGTGTCGTCCAACACCGCGTCGATGGCCTTGCGTACCGAGGTGGCGCCTTCCGGGTCGACGTTCGCGGTCGGCTCGTCCAACAGCAGCAAACCCGGCCGCTGAGCCAAAACCCCGGCCAGTGCGAGCCGCTGCTGCTCACCGCCGGAAAGAGCGGCGGTCGGCCAGTCGCGCGGATAGCCGAAGCCGACCGTCGACAGCGCGGCGTCCACTCGCGGCCAGATCTCCCGCGCTGGTACGGCGAGGTTTTCCAGCCCAAAGGCCACATCGTCGCCGCAGCGGGCCATCACCAGCTGACTTTCTGGATCCTGCTGAAGATAGCCGACCGGCTCGGCCGCCGCTCGCGGGTGTTCTCCAGCGATCTGAAGGACACCGTCCTCGTCTCCGACCTCTGGATCCAGCAATCCGGCCAGCCCACGCAACAACGTGCTCTTGCCGGCACCGGAAGCGCCCAGCAGCAGCACTCGTTCGCCCGGCTGGATGCTGAGGTCGACACCCCGGACCGCCCACGCCTTGCGGCCCGGATGCCGCCATCCCCAGCCAGCCAGCCGAATGTCCTTGCCAGGCACCTAAACCCGGGTCTGTTTGCGGCCGCCGGCGAGCGCCGACAGCACGCCGGTCGCGCTCAGCCCACGGGCGATCAGCCACGAGACCAGCCCGGCCAACACCAACCCGCCGACCATGCAGGCCACCGTGTAGGTCGCCTTCCAGCCGAGGTCGAAGCCCGCGTACGACACGATCACGTCGACGATCGCGCAGCCCAGGCCACTCGCGGCGCCGGCCAGCAGCAGCGCGGTCGGCAGCGAGTACGAGCGATAGCGGAAGGCGAAGAAGACGAGCTCGGCGCCGAGGCCCTGCGCGAGTCCGGACAGCAGGGTGGCGAAGCCGTACTGGCCGCCCATCACCATCTCGACGACCGCGCCCAGCAGCTCCGCGAACAGCGCGGCGCCCGGCCGGCGGACCAGCAGCGGGGCCAGCACGGCCGGGATGAACCACACCCCGGACAGCAGCCCGGTAAGGGGTGCGACGCCCTTGAGCGGCACGGACAGCAGGCTGTAGACGGGTCCCCAGCCGAAGAAAACGGCACCGAAGACGACGCCGACGATCGCGGTCACCACGATGTCGACGGTTCGCCATCGGCGGCTGGGTGGGAGGGTGGTGCTGGCCATGGGTGGGCCTCCTTCTGGCTCGAAGGAGGAGTGCTTCGACGCTCATCCGGCATCCACTACGGAACCGCGCATGCGGCATCGCAGCGGAAGCGGATGAATCGACTTCCTGCGCTGGCATTACCCAGATCAGGTCTGAGGGTCTGCGGTTGTCCCGCACTCTCAGCGCGTCCGGCGCTCCCCTGTCGTACTGACCCGGCGACCGTAACACGCCAGCATTGGTTCATCGAGGGAAAAGGGCCGGTAAAGCCTGTGGACAACCGCCAGGGCGAGAAAACCGGCCGGCTACGCTGGCGAGGTGCCGTCCCCTGAGGTTCGTACGCTCGAGCCGACTACCGACGAGCCCTCTCCGGAAAAGTCGCCACGGCCCTGGTCTTTGTACGCGCTGATCCTCGTTTGTGTGGGCATCGTCGCCTTCCGTGGTCTGGTGGTTGGCGCGTTCACCGCCCCGATCATGCAGACCTGGGCGACGGTCTTTGTCTCGATCGTGGTCCAGGCGACGCCGTTCCTGGTGCTGGGTGTGCTGATCAGCGCTGGCCTGGCGGTGCTGGTTCCACCGGACTTCTTCGCTCGCGTACTGCCGTCCCGGGCCGTGCTCGCGGTGCCGGTGGCGGGCGTGGCCGGGATGGTGCTGCCGGGCTGCGAGTGCGGCTCGGTGCCGATTGCCGGCGGCCTGATGCGCCGGGGGGTGGCACCGGCCGCGGCGCGCTCGCTTTCTTGCTGTCCGCCCCGGCGATCAACCCGATCGTGCTGGTCGCCACCGCGGTCGCCTTCCCGGGCCAGCCGATGATGGTGGTGGCCCGGTTCACCGCGTCGGTGCTGACCTCGGTGGCGATGGGCTGGCTGTGGCTGCGGATGCGGATCGGCAGGCCGGAGTGGATCCGGCTGCCGCGCCGCGCCGGGCTGCGCTGACCGGGATGCCGCGTTGGCAGGCGTTTCTGGAGACCGCCCGCGCCGACTTCCTGCCCGCTGGCGGCTTCCTGGTGGTGGGCGGGCTGACCGCGGCGACACTCAATGTGCTCGTACCGGCCTCGGTGCTCGCGACCATCGCGCACAACCCGGTGTTGGCCGTGGTCGGCCTCGCGGTGCTCGCGGTGGTGCTGTCCATCTGCTCGGAGGCGGAACGCCTTTGTGGCCGCGTCGCTGACTCAGTTCTCGCTCACCGCGCGGCTGGTGTTCCTGGTGGTCGGGCCGATGATCGACCTGAAACTCTTCGCGATGCAGGCCGGCGCCTTCTCCCGCGCCTTCGCGGTGCGGTTCGCGCCGGCGACCTTCGTGGTGGCCATCATCATCGGTACGGGTGTGGGGTTGGTGCTGCTGTGATCTCCGAAGCCCGCAGTGTCCTGCTGCTGCTGTTTGGCGGGGCCTTGCTGCGGATCAGCCTCAGCGATGTCTACCTGCGATATGTGAAGGCAGGCGTACGCCCGCTGCTGATCGCGGCCGGCGCGATCCTGGTGGTGATCGCGCTGGTCACGCTCTTCCGTGAGTTGTTCCAGCCGCGTACGCACGACCACGACCACGATGAGGGTGACGCGCACGGCCACAAGCACGGGGGAGGGGTCGTCGCGTGGCTGCTGGTGTTGCCGGTGCTCGCGATCTTCCTGATCGGGCCGCCCGCCCTCTCGGCTCGTACGCGGCCGGCCCGGCCGCACCGCGGTGGCCGCGAAGTCCCAGTATCCGCCGTTGCCGGCCGGCAATCCGGTGCCGGTGACGCTGCTGGACTATGCGTCCCGGGCGATCTGGGACCAGGGGCTGTCGCTGAACAGCCGCCATCTGCTGCTCACCGGCTTCGCGAGTCCGCGCCCCGGCGGCGGTTTCTACCTGACCCGGATGGTCATCACGTGCTGCGCGGCCGACGCGCTGCCGATCAAGATCGAGATGCGCGGGAACGTGCCCGACGGGCTGTCCGCGAACACCTGGCTGAACGTCGTCGGCACGTACGTCCCGGGCACTGACGTCGACCCGCTCAACCGGCAGCCGATCCCGTTCGTGTCGGTCGCTTCCGCTAAGCGGATCGCGGCGCCCGAAGAGGTCTACGAATAGCGTTCTACTTGCAGGAGCAGTCGGCGCAGAGGCCGAAGATGTCGAAGGTGTGGCTGAGGTCGGTGAAGCCGTTGTCCTCAGCGACCTTGTCCACCCAACGCTCGGCCGGCGGGCCGTCCACCTCGACGGCCTTGCCACAGCGCCGGCAGACCAGGTGATGGTGGTGGTGCTGGTTCTGCCCGCAGTGCCGGTAGAGGTGCTCGCCGCCGGGCGGCCGCATCACGTCGATGTCGCCGGCGTCGGCCATTGATTGCAGGGTGCGATAAACGGTGGTCAGGCCGACCGCCTCGCCGCGTTCGGACAGCAGCCGGTGCAGGTCCTGCGCGCTGCGGAACTCGTCGGTCTCGGACAGCAGGACGGCCACCGCCCGGCGCTGCCGGGTGGCCCGACCCGGTACGGCGTGGGCCGTGTTGCCCGTCATCAGCGAACCTCTCCAGCGTGTGAGACCGCGTCCGCCACGATCTGGGCGACGTGCTGGTCTGTCAGTGCGTACGCGATTTCCCGGCCGCGCCGCTCGGTGGTCACCAGCTTGGCGACCCGCAGCACCCGCAGGTGTTGCGACACCAGCGGCTGCGGTGCGCCGAGCGCGGCGACCAGCTCGTGAACGCACAGCGGACCGGCGGACAGCTCGGTGACGATCGCGATCCGGATCGGCGCGGCGAGTGACCGGAGCAGCTCGCCGGCCGCCGCGAAGTGGTGGTACGTCCCGGTTTCGCCGCTGCTCTTGGTGGGGGTGCTCTGAGCCTGGACCGACATGCGCCCCACCGTAACGCATGTTCATATGCAATGTTACGCATGAATGGTGGAGTGGCGGACATCACAGCAAATGCTGGCTGTACTCGAATTATCACAGAGTACATAAGAATGCCTGGGGTTTTTGGAATGCTTTGTCGTTTTCTCGACGCGCGGTGACGGCCTTTGTTCACAAAGTTATCCGGACACTGTCCACCAATGCGACACTGGGGTCGGTTGCCCTCTTGTCGGATTTCATCCGATTGGGCAAGGTAAATACCGCAGTGACCAGATGGACGCGAGTCCGCCGCGGGACGAAGGAGAAGCGCCAGATGCAGTACGGACTGTGTGCTCTCAGTTGCCGGCCCTGTCGATCACCGGGGTCTCCCTGGGCTGACCAGCCAAAACCCCTCCGAGTGGCCAGCCTGATCGGCGGCCAGGTCTGGGTCCGCCGCCTCTGCGGGACCCAGACCTGGCCGCCGATTCGTCGGTGGGAGGGATGGCCGAATGTTGCGTTGAACACCCCGCCATTGGAAACGACATCGGTTATGGTTTTCAATAGAGTTGAAAATCAATGTCGTTAGGCCATGGAGGATCCGGGTGAAACGTACAGGGACAGCCGCACTCGCGGTCGGTCTGACCGCACTGGCGGTCGGGCTCGCCGGCTGCGGGGCCGCCACCGGCACGCAGCTCGCGGCCAGTGGCAAGCTGACCGTGGTGGCCACCACCACCCAGGTCGCCGACTTCGCCCGCCAGGTCGGCGGTTCGCGCGTACAGGTCACGCAGATCCTCAAACCGAACGTCGACCCGCACGACTACGACCCGTCGCCGGCCGACATCGCCACCATCGGCAAGGCCAAGCTCGTCGTCAAGAACGGTGTTGACCTGGAGAAATGGCTGGACCAAACGATCTCGTCGGCTGGTTTCAGCGGAACCGTGGTGGACACCAGCGCGGGCGTGAGCGTACGCAAGGGCAACGGCACCGACGAGGAGAAGGTCGGCGACCCGCACATCTGGCACAGCCCGTTGAACGCGATCATCATGTCGACCGACATCGAGAAGGCGTTCGCGAAGGCCGACCCGGCCGGCGCGTCGGCGTACCAGGCGAACCTCACCGCGTACGTGGCGAAGCTGCGCGCCCTCGACACGGACATCGCGAAGAAGATCGACACGCTGCCGGCGGACGACCGCAAGCTGGTCACCAACCACGACGCCTTCGGCTACTACATCGACCGCTACCACCTGCAGTTCGTTGGTTCGGTGATCCCGAGCTTCGACACCTCCGCCGAGTTGTCCGGCAAGGACATCCAGAACCTGGTCGCCCAGATCAAGGCCACCCACACCAAGGCGATCTTCTCGGAGAGCTCGCTGCCGCCCAAGACCGCGGCCACGATCGCGCAGGAAGCCGGGGTGAAGGTCGAGGCCGGGGAGGACTCTTTGTACGGTGACACTCTCGGCCCAGCAGGTTCGGCCGGCGCCACTTACCTCCAGATGGAAGAGCACAACACCGACGTGATCGTCAATGCCCTCAAATAACGAACCCACCCTCGTCTTCGACCGGGTCACCGTCGCGTACGGATCCGTGCTCGCCCTTCAGGACGTGCACGGGGAAGTGCGGGCCGGCGAGGCGGTCGCGCTGGTCGGCCCGAACGGCGCCGGCAAGTCAACGCTGATCAAGGCCATCCTCGGCCTGGTGCCGGTGGCCCGTGGCGCGATCACCGTGCTCGGCGGGTCGCCGGCGGCGTCCCGGTCCAAGGTCGCGTACGTGCCGCAGGCCGACACCCTCGACGAGGACTTCCCGATCTCCGCCGCCGGCGTTGTCCTTATGGGCCGCTATCGCAGCGTCGGCTGGCTGCGGCGGCCCGGTCGTACGGACAAGGCCATCGCCGCCGACGCGCTCGATCAGGTCGGTTTGGCCGACCGGGCGAAAGACCGGTTCGGGACCTTGTCCGGCGGCCAGCGCCAGCGCGTACTGCTGGCCCGCGCGATCGCCCAGCAGCCCAAGTTGCTGCTGCTCGACGAGCCGTTCAACGGCGTTGACGCGGTCAGCCAGGACGCGCTGCTGGCCGCGGTCGCGAAACTCAAGGCCGATGGCGCCGCTGTCGTGGTGAGTACGCACGACCTCGCGCTCGCGCATGTCTCCTGCGAAGAGGTCTGCCTGCTCAACAAGCACCAGTTCGGTTTCGGTCCGCCGGACGCGACGCTGACGCCCGAGCTGCTGCAGGCCGCGTACGGCGGGCAGGCGTTGGAACTGCACGGCGACCACGTGATCGTGTCCCGTCCGTGAGCGCCTACCTCATCGACCCGTTCTCGCTGCCGTTCATGGCCCGCGCGCTCCTTGAGCTGTGCATCCTGGGCGTGCTCGGTGGGGTGGTCAGCGCATTCGTGCTGCTGCGCAAGCTCGCCTTCGCCGCTGACACGCTGACGCACACGGTTTTCCCGGGCGTGGTGATCGGGTTTGTGGCTGCCGGCGAGGGCGGCATCTTCGTCGGCGCGTTGATCGCCGGCGTACTGACCGCCGTCGCGCTGACCGTCCTCACTGCCGCTCGCCGGGTCAGCTCCGACGCGGCTCTGGCGGTCCTGCTGACGGCGATGTTCTCCGTCGGAGTCGTCGTCGTCTCACGGCAGACCGAATACACGTCCGATCTGACGACATTCCTGTTTGGCCACGTGCTGACCGTTTCGGGGTCGCAACTCGTACAGACCGCCGTACTGGCCGCGATCGTCGTACTCACCCTGGTGGTGATCGGCAAGGAACTGGTCCTTCGCGCCTTCGACGGCGTCGGGGCGCGGGCCGCCGGCTATCCGGTCGCCGCTCTTGACCTGGTGCTGAACGTGCTGGTCGCGCTGGTCGTGGTGGCCGCTGTGCAGGCGGTTGGCACGGTGCTGGTGATCGCGCTGTTGATCGTGCCGGCGGCGACCGGCCGGCTGCTGGTCGACCGGCTGGGGCTGGTGGTCGGGATCGGCTGCGTGGTCGGGGTGCTCGGTGGCTATGCCGGTCTGGTGATCAGTTTCGGCGCATCCGTGTACGGAGGCGTGCGCCTATCGTCCGGCGCCACCGTGGTGTTGGCGCTGGTCGCCGCGTACGTGCTGGCTCTTGCTTACGCAGGTGTCCGGAGAGTGGTGGTCGCGCGATGAGCTCTTACCTCGTACGAGCGGTCCTGGAGGTCGCCATGGTCGGCGGGCTCGCCGGCGTGGTCGGCGTGCACGTGGTGCTCCGGCGGCTGTCCTTCTTCACGATGGCGATGACGCACGCGACCTTCCCGGGAGTGGTACTGGCCGCGCTGATCGGCGCCAACCTCTACCTCGGCGGCGCGGTCGTCGGACTGCTGGTCGCTTTCGCCGTCTCCGCCCTGTCTCGCCGCCAAGACACCACCGCCGCCACCGGCGTGGTGCTGTCCGCCGGTTTCGCGCTCGGCGTGGCGCTGCTGTCGGCGCAGGCCGGCTTCACCAAAGACCTCTCCGCGTACCTGGTCGGCTCTGTTTTGACCGTCCAAGTCTCGGATCTGGTCACCACCGGGGCCATCGCACTGGTGGTGCTGGTGGTTCTTTTCGCTCTGCACAAGGAACTCGTCTTCGGCGCTTTCGACTCCGGCGGCATGCGCGCGGCCGGCTACCGCGTCGGCGCTCTCGACCTGCTGGTGCTGGTCCTCGTCGAAGCTGTCGTCGTCACCGCCGTACCGGCCGTCGGCACGATCCTTTCCGTCGCCCTCATCGTCGCTCCGGCTGCCGCCGCTCGGCTGTGGACCGATCGCATCGGCGTGACGACAGTGATCGCTGTGGTGATCGGTGTCGGCTCCGGGCTCGGCGGCCTGCTGATTTCCAGCGAGGCCAACGTGGCCGCCGGCGGTGCCATCACTTTGCTCGCCGCGCTGGCTTTCGTTGTTTCCCTGCTGCTGTCGCCGCGCTATGGCGCGTTGGCGCGCCTCCTGCCGTCGGCCCGGGTGTCGTTGTAGCCTCGCGGTCATTTCTGCACACATCGGATTCCGATTGTGCAGGTCTACCTAGGGTGCGGCGCGAAACTGTCGTACCGTCGTGACATTTTGAGCCCCGCCCTTTCAGAAGGGTGGGGGGTGGGTGGCGGGTTTTCATTACGTAAGTTGACGCGCGCGCGAGATAAGCGCGCGTTCAACCCGGCGGCGCCGCGTTGGTCGGGTTAGCGATTCGGAGTTCATGCCTTGCTCCGCTCCGCTCCCTGAATAGCCGCCACCGGATCGGCCGCGTGGGTGATCGACCGGCCGATGACCAGGTGATCGGCGCCGGCCCGGATCGCCTCGGCGGGAGTGGCCGATCTCGCGTGTTCGGTTGTCGGGTCCAACGTGATGCCGGGCGTGACGATCAGGGTTTCTTGTTGATGACCGTACGCAGCAGGTGGATTTCCCGCGGTGACGCCACCATGGCCGGGCAGCCGGCTTTTTCGGCGAGTTGTGCCAGTCGTACGACCTGGGATTCGACCGACGACCGGACGCCGACCTGTGCCAGGTCGGCGTCGGTGAG
This sequence comes from Fodinicola feengrottensis, assembly GCF_010993775.1. Taxonomy (GTDB): domain Bacteria; phylum Actinomycetota; class Actinomycetes; order Mycobacteriales; family HKI-0501; genus Fodinicola; species Fodinicola feengrottensis. The sequence goes on along the minus strand of NZ_WOTO01000062.1, from coordinate 26,855 downwards.
GCTGGTGACGACGGTCAGTGCCGCGATTTTCAGGCCCGGGTAGTCTTTTGCCGCTTCGACCGCGGCTTCCATGATCGTTGCCCCGGCCATCGCGTGGACCGTCACCATGGTCACGCCAAGCGCGCCAGCGGCTCGTACGGCGTGGGCGACCGAGGTCGGGATCTCGAACAGTTTGAGATCGAGGAAGACCTCTTTGCCTGCTCCGATCAGTTCGCGGATCACCTCCGGCCCGACGGCGGTGAGCAACTCCAGCCCGACCTTGTAGAACCCGCAGGCGTCACCCAGCTTCTCGACGATGTCGTCAGCGGCCTGCCGGTTGTCAAAATCCAGCGCCACGATGATGCTCATGTCCGCAGATTCTGCCCGCTGTTCCTGTCGTACGCGCCTGGAAGTCTCGAGTTCGGGGGCACCATTTTGCGGCGCCCCCGAAATCGCTGCTAGCAGATGACGTTGACCGCGCTGGTGAGATCCGCGGTGTTCGCGTCCAGGTTGGTCTCCACCCACTGACCCACGTAGCCGCTCTGCAGCCAGTCGCCGCCCTGGCCGTCCTGGTCCAGCCAGAGGAGCTGGACCGCGTTGCCGTAGGTGCGGACTGAGTGGGTGTGGAACGCGATTCCCGCGGGCAGTTGGGTAAAGCCGCAGTGCGGCGCTTCCCACCTGGCGCCGTTCCCGAACGTGCCGGTGTAAAGGCAGACCTTGCCGTACGTGCATTCGTAGCTTGCCGCCGCCGGGCTGCTGGTGACCAGCACCGAAGCGGCGACGCTCGCCAGCATCGCGGCGGCGATGGCTATCTTGCCTAACTTGCGTGTCATGTGACCTCCGGGTAGGTGTGGATCGCCGGTCACTGTAGCGCTAAAAGTCTAGCCGCGATGGGCGCCTGGGCGGCGCAGTGCGGACGTGGAGCGTACGACGGCGGCCGCGACGGCCGTGGTGATCGGTACGGACAACACCAGGGCGATCGCTCCCACCAGACTGCGGATCAGCTCCACCGCCACCTGGTCACTGGTCAGTACGGTGCCCAGCGACTGCTGCGAGAGCGTGAAAAGCAGCATGATCGGCAGCGCGGATCCGGCGTACGCGAGCACCAGCGTATAAACCGCGGACGCGATATGGTCGCGGCCGATTCGCATGCCCAGCGCGAAAAGTTGCCGCGGGGTCGCGGTCGGGTCGGTCTCCGCCATCGTCCACACCGCGGAGGCCTGCGTGACGGTCACGTCGTTCAGCACGCCCAGCGCGCGCGATCAGGAAGCCACACAACAACAATCCGGAGACTGGTACGGATTTGGTCGCCACCTGCAAAGCGGCGGCGTCTTCGCCGGACAGCCCGGAGATATGGGTTGCGGCGACCCGCGATCGCCGACAGTGCGGCGCTGATGCCGAGCCCGAGCAGCGTGCCCAGCAGAGCCGTCGAGGTCTGGGCCGTACGACCGTGGGCCAAATACAGCACCGCGAAAAGAATCGCCGACGAGGCCACCAGGCCGACCAGAACGGGGGAGCGGCCGGCAAGCAGTGCTGGGATAAGGAAAAGCAGCACGATCGCGACCGCCACCGCGATGCCGACCAACGCGGCCAAGCCTTTCCAACGGGCGACCGCGATCACGACGGCCGCGAAGAGCAAAGCGAAAACAATCAGGGCCGGGCCGCGGGCCACGTCGTTGAAGGAATAGACAACGCCGTCGGCGGTCGTACGGGCCAGGGTGATCCGCTCGCCGGTCGCCAGTAGGGGTGTGCCGGTGACACCGCCGACATCGATGGTCACCTGCTTGCCGGTGTCCGGGCCGCTGGTGACGGACACCGCGGCTCGCTGGCATTGGCCGGCTGCGCCGCCCTGGTTGGCCGTGCCGCTGTCCGGGCAGGCCTGCGTGGTGATCGAAGTGACGGTCCCGTCCACGATCTGGGCCTGGCCGGTGACAAAGGGCTGATACTGCGGAGGCACGCCGACATGCGTGCCGCCGTACGGATAGAGGAAAAGCAAACCGATCAGGGTCGCCAGCCCCATCGGCAGCAGGGTGGCGAGCAGCACCAGGCGGGCCTGCCGACTGGCTGGCGCGGGCGGTCCATGTCCGTGTCCGTGCCCCGCCCCCACCGATGCCTCAAATCAGCTTGTAGACCGCGAGGGCCACGATCGCGAGCACCACCAGCAACCGCAGCAGCCGCTCGATCCCGCTGCGCTGCTCCCAGCCAAGCAGCAACAGCCACCCGCCGATGGCCGCGATGAGCAGCAACGGGATGGCGCCAAGCAAGCCCGGGCCGGCCAGCCCGAGCACCACCAGCCCACCGAACAGCCCGATCAGCAGGAACCGCGGCACCCGCGACAGCCGTACGGCGACGCCAGCCGTGCGCTCCTGCAACTCCCCGCCACTCCGCCACAACCAGCTCCACCCGTCTCCCGTAGCCTGAACAGCTGCTCACCATCCTCGCAGGAGGCATTTCCTTGATCGTCGTCAGCCGGTTCCAGACCGCCGAAACGGGGTTCCCCGAGCGGGCCCGTGCCGCTTTGGACGCCTTCGCGGCGTGCGCCGGTTTCGAGCGCGGCCGGCTCGGTCGGGCCGCCGACGATCCGACGCTGTGGACGGTCGTCACCGAGTGGAAGTCCGTCGGCGCGTTCCGCCGCGCCCCCTCTCGTCGTACGACGTGAAGCTGTACGCCTCGCCGCTGCTGTCCGAGGCGATCCCGGAGTCCGGCGCGTACGAGGTGCTGCTGTCGTTGAACCCAAACGACTCCGGCGGCGTGGACGTCATTGAGGCGGCCAGCGGGCTGGCTCCGGACGCTGGGTCGGTACGCGTCGGGGAAGCGTCCGGTCCGGTGCCGGGCGACCGGGACTGACCGTGGCTTGCGTCCCGATGTGCCCGGGTCACCGGGCGCCTTACGCAATTCGCTAGCCTTGAAAGCAGCAATAACGAACACTTGAACTGTTGTGGACTTGAGTGTTCCGCCGACCGCCAGCCGGATGGAGAGAGAATTATGGCCGATCTCGTGGAAACCGTTGTCAGCCTCTGCAAACGTAGGGGATTCGTGTTCGCCTCCGGGGAGATCTACGGCGGCACCCGATCGGCTTGGGACTACGGCCCACTTGGCGTCGAGCTGAAGGAAAACATCCGGCGCCAGTGGTGGAAGTCGATGGTCACCGGCCGGGACGACATCGTCGGTCTGGACTCGGCCGTCATCCTGCCCAAAGACGTGTGGGTCGCGTCCGGTCACGTCGAGGTCTTCACCGACCCGCTGACCGAATGCCAGTCCTGCCACAAGCGGTTCCGGGCGGACCACCTCGAAGAGGAGTACGCGGAGCGCAAGGGCCGTCAGCCGGCCAACGGCCTGCAGGACATCCCCTGTCCGAACTGTGGCACCAAAGGCGCGTGGACCGAGCCGCGCAATTTCAACGGCCTGCTGCGTACGTTCCTCGGTGCGGTCGACGATGATTCGGGCCTGCACTACCTGCGGCCGGAAACCGCGCAGGGCATTTTCGTCAACTTCTCCAACGTGATGACCGCGGCCCGGAAAAAGCCGCCGTTCGGCATCGCGCAGACCGGCAAGAGCTTCCGGAACGAGATCACCCCGGGAAACTTCATCTTCCGGACTCGCGAGTTCGAACAAATGGAGATGGAGTTCTTCGTCGAGCCGGGCACCGACGAGAAATGGCACCAGTATTGGATCGACACTCGTACGGACTGGTATGCCGACCTTGGCATCTCCCGCGACAACCTCCGGCTTTATGAGCACCCGAAGGAAAAACTGTCGCACTATTCGACCCGTACGGTGGACATCGAATACCGCTTCCGGCTGGCCGGCTCGGAGTGGGGCGAGCTGGAGGGCGTCGCCAACCGGACCGACTACGACCTGTCCACCCACTCGAAGGCGTCCGGCTCCGACCTTTCCTATTTCGACCAGGAAAAGAAGGTCCGCTGGACGCCGTACGTGATCGAGCCGGCGGCCGGCATCGGCCGGTCGATGATGGCGTTCCTGCTCGACGCGTACACCGAGGACAAGGCGCCCAACGCCAAGGGCGGCGAGGACACCCGGGTGTCGCTGCGGCTGGACCCGCGGCTGGCCCCGGTCAAGGCCGCGGTGCTGCCGCTCTCGCGCAACTCCGACCTGTCGCCCAAGGCCCGCGATCTTGCCGCTGAGCTGCGCAAACACTGGAACGTCGATTTCGATGACGCGGGTGCGATCGGGCGCCGCTATCGCCGCCAGGACGAGATTGGTACGCCGTACTGCATCACGATCGACTTCGACACGCTGGAGGACAACGCGGTCACCATCCGGGAACGCGACGAGATGACCCAGGAGCGGATCTCCCTGGATCAGGTCGTCGGCTACCTCGGTGCCCGCCTGATCGGCTGCTGACTTCGGTCCGCAACGCCCCGCTATCCGCGTGAGCCGCAGGTAGCGGGGCGTTGCGGATTTTCAGTTGTCGCCGAAGTAGTCGCCGGCCATCTGGAGCGACGACTCGACGGTGTCGAATCCGCGCGGGACCATCACACTCTCGTACGATGCGACCGCCTCGATCAGCGACTTTTCGCCGCGACCGGCACAAAGCAGCTCCTCCGCCAGCGTCTGCGCGTCCCGCAGGGCGGTGTTCGCACCCGCCCCACCAGTGGGCGGCATGGTGTGGATCGCGTCGCCCAGCAGCGTGACCGGACCCGACTCCCACGGTTGCACGCGATCGGCGGCCCGGATGGTGACCGGGAAGAACGTCTCCGGGTCGGCGTGCCCGAAAAGCTCCCGTACGGTCGGGTGCCAGCCGGTGGTGGCCTGGAGCGTGATCTTCCACAGCTCTTCCGGCGAGAGCTGGAAAAGCTCCTGATCCGTGAGGCCCATCCGCTCGGGTGTCGCGGTCAGCACACGGTCATCAGGTAGTCGGCGGTGCCCTCGACCGGGGTACGCAGGCGTACCGACCCGAAAGCGGCGCCATAGCCGGTTTGGTCCGCGATCCAGGAAAACCCGCGGTCGAAGTCTTCCGACAGCAGCTTGTCGGTCTCCTCGTTGAGCCACATCCGGCCGTAAATGCACCGGATGCCGAGGTCCTTCAAGGTGGCGTGCGGAAGCAGCTGCTGGCGAACCGTGGAACCGACGCCGTCGGCCCCAATCAGCAGGTCGGCCTCGTCGCTGCTGCCGTCGCTGAACTCGACTCGTACGCGCCCGGCCTCATCGACCTGGTAGCCGGCCAGCGTCCGGCCGAACTGAATGGTGTCGTCCAGCCCGGTCAGCAGGCTCTGCCGGAACGCGAACCGGTCGACCGCGAAGATGAACGAGTCCCGGTCTTCCTGGGTCGAGGGGAACTCCTGGGCCATGATTTGCTGCAGCTGGTCCGTGTAGCCGGCCACCAGGCCGGCCGCATAGCGGCTGCCCGCGCTGGTCCGTAGCGCCAGGTCGAACACCTCCGGCGGCAGACAGGCAGCCAGCGCCGCGTTGCCGTTCATGTCGATGTGGATGCGGTAGCCCTGGTTGCGGGCCCGCGCAGAGCCGGTGGCGATGCCACGGGTCGTCATCGCCGGGTCGCGTTCGTAGACGACCACGTCCAAGCCGCCGCCGCGCAGCGCGCGGGGCCAGCGCCAGACCACCGATGCCGGCGCCGGCGATGATGATGCGCGGTTTATTCGTTGCCATTTGCTCAATCCTCTCGTTTGACCCCGTCAGTATTACCTTTATGGATAACTTAGTCAACCATCTGTCTAATTAGTCGGGAAGCGGCTAAGGTCGTACCTGTGAGCAACGAAACTCGCCGCAGCCCGACCGGGCCGGCCCGGCAGCGGGACGCCGAGCGCACCAAGCGGGCGATCCTGGAGTCGGCGAGAGTGGAGTTCGCGCAGTTCGGGTATGCCGGCGCGCGGGTCGGCCGAATCGCGCCGACCGGGCGGGCGTCAACAAGCAGCTGATCTCGTACTACTTCGGCGGCAAGCAGGGGCTCCGCGATGCCGTTGACCAGGCCTGGTGGGACAGCCAGCCGGCGTTGTATCCGCAAGGCGTGCCGTTGGCCGAGGTGGCCGCGAACTACGCCAGGGCGGCCGCCGCCAACCCAGACGGGATCCGGCTGCTGATCTGGGAGGCCATGGGCGACACCGGCCCGGGTGATGGTGGCTCAGGTGACGCCGGCTCTGATCCTGCCGGCTCTGATCCTGCCGACGCGGAGGAGACCAGCACCCTGCGGACCGAGTGGATGGGGCAGTTCGTCGAGGACATCCGGGCCAGGCAGCGGACCGGCGAGATGCCGCCCGGCGTCGACCCCCGAGTGCTCGGCCTGATGATGTTCGCCGCGGCGGCGGCGCCGGTCGCCTTCGCGCCGGTCGCCGCCGCCATGGGGATCGAGAAGTCGCAAACCGCCGACTGGTACGCCGATCAGCTCACCCTGCTCGTACGCGCGCTGTCTCCCTGACCACGACAGGACGACAAAGTCACTGGTGCGGGCCTGACATCCGTCATGGGGCAGGGGTGATGCATGCGCTGCGAAACTGTCGGCCCGAGCGGGCAGGCTCAGGGGCATGGCAATCACATCGCAGATCCGCCCGGCGGACTCGGCCGATTCAGCGGCTGGGCAGGTCACGCCGGCGGTCCGGCTGACCGGGTTGACGAAGAAATACAAGGCGGTCACCGCGGTCGACGCGCTCGACCTCACCCTCGAACCCGGCCAGGTCGTCGCTCTGCTGGGGCCGAACGGCGCCGGCAAGTCCACCACCGTGGACATGATGCTCGGACTGACCCGTCCGACCAGCGGCCAGATCGCGCTGTTCGGCCAGTCCGTGCGGCAAGCCGCCGACGCCGGCATGGTCGGCGCGATGTTGCAGAACAGCCAGCTGCCGGACGACGTGACGGTCGCCGAGTTGGTCAACCTCTATGCGGGGCTGCATCGCAAGCCGCTCCCACTGGACCTGGTGCTGGACCGCGCCGGCATCGCTGACCTGGCCAAACGTCGTACGGCCAAGCTGTCTGGCGGGCAGAAGCAGCGGGTCCGGTTCGCGCTCGCCATCGTCGCCGACCCGCGGCTGTTGTTGGTGCTGGACGAGCCGACCGCGGCGATGGACGTGCAGAGCCGCCGCGACTTCTGGGCCGCGATGCGCCGGCTGACCGGCGGTGGCCGGACGATCATCTTCGCCACCCACTACCTGGAAGAGGCTGACGAGTTCGCCGACCGGATCGTGCTGCTGCGAGCCGGGAAGGTGGTCGCCGACGGCAGTGGGGCGCAGATCAAGTCGGCGGTCTCCGGCCGGCAGGTGGCGGCCACCGTGCCGGGCGCGACATTGCAGTCGCTGGCCGGCTTGCCCGGGGTCGAGGAGGCCACTCTCGTCGGCGACCGGGCGACGATGCGCTGCTCGGACTCCGACGCGGCGATTCGGGCGCTGCTGCCGCCGGCCTACCCGCAGGCCACCGACATCGAGATTCGCAGCCTGGGCCTGGAAGAGGCGTTCCTGGCTCTCACCACGGAGGAAGCGAAATGAACGCGCGCTACACCATGCTGGAAATCCGCCGGATCCTGCGGCAACCAAGGTTCTTCCTGTTCGGCGTCGGGATCCCGGCGGTGATGTTCACCCTGCTGGCCAGCCTGTACGGGTCAGCCAACATGGGCGGCATCGCGGCGGTGAAAAGCACGATGGCGAGCATGGCCGCCTTCGGTGCGATGACCGCGGCGATCAACGTTGGCGGCCGGGTCGCCAACGAGCGCGCCACCGGGTGGAACCGGCTGCTTCGCCTGACGCCGCTGAAACCGTATGCGTATGTGGCGACAAAACTGCTGGTCGCGCTCATGATCGCGTTGCCAGCGATCCTGGTGGTGTATGGGCTGGGTGCCTTCGTCTTCGGCGTGCACCTGCCGCTGACGGTCTGGCTGCAGAGCAGCATCGGGCTCTGGCTCGGCACCATCCCGTTCGGGGTGCTCGGCCTGTTCGTCGGCTACCTGGCCACCGCGGACACCTCGGCGATGATCTCCAGCGCGGTCTTCCTCTGCCTGAGCATGTTCGGCGGCCTCTGGTTCCCAGTGCAGTACATGCCGTCTTTCATGGCCGTTATCGCGAAGCTGACCCCGTCGTACTGGCTGGGTGAGCTGGCTCGGGACCCGCTGGCTGCGGCTGGCGTCAACCTGCAGGCGGTCGGCACCATGCTGGTGTGGACCGTGGTGATCGGCGTGTTCGCGATGTGGGCGTACAGGCGGGATACTTCTCGGGCATGACTGCCACCACGGTCGACAAGGACCCCGGCGACCGCGACCAGCGGCCAGCCGGGCCTTCCGGCTGCGAGCCGGCGAGCATTCCGGTCGTCACCGGCCGCGACCGGCCCGGTTGGTGGCCGGTACGCGCGAAGCCGGGTGGCGGCTTGGGCAACGGCCGGTTCGGCTGGGTCTACGGCGCCATCTGGCAGCATACCTGGCGATCCCGATGTTCTTCCTCTGGTTCCGGCCAAACGGACCGTGGAAGTGGATCGGCATCGTCGCGCTGACCCTGTTCGCGGTGGTCTACACCGCGACTTTCGCGTTGAACCGGCGCTGGCGGAACCGCAAACCGTTTATCAAGGGGGAGCGCTGGCTTTCGCTGCTGGTGCTGGCCGGGCTGGCCGCCCTGGTGGTGCCGGGCGGTGAGGTCGCCGGGCTCTACACCTACCTTTATGTGGCGGTCGCCGGCGTGGCGATGCTGTCCACCATCGAGGCGGTCATCGTCGCGGTCATCTGCATCGGCAGCGCCTCGCTGGTCGGCTATCTGAACCATTGGGACGGCTGGGAGTTTCTGGCGCTCACCTCGTTGTCGGCCACTTTCGGCATGTGGGGAGTCGGCAAGATCATCCAGCAGTCGATCGCGCTCCGGCAGGCCAACGAGCAGATCCGCGACCTCGCCATCGCCGACGAGCGCGCCCGGGTGGCCCGCGACCTGCATGACGTCCTTGGCCACTCGCTGACGGTCATCTCGGTCAAGGCCGAGCTGGCCAGCCGGCTCGCCGAGATCGACCCGCGACGTGCCGGCGCCGAGATCGCCGATGTGCACCAGCTCGCCCGGGACGCGCTGGCCGAGGTGCGTACGACCGTGGCCGGCTTCCGGGAAGGCTCGCTGGCCGGGGAGCTGGCCGGCGCCCGGGCGGCGCTGACCGCGGCCGGCATCGAGCCCGACCTGCCGTCCAGCGCCGACCAGGTGACCGGCGCCCGCCGCCAGTTGTTCGGGTGGGCGCTGCGCGAGGGGGGGGTCACCAACGTCGTCCGGCACAGCGGGGCGAGACTTTGCCGGGTGACCCTGACGAGCAAGAGCATCGAGATCGCCGACGACGGCGCGCGGGCCGGTGACCACCGACGGCTCGCTGGCCGGCGGCCATGGGTTGGTGGGGCTGGGGGGAGCGAGTGGCCGCGGCCGACGCCGAGCTCACCATCGGCCGTTCGCCGGAGGGCGGTTTTCTGTTGCGGGTCACCACCTCATGACCACGATCAAGGTCCTGCTGGCCGACGACCAGCAGCTCGTACGGGGAGCGTTGGCCGCGCTGCTGGCACTGGAGCCGGACATCGACGTGGTCGCCGAGGTCGGCCGCGGCGACGAGGTGGTCGCGGCGGCCCGCGAACACCGGCCGGACGTGGCGCTGCTGGACGTGGAGATGCCCGGCATGGACGGCATCGCGGCCAGCAAGGCACTGCGGGCCGCGGTGCCGTCTTGCCGAGTGCTGATCGTGACGACCTTCGGCCGCCCCGGCTACCTGCGCCGCGCGATGGAGTCCGGCGCGAGCGGCTTCGTGGTGAAGGACACGCCCGCTCGCGAGCTGGCCGATGCGGTCCGCCGGGTGCGCAATGGCCTCCGGGTCGTCGACCCGTCGCTGGCCGCCGAGAGCCTCGCCACCGGCCAGAGCCCGCTCACCGCCCGCGAGGCGGATGTCCTCAAGGCCGCCCGCGCGAGGCGGCGGCACCGTCGCGGATTTGGCGTACCAACTGGGCCTCAGCGAGGGCACGGTCCGCAACCACCTGTCGTCCGCGATCGGCAAGACCGGCGCCCGTACGCGCGCCGAAGCCGTCCGCCTCGCCGAGGAGAACGGCTGGCTGCTGGGCGCCGGCGCTTAGAGCCGGCCGCCCGCTTCCTGTTTCCTATACTCGGCGGTGACCGGTATGCGGACTGGAGAAGGAGAAAAACGCCGTGCAGTTGCTTCGCCTGGGCGAACCCGGGGCCGAGCGTCCCGCCGTGCGCTCTGACGGCACCACGTACGACCTGACCAGCGTCACGCCGGACATCACCGGTGACTTCCTGGCCGCCGACGGCATCGCGTCGGTACGGGACGCGCTCGCCGACGGCCGGCTGGACATCATCGACAACCCGGACGCGCTGCGGACCGGGGCGCCGATCGCGAAGCCGTCCGCGGTGCTGTGCATTGGGCAGAACTACGCGGCGCACGCGGCCGATCCGGCGCGCCCAGCCGCCGAAGCAGCCGATCCTGTTTTTCAAGCACCCCAACACCGTCGTCGGCCCGAAGGACCAGGTGCTGCTGCCGCGCGGATCATCCAAAGTGGACTGGGAGGTGGAGCTGGGAGTGGTGATCGGCAAGCGTGCTCGCTACTTGTCGTCGCCCGACCAGGCCCTGGACCATGTGGCTGGCTATGTGCTGAGCAACGACGTTTCCGAGCGGTCCTTCCAGATCGAGCAGTCCGGCGGGCAGTGGTCCAAGGGCAAGTGCTGCGAGACCTTCAACCCGCTGGGGCCGTATTTGTTGACGGCGGACGAGCTCGTCGACCCGCAGAAACTTGGGCTGCGGTCCTGGGTGAACGGCGAGCTGCGGCAGGACTCCTCCACCGCGGACATGATCTTCTCGGTCGCGCACCTGGTCTACGACCTCTCGCAGTATTTGGTGCTGGAGCCCGGTGACCTGCTCAACACCGGGACGCCGGAAGGCGTCGCACTGTCCCGGGCGGTTCCCGTTCCTGGCCGCCGGCGACGTGATGGAGGTTGAGATCGACGGCCTCGGCCGGCAGCGTCAGGAACTCGTCGCGAGCTGAGTCTGTCAAGGCCCGGAACCAATCTGTCGATTCCGGGCCTTGGCTGTTGATCACCGCCTTTCGCTGCTGTACGAGCAGAGGCATGTGGGTGAACAAGCTGCGAGTCATCGTGTTGGTCGGCGCGTTACTGGCCGCTGGGTTGGTCGCCGGGGTCGCACCCGGCCCGGCGGCCGCCGCCGACCGGCGGTCCGCCACAGCACTGCCTTACCCGAACCGGGACGCGTACCGGATCAAGTCCCTGCAACCGGATTTCTGGCCGAACAAACAGGAAATCGCCGGCAACAACACCGGTGGCGTGGCGATGAACCTGATCTGGGCCACCTGGCAGGCGACCCAGACAGCGGCCCCCTGCGGCAGCGGCCAGCAGGAGTACGACGGGCAGTGCTTCACCGTGCCGGCCGACACCGACGCGGCGATCCAGCAGTGGACCGCGCTTGGCCTGGTCGTCACGGGTGTCCTCTACGGGACACCGGCGTGGGCCCGGCAGGGCAAGGTGTGCTCGCCGGTGGCGGCCGGCTTCGACATCTTCTGTACGCCGAACAACGCGGCCGACTTCGGGCGGTTCGCCGGGATGTTGGCGCAGCGGTACGACGGTCAGCACGGGCACGGCCGGGTAGCGGACTTCGTGCTGGACAACGAGGTCAACACCAACGCGTGGTTCGACATCGGCTGCGGCCAGGGCGTCGCGTGCGACCAGACGCAGTGGCTGAACGAGATCGCCAACAACTACAACGCCGGCTACGACAAAATCACCCTCGAGCAGTCGACGGCGAAGGTGCTGGTGTCGTTGGACCAACAGTTCGGCTCCCAACTGGACGCCCCCGCGTCGTACGACGGCACCCTCTCCGGCGAGACCGTCATCCGCGGCCTGGCGGCCCGGGCTGGCGACCGGCAGTGGCGGGTCGCCATCCACCCGTACGCGCATCCGTTGAGCAGCACGGTCTTCGGACCGGACGACTTCCCGTACGTCACCTATGGCGATGTCGGAGTGGTCGAGGGTTGGCTGCGGGCCACCTTCCCGGACCGTCCGACCAGCTGGGATGTTGAGCTGACCGAGAGTGGGGTGAACTCGACGCCGTCGACCCTGCAGCAGCAGGCGACGGCGATTTGTACGGGCTTTCGGAACATCCTCGGCACGCCCGGAATCAGCAACTACGTCTACCACCGGATGACCGACCAGCCCAACGAGGGCGTCTCGCTCGGCCTGCACAACAGCGACGGCAGCGCGAAGCCGTCGTGGGCGGTGTGGGCGCTGGCGAACCGCAACGATCTGAACCCGCCGCAGCTGTCCTGCGGCTTCGAGCAGCTGCCCTACACCAAGCTGGTCCGCGGCTACAACGCCAGCCGCGGCCACTGGGCGTCCACCCGGCAGCTGCCCAGCGGCTTCGGCGCGCGAGCAGAGCTGGCACTTGTTCCGCGACCAGCAGCCCGGCTCGATCCTGCTGTACGAGTGCATGGTCGGCGCGCCAGGTCAGGGCCACAACCTGCTGAGCCAGGACTCGAACTGCGAGAACCTGCAGCCGCTCGGGCCGGTGGGCTACGCGTACACCTCGCAAGTCAGCGGCAGCGTTCCGCTCTATCGCTGCTATGTCCCCGGCAATGGTGACCACTTCGTCTCCGGTGACGCGCACTGTGAGGGGCAGCGCACCGAGTCATTGCTCGGGTACGTGATGCCGTAGATATCCTGGGCGTATGACGATCGCGGCAGGGGTAGGCGTACGGCCGTTGCGGCTGGGGCCGATCCAGGCGTGGCCGCCGGTGGTGCTGGCGCCGATGGCGGGCATCACCAACCCGCCGTTTCGGCGGCTCTGTCGCGAGCACGGCGCCGGCCTGTACGTGTGCGAGATGATCACCACGCGAGCGCTGGTCGAGCGCAACGAGAAGACCCTGAAGATGGTCCGGTTCGACCCGGACGAGCGGCCCCGTTCGGTCCAGCTCTACGGCGTCGACCCTGGGGTGGTGGCGCGGCCGTACGGATGATCGTCGACGAGGACCTCGCCGACCACATCGACCTGAATTTCGGCTGCCCGGTACCAAAGGTCACCCGGCGCGGTGGGCGGGTCGGCGCTGCCGTGGCGGTGGCGGCTGTTCGAGCGGATCGTCACCACCGCGGTCCGCGAGGCCGGTCCGGACATCCCGGTCACCGTGAAGATGCGCAAGGGCATCGACCCCGACCACCTCACGTTCGTACGAGCCGGCCGGATCGCCCAGGAGGCCGGCGTGGCCGCGGTCGCGCTGCATGGGCGTACGGCAGCGGACATGTATTCGGGCACCGCGGACTGGTCCGCGATCGGCGAGCTGGCGGCCGCGCTGGACGTGCCGGTGCTGGGTAACGGCGACATCTGGGAAGCCGACGACGCCTTGCGGATGGTCGAGCAGACCGGTTGCGCGGGCGTGGTCGTCGGCCGCGGCTGCCTCGGCCGGCCCTGGCTGTTCGCCGACCTCGCGGCCGCCTTCGACGGCCGGTCCGAGCGGGCCCTGCCGGGCCTGCGCGCGGTCGCTGGGGTGATGCGCCGGCACGCCGAGCTGTTGTCCGAGCACCTCGGCGAGCAGCGCGGGGTGACCGACTTCCGCAAGCACGTTTCCTGGTATTTGAAGGGATTCCGGGTCGGTGGCGACACTCGCCGGGCGCTCGGGATGGCCGCCGGGCTGGCCGAGCTGGACGACCTGCTCGGCACTCTCGACCTCGACCAGCCGTATCCACGTTCGGAGCTCGGGGTGCCCCGCGGGCGCAGCACCGGCATCCGCAAGGTGAGCCTGCCGGACGGCTGGTTGGCCTCCGCCGACTGCGCGGACGCGCCCTTCGGCGCCGAGCTCGACACCTCGGGAGGCTGACCGTGCGCCCGATTGACCTTGATTTGATCGTCGAGCTGTACGAGAAGTATGCGGAGCCGCTCGCGGACGCCCGGAACGCGCAGCGTGAGCTGCTGGCGAGGTTCCGCGGCCCGATCAAGGCGCAACTGGACGACATCGAGGCGGAAATCACGTACTTGCTCGTACGGGACACCCGCCCGGAGACGGTCGTCGAGATCGGCGCGCTGCACGGCTGGTCGGCCAGTTGGATCCTGCGGGCGCTGGTCGACAACGGGACCGGGCACCTGTTCTCGTACGACCTGATCGACAGCTCCGAGCGGACCGTGCCGGCCGAGTTGGCGGCGGGGCGGCGGACGTTCCTCCACGGCGATGTCAAGGACCGCTGGCGGGAGCTGGAGTCCTCGCCCGACTACGTCTTCATCGACGCGGCTCACAGTGGGCGCTTCGCCCGCTGGTATCTGGAGCACCTGTTCCCCGGGCTGCGCAGCGGCGTCCGGGTCAGCGTGCACGACGTGTTCCACTTTCGCCGGCCGGTGCCGCTGAGCGAGGGCGCGGTGCTGATGCGCCACCTCGGTCGCCACGGCATGCCGTATTTCACCGCCGCTCCGGCCCGGGCCCGGCAGACGTACCAGCGGCTGCTGGAGCTACGCCGGGACCTGAAGCTGGATCAACCGGTGCGTAAGAGCACGGACAACCCGATGGTCTACTTCACCCTTGGGTAGTGGTGATATCAAACTCTGCTTTATCGGTCCCGTACGGCTGAATCGGTGTGGCTGCTCACAGCTGAGCTGCGGCGGGGGCCGCTGATAACTAACCTCATGGCACACCCCCATGTGTGGCCCGGTGTGTTGGAGGCACCCCTTCGACGCGGCCGGGCCGTTGCCGTTGACGGTGAGGAGCAAGGTCCGTGACCAAATATGTTTACGCGTTCGCCGAGGGAAACAAGGACCAGAAGGACCTGCTCGGTGGCAAAGGCGCGAACCTCGCCGAGATGACGAACCTGGGACTGCCGGTGCCGCCCGGATTCACCATCACTACCCGCGCCTGCCAGGCCTTTCTGGAGACTGGCGCGAATCCGCCGGAGCTCGCCGGTCAGGTCGGCGAACACCTGGCAGCGCTGGAAAAGACGATGGGTAAGACGCTCGGCGACGCGGCCGATCCACTGCTGGTGTCGGTACGTTCCGGGGCCAAGTTCTCGATGCCGGGAATGATGGAAACTGTTCTGAACGTCGGTCTAAACGACGAATCCGTGCACGGCTTGGCAAACCAGTCCGGCGATGAACGGTTCGCGCAGGACTCGTACCGGCGACTTCTGCAGATGTTTGGCAAAACCGTCCTGGACATTGACGGCGAGCACTTCGAGTCCGCCATCGACGCGGCCAAAAAGGCCAAAGGCGCCAAGAACGACATCGACCTGGACGCGGACGATCTGCGGGATCTGGTCAAGACCTTCAAAAAGATCATCGTCGACGAGACCGGCCAGGACTTCCCGCAGGATCCGCGTGCGCAGATGGACCTCGCCACCCAGGCGGTTTTCGAGTCGTGGAACGCACCGCGGGCGATTCTCTACCGCCGGCAGGAACGCATTCCGTCGGACCTCGGCACGGCCGTGAACATCGTTGCGATGGTGTTCGGCAACCTAGGCCCGGACTCTGGCACGGGTGTCGCTTTCACCCGCGACCCGGCGACCGGCAGGACCGGAATTTACGGCGACTACCTGCAGAACGCGCAGGGCGAGGACGTGGTCGCCGGGGTCCGCAACACGGTCGCGCTGGCCGAGCTGGAAAACATCGACAAGAAGTCGTTCGACCAACTGCTGGGCATCATGTCCACATTGGAGCACCACTACCTCGACCTGTGTGACATCGAGTTCACCATTGAGCGCGGGAACCTGTGGATGCTGCAGACGCGGGTGGGCAAGCGTACCGCCGCGGCCGCTTTCCGGATCGCGGTGGCGCTGGTCGAGGAGGGTTTGATCGACCAGGACGAAGCGCTCCGGCGGGTCACCGGCGATCAGTTGGCGAACTTGATGTTCCCGCGGTTTGGCTCCACCGCGGACGCGAAGAAGCTGACCAAGGGCATGAATGCCTCGCCCGGCGCGGCCGTCGGCAAGGTCGTCTTCGACTCCGCGACCGCTGTTCGCGAGGCGGCGGCCGGGGAGAAGGTGATTCTGGTTCGCCGGGAGACCAACCCCGACGACCTGAACGGCATGATCGCGGCGGTCGGGGTGTTGACCAGCCGGGGGGGCGGGAAAACCTCGCACGCTGCCGTGGTTGCCCGCGGAATGGGCAAAACCTGCGTGTGTGGCGCGGAAGAACTGGAAGTCGACCAGAAGAGCCGCACGATCACCGCGGCCGACGGCACTGTCGTGTCCGAAGGCGACCTGATTTCCATCGACGGCTCGACTGGCGACGTCTTCCTTGGCGAGGTGCCGGTCACCGACTCGCCGGTCGTTGAGTATTTCGAGGGAACCCTTGAACCAGGCGAAAACGACGACCTCGTGCAGGCCGTCGACCGGCTGATCAAACACGCCGACTCGGTCCGCCGGCTGGGCGTGCGTACGAACGCGGACAACGGCGAGGACTCCGCGCGGGCCCGCCGGTTCGGCGCCGAGGGCATCGGGCTGTGCCGTACCGAGCACATGTTCCTGGGGGAGCGCCGGCACCAGGTGGAGCGGCTGATTCTGGCCGAGGGCAAGGAAGAACGCGACGCGGCGCTGGCCGCGTTGCTGCCGCTGCAACGCGGCGACTTCATCGAGATCTTCGAGGCGATGGACGGCAAGGAGGTGACCGTACGGCTGCTGGACCCGCCGCTACACGAGTTCCTGCCGGACCTGACCGATCTTTCGGTCCGGGTCGCGGTCGCCCAAGAGCGTGGCGAGGCCACCGAGGAAGATCACCGGTTGCTGGACGCGGTCCGCCGGCTGCACGAACAGAACCCGATGCTGGGGCTTCGGGGCGTACGGCTGGGCATTGTCATCCCCGGCCTTTTCGCCATGCAGGTCAGGGCTATCGCGGAGGCCGCGGCGCAGCGGAAGAAGGCCGGCGGCGACCCGCGAGCGGAGATCATGATCCCGCTGGTCGGGGCCGTACAGGAGCTGGAGCTGGAGCTGGTACGGGACGAGACCGAGCGCGTGCTGGCCGAGGTCGGCGCGGCCACTGGCGTCGAGTTGCACATGCTGATCGGCACCATGATCGAGTTGCCGCGGGCCGCGCTGACCGCCGGCCAGATCGCCGTGGCCGCCGACTTCTTCTCCTTCGGCACCAACGACCTGACCCAGATGGTGTGGGGATTTTCCCGCGACGACGTGGAAGCCGCGTTCTTCTCCCGCTATCTCGACCGAGGCATTTTCGGTGTCTCGCCGTTCGAGTCGCTCGATGTCGAGGGCGTCGGACGGATGATCCGGATCGCGTCCGAGGAAGGCCGCGGCACCCGGCCGGACCTCAAACTGGGCGTCTGCGGCGAGCATGGCGGAGACCCGGCCTCGGTGCACTTCTTCCACCAGGTGGGCCTGGACTACGTGTCCTGCTCGCCGTTCCGGGTGCCGGTGGCCCGGCTGGAGGCTGGCCGCGCCGCTATTTTGTGACAGGCTTGGCGATGTGCCCGGATATGACGACCCACGCGGAGCAGCGGTGGGTGGTGGAGTCGCCGACCAGCGACCGTACGGCGTATCAGCGCGACCGCGCGCGGGTCCTGCACAGCGCCGGTTTTCGCCGGCTGGCGGCCAAAACGCAGGTCGTCACGGCCGGCGTCGACGACTTCCCGCGGACCCGGCTGACGCATTCGTTGGAGGTCGCCCAGATCGCCCGCGAGCTGGGCGCCGCGCTCGGCTGTGACCCGGACATCGTCGACACCGCCGGGCTCGCGCACGACCTCGGCCACCCGCCGTTCGGGCACAACGGCGAGGACGCGCTGGCCGCGGTCGCCGGCGGGTGCGGTGGTTTCGAGGGCAATGCGCAGACTTTGCGCGTCCTGACCCGGCTGGAGGCGAAGGTCGTCGAGCCGGACGGTCGCAGCGTCGGCCTCAACCTGACCCGGGCGAGCCTCGACGCGACCTGCAAATATCCGTGGCCGCGGACCGACGGGCAGCGGAAATTCGGTTATTACGCCGACGACAGCGCGGGTTTCCAGTGGTTGCGCGAAGGCGTACCGGATCGGGCCCGTTGCCTGGAAGCCCAGGTGATGGACTGGGCGGACGACGTGGCGTATTCCGTCCACGACGTGGAAGACGGCGTGCACGCCGGCCATATCAAACTGTCCACATTGGATGATCGGGACGAGCGGGCGGAGTTGTGCAAGCTGGCCGCCCGGATGTATTCCGACGAGTCAGCCGGCGAGCTTTCGCAGGTGTTGGACGACATCCGGGGCCATTCGGTGATCACCGCGGTGGCCCGTTACGACGGTGGGCACCGGTCGCAGGTCGCGCTGAAAGCGCTGACCAGCGCGCTGACCGGCCGGTTCAGCGAGGCGGCGCTGGAGGCGACCCAGGCCGCCCACGGCCCCGGCCCGCTCCGCCGCTATGCCGCCGACCTGATCGTGCCGCGCCGGGCCCGGGCCGAATGTGCGCTGTTGAAGGCGATCGCCTGGCGCTGGGTGATGCAGCGGCGAGATGCCCAGTGGGCGTACGCCCGGCAGCGCGAACTCGTCACCGGTGTCGTGACGGCCCTGACCGTACGAGCCCCGGACGCCCTCGACCCGGTCTTTCGTCCGTTGTGGACGCAGGCCCCGAACGACGCGGCCCGGCTGCGCGTCATCATCGACCAGGTCGCCAGCCTCACCGACGCCTCCATCCAACGCTGGGCCAACCGGCTCGGCGCCCGCTGAACGCGCGCTTATCTCGCGCGCGCGTCTACTTACGTAATGAAAACCCGCCCCCCGCCCCCCACCCTTCTGAAAGGGCGGGGGCTCAAAATGTCACCCGGGTACGACAGTTTCGCGCCGCACCCCCTGGAGAACCGCGGCCACGACCGCGACCGCGGCGAGAGTAAGGACGGTGACTGGGACGCTGCCGGAGGTGGCTGTGTAGACGGCGCCGGTGAGGGCCACGCCGGCGGAGGTGCCGAGACCTCGGGTCAGGTTGAGGACGCCGCTGGTCATGCCGGGTTGGCCCGGCGGCGCGAGGGCCATGATGCCGGCGTTGTTGGCGGGGGTGAACGCGCCGATGCCGATGCCGACGACCCCCAGAGCCGCGGCGGTCAACCACGCGCCGGATGCCAGCGATAAGAAGACCAGCCCCAGCGCGGACAGAAGCATGCCGGCAGTGGTCAGGGCACGGCCGCCGACGCGTACGACCAGGGAGCCGGCGACGGGTGCGGTGATCGCGATCAGAGCCGGCAGGGCGGTCAAGACCAGTCCCGTGTTGGCGCCGTGGTAGCTGAACGGGATGACGAAAAGTACGCCAAAGAGCACCAGATAGGAACCAAGTCCGGCCAGTAATCCTGGCAGTGCGGGCAAAAAGTCGAGCCAGCGAATCGCGCTGCGGCAGAGACCGCGGCTGCGGGGCAGGAATACCAGTCCCAGCGCGATGCCGAGAGCGCCGACCGGCACGTTCAGCAGGAAAATCGCCTGCCAGCCCCAGTGCGCGACCACCAGCGCGCCGACTGCCGGACCCAGCGTCAACCCGACGGCCTGGGCGGCGCCCTGAATGCCGATGCCGCGGCCGAGCTGATGGCGGGGCAGGCTGGTGGCGATCAGGGCGACGCTGTTGGCCTGCAGCATGGCCGCGCCAATTCCCTGTACGACACGGAAAAGCACCAGCATCTCCAGCGAGCCGGAGAGGCCGGCGCCGAGCGAGGCCAGCGCGAAGAGCCCGAACCCGTACACGTAGAAGAGCTTGCGTCCATATCGGTCGGCGAGCCGCCCGACGGCGATGATGGTGGCGATCAGCGTCAGCAGATACGCGAGTGACACCCACTCGACCGCGCCGACTGAGACGCCGAGGTCGGCTTGGATGCGGGGGAGTGCGACCGTCGCGATGCTGGCGTCGAGCTGCCCCATGAAGGCGCCGATGGTGACCGCCGCGACGGCGAGCCACGGCGCGTACGAACGATCGCGGACGATCGCCGGTCGTGCCGGTTCCACCAAGAGTCGACTCAGCACGTACCCAATTATATCGGAGACCGAGATAATCGGGATCCGAGGCATTGTGCCGTCCACCACACCGCGAGGGCCGGCTGGATAAGCTCTGCCGATGAGCGGGGACAGCGGTGACGAGGTCGCGGCGCTGACGGACGTGGTCGCCCGGCTGCGGCGGGCGCTGCGGGCCAGCATCCGGACCGACTACCCGGCCGAGTCACTGCCGATCGCGCAGGTCGAGCTGCTGCAGGCGCTCGGTGACGTGCCGTCCGAGCGGATCGGCGACCTGGCCGCGCAGCTCCGGTTGGCCGCGAACACGGTGAGTGGTCTCGCCAGCCAGCTGATCGAGGCCGGCCTGGTGGACCGGCAGGCGGACCCGGCCGATCGCCGGGCCGGCCGGTTGACGCTGACCGCCGCCGGCCGGCAGAAGCTGACCGACTGGCAGCAGGCACACGAGCGCCGGATCGGCAGTGCGCTCGGCACTCTCTCGACCGCGGACCGGGACGCGATCACCGCCGCCGTGCCGGCTTTGGCCCGACTGGTCGCCACCCTGACTCCGGCGACTGTCCGTCGGTCGGCGCCGGACTAGACTCTCGGCCGTGGCAGGCCGCATCCGGGACACCGACGTCGCGCTCGTACGCGAGCGGTCGCCCATCGCCGACGTGGTGTCCGGTCGAGTGACCCTGCGATCGGCCGGCGGCGGCAGCCTCAAGGGACTTTGCCCTTTCCACGACGAGAAATCACCTTCTTTCACGGTCAGTCCAGCGCGCGGCTTCTACCACTGCTTCGGCTGTGGTGTCGGCGGGGACGTCTTCACCTTCGTGATGGAGTCGGAGATGCTCGGCTTCTCCGAGGCGGTGGAGTGGCTCGCGTCCCGCGCCGGCGTCGCGGTGACGTACGAGCAGACCGCCGGCGGCGGCCCGGTGCAACCCAAGCGGTCCGGCCAGCGGCAGCGGCTGGTCGAGGTGAACGTGGCCGCGCTGGAGTTCTACAACGAGCAGTTGGGCACCGCCGGCGCCCGTCCGGCCCGGCAGTTCCTGGCCGAGCGCGGCTTCGACCAGACCGTCGCCGCGGACTTCGGCTGCGGGTTCGCGCCGAGCGAGTGGGACGCGCTGACCAAGCACCTGCGCGGCCGCAAGTTCACCGAGGACGAGCTGGTCACCGCCGGCCTCGCGAAACAGTCCCGGCGCGGCACCCTGATCGACCGGTTCCGCGGCCGGCTGCTGTGGCCGATCCGGGAGGTGTCCGGTGACGTGGTCGGCTTCGGCGCGCGCCGGCTGCTGGAAGACGACGACGGCCCGAAATACCTGAACACCCCGGAGACCCCGATCTACAAGAAGGGGGCGCTGCTGTACGGGTTGGACCGGGCCAAGCGGGAGATCGCCAAGCGGCACCGCGCGGTGGTGGTCGAGGGCTACACCGACGTGATGGCCTGTCACGTGGCAGGCGTGCCGACCGCGGTGGCGACCTGCGGCACGGCCTTTGGCAACGAGCACATTTCGGTGCTGCGCCGGCTGTTGATGGATCAGGACGAGTTCCGCGGCGAGGTGGTCTTCACCTTCGACGGCGACGAGGCCGGCATGAAGGCGGCCCGCCGCGCCTTCGAGGACGACCAGCGGTTCGTCGCGCAGACGTTCATCGCGATCAGCCCGGACGGGATGGACCCATGCGAGCTCCGGCTGGCGAACGGCGACCTGGCCGTACGGGACCTGATCGAGCGTCGCGCCCCGCTGGTCCGGTTCGTCCTGCAGTCCACCATGGACAGATATGACCTGGACACCGTCGAGGGCAGAGTCGCCGCGATGCGGGCCTGCGCGCCGCACGTCGCCCGGCTGAAGGACCGCGCCCAGCGACCGGAATACGCGCGATGGCTGGCCGGCCGGCTCGGCATGGAGATCGAGCCGGTCAACCGGGCCGTCGCCGAGGCCGCCAACACCGCCCCCAAGGGCCAGCGCCGGCCCGGCCCCGCGGCCGTGGAGGCCGCGCCCGAGGTGCCCCGGCAGCAGCGCCCGCAGG
Organism: Fodinicola feengrottensis; assembly: GCF_010993775.1. Classification (GTDB taxonomy): domain Bacteria; phylum Actinomycetota; class Actinomycetes; order Mycobacteriales; family HKI-0501; genus Fodinicola; species Fodinicola feengrottensis. The sequence goes on along the minus strand of NZ_WOTO01000062.1, from coordinate 5,005 downwards.
CCGATGACCAGGCACTTGGCGTCGAACGCGAGGCACTCAAGCTCGCGGTGCAGACCCCCGTGCTGGCCGGCCCGATGTTCGACGCGATCGAGGCAGCCGCGTACACGCATCCCGTCTATATCTGCATCCGCGAGGCGCTGGAGGCCGTCGGTGGCGTGGTCACAGGCACCGCCGGGCCGGAGTGGGTGCAGCGCATCCAGGAGGCGTGCGACGACCTGGTCACCCAGAGCGTGGTCGCCGAGCTGGCGGTGGAGCCGGCCCACAGCTCGACCGAGCCCGACCCGAGATACGCGGGCATCGTGCTCGCCCGTCTGCAGGAACTCGCCGTTGTGCGGCAGATCATGCCGCTGAAGTCGCGGCTGCAGCGGCTGAACCCGGTGGAGAACCCGGACGAGTCGGCCCGGTTGGCTGGCGAGCTGTTCGCGCTGGAACAGCATCGGCGCGGCCTGCGTGAGCAGGCGATAGGCGGTTTGTAGAACAAGATGGGCATCTTCGACCGGTTGCGGGCCCGCCGCATCCCCGCGCAGGCGCAGACCCTGGTCGACCCGCATGAGCGGGTGGTCGCCTGGGGGCGTACGGAGGAAGGCACGCTGGTCGTGGCCACCACGCAGGGTCTGTGGCCACCGGCCGAGCCGCGCCGCCGGCTCGGCTGGCACGAGATCCACAAGGCCGGTTGGGCCGAGGGCGTGCTGACCGTTATCCCGTCCGACGAGATCGACCCGGGGGTGGTCGCGGACGGCCCGCCGCTGCACATCCGGCTGACCGACCCCGGCGACCTGCCGCCGGAAGTGCGCACCCGAGTCACCCGCAGCGTCGCGTACTCAGCCCACCACCAGCTGGCAACCGGCGGTGTCTGGGTGGTCGGCCGCCGGGTGCCCATGGTCGACGGCCTGGCCTGGGCGGCCCGCTACGACGCGGGCACGGATTATAAGGACCCGGCCGTACGAGCGCAGGTCGCGGATCTGATCGACGCTGCCGCTCGATCGGCCGCTCCACCCCAACCCTGACGCTTACGCCGGGCCGGCGCCGTTCACGTGCCCGCTCGGGGCGTTGCTGAAGACAGCGGCGAAGCGCTCGCCGACCGGAGTCTGTGCGAGCCGGTCAGCGACGATGTCGCGAGCGCCGACGACCGCATTGGTGGCCTGCGCCTGGACGATGCCGGCGGTCTCCTGGACCGTCGGATTCTCCCTGACCGCCCGAGCCAGCCGGCGAATCTGGTCGTACCGCTCCCGGCCGGCTCGGGTCCCCAGCACATACCCGACGGCGAGTCCGGCGACGAACGCGACCTTGGTCATGGTGCTCATGGGTCATCCCTCCTAGCAACCGGGCTACCTACCGTGCACCTCCATCCTGCCCCGGACCACCCTGTCGGGGCGACCCACTGCCTGGTGTAGTCTTTCAATCGCGCGAGACGGAAACGTCAGCGTCGGTCCCCGGTAGCTCAATTGGCAGAGCATTCGGCTGTTAACCGAAGGGTTACTGGTTCGAGTCCAGTCCGGGGAGCAAGTTGCGAGGTCAGGGGCCAAAACCCCTGGCCAGCACCACATCTTCCCGCGCCTGACTTCGAGGTCGTACGTGGACAATGTCCAGATCGACGAGGATGTGGTGCGCTCCCTGCTGAAAGAGCAGCATCCAGATCTTGCGGGCCTGCCTGTCGTCGAGGTGGTGGGCGGCTGGGGGGCAATCAGCAGTGGCGCCTCGGCGACGACCTGGTCGTACGGATGCCGCGCACCGGCAATGCCCCGGATCTTCTCCTCAGGGAACGCCAGTGGCTGCCCGTCCTGGCCCCGCGGCTACCGCTGCCCGTCCCGATCCCGGTGCGGATCGGTGAACCGTCCGTGCGGTTTCCATGGCCCTGGACGGTGATGATGTGGGTTCCTGGCGAGCCCCTGGACCGCGCCTCGATCAGCCGTGCCGACCACGCCGCCGACACTCTGGCGAGCTTCCTGAGGGCGCTCCACGTCGAGGCACCCGCCGAAGCGCCGGACAGTACGGACCGCGGCGCTCACCCCAAGAACTGCACGGGCGGCTTTGAGAATTTCATGCGAGCTGTTGACCTCGGCGACATTGCCGGCAAGGCGCGGGCTGTCTGGGACGATGCCGCCGCGGCTCCCGAATGGGAGGGCCCGCGGTTGTGGCTGCACGGCGACCTCCACCCCGCGAACGTCGTCGTCTCGGATGGGACGCTCGCGGGCGTGATCGATTTCGGTGACCTGTTCGCCGGCGATCCGGCGTGGGACCTCGCGGCCGCGTGGTTGCTGCTTCCGGCGGGCGCGGCTTCACGGTTCTTCGACGCGTACGCGCGTGCCGACGAGGCGACAATCCGGCGCGCTCGCGGGTTGGCCGCGATGAAGAGCCTTTTTCTCATGCTCATGGGCCAAAACGGAGATCGCGGCCTTCCTGGCGGCAAGCCGAACTGGGGACCCGTGGGCCGAGCGGCGCTCGATCGTGTGCTGGCATTCGAGGGCCACTAGTAAGCAAAAGCCGGTTGACGGCGGCGCTGGCAGGTCATTGGGTGTGACCATGCGCATTGAGCCGGTGGATGAGCGAACGCTGCATGACTGGCGTGAGGTCCACAACGTGATCATTCCCAACGCGGCGCTGTCGGTCGAGGAGGTTCGGGAGCGGATCGGCCAGAACCACCTGACGGTGGCGTATGTCGACGACACGCTGGTGGGCTGCGCGACCGTACGGCCGCCAGCGGGCCCGGACAGGACGGCCACCGTGATCGTCCGGGTGCTGGCCGCGCACCGCCGGCGCGGGTACGGGCAGCGGTTTTACGAGTCGGAGCTGGCGCGGGCGTACGAGCTGGGTGCGGGCGCCATCGAGACGGTGGTGCTGGTGACCAATGTGGACGGTGTGCGGTTCGCCCCCAGTCCCGTGCTTTCGTGGAGGTGGACCGCTATTTCCCGGAGGACGGCAGTGCCGCGTTCCTGACGATGCGCCTGGACGGAGGGGATCGCAAGTGATCGTCACGTTGACGCCGACGCCGAGCAGCATCGACCGTACGGTGACGCTCGACCGGCTGGTGCCGGGCGCGGTCAACCGGACCAGCACCGCGCGGGTCGAGGCCAGCGGGAAGGGCGTCAACGTCACCCGGTGCTGGTCGCCCGCTCGTACGAGTCGGTGGCGATCGTGCCGGCCGGCGGCCCGGAGGGCACGCAGCTGGTGGACCTGTTGAAGGCCGACGGCATCGTCACGTACGCGATCCCGACCGCCCGGCCGGTGCGGGTGAACCTCTCGGTCGTGCTGCCCGGCGGCGAAACCACCAAGCTCAACGAGCCCGGTGCCGAGCTGACCGCCGGTGAGCGGGCGTCGTTGGTGAGTACGGCCCGCGAGGTTTGCGAGGGCGCCGGCTGGCTGGTCGTCTCCGGGTCGCTGCCGGCCGCCGCGGACGGGCTCGTCGAGGCGGCCATCGCCGCTGGTCACGCGGCTGGGACGAGGGTTGCCGTGGACACTTCCGGACCCGCGCTGCGGGCCGCGATCGACGCCGGCGCGGGACCTGATCGCGCCCAATGCGCAGGAGCTGGCCGAGGTGAGCGGTCGGGACGTACGCTCGCCAGTCGACGCGGTTGCCGCCGCCCGGTCCCTTGCGCCGACGGCATTTGTGCTGGTCAGCATGGGTGCGCAGGGTGCCGTGCTGGTCAGCCCGGCCGGCTGGTGGCAGGCCGTGCCGCCGACGATCGAGGTCGTCAACACCGTCGGCGCCGGCGACTCGCTGCTGGCCGGGTTCCTGGCGGTCGAGGGTCCGGAGCCGGAGCGGTTGGCCCGTGCGGTCGCCTGGGGGACGTCCGCGTGCCTGGTGGCCGGCACCGCCCAGGTGCCGGACCGGCCGGTGCCGCCGGAAGCGGTCACCGTCACGGCGCACTCGGGCGCGACCAGCGTCGACTGATTTGATTGGGTAGTGCAGTAGGTCTTACGCGCCAGAGGGAGTGATCAGATGAGAGCCGCGGTCATCCACGAGCCGGGCAAGGTCTCGGTCGAGACTGTGCCGGATCCGACCCAGGGCCGCGTGACGTCGTCGTCGGCGTCGCGGCCTGCGGGATCTGCGGCACCGACCTGCACATCGCGGACGGGGAGTTCGCACCGTCGCTGCCGATCATCATCCCCGGTCACGAGTTCGCCGGTGAGGTGGTTGAGATCGGGTCGGACGTGACCGAGGTCCGGGTCGGCGACAAGGTCGCGGTGGACCCATCGCTGTTCTGCGGCGAGTGCCATTTCTGCAAGCTGGGCCGCGGAAACCTGTGCGACAACTGGGCCGCCATCGGCGTCTCCAAGGCCGGCGGCGCGGCCGAGTTCGCGCTCGCACCAGTGAAAAACCTGTCCGTACTGCCCGAGGGTGTACGACTGGAAGACGCCGCCCTGATCGAGCCGCTGTCGTGTGTCGTGCGGGGCTTCGACGTCCTGTCCGCGCGGGTCGGCCAGCACATCCTGATCTACGGCGCCGGCACGATGGGGCTGCTGAACTTGCAGATGGCCGTACGCACCGGGGCCGCGTCGGTGTCCGTCGTGGACACCAACGCCGGCCGACTGGCCACCGCGACCAAGCTCGGCGCCACCGCGGTGGCCACCAGCGCGGCCGAGCTGGATCGGCCGCTGGGCTGGGAAATCGTGATCGACTGCACCGGGGTGGTGGCGGCGATCGAGGACGGTTTCAGCCGTACCCGCAAGGGCGGCACCTTCCTGCAGTTCGGGGTGTCCAATGAGGACGCGGTGGCCAAGTTCTCGCCTTTCCGCATCTACAACCAGGAAATCACCATCGTCGGGTCGATGGCGGTGCTGCACAGCTATCCGCGGGCGGCCGAGCTTTTCGCGGCCGGGTTCGTCGACGCGGACACCATCATCACCGACCGGCTGCCGCTGGAACAGTATCCGGCCGCCCTCGACGCCTTCCGCGGTGGGAAAGGGCTCAAAACGCAGGTGCTGCCTCGTGGCTGACGTCCTTGCCGTCGGTGACGAGTTCATCCCGCCGCCGAGTTCAGGGACGCACTGGTCAGGCGGAACT
>NZ_WOTO01000061.1 GCF_010993775.1 Fodinicola feengrottensis | reverse complement strand
TGGAGCAGGATTACACCGGTCCGGCGGCGGCGTGGCCACTCCAGTTCGCCGCCGGGAGGCGACAGCCGCCAACCGGCCGTACGGACGCGCCGAAACCGCGGCTGGCGCTGGTGAGAGAGGGCGAACCGGCCACCAGGCACCGCCGCTGGAGGCCCTGACCGCGGAGGTTGGCTCAATGTCGGTTTTGCGGGATTTCAGTGCACAGTTGTGCTCAGGTGGCATTCGGGTGGTCGACCTGACCGCGCCTTTGCAAAGCACCACACCGATTTTGCAGTTGCCGCCGCCGTTCGGGAACACTGTGCCGTTCCAACTGGAGGAGATCAGTCGTTACGACGACCGCGGTCCGGCTTGGTATTGGAACAACATCCACACCGGCGAGCACACCGGCACCCACCTGGACGCACCGATTCACTGGGTGACCGGCCGGGATGGCCGCAGTGTCGCGGAAATCCCGCCCGGCGAGCTGATCGCGCCCGCCAGCGTGTTGGACTTCGCCGACCGGGCTCTCCAGGACCCGGACTTTCTGTTGCAAGTCAACGATGTCCAGGTCTGGGAAAGCGAGCATGGGACGGTTCACGGGTGGTTCCTTTACCGTACCGGCTGGGATGCCCGCAGCGGTGACCAGGACAATTTCCTGAACGCCAACGAAACCGGCCCGCACACGCCCGGGATCGCCGCCGACTGCGTGGCCTGGCTGCTCGCCGAACGGTCCATCGTGGGCATCGGCGTGGAGACGGCCGGCACCGACGCCGGTGCGGCGCACGGCTTTGATCCGCCGTTTCCGTGCCACGGCTCGCTGGCCGGCTCCGGCCGGTACGGGCTGACCCAGTTGCAGAACCTCGCCGAGCTGCCGCCGACCGGCGCGGTGGTCATCGCCACCGGACTGCCGATCGTGGGCGGTTCCGGCAGTCCGGCGCGGGTGCTGGGGCTGGTCGAGTCGTGACGGTCGCCGAGCTGGTCGGCCGTACGCTGGTGGAATTGGGCGCGGACCACGTCTTCGGGGTGGTGGGCAGCGGGAATTTCCACGTCACCAACGCGATGGCGGCGGCGGGTGCGCGATTTGTGGCCGCCCGGCACGAATCCGGTGCCGCCACCATGGCCGATGGCTATGCGCGTACGAGCGGGCGGCTCGGTGTCGTGTCCGTCCATCAGGGCTGCGGCCTGACCAACGCGATGACGGGGATCACCGAGGCGGCCAAGAGCCGGACTCCGATGATCGTGCTGGCCGCGGACACCGCGGCCGCCGCCGTACGCTCGAATTTCCGGGTGGATCAAGACGCTCTCGCGGTCGCGGTTGGGGCGATCAGCGAGCGGGTCTTCAGTGCGGCGAGTGCGATGGACGACGTCGTACGTGCCTATCGCACCGCTGTCGAAGGGCGCCGAACGGTCGTTTTGAACCTACCGCTGGATGTTCAGGCCGCCGAGGATTTTCCATCGGTACGACCGAAACTGCTGGCCGCTCAGGTCCCCAGCCCGGACCCGACCGCGGCGCAAGCCCTCGCGAAGGCGATCGCGGCTGCTCAGCGGCCGGTTTTCGTGGCCGGGCGAGGTGCCCGGGGAGCCCGGAAAGAGCTGGAACTGCTGGCCGACCGTTGTGGCGCGCTGCTGGCGACTTCCGCGGTGGCCAACGGACTTTTCGCCGGCAATCCGTGGTCTCTGGGGATTTCCGGTGGATTTGCCACACCGCAGGCCGTGGAATTGATCAGTGGCGCGGATCTGGTGGTCGGTTGGGGCGCCGGCCTGAACATGTGGACGATGCGGCACGGCGCCCTGATCGCGCGGCCGCGACGGTTGTCCAGGTGGATCTGGACGCGGACGCTTTGGGCGCGCACCGGCCGATCGACCTCGGCGTGCTGGGCGATGTCGCTCGTACGGCCGACGCGGTCGCGAAGCTCGTCGAGGAAAGCATCGGATATCGGGAAAAGTCGCTGCCGGACGGCCGCTGGCGGGAAGTGTCGTACGAAGACGTGTCCACTGTGGACCGAATTGACCCGCGAACGCTGTCGATTGGACTCGACGAGCGGCTCCCAGTCGACCGGGTGCTCGCAGTGGATTCCGGGAACTTCATGGGATATCCGAGTGCCTACCTGGCGGTGCCGGATGAGCGTGGTTTTTTGCTTCACCCAGGCATATCAGTCGATTGGCCTGGGCCTGGCCACCGCGATTGGCGCCGCGCTCGCCGAGCCGTCCCGGCTGCCGATAGCGGCTGTGGGGGACGGCGGTGGCCTGATGTCCATCGCTGAACTGGACACCGTCGTACGACTCCGGCTGCCGATGGTTGTGGTGTTCTACAACGACGAGGCGTACGGCGCCGAGGTGCATCATTTTGGTCCGCACGGCCATAATCTGGACACTGTGCTGTTCCCGGAAACCGACATCGCCGCGATGGGCCGCGGATTCGGCGCCGACGCGATCACGGTACGAGCACTGTCCGATTTGGACGGTCTGACTGACTGGCTCGCAGGTCCACGGGATCGGCCCCTTGTCATCGACGCCAAAGTCACCAGCGGCCCGTCCTGGTGGCTCGAAGAAGCCTTCCGCGGCCACTGACAGTGGGCCTAGCTACCCCCACCTCGAGAGCTGGGGCCACTGTGCGACGCCGGCGGAGGAGGTCAAACTGGACACCAACGGCGAGGAAGGGACGGCGGGATGCGGTATGTGCGGGCGGTCTGGCGCGGTCTCGCGCTCTTCGCGATCGGGCCGCTGAAGCCCGTTTTCGCCGTCGGCTCTCTGCTCGGGATCGCCGCGCTGCCGTGGCTCATCGAGTTCCCGCGGCCGCTGATGGGCCTCGCGCGCCGGCTGGCCGGCGAGTGGTCCGGTGTCCCGATCCCCGTCCCGTACCAGCCGAAACCACCGCCGCCCACGCCTGGACCTGACGGTCTCTATCGCTCGGCGGACGGTCGTACGCTCTATAAGACTGCCGCCGGACCCGCCTTTGGGCGTTACTACACCTGGGTGATGTCGGACCTCGCCACTTGGCGGGACCTCGGTTGGTTGGTGCTCGATCCAGTGATCGGCGGCGCGATCGCGGTGCTGCCGGCGGCCCTGATCGCCTTCGGCGTCACCGGTCCGCTGCTTCTGCGTACGAACGTCTTCATCGGGCTGGTAAGCATCGCGGTAGGTGTGCTTATCGCGCCATGGATGCTACGGCTGCACGGCTTATGGACCAGAGCGCTGCTCAGTCCTGCGTCCGCGGCCGCGATCGTACGAGCCCGGGCCTTCGGCTGGTGGTTCGCCAACGGCCAGATCGCGAACTCGCGGTGTTTCGCGATCGGCGTCCAGTCCTCCTGGTGATCCCCCTGGTGCCGGTTTACCTGCTGGCGCTCCTGCTCGGCCCGCTCGGTGCCCCGGTGGTGGTGTGGTCGCGTTGGTTGCCGAACCTGTTCCGAATGTACGGGCGCAGGTGGTCAGAGCTGGACTTGCCGCGGCCGTACCTGCCGGTCAGTGGTTCGTCCTGGATGGATCGCGAACGCTGGGTGCTGCGCGATCCGGCGACCTGGCGGGACCTGGGTTGGCTGATTTTCCAGCCAGTAATCGGGATTGTTCCGATGCTGCTGCCGATGACCGCGTTCTGTTACGCCATGGGTGGGCTGATCGGGCCGGGACTGTTCGATCCGAACGGATCGCAGTGGGTGGGGCAGCTGTACGGGTCGAGGTGGCTCGCGCTCGTCGGCGGCGTGCTGCTGGTGGTCGCCATGCTGGCCCTTTCGCCGCCGCTGGTGCGTGCTCACAGTCTGTGGTCGTCGCTGCTGCTGCGCCCGACAGCGAAGGCGATGATGCTGGTCGAGCGCGAGGAGTTGACCGCGCGCGTGGAGCAACTCACCGAGACCCGTACGGCCGCGACCGACACGCAGGCCGCCGAGGTTCGCCGGATTGAGCGCGATCTGCACGACGGGGCGCAGGCGCGGCTGGTCGCGATGGGCATGACGCTTGGCGCCATCGAGGCACTTATAGACCAGGACCCGGCGGCCGCGAAGGCGCTTGTGAGCAAGGCGCGGGACAGCTCCGCGTCGGCGCTGGCTGAGCTGCGTACGCTGGTCCGCGGCATCCACCCGCCGATCCTCGCCGAGCGCGGGTTGGCCGACGCGATCCGCGCGATCGCGCTGGACAGCCCGTTGGACGTACAGGTCAAGGCGGCGCTGGATGGCCAGCTGGCCGCGCCGGTGGAGTCCGCCGCCTACTTCGCGGTCGCCGAGCTGCTGACGAACGCGGCCCGCCATTCCGGCGCCGAGCGGGTGTGGATCGACCTGCGGCACTTGGACAGCGCGCTGCGGATCAGCGTGCTTGACGACGGCACGGGCGGCGCCGACCCGAGCCGCGGCAGTGGCCTGCGCGGCATTGAGCGCCGACTGGGCACCTTCGACGGTAGGGTCACCGTCAGTAGCCCTTCGGGCGGTCCGACAATGGTGACGATGGAGCTGCCATGCGCGTTGTCCTCGCCGAAGACCTCTACCTTCTCCGCGACGGACTGACGCACCTGCTGTCCGCGCACGGTTTTGAGGTGGTGGCGGCGGTCGAGAGTGGTCCGGCGCTGGAACAGGCGCTGATAGAAGAAAAACCAGATGTGGCCATTGTGGACGTACGACTGCCACCGACGTTCACAGACGAGGGGTTGCAGGCGGCTTTGCATGCCCGCCAACGCGAACCCGGCCTGCCGGTGCTCGTACTGTCGCAGCACGTCGAGCAGTTGTACGCCCGGGAGCTGCTCGCCGACGGCACCGGCGGGATCGGCTATTTGTTGAAAGACCGAGTGTTCAACGCCGAGCAGTTCATTGACGCCGTACGAAGAGTCGCCGGCGGCGGCACCGCTATGGACCCAGAAGTGATCGCGAAACTGCTCGTCAGTAATGCCCGCGACGAACCGCTGGCGGCATTGTCACCGCGCGAGCGAGACGTGTTGTCGTTGATGGCGGAAGGTTGTTCCAACGCGGCGATCGCGGCCCGGTTGTTCATCAGCGAGGGCTCGGTCGGCAAGCACACCGCCAGCATTTTCGGCAAACTCGGCATCGGACCGTCCGATGACACCAACCGCCGGGTGCTCGCTGTTTTGGCTTACCTCAACGGTTAACTGGCTCGCTGGTCCGCAACGCCCCGTTGCTTACGCTGGACCTGAACGTAACCTCCGCGAGGGTGACGTTTGGGGCGACAAATAGGGGGCATTCAACCCCTCAAATGTCACCCTCGCGCGAAACGCTGCTGAGGGAGGCGAGCTGGGTGCCGACGCGACGGGCGACGCGGGGGAGGGCGAGCACACCCACCAGGGCGACCACCAGAATCCCCAGCGACGACCGGGAACCAGCGGGCCGGGCCCGCGGTCGGGTACGGGATGACGTTCACGTAAACCGTGTAGCCGAGCAAGGCCAGTGCTCCCAACGGAAAAACGACCTGCCAGCGAGGCACGGCCATCTTTCGGCGTACGAAAATCAGCCAGATCGCTCCGACGGTGGTCAGTAAATAGACCACGAGCAAGATCAGGGTGCCGATGGTGCCGGACCAGGCGAAGGTGTCTTTCGTGGTGGCGCCGAAGAAGACCGCGCAGATCACGATGAAGGCGGCGGCCAGGAGGGTGATGACGGTGGTGGCGATGGCGGGGGTGCCGCTGGCGGACGTACGGCCGATGCCGCGGGCGCCCCCGATGTCGCGGCCCAGCGCGAAAAGCATGCGGGAGGCGCCGACGACGCAGGCGAGGCAGCAGCCGAAGGCGCTGATGGTGGCCCCGAGGCTGATGAGGTCGCCAGCCCAGGCGCCGACGTAGCCGGTGCCGAGGTCTCCCAGCAGTGAACCGGAATTGGCGAATTTCCTGACGCCGGCCGCGTCGGTGCCGAAGGCCATCATCTCGACCGCGGTGACGATGACGAAGTATGCGCCGCCGAAGATCGCGGTGCCCAGGATGGCGCGGGAGATGTCCCGGCGCGGGTTGCTGGTTTCCTCGCCGAGGGTGGCGGCGGCTTCGAAGCCGGCGAAGGAAAGGAAGCCGAAGACGGCACCGAGGAAGACGCCGGAGAGGCCGCTGTCGGGGGTGAAGGTGAAGACCTGCGAGGTGAAATGCTGGCCGCCGGGTGCGGTGCCGCCGATCAGCCGAACCGCGATGATGGCGGTGATCAGCAGGATCAGCGCGACGGTGGCGCCCTCGACGACCAGCAGGACGGTGGTGCCGCGGCGGGCCGGGGCCATCGCGAGCAGCCAGCTGCCGACCAGCGCCACGCCGGTCAGCACGAAAGGCGCCCAAGCCGGCGGATTCGGCCAGATTCCCACCTCGGTAAGGAAAGCGGTGCCGCCGAGGTTGCCGGCGGCTGAGGAGGTGACCACCGCGTAGAACGTGTACGTGCCGAGCAGCCCGACGCCGGACACCACGCCGGCTCGTGGCCCGAGAGTGGCTCCAACGAAGGCATAAACCGAGCCGGCGTGCTGATAATACTGGCAGAGTCGGACAAAACCGTACGCGACCAGCAGAACGCCCAGTGCGGACAGGAAAAATGCCAGCGGCACCGCTCTACCAGCCGGGCCGGCGGTCTGTTGCGGGTTGATGTTCGCGGCCATGCTGGGCGCCATCAGCGCCACCGACAGGCCGATGGCCTGCCAAACCGACAGGGTGCGGCGCAGACCGCGGGAAGTCTCGACCTGACCGGGCACGGTGCGTCCTTCGGGTTCGACTGATCGGATCAGCTTCCCCGCGAAGGATCACCACCGCAAGCCCAGGACATACGAGATCAGCGCCCGACAGTGGACAGCGGCCGGGCCGCCACCCGGTGCGGCGGGAACGGGACCGGCTCGATGCCGATCCGGTCCATCTGCCGGCGATAGTCGTGATACTGCCGGCGAGCCCGGTCGTGTTTTCCGGTGCACGCCAACGCGTCGATGAGCCCGAGGTGCGCCTGCTCGTCGAACGGGTCCCGCTCCAGGGCACGCAGTTGGTACGCCTGCGCCCGCTCGTAGTCGCCGCTGCGGGCAGCGGCGGTAGCGAGCGTACGAACGAGGTCCAGATAACTCGCACGGGCCAGCTCGCGCAGTGACACGGCCCACTCGTAGTAACGGTCTTCGGCCAGGAAGTCCCCGGCGTAGCCAGCCTCGGCGAGCGCCAGCGCGGTCAGCGCGTCCGGCTCGCCGTTCTCGTAGCGCAGCACGGCTTCCCGCGCGGCGGCAAGGAAAACCTCCACGTCGACGGTGACGTTGGAAAGGCTCACCACGTATTTGTCGGTGCTCACGAAATGGTCAGCCGGGTACCGACGGTAAGGGTCGAGAACCGTACGGATGGTCGACAATGCGACGGACAGCCGGTTTGGCGCATCTGGTGGGCTCGTCGTCCGGCCACAGCGTGTCCATCAAGAGCTCGCGGGCGGTCGGCCGACCGCGCCGGGCGATCAGCAGTTTGAACAGCTCACGGGCTTTTTTCGAGGGCCACTCGGCGGTGTCGAACGGGCTCCGGCCGCGGATCACCTGGAAGGTTCCCATGGTGCGGACATATGGTGCGGCGCCGGGCGCCGCCATCGGTGCGCTCATGCCGGACCGCAGTTGGTCTGGCGGGGGGGATACCTGTCTCATACTGGAAATTCTCGCCCGAACAGGTAGCCCTTACCATCCGTGCCACCACGTAATTTCGCCCCACGTACGTCCGTATACGTAAAAACCGTTCACACAAAGAGAGCTGGACCGCACGGAGTGTGCGGTCCAGCGCAAGACAAAAAAAAACCGTTTACCTGCCAGCCGGAGAGGGCCGGCGCTGCGACCGCTGCGGGAACGGCGCCGGGTCGATGCCGATCTCCGCCATCTGCTCGCGGTAGAGATCTGGTAGCGCCGCTTGGCCTCGCCATGGCGGCCGGCGGCCACCAGTGCGCCGATCAGGCCGAGGTGCGCTTCCTCGTCGAAAGTGTCCCTTTCCAACGCACGCAAGCGATAACGCGCCGCGCGGTCGTATTCGCCAGCCTTGGAGGCGATGCTGGCGAGCAGCCGTACGAGCTCCAAATAGCGAGCCTTGGCTTCCTCACGCAGCGGCACGGCCCAGTCCTGGTACGGGTCTTCCTCCAGGAAATCCCCGCTGTAGGTGGCCTCGGCCAGCGCCAGCGCGCGCGGTGCGTCGGCACTGCCACGCTCGTACTCCATCTGGGCCTTTGCCGCGATGGCAAGGAAAACCTCGACGTCGACGGCCAGGTTGCGCAACTCGATGGCGTATTTGTCGGTGCCCACGAAATGGTCCGGCGGGAACGCTCGGCCGGGGTCAAGGACCGTACGAATCGTCGACAGCGCAACGGAAAGTCGGTTGGCGCATTTGGTCGGATCCTCGTCCGTCCGGCCACAGGATGTCCATCAGCAGCTCGCGCGGGGTGGGCCGGCCGCGCGCGGGCCACCAGCAGCTTGAACAGGTCGCGGGCCTTCTTCGACCGCCATTCCTCGGCGCCCACCAGCTGCCCGTCGCGGAGCAGGCCAAAGCCGCCGAGCGTACGGACCTCAAGGGAGTTCGGCGCCGGGATCGGTACGAAGCGAAGCAGCCCGGCGGCGACCTCGGCGGCCGGGTGGACGCCGTACTGGCGAAGGGCCGCGGTGGCCGCTTCCAGTACCGGCGCCGGCGCCTCGGTCAGCCGGGCCACCGCGACCCCGACGCGGGCGGCGCCGATCAGCTGGCCGGTGGCCGCCCAGATGTCGGCGGCCTGGTGCAGCAGCCGAAGTTGCTCGGCGGGCTGGTCGGTGAGGGCAGCCGCGCGCAGCAGTTCAGCAGCCGGGCGAGCCCGCCGCGGTCGGCGCCGATCCCGACGCCGGCGGTGGCCGCGGCCACCGCCTCGGACAACCGCTGCCGGTCGCCGCGGGCCAGGGCCACCCAGCCGGCGGCGATTTGCGCGCGTACCCGCTCGGACCCCTCGGAGGAGGCCACCGCCTGCTCGGCGAGCACCGCGGCCGCCTCCGGGTCGTCGGCCAGCCGCACCTTCGCGAGGCCGGTCAGCGCGACGCCGTGCATCTCCTGGTCGCCGGACTCGGCAGAGATGTCGGCCGCTTCCTGGTACGCGGCGGCGGCCAGCGCCAGGTCGCCGTGCTCCCGGTAGACCTCGCCCAGCCCGACCAGCGGCCGCGCGCTCGTGCCCGGCCCGCCGCGCTGGTAACCGGCCCGCGCGGCCTGGAAGTCGGCGGCCGCCTCGTCGAGCCGGCCGAGCGCCAGCTTCGCGGTGCCGCGGTGGCAGTGCGTGAAGAGCACCATGTTGCGGTCGCCGCTGCGTTCGGCGGCGGTGACGGCCACGTCCAGCTGCGTCAGTCCGGCCCGTACGTCCCCGCGAATGATCAGCGTCAGCGTCCGCGCGTAGTTGGTGTGCGCGAAGATGATGTGCATGGTGTTGCGGCTGAGGGCGGCCGCTTCGACCGCGGCCTCGTGGTGGGCGTCCGTGTCGATGCCGTTGAGCAACCCCATGACGCTGTATGCGGCAGCCAACGCGCTGTTGTCGCCGGCGGCCTGCGCGACCCGCAACGCGCGCGCCGCGAGGTCCCGGCTCGCTGGGTGCTCGTTGCGTACCCAGTGCGAATACGCCGTCCACGCCAGTACGAGTGCCTCGTCGGCGCTCGCCGGCCCGCCGTTGCCGACCGCGGTGACCTGCTCGCAGATCGCCAGCGCCCGGTTGGGCTCGCCGAGGAAGTGGTAGAGGGCGGCCAGTCGCCAGCCGAACCGCGGCTCGACCGCACCGGCGATCTCCACCCCCGCGGTAGAAGCAGCGCAGCGCGCCGCTCCAGTCGCCGAGGCAGAACTTGGCCTGCCCCTCGACCCGCTCGGTGTCGGCCGTACGGGCCCACGGCGGCAGCTGGCCGAACGCTTCCAGGACCACTGTGGCCGCGCCCGCGCGCAGCAGCTCAGAGGCGTTTTCGCAGATGAACGCGGCGGTGGTTGGCGGGTCGCCAATCGCCCGTACGCACCGCAGCGCCTCCTGGGTGTCCTCGTGGCGCAGGAACCACGTGGCCGCCTGTCGGTGCAGCTGCGCCCAGTCGTTCGCCGGCAGCGGCGCGGTCGCGCGAATCGCGTCCCGGGCCAGCGGACTGACCGTGAAGGTGCCGTCCGGTCGCCGCCAGAGCAGCGCGCCGGCCCGGGCCAGCCGGTTCAGCTGGTCGCCGTCGGCCGGCAGCCCGGCGAAGGCGCACAGGTCGGCGGTGAACCAGCGCAGCGGCGACACCCAGCGCAGCAGGTCCTGGATGTCGGCCGGCTGGTTGCCGGCCACCTCGTCGGCCACATAGCCGAACAGCGGCCCGCCGGGATGTCCCAGCCGGGACAGCTCGTCGGCGTACCCGTCCGGCGGAAAGTCCAGCAGCCAGCGGGCCGCGAGCACGGTCGCGGCCGGCCAACCGCCGGTGTTCTCGTGCAGCTTCTCGGCCAGGTCGTCGGCGGCCGCGTCGCCGATCGCGGTGGACAGCAGCGCGTGCGTCTCGGCCGCGGTGAAGGCCAGCGCGTGGCCGTCCAGCTCCAGCAGTTGACCGCGACCGCGCAGCCGCTCGATCGAGAACGGCGGCTGCCGGCGCGAGGACAGCACAATGTGCAGGTTGGCCGGCGCGTACCGGCACAGTGCCTCCACCAGCTGCCCAGAAGCGCTGCCCTCGGGCAGTTCGTGCAGGTCGTCGAGGATCAGTACGAGGTCGTCGGGCTGCCGGGACAGCGGGCCGAGCAGCGCGAGCGCCACCTCGTCGATCGGCAGCTCGGCGTCCGGGACGGGGGTCAGCAGTTGCTCGGACAGGTTGCGTACGAGCGTGGACAGCGCCGCGTCGTGACGGCCGAGCGTGTACCAGCAGTGCGGGACCTGGCTGGCCCAGGAGGTCAGCAGGGAGGTCTTGCCATAGCCCGCGTCCGCGATCAGAATCGTCAGACGTTGGTCGGTCACCCCAGCCAGCCGGCGCACCAGCGCGGGCCGGTCGACCCACACCGATGAGAGCGTCCGGCCGCCACGCGTACGCGGTCCGGCCGTCACCGTCGAAGCCGCCTGCAACGAACTGGCCACTACGCCCCATCCATCCGTCGGTCTCCCCACTCTGACACCGCGTCGCTCTCGTTTTGGTCTGGACCGAGAAGCGACCAGGTATCAGAGTGCGCGAGGGAAGGGCTTCGGAGCATCGGGGAAGGTACGTATGTTCCTGTCGGCTACGTGCTACGTATGCCCCTATGGCCGAGATCTGTGACCGATCGGACGATGGCAAAAGGGACCGCCGCCTTGCGTTCGGCGGTAAATGAGTGCCAGCGGTGGCCGCCGCCCCTTACCCGTGCTCCGGCGGCCGGAGGTCCTGGCCGACGCACTCGTGGATGAATCCGAGCAGCTCTTCGTCGTCGCAGAAGGTGGTGATCCGGCCCGAACGGACGTGTTCCACCACCCCGTGAACCTCGGCCGGGACGGGGCGATCCGCGTCGTCGCCTGGCACCCAGACGCGCACCACGAAGGTCTGCATGCCGCACGGTAAAACGACGAGTGGCCGGGAGGCTCTATCCAGCCACTGGTTCTGCCCTTTTGGGCTCCCGCTTGAGAACGCTCTACCCCGATAACGCAGTTGTCGCGGCCCGCAGCTCGCCGGCGGGGTCACCTTCGTGGTAGACGCGCTCTGCCGGCTCGATGCCGTCCAGGAAGCGCTGGTACGTGTCGGCCGCCAGCAGGTGACCGATGACTCGCGTTGGAGCAAGCGCGCGCTCTGGGAAGCTCTGGGGCCGGTGCGTACGCCACGCGTCCACCCATGCCGTAAGGACCGCCTCCCGCTGCTCTTCCGGCAGCCAGTCGGTCAGCCTGAGCACGTCCGTCGCCGGGTTGCCGGCGAAGCTGTCGGCCCAGTCGTCTGATGGTGTGGGTGGTCCCGTCGGAGTGCCAGTTGCCGGGGTGGAAGTCGCCGTGTACGAGCGTGGGTGGCAACTCCGCGCTGGCCTGTTCGGCCAGCAGCTTCGGGAGTTGGTCCAGCAGTTCGTACGCGGCGGCCAGCTCGGTCTGGGTCAGCTGGCCGCCGGCCTCACCGGCCAGGAGCCCGCGCGTTGAGATCACCGGGTCGACCGCTGGCAGGTCGACCAGGTCCGGCTCGCCGATCGCGGCCTGCACCGCGACCCAGCGTTGGATGACCTCACACGCGGTCTTGGTCGACGCCTTCCAGCAGCCCTCGCCCGGCGCATTCGCGAGCAGCGTCCGCTTGGTCGCGCGGTCGGCGGCGAGCACGGTCGGCACCAGCGCCGGGTCGTACCGCCGGACAACCTCGATCACGTCCGCTTCGGAGTTGCCGAATGCGGGCGCCGCCTTCGCCCAGCGCAAACCATCCACAGTGTTCAGTGTGAACAGGCACGACAGATTCAGGTCTTCCATTGCCACGACTTGCCCCGCAGCGGCCGGTCCGCCGCGGCCGTCGCCCAGTCGAGCAGGTCCCGTACGCCGTCCGGGGTGGCCCAGGCGGACCGCAGCGGGTGCGGCGCGATGATGGCCGCCCAGTCGTCCACCGGACTTTCGTTGAGGTGCTGGCGAGTCGGTGCACCGAGGACCTCAACGTGGTAGGCGACTTCGCCGCCGCGCGGGCCGTGGTCGCCGTCCGGGACGACCGTCAGCAGCCGGCAGATAGCAACTTCGGTGCCGAGCTTTGCATCGACGGCCGCGTTCACCGATTGCGCTTCGGACCACCAGGGACTGTCCACCTGGCCGATGTCGAGAGTGCCGAGATACTCGCCTCGGTGGCTCACATATGCGCGCACCCGCCGTCGCAACATCGCCCCAGGATCCGGTGCGTTTCGTACGCTTCGCAACGGATTTTCGGTGCCTGCGTGCACCTTCGGGCATGGCCTTCGCGGTCCCGGCTCGGGCCTGCTTTCCTTGCCCTAGCCTGGGGCGATGCGGGTGATCGCCGATCGGTACGCCATTCGCGACGTCATCGGGCAGGGCGGGATGGGTCGCGTCTGGCGGGCCCATGACCAGATGCTGGACCGCGAGGTCGCGCTGAAGGAAGTGCTGCTGCCCGAGGGGATGGCGGAGGCCGCGAAGGCGCAGATGTCCGAGCGGATGCTGCGCGAGGCCCGGTTCGGCGCCCGGCTGCGGCATCCGGCGATCGTACGGGTGCATGACGTGCTGATCGTGGATTCGCGGCCGTGGATCGTGATGGAGCTGGTCGACGGGCGCAGCCTGGAGGAGCTGATCGAGGCCGAGGGCGCGCTGCCGGTGGCCCAGGTCGCGGACATTGGCTTGAGTCTGCTGGGCGCTCTGCAGGCTGCTCATAAGGCCGGCGTCATCCATCGGGACGTGAAGCCGGCGAACGTTCTTGTAGAGCCCGACGGATCGGTCAGCCTGACGGATTTCGGCATCGCGTACGAGCTGGAGCAGTCCTCGCTGACCGCGACCGGCACCATGATCGGGTCGCCGCAGTTCATGGCTCCGGAGCGGGTGCGCGGTGACAAACCCGGGCCGGCCAGCGACATTTTCTCGTTGGGCGCCACGCTTTACGCGGCCGTTGAGGGGCGGTCTCCGTTCGTACGAACGGGACAGCTCGCCACTTTGGCCGCGGTTTTGAGCGATGCGCCCGATGCCTTCGCTTCGGCCGGTCAGCTGCAGCCAGTTTTGGCTGGAATGTTGGAAAAGGACCCGGCACGGCGAATGGACGCGGACGCCGTCGAGGATGCTCTGCGGTCTGTTGCCGCAGTCGAGTCCAGCGTCAGCACCGGCGACGACTTGCCCGTACCAGCGCGAATTCCGGCCAGCGCGCCGACCGCGGTGCTGCCTGCCTGCGCGACCGAGCCCGTTGCGACTCCTGGGGTGGGAGCCGTGCCGCCGCTGGAGCCGGCCGCCACCCAGGCGGAGCTGACCGAGGCGTTGCCCGTACCAGCCGCTGCGCCGGCCAAGCGCCGGTCGCGGCTGATTCTGCTGGGCGCCGCGGCCGTTGTCGTCGTCGTGGTCATCGCGGCCGGTGCGGTCTGGGCGCTCACTTCGGGGCACCGGCCGACGGCCAGCACGAGCAGCGGCAACACCGCGCCGGCGACCTCCAGCGGCACTCTGACCCCGATCGCGCCTTTCACGGTGGGGAAAGTGTCGATCACCATCCCGGCCGGATGGGTGCGGGTCGGTGGCTCGGACGAGCAGCCGGTCGCTGGCTACGCGAAGGCCGTCGCCGATCGCAACCAGCAGGTGGTGATCCAGTTGGCGTCGCCCACCGGCCCGACCGCGAAGACACCGCTGAGCTGGTTTCAGGCCGCGCAGTCGGTGGCGTTGACGGCTCAGCCGGGCTACGCGCTGATCGTGTTGGAGAAGGTCAACTTCAGCGACAGCAAGCCAACCGCGGACATTCGCTGGGAGTGGACCTGGACGGACGGTGGGGTGAAGCGGCACGTCCTTCAGTTCGGCCAGCTTTACCAGGGCGCCTTCTACGTGCTGTCCTTCGCGGGTCCCGAGGCCGATTTCCAGGCCAATGGCCAGCTGTTCACCAACGTCTACAAGAGCAGCCCGACCAACCAGTAGTGCACCTTCGGGCATCGCCCATGCGGTTCAAGGTTTTTGGTTTCCCTTTCCCCTAGCCTGGTCCAGTGGTTGAAGCGCGGGTGATCGCCGGCCGGTACGTCATTCGGGCGGCGATCGGTCAGGGCGGCATGGGGCGGGTCTGGCGAGCCCACGACCAGACCCTGGACCGCGAGGTGGCGCTGAAGGAAGTGCTGCTGCCGCTGGGCATGTCCGAGCTGGCCAAGGCGCAGATGGCCGAACGGATGCTGCGGGAGGCCCGGCTGGGCGCCCGGCTGCGGCATCCGGCGATCGTACGGGTGCATGACGTGATCACCGCCGACAAACCATCCGTGGATCGTGATGGAGTTGGTCGACGGGCGCAGCCTGGAGGAGCTGGTCGAGGCCGAAGGAGCGCTGCCGCCGGCTCGGGGGTGGCCGCCCTGGGGCTGAGCCTGCTAGGTGCTCTTCGCGCTGCTCATAAGGCTGGCGTGATTCACCGGGACGTGAAGCCCGCGAACGTACTCGTCGAAGACGACGATGCCGTTGTCCTGACGGATTTCGGCATCGCGTACGAGATGGACCAGGTGTCGCTGACCGCGACCGGCACCATGATCGGGTCGCCGCAGTACATGGCGCCGGAGCGGGTCCGCGGTGAGTCGCCAGGGCCGGCCAGCGACTTGTTTTCGTTGGGCGCCACGCTTTACGCGGCCGTCGAGGGGCGGGCGCCATTCGCTCGTACGGGCCAGCTGCCGACGCTGGCCGCGGTCCTCAGCGATCCGCCGGACGCTTTTGAGCATGCCGGCCCGCTGCAGCCGGTTCTGGCAGGGTTGCTGGAAAAGGAACCCGACCGACGGCCCAGCGCGGAAGAGGTCGAGGAGGCGCTGCGGACGATTATGGCGGTCGAGCAAGCACCGACCACCGGAGACCTTTCTCGACTCACAGCCGGAGGGATCGCGGAGCCCGCACCCATGGTCGTGGACCCCCCAGTCGTACGTCCGGAGCGGCCGGAGCCGGTGTCGGTGCCGGTGCCGGCCGAATCGTTCGTACGGCTGGAGCCTGCGTCTGGGGCGGCGGTGCCGGCTGAATCGTTCGTACGGCCGGAAAGTTCGACGGTCACGTCCGATGCCCCGCCGCCGGCTCCGGTAGTTCCGGCGCCGAGGCGACGCCGTCGTCTCATGTGGACACTCGTGGCCGCGGCGGTCGCCATCGTGGTGGCGGTTGGCGTGACGATCACTGTCGTACGGCTGAACAGACCCGAATTTATTGACGGCTACCTCGTCTACACCCTGGAGGCTCCGCCTGCGGGCGGCTACCAGAAGGTCGCGACCAGCAAGGGGACTCTGGAACTCGGCGAGATCATCCGGTTCGGCCGCGCCACTACCGTGCTGCCGACCAACTGGACCACGCTCACGTCACCTCCCGACCTGCGGACCGCGCCTGGTTTCGCCGCGAGCAAGGACGTTGACAGTGGGCAGCTCGTCATTCAGGTGCAGGCGATTCCGGCGGACCGGGCCGACCATCTTTCGCCGAGAGACTGGCTGACCGGCGAGGACAGTTACGCCTATAAAAACCGGACGGGCTATCACCTGAAATCGTTGAAAGTCGACGCCGGATACAAGGACGACTCGGCCGATGCCGCCGTGTGGAGCTGGACCTGGATGGACGGAGGTGTCCAGCGGGGAGTGTTCGTCCTTGTCCGGCAACGCGATGGGGATCTCTATTCGCTCGCTGTTTCCGGCCCCGCGGTGGCGTCCTCGACCGACTCATCGCTGGTCGTCGAGGTGTTCGGCGGTCTCAAGTTCCTTTGATCGCAAAGCCGAGCCGGCCGGACAGTTGGCGGGCGCCGTCGCGTACGATCGCGGCGAGTTCTGTTGATCTGGGCGGCATTCCAGCGGGTGATCGGCACCGAAATGCTCATCGCGGCCACGGTTTCGCCCTGATGATCTCGCACCGGCGCGGCCACGCACGCGACCGCTTCGTTCGACTCGCAGAATTCGGTGGCCAGCTCGGCTTCTCGGATCCGGGCTGTTTCCTTCTTCAACGCAGCCAAAGTGGTGATGCTTCGCGGGGTCATGGCGGTCAGTTTCCGGCGGCGATAGCGTAAATCCAGCTCCGCCGGTGCCAACTCGGCCAGCAATACCTTGCCGACCGCCGTGCAATGCGCCGGCAGCCGGCGGCCGACCGACGAGACCATCCGGACTGGCTGGGTGCTTTCGATGCGTACGACGTAAACCCTCCTCAACGCCGTCCAACACCGCGAGGTGCACGGTCTCGGCGCACCGGGCGGCCACCGCGGCCGCGATCGGCTGGCCATCCCGGGCCAGGTCCAGCTGACCGGCAAACACCCCGCCGAGCTGGAAAACCCTTACGCCGAGCCGGTAGTGGTTCGGCCTTTCTGGGGCGGTGGCAAGAAAATCGCGGTCCAACAAGGTGTGCAGAAGCTCGTGAACGGTCGTCCGGGGCAGTCCGGAACGGCCGCAGATGTCCGGCGCCGAGAGCGCCTCGCCGGTCAGGAACAGCTCCAGGATGTCCAGTGCCCTGGTGACCGCCGGCACCGCTCGAGTCATCGCCACCTCCTTCCAGGGCGTACACTAGCACCATTGTTCGGTATATCAGTCATCGTTCGAGATTTCGAACAAGGAGAATGGACTGTGCAGCGTACGCGCGAATTCCTGCGAGGCATCGGGTTGCCGGGCGCCGATCCCGGGGACCTGCCGAGCAGTGCCAAGCGGTTCCCCGATGGCGCCCAATACCGGGTCGAGATTCCCAGCGTGGAAGGCCCCGAAGTGTTGTCGGCGGTGTTCGCCGAAGCGGACGCTCGCGGGGTGCTGGTGCACCGGGTTTCCCAGGGCAGCGGTGGAATGCTGCAGACCGACGGTGAAATGCCGCGATGGCAGGGATCGCCGCTGAGCGCAGTGTCGAAGTCAGCCTTTTCGCTCGGCCACTGGCCGGCTGGGACACTGGCGCGGCCGCACTGGCTGCCGGCGCCGGCAGCGTGGTCGCGCAGGCTCGTGGCACCGAGCAGTTGGTGTATGTCCTGGAGGACATTCGGCGTACGTGCGAACACGGTTTCCGCAGCGTGCTGGTGACCGATCTCGGGGTGCTCTCGGTCGCCGCGGCGATGCGCGCTGAAGGCGAGTTTCCGGCCGCCTTGCGGTTCAAAGTGAGTGTCCAGATGGGACTGGCCAACCCGGCGTCGATCCGGCTCGCCGAGCGGACCGGCGCCAACACCTACAACGTGCCGACCGACCTGAGCCTGGCTCAGTTGGCCGCGATCCGGCAGGCGATCGATATCCCGCTGGACATTTACGTGGAGTCGCCGGACGACCAGGGCGGTTTCGTCCGGCATTTCGAAATCGCCGAGATCGTCCGAGTGGCCGCGCCCGTCTACCTCAAATTCGGCCTGCGCAATTCGCC
Source organism: Fodinicola feengrottensis (assembly GCF_010993775.1). Lineage (GTDB taxonomy): Bacteria > Actinomycetota > Actinomycetes > Mycobacteriales > HKI-0501 > Fodinicola > Fodinicola feengrottensis. The sequence goes on along the minus strand of NZ_WOTO01000061.1, from coordinate 37,495 downwards.
CAACATCTATCCAGCCGGCACCCATCTGCTCGACACGGCCATCTCGCTGGCCCGTGAACGCGTCCGCCGCGCGCGGAAATCTCGCTGGCCCTGCTCGACCGCTATTTCCCCGACGCCACCGGCTCAGCGCTACCCGCGGCCGACCTGGCCGTGCCAGTCCGTTAGTGCCCCAAGACCCCGAAATGGGCAACTCCGTCGGAGTCGGTGTCGAAGTTGTTGATCTTGCCTACTTTGCCTACCCAAAAAGGACAATTCAGTCCCATGTCCGTTTTGGGTAGGCAAAGTAGGCAAGATCAACAACGAATCTCACTACCAGTAGCAACAAGCACGTGGCTGGGTGACGCTGAGTGTTGCGGGCTGCTGACGTGCGTCGCGCTCGTCCCCCTGCGCGGACCGAGGCCGCGGACTGTTTCGCCGACCTGCGAATAGACCCAGGTGCGGCGCGAAACTGTCGTACCCAACCGCAAAGTTGCCCCCACCCAGTGACGGGCGGGGGGGGGGGGTCGAGAGAGGCAAATTTGCAATTTTTAGTGGACGTCGGTCCTCAAACCCACCCCCCGCCCGTTCAAAGGGGGGGGCCAGAAAACAGCATCGGTACGACAGTTTCGCGCCGCTTCGGCGTGTCGGGCGGTGAGGCCAGCGCGGCGAGATTGTGAGTGGCGAGCCCTCATCAACAGCGGACACAATCCGACAAGCCACTGTTTGTTGGCGGTTCTCGGGTTCAGGTCTGTTGAGAAGGATGGGTGATGGCTCGTCTGCAGGGTTGTGGGCCGCCGGGCGTGGTGGTGCCCGGCGGCCGGGTGGCTTTTCTATGCGGCGAGTTGGTTGATGCCGCGGATGGGTCTTCGTTCGCGGTCAACGTACGCGGGCGGCAGGAATTCAACAATTCCGTCAACAATGCGTACATCCCAACCGCCGTGGTGCAGCAAACGATGACAGCGATCGCACAGGAGCACGCAATTGTCAAGGCAGGCAGGTATGCCCACCATCGGCCCAGTGCTGCACGTGGTGCCCCCGCGTCCAGCGGGGTGGTCGGCCGCATCTGGCGCAGCCTTTGTCTCGCGCTATCAGGGCTTTGCGTAGGGCTGGTGTGATGAGTCGTTCGTTGCGTCCGACATCAAGGGGCACGCTGTCGCTGCCCAGCACGATCGGGATGATGTCCGCGTCACAGGCAAGCCGTCGGACGCCTTCTGGGGAAATCGGTGCGCCGCTGTGTGGGTATGCGACTCCGAGGCGGTCGCGGAGCATGTCCCAGTTGATGGTGATGGTGAGATGCGGCCGCTCGGCGCCCTGGACGGGGAGTTTCCCGGAGTCCGCGATCAGATTCAACGCTTCCGCGAGCGCGTCCCCGTTGCGTTCGGACACTGACCGCTGATCAGGGGTGCCATTCTCGGCGGGGCGGGGTTTGGCCAGGGGGCTCAGAATTTCACTGAACAAAGTGCCGGTTTCCCCGTCGAACGAGCCACTGAAGTTCAGGCGTCCGTCTGTCCCGGTGTGCAAGGACAGTTCGCGGCGTGGTTTCTCGTTTTCGTGTTCGGACGGCGCCGGTCCGTCGGGGCCCAGGTGATCATGGATCCGTCGCCCGACTTTGGCTAGGCCTGGTGCGGTGTACCGTTTCGCGTGCTCCACCAGCGACGCTTCGGCTTCCTCACGGTCCTTGATGGTCACCCTGGCCGGGAGCCTGGTCACGACCCCAACAATCGTGTCGATCTGGGAGTCCGCGAGTTCCCCGCGGCGCATCGCCTCACTCGCGATGCTGAGTGTGGGTGCGAGTGTTTCCCCGGTCAGGGCTTGGCTGGGGCACAGGTTCAGGGCCCGTTTGTAGCGGCGGGATGCCTCTGTGGGGGACAGTCGAAGGAGGTCTTGCAGCATGCCCAGGGTGTTGCGGTGCCCGAGCGTCTTGCCGACGTTTCCCCGGTGGATCGCCGCGACAATGTCCAACACTTCGACCTGTAGTAGCCAGACCGCTTTTTTCTTCTCCTGTAGCAGCTCGCCGAGCTCGTCCGGGTCACACCTCCAGAGCTCTGGAGAGGTGACTTCGTCGCCGGCGGCCATGACATTAATTCTACCGCCGGCGCCGACAATATGGCCGCGTACGGGTGATCAGGAATTGGATACTTTCACAATAATCCCAACGAAACATAGAGCGCGCGCGTTCAACGCCGACGGGCGAGAACGTTGGTGCAGCGACACGCTTAAGCCAACCCGATGTCCACCGTCGCGGCGATGGACGGGTCGACGTTTTTCACCAGGCTTTGTACGTTGATGGCCGCCAATCCGCCAGCTGCCGCCGACCAGCCAGCCGTACGACGTTTCGCGAGTCTCGGCATCACCCCGGGCGGCAAGCCCACGACCGAGGCCGCGGTCCTGGACAACGCGGTGAAGGCGGCCAAGCAGCGGATCGCGGCCTATCGGGATCCACGGGCTCGTACCGTCGACGGCTGAGTCTACAGCCTCGACTGGGGGATGTACAGCACCAACTACCCACTGCGCGGATACATCTCGCGATTCGGACTAGCTGGCGCGGTCGAGTTTCCCGTCCTGTATCACGAGAAGTCGGTCCGCGTGCCGGGTGAGCCGGCGGTCGTGGGTGATCATGATGACTGTGCGGTTCTTCGCGATCATCCGGATCGGCTCCAGGAACCGGTCGGCGGCGACCGCGTCCAGGCTTGCGGTGGGTTCGTCCAGGACCAGCACGGGAGTGTCGCGCAGGAGCGCACGGGCGAGGCCGACGCGCTGGCGTTGGCCGCCGGAGAGTCGGCTGCCGCGCTCACCGGCGACCGTGTCGTAGCCGTCCGACAACGCGGTGATGAAGGAATGCGCGCCCGCCGCGGCGGCGGCCCGTACGACGTCCTCGTCTCTCTCTCCTGTGGCCGGGCGTAGCGGATGTTTTCCCTGATCGTGGCATGGAAAACCACGGTTTCCTGGGGAACCAGGGTGATGTTCTCGCGGAGCGAGGCGAGCGTCAGCGCTCGGATGTCGACGACGCCGTCCAACCGGATCTCGCCACGATCCGGATCGTAGAATCGCAGCAACAGCTTGGCGATGGTGGATTTCCCGGCCCCGCTCGACCCGGTGATCATCACCAGTTCCCGTGGGTTGGCCACGAAAGTAAGGCTGTCAGCGGCCGGCTGCTCGGCGCCTGGATAGTGGAAGGTCACGTCGGTGACCTCGACGACCCCGCGAGCCCGCGGCGCCGCGCGATCGCCAGCGGCGCGTCCACGACCGCTGGCTCGATCGCCAGCAAATCGGTGAGTCGCGCCGAACCGGCGGTGGCCTCGCTGATGGCGAGGTTCAGCTGGCCGAGCTGTTGAATGGGCGGGTAGAGAAATCCCAGGTAGGCGACGAAAGCGAGCAGTCCCGCCAAGGGTGAGCCGGCCGGCCGCGATCTCCCAGACGCCCAGGCCGATGATGCCCAGGATGCAGGCCACTTCGACCAGGTCGACCAGCGGTCCATAGGCGGCGGTGGCTCTGCTCTGGCTGAGTTTGGCCCGCATCCAAGCCAAACCATGCCGGTGCAGCCGGTCGGACTCAGCGTTTTGTTGGTGGTGTACGCTTGGACCATCGCAACGCTTGCCAGTCCCTCCTGCACCGCGGCCGCGATGTCGCCGTTGCTGGCCCGCTCGTCCACTGAGGCGCGCTGCAGTCGACCGGAGAAATATCGCGCGGCCAGCAGGAACAGCGGTGCCACCGCGAAAACCACCAATGCGAGTTCCCAGCGGATAAGGAGCGCGGCGGCCGCGAACAGCAAAGCTGAGGCGGCAGCAGTGGAGAATTCGACGGCGCCGGAGACCACCAGCTGTTCGACCGCCGCGATGTCGGACGACAGTCGGCTCACCAGGTCGCCGATCTTGCTGCCAGCGAAGAAATCCGGCGAGAGCCTTTGCAGGTGCGCGAAAAACCGCGTCTCGCAGCCTGAGCAGGAATCGTTCGGCTACTTTCGCGGTCACCATGGAGGCGAAATACGAGGTCATTCCGCCGATCGCGGTGACACCCAGCCAACCCGCTGCCGGCCACCAGAATCCGCCGAGCTTTCCGGTCGCCAACGCGTTGTCGGTGATTTCCGCGAACATCACCACCGCGACCAGCTCACCGGCCGCGCCGCCCAGCGTCAGCGCGGCCGCCACGAAAAGCCGGCCGCGGTCGGGGCGCGCGTACGGCCAGAACCGTCGCAGCAACGGCCGGACCGCGGCACTGGGCGAGTTGGCCATCTGACTTTCCTTTGGTGGAAACGAAAAGCCGGGGCGGGCTAATGAATGCCCGCCCCGGCTCAGGGATTTTCTCGTTGCTACTTGTGGATGGGCTTGCGCGGCGCGGGCTTGCGCGGCTGCGGCCGGCGGCACACTGGTTTTGCGCGGGGTGACCCTGGTGAATGCCATTTTCTTCACCTCCTTTTGTGTTGATCTGACACTTCGAAAGCTATCCGAGATAGTTGGCCGCGTCGATGAAATCCGGCTGTGCAGACAATAAGGAATTCTGGGCGTTCGCTGTATGTTGTGGTGCACAGCGGTCGGCTGTTGAACACACAGCTGACACCCAGCATAAGAGCGCAGTTTATGTGCGCGAGCGGGGAATTTTCTCGACCCGCATGAATGCGGGGAGGAAGCGAGCGGCCCACCCACCCGGCAGAAGCGGTGGGCCGCTGCTTGCAAACCTGCCCGGCGGTCAAGGCGTCGAAACACCTCGACCGGCCCCTGCCGAATGACTGGTGACAGGTCGCGCTCGCAGGTCGGGGGGGTGCCAGCGAGCGCTGGAGCAAACCGTACATTGTTGCGAAGCGTTTAGCAACTTAACGTCGTACGGTATATTTGGTATAGACCAGGAGTCCCGCCGAGGAAGGTTTCCGTGTGGCCACCCAGGCAGAACGCTCCGCCGCGAGCCGTCAACGGCTCCTCGCCGCGGCGCTCACGCTGCTGGCCGAAAAGGGAGTCCAGGCCACCTCCGTCGCCGAGATCGGCGCCCGCGCCGGCATGAGCCGCGCCGCCGTGAATTTCCACTTCGGATCCAAGGACGCGTTGCTGGCCGCCGTCGTCGGCAAGGTCATCGAAGAGTGGGAGCAAGCGGTTCTGCTGCCCGAACTGGCCGCCGCCGCGGACTTCGCCACCGCCATGGAGGCTGCGCTGCTGGCGCACCGCAAAATGGTCATGGAAGGCACCGTCGCCTACCGCGTCTATTACGTCCTGCTGCTCGAGTCTCTGGGCCCGTCCCCGCACCTTCGCTCCGAATTCGTCCGGCTCCGCCGCAAATTCCGCGACGCCTTCGTCGAAGGCATGCGGCGCTCCGGTGTCACCGAAGACACCGGCGTCGACCTTGAAGGCATGGCCGCCTGGTTTGTCGGCGCCCTGCGCGGCATCGCCCAGCAATACCTCCTGGAACCCGACGCCATAGACCTCAACGCCGCCCACGCCGAACTGGCAAGTGCTGTCCGCGCCAGGGTTGAGGCGGCACTGCAGCCGTAGGCTCGCTTTTGCGATTAACGAACAGGCAGCTGTTTCGTTGCATTCGTTGACAATGCCTCGATTCGACTCAGTCTGTGCCGGACAGGCCGGCCATGATGGCCTGGGCGACCGGGGACGTGTCTGTTCCGTCGAGGGTGAATCCGCTGCGTACGTGCACAGCTGGTTGGGCCATCATCCGGGGTGTCGTGCCACGGTGTGGCCAGGTGGCGGTGTGGACGACGAAAGGGTGGCAGAGATACACGTCGCCGGCTCTGCCGGTGGCGTGCGCGGTGCGCCGGCAGAGGATCGACGGCCGCCACTTGCTCTCGACTTCCTCGCTGGTGACGCCAGTTTCTCCATAAGGCGCGAGAATTCGCGCGATGTGCTGGTGCGAACCGGTCACCAGCCGGGTCGGCGCGTCGTCGTCTCCCACGTCGGAGAAAAGGAACAGCGCAAGCAGACCCCCCCCTGGCCCTGGACCGTACGTTCACCCGGTAACCGTCGGGACTGTCCCAGCTGCCCTCGATGTGGTAGCCGGCGTTGCCGCGGTCCTCCGACGGGAACCGGACCGGCACCGAGCCGCCGACCCCTTTTTCCGCGCGTCCATCGGCCCGGGCCGATCAACTCGTCGTACGCGGCGGACAACGCCGGCGACGCGGCGGCCGCTGCGAACGGCTCCGCCTCCGGGCAGTCGACGCTGACGCATGAGCGGGTCCAAGTCGTCTGGTCGTCTTCCTGAATCCCTTGCGCAGCAAGGGATTCCCAGATCAAGTCCCGACATTCCCGAGCCGTGGTGGGGTCGAACGTGGCACGCACCACGACATAGCCGTCCCGTACGAAACCGTCCAGATCCACACCCGGATCCTGTCACCGCAACGGCTTCACGTCACTTGAATTCAGGGCTGGGGAGAAGGGGCAGAAGGTGGCAGCCGTTGACTGTGTGGACGCTGCCGTCCTGGCCCACCAGTCGGCTCGGCAGCCGCCGGTCGCGCAGCCATGGCAGCGCCCCCGAACCACGTACCAAAGCGCAGGTGGAGGCCACGTTCGCGGTCAGGCAGCTGGCGGCCACCACGGATGCGCTTCGCCACCCCGCGGCGGCCGGCTGGCCGGTCCGCCGGTCGATGATGTGGTGCGGCAGCCGGCCGTCGCGGACCCACTGCCGGCTCCGGGTGCTGGAGGTCGCCATCGCCGCACCGGCCGGCACTCGTACCGTACAAGCCGGGTCGTCTTCCTGGTCCTGCACCAAAACCTGCCAACCGCCCGGGTGCGAGCCGGCGGTGGCGATATCGCCGCCGAGGCTGACCAGAGCGCCGACCCCGCAGCGATCGGCCACCAGCCGGGCGCACCGGTCGGCGGCCACCGCTGTGGCGGTCGCGCCGAGGTCCAGCACGACGCCGGCCGGCACGGTCAGGTGCCCGCCGGCCAGCCGGACCCGCCGCCAGCCGGGAGCCGGTTGGACGATGACGTGTACGGCTGTGCCGCCGTCGGTCAGCAGGTCGAAATCCCGGTCGTGGCCGAGTTGGTTGAGCGCCGAGCCAACCGTGGGGGACACGTCCCCGTCGGTCTGCCGGGCCGCGTCCAACGCGGCCGCGACGAACTCCGACAGCAGTGGGCTGACCGGCACCGGCCGGCCGTCGCGATGGGCGCGCATCAGCTCGGAATCGGCCCGGAACCGGCTGCACGCCCGATCAATCGCGGCCAGCTCGGCCGTCACGATCGCGCGGGCTTTGGGCAGCACAGCAGGATCCGAGACGACCAGGCGCGCGGTCGGGCTCCAGGCCATGCCGGCCGTCCTCCCGTCCTGGGTGGTGACTGTCTCCAGAGTCCATGCGCCGGCTGTGCGTCACCTGTGCGACCAATAGCTCCCACCTGTGGGTGTTCCGGTCACAGCGGACGCCTATTCGGGACACAGGCCGCATACAGTCACCGCCGTCAATCTGGGCCTTCCCGCGCCAGAAATCGAAAGAGGCATTCCGATGACAGTCACCGCAGATCAACCGCGGGTCCGGCAGGACGTGGATCCCGCCGCCCGTACGCCGATTTTTGTTGGGCCCGGAGGGGCAATCGGCATGGGTACGCCCGTCCGTGCTGGTCCTGTTGGTCGGAACGGCGTTCCTCTATATGTGGAATCTCGCGGCTTCGGGCTATGCGAACACTTTCTACGCCGCCGCTGTCCAAGCCGGCACACAAAGTTGGAAGGCCTTGCTTTTCGGCTCGCTGGACGCCGGCAACTCCATCACCGTCGACAAGCCGCCGGCCGCGCTCTGGCTCGACGCGCTTTCCGGCCGGGTCTTCGGATTTTCCAGCTGGAGCATGCTGATTCCGCAGGCACTGTGCGGAGTGGCCGCGGTCGCGCTGCTTTATGCCGCCGTACGCCGGTGGTCCGGTCCAGTCGCCGGCCTGATCGCCGGCGCCGCACTGGCGTTGACCCCGGTCGCGGTCTTGATGTTCCGCTTCAACAATCCGGACGCGCTGCTGACCCTGCTGATGGTGGCCGCTGCCTACTGTGTCGTACGGGCTCTGGAAAAGGTGTCCAGCCGGGCCGCGATGCTGTGGCTGATGGTGGCCGGTGCCGCGATCGGCTTCGGGTTCCTTACCAAGATGATGCAGGCTTTCCTCGTACTGCCGGCGTTTGTGTTGGTCTATCTGGTGGTTTCCAGGTTCTCGTGGCCACGCAGGTTGCTGCATTTGCTGGCCGCCGGCGGGACGCTGCTGGTGTCCGCCGGCTGGTTCGTCGCACTGGTCGAGCTCTGGCCGGCGGCCTCTCGCCCGTACATCGGCGGCTCGACCAACAACAGCCTTTTGGAGCTGGCGCTGGGATACAACGGCCTCGGCCGGATTTTCGGGCAGGGCGGTGGCGCCGGTGGCTTCGGCGGCGGTGGTGGAGCAGGCGGTGGGGGTGGCGGTTTTGGTGGTGCCACTGGCATTACCCGGCTGTTCTCGGACTCTTTCGGCAGTGAGATCTCGTGGCTGTTGCCGGCCGCTTTGATCGGCATGGTTACTGTGCTGTGGGTTGGCCGGCGTGCGCCGCGCACTGATCGGACCAGGGCCGCAGTGCTGCTCTGGGGCGGCTGGCTGCTGGTCACCGGGCTGGTTTTCAGCTACATGAGTGGGATTATCCACCCGTACTACACAGTCGCGTTGGCGCCGGCGATCGGTGCGCTCATCGGCATCAGTTCGGTCACTTTGTGGCGCTCTCGTACCGAAATCGCGCCGCGGGTGGCGCTTGCCGCCATGGTCGCGGTTACTGGCATCTGGGCGTACGACCTGCTGGGCCGCGACTCTTCCTGGCTGCCGGCGCTGCGCTGGATCGTAGTGATCGCTGGCGTGTTGGCCGCGACTGGTCTGTTGGTCGGCGCCCATCGTACGAGGCGGATCGCTGTTATCGCGGCGATCGCGGCGGTGATGACCGGATTCGGTGGCGCGTCCGCATACGCGGTGGCGACCGCATCGGTGCCACACAACGGTTCGATTCCCACCTCTGGGCCAGCCTCAGCCGGCGGTCAGGGAGGGTTCGGTGGCGGTCCCTCCGGAGGGATGATCATCAGGGAAGGTGGCCGGCCGAACTTCGGTGGCGGACAGCCAGGCTCGGGCGGTCAGCGCGGTTTTGATGGGCAGCCACCCACCTCCGGGACTTCTCGGCCTGGCAACCAAAGCGGTGGTCCTGGTGGGGATGCGACCGCTAACAGCCAGCTCACCGCGCTGGTGAAAGCCACCTCGACAATGTGGGCGGCGGCCACGAACGGCTCGCAGGGCGCGGCCAGCCTGGAACTGGCGTCCGGGAAGTCGGTGATGGCCATCGGCGGCTTCAGCGGTACGGACAACTCGCCGACTTTGGCGCAGTTCCAACAATATGTCGCGCAGGGCAAGATCAGCTACTACATCGGCGGCGGGCAGCAGGGCCGCGGCGGAGACGGCTCCGGAACAGCGATCGCCACTTGGGTCGCCGCCCATTACACCGCGAAGACAGTCGGCGGGCAGACCGTCTACGACCTGAGAAGCTAGTTTTCCACGAATATAACGAAACGGCTCACCCAAGTCCGGAAAGACTGAGCCGTTTCGTTACCTTCGGTGGGGTCAGCGGAAGGCGGCGAGGCCGGTGATGGCCTGGCCGAGGCTGAGGGCGTGCATTTCCTCGGTGCCTTCGTACGTGAGCACGGTTTCCAGGTTGGCCATGTGCCGCATGACCGGATATTCCAACGAAATGCCGTTGGCGCCGAGCAGGGTGCGAGCCGTACGGGCGACTTCGATGGCGCTGCGGACGTTGGCCATTTTCCCGAAGCTGACGTGGTTGTGGTGCAGTTTGCCGGCGTCCTTGAGGCGGCCGATGCGCAGCGCGACCAGGCCGGCGCGGTTGACCTCGACCAGCAGGTCGGCGAGTTTGCGTTGGGTGAGTTGGAAACCGGCCAACGGTTTGCCGAACTGTTCGCGGTTCAGCGTGTAGTTCAGCGCGGACTGGTAGCAGGCGCGGGCGGCGCCGACCACGCCGTACAAGATGCCGTAGCGGGCCTCGTTCAGGCAGCTGAGTGGGCCGCGCAGGCCGCGTACTTCGGGGAAGGCGGCCGAAGCTGGCACTCGTACGCCTTCCAGCACCAGCTCGGCGGTCAGGGACGCGCGCAGTGAGAGCTTGTGTTTCACTTCGTTGGCACTGAAACCCGGGGTGTTGGTGGGTACGACGAAACCGCGGACGCCTTCGTCGGTCTGGGCCCAGACGACCGCGACATCGGCGACCGTGCCGTTGGTGATCCACATCTTGGTGCCATCAATGACCCAGTCGCCGCCGTCGCGGCGGGCCCGCGTACGCATGCTGCCGGGGTCGCTGCCGGCATCGGGCTCGGTGAGGCCAAAACAGCCGAGCAGTTCGCCGGTGGCCATCGCGGGCAGCCACTGCTGGCGCTGCTCTTCGGTGCCCCAGCGGTGGATCGCGAACATCGCCAGCGAGCCCTGCACGGACACGAAACTGCGCAGCCCGGAGTCGACCGCCTCCAGTTCGCGGCAGGCGATGCCGTACGCGACGGCGCTGGTGCCCGGCGCAGCCGTAGCCCTCCAGGTGCATGCCGAGCAGCCCGAGCTGGCCGAAGCCCTTGGCGAGCTGCTTCGCCGGCAGCGCGCCGGTCTCGTACCAGTCGGCGATGTTCGGTTCGAGCTCGGCGCTCGCGTACGCCCGGACCGCGTCGCGGATGTCCCGTTCCTCACCGGTCAGCTCGCTGTCGAGGTCGAGGAAGTCGGCACTGTCCGGTGAGTTCACGGTCTGCTCCATAAGGGGTCGCGCGCTGGTTGCTTCGTACGTTAGGCGACCGCCAGCGGAGAGGGAACGTGAAAATGGCAACCCTTCACGTGATAGCTTTGTGAAAAGCTTTTCAATTGAAGGAGTGACACTGATGGAACGGACCTTGCTGCGCAACGGTTGGGTGATCGACACCGAGAGCCGGCACCAGTCGTACGGCCAAAGACCGACGTGCTGATCGAGGACGACCGGATCGTCGCGGTCGGGCCGGAGCTGTCGGTCGCGGACGCGAAGGTGATCGACGACGCCACTGACCGGATCGTGATGCCCGGGCTGGTGGACACCCACCGGCACACCTGGCAGGCCGCGCTGCGCAGCGTCGCCGTCGACATCGATCTGATGGCTTACCTGGATCTGGTCGGAGGCGTGTTGGCCTCGCGATTCACCTCTGAGGACGTACGCGTCAGCACGCTGGCGGGGGCGCTGGAGTGCCTCGACGCGGGCATCACCACGCTGCAGGACTTCTCGCACATCCAGCGCCGGCCCGAGCACGCCGACGCGGCGGTCGCCGGGCTGACCGAGGCCGGCATTCGGGCGGTTTTCGGGTACGGCTACTCGGTGGCGGCCGGTGACCAGCGCACGCCGTCCGAGGTGCGGCGGGTACGCGACCAGTATTTCCGGTCGGACGCGCAGCTGGTGACGATGGCGCTGGGGGGCCGCTTGGGCCGTCGTACCAGCGTCTTGACCAGACGATCGAAGACTGGCGGATGGCCGCGGAGCTGGGGCTGCGGATCTTCGTCCACGTGGCTCCGGGCCGGTCGCGCATCGGCCGATCGAGACGCTCCGCGACCAGGGCCTGCTGACCGCGGACACGACTTATGTGCACGCCAACTCGCTGCCTGACGACGAGCTGAAACTGATTGGCGAGTCCGGCGGCGCGGTGTCCATCACGCCCGCGGTGGAGGCGCGAATGGGCCATGGCGCGCCCACTGTCGGACGGCTGGCGGCACTCGGTGTGACCACTGGGCTGGGCGTCGACGTGGTGACGTCTGTTGCCGGCGACCCCTTTTCGGTGATGCGGGCGACGTTGCTGACAGGACAGTTTGGCGAAGGCGTACGGGTCAGCCCGGCCGACGTCCTGCGGATGGCCACCATCGACGGCGCCGCCGCGCTGGGCATGCGGGACCGGATTGGCTCGCTAAGCCCTGGTAAACAGGCCGATGTCGTGCTGCTGCGTACGGACGCGCTCAACCTCGTCGGTGCCGTACACCACGACCCGATCGGCGCGGTCGTGACCGCGGCGCACCCCGGCAACGTGGACACCGTGCTGGTCGCCGGGAAGGTCGTCAAGCGCGACGGCCAGCTGCTCAGCCCGGCCCTACGACCGACGCTGGACGCCGTCGCGGCGGCGGCGCAGCGGTTGGCGGCCGGCGTACCCGACTGAGGTCGATGTCCGATTGTCACGTGCCAGCACATTTCCGCAGGTGAAGTGGGTGCCGTTGGCGCAATCGGAATCCGATTGTCACCGCGGCTGAGGGGAGAAATCGCAGCTCAGAGCCGGCCGGGTCCCCAGTTCGTGCCACCTCCGCGGTCCGCGGAGGCGCATGGGCGGCCCGACCGGCATTCTTGTGTCATGCCCGGCGGGGAGCCGGGGGACGGAACACAAGGGAGTGAGTGCGATGGCTGACAACTTCATTGGTTTGACTCAGGCGAATGCGTTGGGTCAGGGCGGGCAGCATCTGGGTTCGCAGGCGCAGAGCATTCAGCAGCAGTTGAACGCGTTGATTGATGACATGTCCAAGGAAGGACGTGATTCAGGGCAATGGGTTGGTGGCGTTCCAGAACGCGAAGAACGAGTTGGTGGGTCGTTTTGGTGAGTTGATGCAGTGGATCAACACGCACGGTATTCACCTGAGTGATGCGCAGACCGGGGTCAATTCCACCGATCAGCAGTCCGGTGACGACCTGTCCAGCGCCAGCTCCGGCCTGTCTGCCCTGATCGCCAACCCCAACCGCTAAGCCGAACCTGAGAGCGAGGATTTGTCATGGGCGCACAGTACGAGGTCGGCGGCAACGTTTCCGGGCTGCAGAACCTGGCGTCGGACCAGCAGAGCTACATTGGCCGGTTCAACGGCATCCTGAACGAGATCAACTCGGCCGCCAAGGACACCCTGTCCAAATGGGACGGTGGCTCCTCCGAGGGTTATTCCAAGCAGCACCAGGAATACGACGCGCACTTCACCCAGGTGCAGAGCGCGTTCAACAAGCTCGTGTCGGCCACCGACGGCGCCGCCAGCAACTACTCCGCGCTGATGGGCAAGCTCAACGGGCTGTTCGGCGGATAGCGCTCCCGATTGGCAAAGAAACCGCCTCTGAGGTCGTACGAACACAACTGAACAGATCCGTCCAGGATCTCCCCGAGTAGAAGGTGGAGTGGCCGCCCCAATCCGGCCGCTCCACCTTCGCCTTTTTCCGAACATTAAAGGACCCTGTTCTGAATCCAAAGTTTTCTTGGTCTGTTGTTGATCACCGCAAAACAAACACGATCCAGTGATTCGGGTATTTGTTCTTTTTCACTTTAAAACCGACCAATTCCGCTCAGCCGATTCGCCTATTGTGCTGCGCTCGTACGCCGGGCAATAGTCACTCCGGACCTGGGTCTTTATCCCGGGTTCTGGCAATTTTTTTCTTCCGCGGTGAGGGGACGAGGCGGCGAATGCACTCGGCAAAAAGAAGGACCAGAACGGTCGTCAGTGCGGTGGCACTGGCGGTCACTATTCCGTTCGCGATCGGGCAGCCCGCGACCGCGGGCCCGTCGACCGTGAAGCCCGCTTCCGCGAGTGGCGCCGACCGCGCCGTCGTGGTCGTGCTGCACGACCAGCTGGGTGCCAACCCGGCGACCAAGGCGCAGTCGTCCAACCGCAAGGCCAAGGCGACCAGTGCCCAGGACGCGGTGTTGGGCCGGCTGTCCGGCGCGAAACCGTCGAAGGTCAAGCATTTCGCGCTGGGTAACGCGTTTTCCGCGACCGTGACGCCGGATCAGGCGGCCGCGCTGGCCGCTGACCCGTCGGTCGCGGCGGTCCTTCCCGACTCCAAGGTCCAGCTGCCGGCGCCGACCGCCGGCCCGGCCGCGGGCGCGAGCACCGGCACCTCGGCCAAGGCCGCGACGCCTAATGACGCGCCCGGGGCGATCTGCCCGGCCGACCCGAGCAAGCCGCTGCTGGAGCCGGAGGCGCTGACCTCCATCCACGCCGCCAGCACCGACGGCAGCAAGAGCGCCGCGGACCTGGCGTCCGGTGCCGGGGTCAAGGTCGCCTTCCTGGCCGACAACATGAACCCGAACTACGCGGACTTCATCCGGCCCGACGGCAGCCACGTTTTCGCCGACTACCAGGACTTCTCCGGGGACGGGCCGAACACGACCGACGCCGGGGCCGAAGCGTACGGTGACGCCTCCTCGATCGCCGCGCAGGGCACTGTCGTGCACGACCTCTCCAAGTTCGTCAACCAGGCCCACCCGCTGCCGCCGGGCTGCAACATCCGGATCCGCGGCGTGGCACCGGGCGCCAGCCTGGTCGGCCTGAACGTTTTCGGCTCCACCGCGACGAACTCCGCGGTCCTGCAGGCCATCGACTACGCGGTGACCGTCGACCACGTCGACGTGATCAACGAGTCGCTCGGCCTGAACCAATACCCGGACAGCAGCTCGCGCGCGCTGTTCCAGGTCTTCAACGACCAGGCGGTCGCCGCCGGGATCACCGTCACCGCCTCCAGCGGCGACGCCGGCATCACCGGCACGATCGGCTCGCCGGCCACCGACCCGCTGGTGATCTCCGCCGGCGCGACCACGGACAACCGGCTGTACGCGCAGACCACGTACGCGGCTTTCCCGTTCTCCAACGGAAAATGGATCAGCGACAACATTTCCGCGCTGTCGTCGTCCGGCCTGACGCAGGGCGGCCGTACGGTCGACCTGGTGGCGCCCGGCGAGGGTAACTGGTCGGACTGTGAGCCGACCTACGCCGAATGCCGGACGTTCCAGTCGCCGACGCAGGGCGCCGACGTGCAGTCCTTCGGCGGTACGAGCGAGTCGGCCCCGCTGACCGCCGGCGTCGCGGCGCTGGTCATTCAGGCGTACCGCGGCACCCACAAGGGCGCCTCGCCGTCTCCCGCGCTGGTCAAGCAGCTGATCACCGGCACCACCCCCGCGACCTCGGCCTGCCGGCCGACGAGCAGGGTTCGGGTCTGCTGGATGCCCGCGCCGCCGTCGAGGCCGCGCTGACCGCGCCGGGCAGTTCCCGCGCCCCGGCCGGCGTGAGCTCCAACATCACCCTGTCGACCAACCAGGTCACGTTGTCCGGCGCGCCGGGCAGCACCCAGTCGAGCACGGTCAAGGTCACGAACGTGGGCAACAAGGCGTTGACGGTGGCCGGTGGCACCCGTGGTTTCGCGCCGATCTCGTCGGCCCGCGCCAGCACCGCTTTCGACTCCTCCACGTTGCCGACTTTCTCTTACTACAACGGAGCCACGTGGGCGTACAAGAAGGTCACGTTCACCGTGCCGGCCGGTTCGCAGCGGCTGTTCGAGCGGATGGCCTGGCAGGGCAGCCCGAAGACCGTCAACGGTGCGTCGGTGACCCCGGTCGTACGGATGACGTTGTTGGCTCCGGACGGCACTTTCGTGGCCAACAGCCGGCCGCAGGGCGGTCCCGCGACGGCTAACTACGCCAACGTGGACGTACGTTCTCCCAAGGCCGGCACGTGGACCGCGGTGCTTTACTCGCTGGCCGGCGCGGGCGGCTTACACCGGCCCGATCCAGCTCGCCACCGACAACGAGCGCACTGTCCCGTACGGGCAGATCAGCCCGGCGAACTTCATCCTCGCGCCGGGTGCCAGCAAGCAGGTCAAGGTCTCGATGACCACGCCGGCCAGCGGTGGGGGGACGCCGACTACTCGGCGACTTTCGCCAGCTCCGACGGGCACCAGACCTCGGAGTCGGTGATCCTGCGCAGCCTGATCCCGACCAACCACGGCGGCGGTACGTTCAGTGGCGCCATCACCGGTGGCAACGCGCGGGCGCAGTCGCCGGCGCAGACCTTCAGCTACCAGTTCGACGTGGCGAAGGGGCACCGTGACCTGGATGTCGCGCTGACGCTGGCAAAGGACGCCGGTGACCTGGTCGACGGTATCCTGATCGACCCGAACGGCGAACTCGCCGACGTGAACAGCAACGCCTCGCTGGACCCGTCGTACCAGACGGTCACCCAGGGCAAGGGTGTCCAGCTGTTCGACGCGAACCCGCTGCTGCCCGGCCGCTGGACTTTCGTGGTGGTCGTACAGAACCCGGTGACCGGTTCGGACATTTCCGAGCAGTTCAACGGAACCGTCGGCTACGACAAGGTGGACGTGAAGGCCGCGGGCCTGCCGCGTCGGCGCACACGACCTTGACGGCGGGCAAGGCGACGCAGGTGCCGGTGATTGTGCACAACACTGGAGTCGAGCCGATCGCGGTGGGCGTGAACGCTCGTACGAACACGGTGCAGACCATCCAGCCGGTGGCCATCCAGGGCAACACCACGGTGGACCTGCCCGAGGTCGGCTCCAACGCGCCGGTCTACTCGGTGCCGCCGGACACCAGCAAGCTCAGCGTCGCCACGTCTTCCAGCGTGCCGGCGCAGATCGAGCTGCAGGGCTCGGCCGCGGGCATCGACGTGCTCGGTGACCTGCAGGCCGCACAGAACGGCAGCACGGTCTCGATCGCCACGATCTCCGAGCACACCGGATTCATCAGCAAGGGAATCTGGTTCGGCAGCGTCCAGGAAATCGGCCCGTTCGGCCCATCCGGTGCTCCGTCCGGCACGGCGTCGTACACCGCGTCGATGCGGACCGCTGGCTTCGACAAGGCAGTCACCTCGTCCACCAACGACCCGTACGCGAATTCGGTGGACCCGAACGGCGGCTTCGGCGCGCCGGCGGTCATCCAGCCGGGCGCGAGCGCGGTCGTGATGGTGACGATCACGCCGAACGGCGCCAAGGGCTCCACGGTCACCGGCCACCTGAACCTGGTGACGGTGCCGACCCTGCCGACCGGCGCGACCGGCATCCCGTTCGAGGGCACCGGTGAGGTGATCTCGGTCCTGCCGTACACGTACAAGATCGGTTAGGTTTTCGCTCTCCAGTAGGTTTCGCGTTCCAGTGCGGCGGCGGGGGTCTCCTCGTCGCCGCACTGGTACGTCCGAGGCCAACCTTCCGGGATGCCCGGTGTTGATCTTGGTTAGTTGGCCCACCCATAACGGGCATCAGTCCGGAATGTCGTTTTCGTACGGGCCAACTAACCAAGATCAACAACACCGACCGCCGCGCGCATCGCTGCCGCTAGGTGAGGGTGACCCAGCCGTGTGGGGTCTGGAGGGTTGCTGTGAGGCTTTCCTCGGCGCCGGGTCGTACGGGCAAGGTCACCCCGAGAGCGGCCAGTCGCGACTCGGCCGCCGCCGGGTCGGGATGGGTGGCGATGAGGGACGTCAGGTCGACGGCGGGCAGGTTGGCGTCGGCCGGGTGGGTGGTGGTTCCCCAGTCGATCAGGAAGGGCACGATGCCCTGCCGGTCGCCCGACGCCGGCGTGGTGAGCCGCCATTGCAGCAGGTCACCGGCCGGAGTGCGGCGGGACAGTAGGCCGATCGAGCCCGGGTCGTATCCGGCCGTACGCGCCTTGGAGACCCGCTCTTCGAGATCCGTCGCGCGTACGGCCCAGGTGACCAGCGCGGTGGTGGACAGGTCGTCGATGCCGAAAGGACGCGGCGCGCGCGTCCGCGTGGGCTGGTCAGGATCCGGGCCGATGATCTCCAGGTAGCGCCGGCCGCCGAGGCCGGCCAGGAAGTTGCGGGTGCCGCGGCCGACGTGCCGGCCGCCCTCGGCCGGCGTGATCCCGGTCAGCTCGGCGAACCGGCGGACGGTCGCCGCGAGGTCGGCGGTGGCATAGACCAGGTGGTCGAAATCCGGGTCAACGGCCGGCATCGGGCTCCTTGGAGGTCAGGTCGGTTTGAGTACGATCCGGGCGGGGCGGGCGACGAGCGCCACCAGGACGCCGATCAACGCGCCAAGCGACGTACCCACCAGGGCATAGCCGGCGGAGGCGCCGACCGTGAACCAGAAGTCGATCGTCGAGCCGTCGCCGTCGGTCGGGAACAGGAGTACGGGCAGCCAGCTGATCAGGTCGATCACCAGGCTCAGCCCGCCCGGCAGCAGCCCGACCAGCAGGCCGGCGCGGACCGGGTGCCCGGCGACCGCGGCGGACCGCACCACGCCGCCGGCACGATCGCGGCGACGCAGATGGCGGTCGCCAGGACCTCCACCACGACGTTGATGCCGATCGCGATCGGCTGCAGCTCGGCAATGCCCAGCTGCAGCCCGTACACCAGCCAGTGCAACAAAATCGTCGACGTGAGAGCGCCGACGAACCGGAAGGCCAGCGCGGTGAAGACCGCGACCATGACCGCGCCGAGCGCGACCTGGATGGGCCGGACCAACGCCACCAGGCCGTAGATCAGGGCCCCGATCAGGATGTTGAGCAGCACCGCGAAGCCCTGCGGCGCGCCGGTGTTGACGATGACCACGCCGCCGGCGATCGCCGCCGGCACGAAACCCACGGCCAGCGAGACGAGAATCGTGGCTACCGGCGCGGGCAGCTGGCGCAGCCGCCCAAGGACCAGCAAAGACACCGCGGCCGCTCCGATGCCGGCCGCGACCGACATGGCGTTTGTGCTGGTCAGGCTGATAATTCGGTTGTTCGCGAAGAACGGAAAGGCGTAGAGGAAGAGCAACGTGAGCAGCACCAGAAGCAGACTGAGGACGACGGTTACACCGGCCGTACGGGTCAGCTGGCGCGAGTCCAAACGGTGCGACGGGGGCACGGGTGTGGGCCTGAGATACGGGGAAAAAAAAACACTGGTGGTCATGGTGCTGCGCTCCTGGGGTCAAAAGTACGCGGCACGAGCGTACTGACCCCGGCCAAGCTCAGCCCAAGATGGCGCGGCAGCACCTGGTGGAGGGCAGAATGTCGCAAAGGTGCTGACCTGCAGCTGACTACACAGCGAATGCGGGACATCTCCCGCGTCTGGTTCCGTAGAGTCCCACGCGTGGCTGACCTGAGTGCGTCCGAGCAGCTCGATGCCGGTCGACGGCTCGTTGCGACCAGCGGGGCGCGGCGGCGCCGGCGGCTGGTGTCGCCGTTGATCGCCGCCGTGGCGAGCCTCGGTCTGGTGGCGGCAGCGGTCAGCGGTCAGCGGCGTGGTGGCGCCAACCTCGGGCGCGCGGTTCGCGCCGACCGGGCACTGGGTATACAACGTGGCCAAGCAGACCGCCTTCCACGTCGACGGCGCGACCGGTCAGGTCGACGCCGGCATCGACGTACAGTCCGAGCCTGGTACGCAGGTTGTCCAGACCGACACCGACGGCTACGTCGTCGGCCACTCCAAGGTCGTCCAGTTCGGCAAGTCGAACCTGCGGGTCAGCAGCACGACGGCGGCGCCGGCCGCGGAGGAACCGCTGGCGATCGAGGCGACCGGCGGGTCCTATCTGATCTATCGCAGCTCCGGCAAGATCGTCCGGCTCGGCGCATCCGCGCAGGTCGTCACCGTCGGCGACGCGATTGGCGACCCGGTGATCGGCCGCGACGGCACGATGTGGATGCTGCACACCGGCAGCGGCCTGCTGTGCGAGCTGCCCAAGACGGCTGTCAGCACCACCACCTGCCCGGGGCATCTGCCGGCGGGACACGGCGGGGCGCTGACCACGGTCGCCGCAGCCAGCCCGCGGGTGTTGGACACCACCGCGGGCACGCTCTACCCGCTCGGCGCCCATGGGCTCGGCACCGGCAGGCCACTGGGCGTACCAACCTCAGCCGCGACCCGGCTCTCGCCAGCCGACGCGAACGGTCGGTTGCCGCTGCTCGACCCGACCGGTCGCACGCTCTATCTGGTGGACCCGGACAGGCCCGCCCAGCCGATCCAGGTGCCGCTGGGCGCCGGCCGGTACGCCGGACCGCTGTCCAGCGGCCCGTTGGTCGCGATGGTCGACGTGACCAGCGGGACGTTGGTCACGTACGACAATCAGGGTCACCGCAAGGACGCGAAGCCGATCCCGGCCAGCGACGGCATGCCGACGATGACCAGTGGCGCCGATGGCCGCGTCTATGTGCAGAACGGCGCCGGTACGCATTTGCTGGTGGTCGGCAAGGACGGCACCATCAGCGACGCGCCCGTCATCGGTACGCCAGCGCCGACGGGCAGCCCGCAGCCATCAAGTCCGCCGCAGACGCCGGCTCCGCCGCTGTCTTCGACGCCGCCACCGGTGCCGCCACGGACATCGCCCCAGCCGCCCACCGAACCCGGTCCGCCGACGATCCAGGCGCCGCCGCCGCAGGGGGGCCGCCGCCGGCGGTGCCGGCAACCGTGCCCGGCGCGCCACCCGGCGTCTCCGCGGCCGCGGGTTCCGGGTCGGCGACGGTGCGCTGGAGTGCCGCGGTCGCGAACCGTGCGACGATCAGCGCATATGTCGTGACCTGGCGAAACTCATCCGGCGCGACCGGTTCCCAGGTGGTCGCGGGGTCCGCTCGTACGACCACTGTGTCCGGGTTAGGCAACGGCGTGGCGTACACGTTCAGCGTCGCCGCGCGCAACCGGGTGGGCGACGGGCCGGCGGCTGCCGCGGCCGCGGTGACGCCGTTGGCCGCGGCCGCGGCGCCGGGCGGCCTCTCGGTCACGACTGCCGGGACGACCGCGACGCTCAGCTGGTCACGACCGGCGCTCAACGGCGGCTCGCTGGTGCGCTACCAGGTCAGCGCGACTGGCGTGGCGAGCCGTTCGGTGACCACCGAGAACGCCACGGTCAGCGGCCTGGCCAAAGGCAGCAGCGTGACCTTCACGGTACGGGCGATCACCCAGGCGCCGGACGGGCGCACCCTGACCGGCGCGGCCGCGAGCCGGACCAAAGTGCTCCCGAGCCAGACGCTGACGGTCAGCCGCGGGACGCACGACTGCTCGTCGCAGTATCCGCAGCAGGACTGCTATCGGATGCACGTGGTGCTCCAAGGCTTCAGCCCGAACACGCACTACGAGATCAAACCGCATTCGGACGATGCGTCGTACAGGAACCCCGGTTCCGGGCAGGACACGGACTCGAACGGTTACCAGGAGTTCGACGCGTTTGAGTACTACGGAACGGGCCACTACGTCTGGGTGACCGCTGAGACGCCCGACGGCACCGTTGTCGCCACGTCCAACCGCATTCTTTGGGGTGACTGGTGAGCGTCGCGTACGACCGTCGTTAACCCCTCTGCCTGCCACCACGGAGTCGCCATGTCGGGACCGCCCGAGACCTCGCTGCGCAGCGTGCCCAAGATCGTCTGGGTCGCCGCCCTCGGCATGCTGGTACAGGCGGTCGCGACGATGTTCGTCACGGCCTATCAGTTCAGCGACGCCGGCCAGCAGGCCCAGCACGGCCGGGTCACCACTGGGTTCGAGTACGTGCTCCTGGCCGTCAACCTGGTGGTGGCCGTGCTGCTCGCGGTCGCGTTCACGACCCTGCTGTCGCGGCGGCCGCGGGCGCGTACATTCGCGGTCGTCCTGGAGGCGGCCGGGATTCTGGAGAACGCCGTCAACGCCTTCGCCGGCCACCTGTATTCGCTCACGCCACTGTTCGTCGCGGTCGCGGTCATCATCGCGCTGCTGACCCATCCGACGGTCGGCGGGTGGCTCACCGCGGCACCCGGTTCGCGCTGACGTTGTGTCCGTGACCGCAAGCTGCCGCATGGGTTCCGGCCGTCGTCCTCGGCCCGATGATGGGTGAGTCCGGCCAGACGGGCGGGACCGACCGGCAGGTTGCTGCCGCCCGCACAGAGCCGACGTGGCAGGAAAACAAGGGAATTCCAGAGGACGAGCGGTCTGATGAACAACGGTCTGGTGAACAAAGTCAATCTCGTGAAGGTGACCGTCGCGGCGCCGTCGCGGCGCATCGATCTCGCGCTGCCGGAACGGTCGCCGCTCGCCGAACTGTTGCCGGGCCTGCTCCGGCACGCCGGTGAGCAGTTGCCCGACGACGGCGTCGCGGCCGGCGGTTGGGCGCTGTGCCGCGCGGACGGTACGCGCCTGGATCGGACGAAGTCGCTGTTCGCGTTGCGGGTGATGGACGGCGAGGTCCTGCATCTCGTACCGGCCCGGACGGACTGGCCTGAGCTGGAGTACGACGACCTGATCGACGCGGTCGCGAGCGGCTCGGCCGGTGCCTCCAGCGCCTGGACTCCACGGCACACCCCGATGGGCGGGTTTCGCCGGCAGCGGTGTCATCGCCGCGCTCGGGCTGGCGGCCGTACTGCGCGCCGGCCCGCAGTGGGGTTTCGCGGCGCTGACCGCGCTGGCCGTCGCGCTGGTGCTCATCGCGTCGGCGATCGCGCTCGCGCGTGCGGCCGGCGACGCGCGGGCCGGGGCCGTACTCGGGTCTTTGGCGTTGCCGTACGCGTTCGTGGGCGGTGGCCTGCTTTTCGCTGGCAACCTGCCGTTGACCCAGCTCGGGGCGCCGCACGTGCTGGCGGCCAGCGCGGCGCTGCTGCTGGCCGCGATCGCCGGGTTGTTCGGCGTCGTCGACCGGGCCGCGTTGTTCACCGCCGCCGCGACCGCCGGCGTGCTGGGCATCGTCGGCGGCTGGCTCGCCACCGGCACCGCGGCGAACGGCGCGGCGCCGCGGCGGTGGTGGCAGGCCTCGGGCTGATCATCTCGCCGGTCTTCGCGCCGCTGTCGATCTGGATGGCGCGGATGCCGCTGCCCGTCCTGCCGCGTACGGCCGGTGACCTGCTCAACGACGACCCGCTGCCGCCGCGTTCGTCCGTGTACGCGTCCGTGCTGCGCGCGGACTCGCTGCTCACCGGGCTGGTCTGGGCGCTCGCGGCGACCGCGGTCATCGGCAACGTCCTGCTGGTCGTGCAAGGTGGTACGGCCGGGGTCGTGCTCTCGGGCGTGCTGAGCATCGGCTTCCTGCTCCGGGCGAGGCTTTACCCGATCGTGCGGCAACGCTCGGCGCTGCTGGCCGCGGGCCTGGGTTGCCTGGCCTGCTCCACCAGCTGGATGTTGGTCGCGACGCGGGCGTACCTGCTGGCCATCGACGTGCCGATCCTGATCCTGCTCGCGGTCGTCGTGGGGCTGGTGGCCCGCTGGCACAGCACGCACGCGCGGCGAGCCCGTATCTGCCGCGGGCGGCCGAGATCTTCGAGATCTTCGTGGTGCTCTCGGTCGTACCGATCGGCTGCTGGGTCCTTGGCCTGTACGGGTTGCTGCGCGGATTGGCGGGTTGACATGGCGTCCAAACGCGACCAGCTCCAGGCCCACCAGTTCCAGATCCAGCGGGCCGTCTCGGCGCTCGTGCTGCAGGAGAGCGACCCGGAGCATCCGCCGTTTCGCCGGGTCGGCGGCGCGGCCGTGGCCGGCCTCGTGCTCGGCGTGCTGTCCCTGGTCGCGGCCGGTGTCTTCGGCCTGATCTTCCCGGGCGGCAACTCCTCCTGGAAGGACGGCAACTCGGTCATCGTGGAGAAGGAGACCGGGACAAGGTATGTCTACCTCAACGGTGAGCTGCATCCGATGATCAACTACTCGTCGGCGCTGCTGGCGCTGGGCAAGCACGCGGAAACCGCCAGCGTCTCGCACAACTCGCTGGTCGGGTTCACCCGCGGTCCGCAGATCGGCATCCCGGACGCGCCGGACGCGCTGCCCGGGCCGGACCGGGTGGTCGGCGATTGGACGCTGTGCTCGGAGCCGACCACCACCACGGCGACCGGCGCGGCGACGGTCAGCTCGGTGCTGCTGGTCGGCGCGCCACCGGCCAGCGGCTTCCCGACCGGCCAGCGGTCCATCCTGGTCAGGGCCGCTGGAAATGGCACGGAATACCTGATCTACCAGGGATATCGGCACCTGATCGACAGCCCGGAGACGGTGAACGTGGGCCTCGCGGTCGGGTCCGTCCAGGTCGCCACCGTCAGCCCGGCACTGGTCGAGTCGCTGCCGCAGGGCGACCCGATCGCGCCGATCGCGGTCGCCGACGCGGGCAAGGCGTCGACGGCGGTGCCGGGCCGGTCGGACATCCGGTCCGGGGCTTTGTTGACCATGCAGACGCCCGGCGGTGGGGCGCAGCACTACCTCGCGAGTACGACGCAGCTGCAGCCGATCTCCGAGCTCGCGTACGACATCCAGCTCGCCTACCCGCCGACCGCGAAGGCGTACCAAGGTGACCCGTTCGGGATGGCGCTGAGCCCGAACATCGCCTCCGGCGCGCGGATGGCGACGCCGACCGCGGTTACCGAGTCGTCGGCGCCGTCCGTGCGGCCGGACTTCGTCTCGATCGCCGACCAGACGACCGTGTGCCTCGGCTTCGCGTCCGGGTCGTTCGTTCCGGACGTGTCGGTCGCGGACGTTCTCCCGGCACCGGACCGCCAGATCGCGACCGCCGGTCGTACGCCCGGGCGGCGTCGCTCTCGCCGACTATGTGTACGTGCCGCCGGGCCAGATCGCGGTCGTCGAGGTGATGCCCAGCCGTACCGCCCTCGCCGGCACCCTCGCCGTCGTCACCGACCTTGGCATCGGCTATCCGCTGGCCAGCCGGGACGTGCTCGGTTGGCTGGGCTACGACGGTGTGACGCCGGTCAAGGTGCCGGCAGCCCTGATGGCCCGGCTGCCGCAGGGGCCAGGACTGTCGCAGGGCGCCGCGATGCAGCGCGGATGACCCACCTACGTCCTGGAAACCGAAGGCGGGCTGGCTGTGACTTGATCGCCCTTGACTCGTTCTCCTCGTCGACGGTCTTTGATAGCCAGCTTCGGAAGGGATAACTCGGTGCCGAGTGGTCATACGGCTGAGTTGATTGTTCTTGGGGATAAGCCGTGGATTTTGGATACCATGACCGGACGTTGTATCCGGTTGGCGTGGGTGTTGGGGAAGCTGCGATGGGGGTCCGGGTGAACCAGCCTGACCTGACGAGTCAGAGCGGCATGCCGCCGAACGGCGCCGCGCCGAACCCGGCGACCCAGGCCGCCGCACAGAGCGTCTACGAGCGGATCGCCGCCAACGTGCAGACCGTTGTAAGAGGCAAGCCGCAGGTTGTCCGGCTGGCGATCTGCGCGCTGCTCGCCGAGGGCCATGTCCTGATCGAGGACGTGCCCGGGCTGGGCAAGACGACGATTGGCCGCTGTCTCGCCCGCAGCATTGGCGGGACGCTCAGCCGCATCCAGTTCACGCCGGACCTGTTGCCTGGTGACATCACTGGTGTGCAGGTGTATCACCAGAATCTGGAACGCTTCGAGTTTCATCCGGGTGGGGTCTTCGCGAACGTTGTTCTCGCCGATGAGATCAACCGTGGTACGCCGAAAACTCAGTCGGCGCTGTTGGAGGTGATGGCTGAGCGGACCGTCACGGTCGACTCGGTGCGGCATGAGGTGCCGCGGCCGTTCCTGGTGATCGCGACGCAGAACCCGATCGAGATGGAAGGCACGTACCGGCTGCCGGAGGCACAGCTCGACCGGTTCCTGATGCGGATCGAGGTCGGCTACCCGGACCTGGAGACCGAGGTCATGGTGATCCGCGGCGAATGCGCCGGCTTCGGGCCGGACACGCTGAACCCGGTGGTGTCGCTGGCCGAGCTGTACGCGGCTGTCCAGCACGTCCGCGGGGGCACATATCGACGACGCGATCGTGCGCTATGCGGCGCAGCTGGCCAGCGTCACGCGTACCCATGCCGACCTGCGCTATGGCGCCAGCCCGCGCGGCAGCATCGCACTCGCACTCCCGGGCGGCGCAGGCGTTGGCCGTCACGTACGGAAGGGCGTTCGTGACGCCGGACGACATCAAGGAAGTCGCCGTGCCGGTGCTCGCGCATCGGCTGATCCTGACGCCGGAGGCGGAGCTGAACCAGCGCGACCCGGCCACCATCGTCGCCGAGGTGCTGGCACACACCCCGGCCCCGACCCGGGTCGGCGGCAGAGCGGGTACGGAAAGCTGATGCCCCGGCTGACCCGCCGCGGGGTCGCGCTGCTGGTCGCCGTCGTCGTCGTTTTCGCGGCCGGTCAGCTGCTCGGCTTCGCGGTCCTGCTCGCGCTCGCCGGCGTGGGTGTCGGCGCGCTGGTGGCCGCCCTGCTGGTTGGTACGCATCGGCCGAAAGTCGAGGTGACGCGCGAGGTCTATCCAGACCGGGTCTCGCGCGGTGGCGCGGCGATCGCGCGGCGCGGGTGCAGAACCCGGGCACCCGCTGGCAGGCCGGTTTCACCGCCGGGGACTGGATCGGCGAGCGGTTCCGCCAGGTCGTCGTGCGGCCGCTGAGGCGCGGCACCAGTGCGCACTACACGTACGAGCTGCCGACGGACGTACGCGGAAAAACACCTGGTAGGTCCGCTGACGCTGGACCGTCAGGACGCGCTCGGCCTCGGCCACAGCCGGGTCAGCACCGGTGCGACCGCGACCCTGTGGGTGCTGCCGCGGACCCTGCCGATGCGCGCGATGTCCCGCGGCCGGCTGCGTTTGCACTACGACGGCGCGGCAACGCCGTACTCCCTGCGCGGTTCGATGGACCTGCGCGAGGTCCGGCCGTACGTGCCGGGCGACGAGGTTCGGCATCTGCACTGGAAGGCGACGGCGAAGACCGGCCAGCTGATGGTCCGCGAGTACGTCGACCCGAACCAGCCGCGGTTCACCGTCCTGCTCGACTCGCGCTCGGAGACGATGCCCGCGCACGTTTTCGAAGACGCCGTGGATGTGGCGGCCTCACTCGTCATCTCGGCGCGGTTCGCTGACTACGGCTGCCGGCTGCTGACGACCTGCGGCATCGACTCGGTTTCCAGGCCCGGCGCCCGAGCGCTGGGCCGGCGGATGCTCGACGAGCTGTGCCTGCTGGGCCGCGGCTCGGACAGCGCGGCCCCGCTGGTGCCCGACCGGATCGGCGGCCGCGAAGGCGGCGGTCTCACCCTGGTGGTGGCCGCGCTGACGGCCGCCGACCGCGCGGCGCGCGTCGCGGCCGTACGATCGACATTCGCCACCGTCGTGGTGATCGCGCTGGGGTCCACCGAGATCGCGCCGATCGCCGGGGTGAGCGTCCTGCGCGCCGCGACCGCGGACGAGGCGGCGGACCGCTGGAACACGGCCGTCACCCGATGAAGGCGCGCGCGCGCGCGGTCCTGGTCCTGCTCGCGGCCGGTGTCGCCGGGCTGTTTTTCTCGCCGATCTTTGGCTTCTGGGCGGTCTTACGCCCGGTCGCCGCCGTTCTCGTCGGCTGCTACCTCGCCGTGGAGTTGAGCGTACGATTCCCGCCCCTGGCCGTCTTGCGGGCGCCGCTGGTGATGCTTGGCGGCCTGCTGGGAGCCGTCGAGAGCGAGCTGTTCGCGACCACGGTGTTCGGGCTGCCGACCGACGCGACCATTCGTGGCCTGGTCTTGGGCATCACCCAGTCCTGGCAGCTCACGCTGCAGTCGACCTGGCCCGCGCGGCCCGATCCAGCGGCGCTGCTTTTCGTCCCGCTGGCGGTCGCGCTGGCCGCGCTGCTGGGCGTCGAGCTGGTCCGCTGGGCGCCAGCCGCGCTGCTGCCGAGCCTGGTCGTGGTCGGTTTCAGCCAGGCGTACCTGCCGCTGACGGGATGGGCCGCGGCCGGCGGCGCCTGCGCCTACGGCGGTGTCGCCGCGGCTCTGCTGATGGTCTCGCGCGACACCGCCTTCCTGCGCTCGGCGAGCCGGTGGGGCGTCCGGGTGTGGGCGCCGACGCTGGTCCTGGGCCTGGTCGGCGCGCGATCCTGGTGACGCTGCTCGATCCGGTCACCCCGGTCCTGTCGCTGCGTCAAACCCAACCGTCCGCGGCGCCGGTGATCCTGACCAGCCCGCTCGACGACCTGGCCGCGAACCTGCGGGAGCCGGACGTACCGGTGTTCACGTACACGTCGACCGGGCACGTCGACCGCTGGCGGCTCGCCGTCCTCGCTGGCTTCGATGGTGCCAACTGGTCGTCCAGCGCGGTGTTCCGGCGGATGGGCGCCACGGTCGCGCTGCCCAGCGGCATCACCGTGCCGACCACCAGCCGGGCCGCGACCGTCTACCTGCCGGGCGCGACCGGGCAGACCGATCAAAGCGACCAGAATGCCTGGTGGCTGCCCAGCCAGCCGCTGCCCACGTCGGTGGCTGGTACGACGCCATGGCTCGACCAGAGTTCCGGCGTCTTGGTGGCGCACGACCGCCCGGCCTCGACCAGCTACCGCCTGACCTGGCGTGAGCCCGAGGTCAGCTCGGCCGCGCTGGCCGGCGCCGCGGTCGACCCGCACGCCGACGGCGGCTTTGGCGGGCTCGGCGAGATCCCACCTGGCATCTTCGACCTCGCGACCAGTGCCGTGCATGGCATCCGGCCGTCCTTCCAGGCTGCCCTCGTGCTGGAGCGGTTCCTGGCCGACAACTACAAGGTCGCGACCGGAAAGGACCTGCCGACCGGCGCCGCCTGGCCGCAGCTGACGAACTTCCTGTTGCAGAGCAAGCGCGGCACCAGCGAGCAGTTCGCCGCCGCGTACGTCGTGCTGGCCCGGCTGCTGGGCATCCCGGCCCGGATCGCGGTCGGCTACCGCGGCGAGGTTGCGGCGCCCGGGCTGCCGATCACCGTGCACAACCGGGACGTGCTCGCCTGGCCCGAGGTGGCGGTGGCCGGCGTCGGCTGGGTGCCGCTGGATCCGACCCGTACGGCCGCCGGCTCTGGTGCGTCGGTGGCCGCCGACAACAGCCTCGCCGCCGCCGCCGACAAGGCGCGCCAGGATCTGCCGCCAGTCAAGCAACTCCGCGACCCGCCGCTGCCTCCGCGCGCCGATGACGGCGGCCGGCCACCGGTCATCAGCCTCGGGTGGATCGTGCCGGGTTTGGTGCTGCTGCTGGCTTTGATGGCCCTCGTCCTGATCGGCATTCCGGTGCTGAAGGCCCTGCGTCGGGTACGCCGGCGGCGGGCGACGGGTCTGGACGGTGTCGTCGCGGCGTGGGCCGAGGCACGGGATCTGTTGCGGTCACACGGTTTGGCGGTCGCCGCCGGCATGACCCCTCGGGACGTGGCCGCCGCCTGCGATCGTGGCGAAGGCCCGCCGGTTGGCGCGCACGTCCGGGTTTTGGCCGTGTTGCTGGATTCCGCGCTCTGGTCCGGCGCCGCGACCCAAGCCGGCGCGGTGGAAGGCGCGTGGTCAGCGGTGCTGCTGGTCCGCCGCGGCCTGGCCAGCCAGCCAGCCGCTGTTTTCCCGTATTCGGGCGACTTTGCGTCCGGGCAGCCTGTGGTCTCCAGCCGCCGGGAAGACTCGTACGCGACGGCTTCCCACCGCGCTTGGCCGACGGGTCCGTGGGTCCGTGCCGCGCGCGCTGGTGGCGGAATAGTTCAGGACATAACGGCAGAAGCTGGCGCCATCGGGAATGACTGGCCACTAGCTGCCACCGGTCGTACCAGTCGCGGGCGCGACGGCACACTGCGAGCATGACCGGATCCCAGGAAGTCGCCCGGCGGCGCTCGGCTTTGGCGGCGATCGCGGAGAGCGCCGAGTCGCCGGACGGCCTGGTCGCCGCGACTGTCGGCGAGTGTGGCGAACTACGGTCGCTCTGGCTGGACCCGCGCGTCTACCGCAACCGTGACGCGGCCGAGTTGGCCGGCGACATCCAACAGACCGTCAGGTCGGCCGCGGCCTTGGCCCGCCGGCGGGCGTACGAGATCCTCGAACCAGACCTGCCGCCTGGCGCCACCGTCGAGGACGCCGACCTCGTCTTCGACCCGTTGTTGACCGCGATCGACAAGATCACCGGCACGCGTACGGCGGCGCCCCCGTCCTGCTGGCGGCGGGCATGACTGCTCCCGGCGCGAACATCGATGTCGAAAGTGCCGCCGCCATGATGTCGAGCCTGCGGGCCGCGGCCGACCAGATCAACACGCAGTGGGCCAGCGCCAAGGGCCAGATCGGCTCGTGGGAAGGCCAGCTCGGGCGGGACGATCTCGGCCAGTTGTTCATGGCCAAATACCGGCCGGCCGCGACGGCGGTCGAGCAACAGGCCCAACAGCAGGTCGACGCCGGTGAACGCCTCGCGACGGTCGGCGCGCAAAGCGTCCAGCTCTACCAGGCCGCGGACGCCCAGGCGAAGCAGGGATTTCCCGGCGCTCCCACTCACTAGCTTTCACCGCGCTCAGCCAGCGAGGTCAAAAGTCGAGCTGGGGCCGGTCCGATCAGAGGATTCAGATGCCGCTCACCCCGGTGGACCCGACGGGTTCGACCACCACCACCGCCGCCGTCGCGCGCTCGCTTTCCGTCCGGCGCGCTTTGGGATGCCGTGGTCGGATACATCGGTTCGAACCCGTGGCCGCTGGACTCCGAGCAGAACGCCGGCCATCTCGCACAGACGTGGGACGGCGTCGCCCAGTCGCTGAGCGGCGGCACCCGAACCATCTATCCGCTCTCCCAGCAGGAAAGCCAGGCCTGGCCAGATGTTGCGGGACAGTCCATGCATGACGGGATGATTCGGCAGGTCGAGCAGTTGGAGAGCGCGTCGCAGCAGGCCCAGAGCCGCTCGATGGCGGCGAACCGGTACGCGCAGGTGCTCACCACGACCAAACGCGGGATCAGCGACACGATCCAGCAGTTCGACGCCGCGTACCAGCAGATTCCCAACAACATCCTGTTCGCTGCCTTCCGGCAGAGTTTCGTCCTGGGCGTGGCGATGCGGATCGCTGGTGTTCTCAGTCAGGCGCGTACGGATTTGCAGGCCGACGAACCAGCCGCGCCGCCCGCGCCCTCGATCATTCCGGCCGGGGCAGCACAGCGCCGCTGACGTTCTGAAGCGCGCCGCCGACGCAAAGGCGAGCCCGCAGGAGATCGCGGACGCGCTCGCGCTTATCAAGAAGATCGACGACCACGCGCGGCGGCCCTGCCACTGGACGGGAAGCACAGCCTCAGCCCGGCCGAGCTGAACGAGCTCACGAATATCTATGGGACACTTGACAAAGACGTCACCAAGCTCCCGGATGTCCTCAAATCCGTCCCCGGTGTGGACCCGGCCATCGCAGACAAGACACTCGGCGACGGTCTTCTCGCGCTGTCCAACGAAAAGCTCGGCGGCGGGATGACCGCCGGTGGGGATCCGGCGCACCCGCGGTTCGGTCTTCCCGCCGGGATCCGCGACCTGGTGACGCAGAACCCGATCACGTCGGTGGCCTCGGCGTCCCTCGCGATCGGGCAGGAACCCTCGGCTCGGCTGACCGACGAAGCCGGCTGGAAGGGGCTGTCGACCCTGCTCGGAGCGTCCACCCTGACGGGGGAACGGAGTTCTCCAGTGACCTGACGAAACGGGCCGCGGACATCGCGGCGGCACAGACGCGAGCGACCCCGACGAGCCACCTGCTCGGACTCGAAGTCAACGAGAACCACGGCGAGGGCCTGCTGGGAGACAAAAACGGCACTTCCGAGGTGCTGCAGAACGTCCTCACCGCCTCGACGCGGAACCACGACGCGGACGCCGGGCTGCTCAGTACGGTAGGTCCGGACGGAAAAGTCAACGCCAGCCCGGACGCGGGCAAGCTGCTGTCCGACCTGACGACGTACAAGTGGAGCGATGGCGGCAAAGCCGCGTCGGGTCTGGTCGACTGGGTCGCGGCGGGTTCTCAACAACCGCACAACTCGGCGGAATACCTCGACGCGCGTAATGCCTCGATCGGCGTCTTCCAAGCTGTCGGCGACGACCACAACACCAATGCGATTCTCGCGGGTGTCGAGCACAACGCGGGATGGGCGAACGGCCTCGGTACGGTCCGAGCTCCTGGCCGCACGCGCTGGGCGGCTCGGCCGGCGACAGCCCGACCGGCGTCGACGGCGACGGGTTGCAGATTTCCGACCGGGACGCCAACCGGCTGCTGGGCGTGGTCTCGACCAACCGCGACGCGTACAACGCCGTGAGCCTCAAGATCGGCGACTACGAACATGGCGTGATCGACCAGATCACCCACGATCGTGGCCTGACCGGCAACGCGCCGCTCACGTCAGCCCAGCAACTGCAGGTCGAGGAGCTGTCACGGCTGGAAGCACGTGTCGTCGGCGCACCGCATCTTTTGCAAGACCATTACAACGACGTCGCGGCCGCGGACGACAAGCAGGTCACCTTCTGGCTCAACGAAGGAAAGACGGGTCTGCAGTTCGCCACCGGTGTGCTGCCGACTCCGGCCGCCCCGATCGCGAGCCTCGGCGGCGTTGGCGCGATCGTCGACTATTTCAACAACCCGGCCAATCATGTGCCGCAGCCGACCATCGACCCGGCGGTCCAGGACCATCACGGTTACGACTATGTCGGCGGCTATACCAACGAGGCGACGTACAACTACGCGTCGAGCCTCGTGCGCGATGGCCACGTACCGCAGAATTTGCAGCCTTTCATCGACCATACACAGCCAGCCGGCACACCGCCGCAGCTGCGCCGGCTTGAGTCGCTGAGCAGCGAAGAGCGCCAGGCGTTGGAGGGGGCCGTCCGTGACGACAACGGCGGGGCCTTCATCGACAGCTATGGCGGCAACCTCGGCGACGCGTACACGACCGAACGGCGTGACGGTCACTTTTAGGTTCTCCGCACGAAAGTCACGCGGCAGCTGCCTTGCGGTACGAGGCAGCTGCTGCTCTCGTTTGGCTGCTGCGATGGGTGGGTGGACGGACCAGCAAGGTCACAGCCCTGGCAGCACAGCGTGTCCTACGTACTGAACCGGGCGGCGATGGGAGAGAACGTCGATCCGGCCGAACTGAACAAAGCGCTCGCGACCCTCAAGGATCAACGACAAGGCCGGCGACGCGCTGAAGAACGGCGAACATTTCAGCACCGCCGACATCAACTTCCTCGACCAGTCGCTCGGCGCGATTGGTCCCAACCCTGACCACACTCCCTGGCCTGCTCAACGGCCATCCCGGCGCCGCTGGAATCATTGGCGACAGCATTCTGGCGCTGTCCAACCAACAACTCGGTGGCGGCGCGCTTTCGCTCGCCGCCACCCCGGACAACCCCGGCTATGGCCTGCCGCTGGCCATCCATGACCTCACGGCGACGCCAAACCAGGTCAGTCTTGTTCCCAGCCCGAATCCGGCGGGCGCCCAGTCGACCGCCACCTATCTGTTCGCCAACAATGAGGCGTGGCGCGGACTGTCGACGGCGCTGGGTGCTTCGACGCTTACCGGCGGCACGGAATTCTCCAGCGACCTGACCAGGCGAGCGGCCGAGTTCGCCCACGTCGGTACGGAAATCGCTGCCACGCCCTGGTTCGCGCCGGTTCTTGGAGAGGGCCTCTTCGCGAAATCAAACCATGATGCCCTGTCCAACAGCCTTCAGGACATCCTGTCCGCTTCCACTCGTAGCCATGACGCCGACGCTCAGGTGTTCCTCGCACCGGACGGCGCGAGCACCTATCACACATTCGCCGACTTCGACTGGGCCGACAAGGGAAAGGCGGCTGGTGGCCTGACGAACTGGATCGCGGATGACACCATCGCCGCTCACCAGCACGGTACCGAAGACCAGCCCGCGAACGACGCGGCCGCGAAACCTATCCACCTCATCACCGATGGCGGTTTCCGGGATGGGGGCAGTGACCAGCAGCTTTTCCACGATTTCTCAAAGAACCCGGAGCTTGCCACCAGTCTTGGCCGGGTGGCGCAGGCCAACGTCAGCGCGTTCACCGAGCCGGCCGCCCAGAACAGCAACACGGGTGTGGTTGGTGGACACCTGGAGATCGGCGCGGACGCTCGAAAGGATCTGCTCACCCAGATCGGAGCCAAGCCGGAGGCGCTGCACGCGTTCGCCGGCGCGGCTGGCTCGCAGGAGCAGCAGCTGATCCATGATCCGGATCTGTCGCCCGGCGCGAGCGCTTACCGCAGCAGAATTCTCGAGGAAACCTTTACAACGCTCAGCAGGAGGCACAGCACCAGCACACTCTCGCGGCCGACCATGTCAGGGCCGAGAACGCGAGCGACACCGGGCGCGCGATCGCGGTCGGCAAGGCCATCGCGACCAAAGTGATCACCAAACTTCCTGGCGTCGGAACGGTCGCGTCGGTGATCGCTGGCACCGAATGGAAGGACGCGGTCTCCCACGACGCCGGGAGCGGCGTGGCGCCGTTGTAGGCTCTGAACAACACCGACGGTGGCGCGTCGGAGGCGAATATCGCCGTGCAGTACGTCAACGCCGGGCGTATCCACGGCGCGTACGTCCCGCCCGACCTCTATTCGGGGCAGGTCGACGCGAACAACGTTCCGCAGCTCCGGACTCCGCTGTCGGCGGCGGACCAGGGCCGGCTGCTGGATTCCCTGTACGGTTCCGATAGTCAGGACTGGAGAGACGCCAAAGCGGGGTCCTCGCCCACCGAGCACCAGGGCGGCCACTGACACTTCTGGACGGGTCCTTTTGCTTGCCAGCTCATCCCTGTCGCGCAGGGTCTGGCGCGCTACAAGACGGCATTGATTTAATTGAACCGCTCCGGCTTTGTGGAGACCTGATCATCTCCCTCCAACACCGCGATCCGCGCGTCCGACTCCGACCCCGCCGCTCGGCTCACCCGAGGGCCGCGTCCCCTTGCCGTCCTGCCGCACCCAGTGCCGCAACGTCTCAGCATTCACGCCAAGCTGCTCCGCCCGCGCGATCGCGCCACCCCCTCACCAAGCTCAAGCGCCATCCCACCGCGCGAACCTTCAACTCCGCCGGATATCTCATCGCCGCTGCCATACCGTTCATCCTTCCCGGAACGGTCGGCCTCCAACGAACCCGGGTGATCCATAGAGACCGCTCTGGCTGTGTATCGAAGGAAACCCTTGCCCACTCCACGGCGTTTGTTCCACTACGACACGGCCGGCTTAGTAGAGCAGGGTTGTGGGCCGCCGGGCGTGGTGGTGCCCGGCGGCCGGGTGGATTTTTCTATGCGGCGAGTTGGTTGATGCCGCGGATGGGTCTTCGTTCGCGGTCAACGTAGGCGGGCGGTAGGAATTCAACGATTCCGTCGACGATGCGTACGTCCCAGCCACCGTGGTGCACTAATCGATGGCAGCGGTCGCACAGGAGTACGCAATTGTCAAGGCAGGTATGCCCACCATCGGCCCAGTGCTGCACGTGGTGCCCCCGCGTCCAGCGGGGTGGTCGGCCGCATCTGGCGCAGCCTTTGTCTCGCGCTATCAAGGCTTTGCGTAGGGCTGGTGTGATGAGTCGTTCGTTGCGCCCGACATCAAGGGGCACGCTGTCGCTGCCCAGCACGATCGGGATGATGTCCGCGTCACAGGCAAGCCGTCGGACGCCTTCTGGGGAAATCGGTGCGCCGCTGTGTGGGTATGCGACTCCGAGGCGGTCGCGGAGCATGTCCCAGTTGATGGTGATGGTGAGATGCGGCCGCTCGGCGCCCTGGACGGGGAGTTTCCCGGAGTCCGCGATCAGATTCAACGCTTCCGCGAGCGCGTCCCCGTTGCGTTCGGACACTGACCGCTGATCAGGGGTGCCATTCTCGGCGGGGCGGGGTTTGGCCAGGGGGCTCAGAATTTCACTGAACAAAGTGCCGGTTTCCCCCCGTCGAACGAGCCACTGAAGTTCAGGCGTCCGTCTGTCCCGGTGTGCAAGGACAGTTCGCGGCGTGGTTTCTCGTTTTCGTGTTCGGACGGCGCCGGTCCGTCGGGGGGCCCAGGTGATCATGGATCCGTCGCCCGACTTTGGCTAGGCCTGGTGCGGTGTACCGTTTCGCGTGCTCCACCAGCGACGCTTCGGCTTCCTCACGGTCCTTGATGGTCACCCTGGCCGGGAGCCTGGTCACGACCCCAACAATCGTGTCGATCTGGGAGTCCGCGAGTTCCCCGCGGCGCATCGCCTCACTCGCGATGCTGAGTGTGGGTGCGAGTGTTTCCCCGGTCAGGGCTTGGCTGGGGCACAGGTTCAGGGCCCGTTTGTAGCGGCGGGATGCCTCTGTGGGGGACAGTCGAAGGAGGTCTTGCAGCATGCCCAGGGTGTTGCGGTGCCCGAGCGTCTTGCCGACGTTTCCCCGGTGGATCGCCGCGACAATGTCCAACACTTCGACCTGCAGTAGCCAGACCGCTTTTTCTTTCTCCTGCAGCAACTCACCCAACTCGTCCGGGTCACACCTCCAGAGCTCTGGAGAGGTGACTTCGTCGCCGGCGGCCATGACATTAATTAATTCTACCGCCGGCACCGACAATATGGCCGCGTACGGGTGATCAGGAATTGGATACTTTCACAATAACCCCAACGAAACATAGAGCGCGCGCGTTCAACTCCTGCGAGTTGGGGGCGAACCCATCAGATGGACGGCGCGATTGACGCGGCGGCGCGGATGGTCTGGGTGATGGCGGCGGCCAGTGCGGCGGAGTCGCTCGTACGGTAGACGCGGTCGTCGAGTTCTAGTTCGACCACATCGCCGCTGGAGTTGACGGTGGCGGCCACGAGACCGTCCGGCGACTCGGCGGTCGCCTCCAGTTTCTCAGCACCAACTCAGCCTTCGGACGCCCCACTCCCCGCCATGAACAGAAATCCCACACTTACTTAATGGATTTCAGACGCAGGACAATAGAGCGCGCGCGTTCAACTCCTGTGAGTTGGGCGGCGAACCTCATCAGATGGATGGTGCGATTGTTCCTGTGACTGCGAAGCGACTGACCGACTGACCGATAGTGATTTACCAGGAGCGGGCGAGGTCGGATTTTTCCGGCTGGTTGGCGAAGAGAGCGTTGGCGCGGGTAGCCATGATGCGCTCGAGGTCTGCCGCGGCGGCGCGGATGGTCTCTGGGTGATGGCGGCGGCCAGCGCGGCGGAGTCGCTCGTACGGTAAACGCGGTCGTCGAGTTCCAGCTCGACCACATCGCCGCGGGAGTTGACGGTGGCGGCCACGAGACCGTCCGGCGACTCGGCGGTCGCCTCCAGTTTCGCGCTCTCGTCGCGAAGGGTGCGGAGTTTGGTCGCAATCTCCGCGATGCTGGCCAGGTGCTGCGCGGTGGAATGCAACGAGTCTCCCGGTCGCTCGTACGGACGTCTGTGCGCATGATCTTTCCAGGTAGGCCACCGGATTCCGGGTCTTGACCGGTAACTGCCACGCCGGGTTGAAGAGCCCGCTGAGGCCCGATGATGGCAAACCATGAGGAGACTTGCGGCATTGGCCGCCGCGGCGCGGCGGTGATAGCGGCGCTGTCCCTTCCGGCGTCGGTTGCCGCCGCGCCGCCGGACGGTGCGTGCAACAACCCGTCGCCGTCCCGCCCGGTGATCACGCAGCTGCCGTGGGCCCAGCAGCTTTTCGACCTGAGTACAGTCGCGGTCGTCGACTCCGGCGTGGACGCGGATCATCCGCAGCTGCGCGGAGCCGTCCTGCCGGGCCGGGATTTCTATTTGGTGGGAACGCTTCCCGGCAACTACGACTGCGCTTCGCACGGTACGGCCGTCGCGTCGATCATCGCCGCGCGGGCGGCCAGTGGCGTCGGTTTCGAAGGCATCGCGCCGGGCGCGACGATCCTGCCCGTACGCATCGTCGACGACGCCCAGTCCGATTCCGGCGAGGCGACGCCGATCGATCCGAACATCGTCGCGAAAGGCATTCGGTACGCCGCCGACCAGGGCGCCAAGGTCATCAACCTTTCGCTGGCTGGTTACGGAAACTACGGGCAGATCCAGGACGCCGTGAAATACGCGGCAAAGAGCCTTGATGCGTTTGATTGTCCGCGCGGTGGGCAACAGGGCAAGGCGCAGACCTCCCGGACCGCGATCTCTTTTCCCCGGCCGGGCGTATCGGGAGTGCTGGGCGT
>NZ_WOTO01000060.1 GCF_010993775.1 Fodinicola feengrottensis | reverse complement strand
CAGCCGGCGGTGGTGTCGATCGAGATCCACGGCCAGAACGAGCAGGGCAACGGCTCGGGTTTCGTGGTCCGCCAGGACGGCTACATCATCACCAACAACCACGTGGCCGAGCCGGCCGCGAACGGCGGCAGTCTGAAGGCGGTCTTCTCGGACGGGAGCAGCCTGGACGCGAGCATCGTCGGCCGTGACCCCAACTCCGACATCGCCGTGCTGAAGGTCGGCAAGTCGGGCCTGGCCACCCTGCCATTCGGTGACTCCGACAAGGTCGTGGTCGGCGATCCGGTGATCGCCTTCGGATCCCCGCTGGACCTGCAGGGCACGGTGACCTCCGGCATCGTCAGCGCGATCGACCGGCCGGTGGTGACCGGTGGCGACCAGAACGGCAATGCCTCCGGCCAGGAGCCGGTCTACACGGCGGCCGTACAGACCGATGCGTCAATCAACCCCGGCAACTCCGGCGGCCCGTTGGTGGACGGGGGCGGCCGGGTGGTCGGCGTGGACAGCTCGATCGCGCAGATCCCCGGCGGCGGCAGCAAGGGCAGCATTGGGATCGGCTTCGCTATCCCGATCAACCTGGCCAAACGGGTCGCCGGCCAGATCATCTCGACGGCTACGCCCACTCACCAGGGCACCGCTAAGCGAACCGCGATCGGCGCCAGTCTGGACGCCACCGAGCTGCCCAACGGCGGCGTCAGGCTGACCGACGTGCCGGCCGGTCCGGCGCAGAAGGCCGGGCTGCGGTCCGGCGACGTGTGATCACCAAGTTCAACGGCAAGGTGGTCAGCGACCAGGTCGACCTGATCGCGCTGGTCCGCAAGTTGGCCGCTGGTACGGCCGTACCGGTCGAATACAGCCGGGACGGCAGCGTCCACACCACGACGGTGGTGCTCATCGAGACGTCCTGAGCGGATTTCTCGGACCGGTTCGGCCATCTTGGCCCGACCTTGGTAGACACGCCCGGCTGGGCACGTAGGCTGGACGGTGGCTCTTCTACGGGCCTTGGGATGATGGGGAGGCCTGGTGTTCGAGAACCTCGGGTTCATGGAGATCATCAGCCTCGTGCTGCTCGGGTTGTTCATCTTCGGCCCGGAGCGGCTGCCCAAGGTGATCGGCGACGCCGCCCGGTTCCTGCGGTCGGCCCGGCAGATGGCCCGGAACGCGACCAGCGAGCTGCAGAACGAGCTCGGCACGGACATCGACATCACCGACCTCAACCCGCGGACTTTCGTCCGCAAGCACCTGCTGTCGGACGACGACGAGGTCGACGACCTGTCGCGCCCGCTGCGGGAGGCCTTCGGCGACGTGCAGCACGTGACCGACTCCATCAACGACACCGCGCACTCGCTGACCAACGTCTCGCCCAAGAGCGTCACGTCCGGCGGCCCCCACGACTTCGCTGGTCAAGGCCGCGGAGCCGCGCGCGCAGCGTCGCCCCTTACGACGCCGACGCCACCTGATCCGCGCGCTTGGGAAGTTGATCTTGGTTAGTTAGTCCGTACAAACCGGGCATCAGTCCGGAATGTTCTTTTCGTACCGACCAACTAACCAAGATCAACAACGCAAACCACCGCTTAACCCGTCGGCAAGATGCTTAGAGACAGTCTTACGCGGGGGAGAGCTTAAGAGACATGCCGGCGAGGCCACGGCGGCGGGCGGCGAGCTTGTCCGCGATGCTCAGCAACGCGGCGGCGGCCGGGTTGGTCGGGTCGGAGAGGACGACCGGTACGCCCGCGTCGCCGCCTTCGCGTACGACGGTGTCCAGCGGGATCTGGCCCAGCAGCGGCACCTTCGTACCCAGCGAGCGCCCGAGGGCGGCGGAGACCGCTTCGCCACCGCCGGAGCCGAAGACCTCCATCCGCTGGCCGTCCGGCAGCTCCAACCAGGACATGTTCTCGACCACACCGACCACCTGCTGATGGGTCTGCAGGGCGATCGACCCGGCCCGCTCGGCCACCTCGGCGGCGGCCTGCTGGGGGGTGGTGACGACCAGGATCTCGGCGCCCGGGACCAGCTGGGCGACGCTGATCGCGATGTCACCGGTGCCCGGCGGCAGGTCCATAAGGAGCACGTCCAGATCGCCCCAATAGACCTCGGCGAGGAACTGCTGCAGCGCGCGATGCAGCATCGGCCCGCGCCAGACCACCGCGGTGTTGCCGGGAGTGAACATGCCGATCGAGATCACCTTCACGCCGTGCGCCTGCGGCGGCATGATCATCTGCTCGACCTTGGTCGGCTTGCTTGCCCTGCACCCCCAGCATGCGGGGATCGAGAAGCCGTAGATGTCGGCGTCCAACACGCCGACGGACATCCCCTTGGCGGCCAGCGCGGCGGCCAGGTTGACCGTCACCGACGACTTGCCGACACCACCCTTGCCGGACGCGACCGCGTACACCCGCGTCAGTGACCCGGGCTGAGCGAACGGCACGACCAGCTCGGCCCGCCCCGGGCCGCGAAGTTTCTCCTGCAGCTGTTTGCGCTGCTCAGCTGTCATCACCCCGAGGTCGACGGTGACGCCGCTGACTCCTGGTACGGCGGTGACCGCGGCAGTGACGTCCCTGGTCAGGGTGTCCCGCATGGGGCAGGCGGACACCGTCAGCAGCACACCTCGACCCGGACCCGGCCGTCCGGTTCGACCCGTACGTCGCTGACCATCCCGAGATCGGTGATGGGCCGGCGGATCTCCGGGTCGTTGACGCCGGCGAGCGCCTGGCGGATCGCGTCCTCGGTCGGCGCGGCGGCGGTTGTGGTTGCGGGCATGTCCCCACCGCTAGGCGCCGTATGTACGCGCAGCTTCCCCCGGCAGCGGTAACCGCCGGCGGGGTTCGACCCGGGTCATCGTCGCTGGGTGCCGGGTAGGGTCGGGAAAATGCGGCAGGTACGGGAGGTGGCGCGGCACGGCGGCATGGCGGCATCCCGGCGTGCCCGATACCGACCTGCTCCGTGCGCGATATGTCACTCACACCTTCGGCCGGCACACCCATTCCGGGTATGCGATCGGCGTGATCACCGACGGGCTGGAGGCGTTCGACTACCGCGGCGGGTTCCACCAGGCCGGCGGCGGGCAGATCGTGGTGATCGAGCCGGACCGGGTGCACACCGGCTCTGCCGGCGGCCCGGCCGGCTGGGCTTACCGGATGTTCTACCCCGAGCCGGCGGTGGTGGCCGCGGTCGCCGCCGAGGTGACCGGCGTGCGTGGCACGCCGTCCTTCCCGCGGGCGATCATGGACGACCCGGCCACCGCCGGGGTGCTCGCGGCCGCTCACCGGGCCGCGTACGAGACCGCTGATCCGCTCGCCGCGACCACGCTGTTCCTGCAGGCCATCGCCATGTTGGTGAGCCGGCACGGCAGCCCCGGGCGGGGGCGGTCGGCGCGGCCACGGCCGGCGGTGGTCAGTCAGGTGCAGGAGTTGCTGGCCGACCAGCTGGTGGATCCGCCGGCGCTGGACGAGCTGGCCCGCAGGGTCGGCATGAGCCAGTACGCGCTCGTACGCACCTTCCGGGCGTCCACCGGCCTCCCGCCGCAT
This sequence comes from Fodinicola feengrottensis, assembly GCF_010993775.1. GTDB lineage: Bacteria > Actinomycetota > Actinomycetes > Mycobacteriales > HKI-0501 > Fodinicola > Fodinicola feengrottensis. The sequence goes on along the minus strand of NZ_WOTO01000060.1, from coordinate 52,777 downwards.
CGCTGGCTGGTCCAGCAACGGGTGACGAAAGCGCGTGCTCTGTTAGACGCCGGCGAGGTGCCCGCTGCCGCCGCAGCGGCTACCGGGTTCGCGGACCAGGCCCACCTGACCCGGCATTTCAAGCAGTTCGTCGGCGTCACCCCAGGCGCGTACCGATCCGAGCGGCTGAGCAAGAACGTTCAAGAGATCCGGTGCCAGCGCTCGTAGCCTGACCGCTATGACGACCTCCACCGCGACCGCCAACCGGCGGCCGGTCATCCGTGCCTCGCTGGCGGTCGGCGCCGCCACCGGTGCGTACGGCGTCGCCTTCGGAGCCGCCGGCACCGCCGCCGGCTTGTCCGTCTGGCAGTCCTGCGCGCTCAGCCTGCTGATGTTCACCGGTGGCAGCCAGTTCGCGCTGGTCGGCGTGATCGCCGCGGCCGGTCCGGCGGCTGGCCTGACCAGCGGTGTCGCGTCCGCACTGTTGCTGGGGGCACGCAACGCGATGTACGGCGTGCGGTTGGCCGGGCTGCTGCGACTGGGCGGGCCACGCCGACTGCTCGCCGCCCCCCACTCGTCATCGACGAGAGCACCGCGGTCGCGGTGGCCCAGCCGGAACCGGCGTTGTCGCGGCTCGGGTTCTGGGTGACTGGCGGCGCGGTTTTCGTGCTTTGGAACGCGATGACCCTGGTCGGCGCGGCCGGCGCGAGCGTGTTGGGCAACCCGCAGACCTTCGGCCTGGACGCCGCCGCGCCGCCCGCGCGTCCTCGGCCTGCTGGCGCCCCGGCTGCGAGCTGGCTGGACCGAGCGGCTGATCGCGATCGGCGGCGCGCTGGTGGCCCTCGCGACCACGCCACTGCTCCCGCCGGGCGTACCGGTCCTGCTGTCCGCGCTGGTCATCCTGCCCGTACTGCTGCGCCACCGACCCGCGAAGGACCCGACGTGACGCTCTGGATAGCGATCGCAGTGGCCGCCGTCGGCAGCTACGGGATCAAGCTGCTCGGGCTGCTGCTCCCCGGCGTGCCCCGGGTGAACGAAGTGCTGGAACGGCCGCGCATCCGCCGTGCCGTCGAGCTGCTCCCCGTCGCCTTGCTCGCCGCTCTTATGGCCGTGGAAGCGTTCGCAACCGGCCAACGACTGGTCATCGACGCTCGTACGGCCGGCTTGGCCGCCGCCGTCATCGCGCTGCTCCTGCGCGCACCTTTCATCGTGATTGTCGTGGTGGCAGCGGTCACGGCGGCACTCGTACGCCTCTTCTTCTGAGATCTGACCGCGGACAGCGTGGTCTTGGTCGTTGAGTGCGGCACAAAATCCCGCACTCGATGTCGAGTGCGGGACATTGTGCTGCAGTCGATGAGCCACGGCCCTTCCAGCGGCCCGGCACAACCTGCTCTTAGGCGCGTACTTCCTTGTCCAGGTTGGTCAGCAGCTCGTCGTAGATCCGCCGCAAACCCAGTGGCGCGAAGGTTTTCTCGAAGAAACCGCCGACTCCGCCGGCGCCGGCCCAGCTGGTGCTGATCTTCACCTCGGTACGATCACCGGCCGGGCTGATCGTCCAGGTGGTGACCATGCTGGAGTTGGCGTCCTTTTCCACCAGCTGATGCGAACCTGGTTCGCTGACCTCGAAAAGGCAGTCCCGGACCCGGCTTTTGGTGGCCTGCAGCTTCCAGTGCACCCGGGTGCCGGCGCCGGTGCCGCCATCCTGCACCTCGTATTCGCTGAACTGCTCGGACAGGATCCGTTGCCGGGCACCGGAATAGTCCCGTACGGCCGCGAAAACCCGGTCGGCCGGGGCGTCCAGCACCCGAGCCGTCGACGCGGTGACCTCTGCCATGAAGTTCCTTTCTAGACTCTTTCGCGTTTTTTTTTTCGCGGACGTTCTTCGTCGTCGCGCTGGTCTTCAATCAGCCGCTGCAATTCCGACCGTACGAAGTCGCGGGTCGCCACCTCGCCGAGGGCGATCCGCAGCGCGGCGATTTCGCGAGCCAGGTATTCGGTGTCCGCCTTGGATGCGGCGGCGCGTTGCCGGTCCTCCTCGATGCCGACCCGGTCGCGGTCGGTCTGCCGGTTCTGCGCGAGCAGAATGAAAGGTGCCGCATAACTTGCCTGCAGACTCAACAAAAGAGTTAGGAACGTGAAAGTGTACGGGTCGAATTGCAGATGTCTGGGCGCCAATGTGTTCCACAGCAGCCACAAAACAATGACGATCGTCATGTAGATCAGGAACTGCGCGGTGCCGGAGAACCGGGCCACCCGTTCGGCGAACCGACGACCGAACAGGTCCGGGTCGGACAGCAGCACCATCCGGTCGCTGCCCTTGGGCTGGTCCAGCCGGCGCCGGGCCAAGTTTTCCTTAGGCATGCAGACTCCGCTCTCGCCAGTCGTCCGGCAGCAGGTGGTCAAGGACGTCGTCGACGGTGACCGCGCCGACCAGTTGTTCGCCGTCCACCACCGGCATCGCGACCAGGTTGTACGTGGCCATGTGGCGGGTCACGTCCGGCAGCGACGTGTGCGGGGTGAGCGGCACGATATCGGAGTCGACCACTCCGCCGACCAGCACGCTGGGCTGTTCTCGAAGCAGGCGTTGAAAATGCACCAGCCCGAGGTACTGGCCGGTCGGAGTGACCAGCGGGGACCGGCAGACGTACACCTGCGCGGCCAGCGCCGGTGGCAACTCCGACATCCGGATCCGGGCCAGCGCCTCGGCGACGGTGGCATCGGCGGCGATGATCACTGGTTCGGTCGTCATCATCGAGCCGGCGGTGCCCCCTCGTGTACGAGCAACCGTCGTACGCCGGCGGCTTCGTCCGGCTCCATCAGCTTCAGGAAGCCCTCTTTTTCCTGCTCCGGCAGCTCCGCCAGCAGGTCGGCGGCATCGTCCGGGTCCATCGCCTCCAGCACGTCGGCGGCCCGCTCACGGTCGAGCGACTTGAGAATGTCGATCTGGTCGCTTTCCGGCATTTCCTCCAGGACGTCCGCGAGCCGCTCGTCCTCCAGTGCCTCGGCCACCTCGTTGCGGCGCTTGGCCGGCAGGTCGTGCAGCAGGTTCGCCACGTCCGCCGACTTCATCTCGGTGATCATCTCGATCAGCGTGTCGGCGCCCTGCTCCTGGTCCGGAACCGCGAGCCCGAGCACGTCTTCCCAGTCCAGTTGGTGCAGCTGACCGCGCCGCCGCTGCAGGAAACCCGGCATCGTCTCGCGTACGGCCACGCGGCTGATCTGCCAGTCGCCGGTACGGGACTTCTCCATCGCCATGTCGATAACGGTCGCGGCCACGTCGCTGCCGGCCATCGTGATCCGGCGGTCGAGCAACTCCCCGAGCACGAGTGTCTCGCCGAGCCGCTTCTCGAACCTGCGCAGCGACACCGTGCCGCTGGCCAGCACGACCGCGTCCACGTCCAGCGAGGTGATCCGGCCGATCGGGACGAAGATCCGGCGTCGCTGGGTGATGTCCACGACCAGCCCGGTCACCCGGGGCGGCTGTGCGCCGAGGCGTACGACCGTGTCGCGGATCTTGCCGACCGGTTCGGCGTTCGGGTCGAAAACCGAGATTCCGGCCAGTCGGGCCAGGTAGATCCGCGTCGCCGTCGTCACATTTGTAGAGCGTAATCGGCCCGCGACCCAGCCGGCCTGCCGCATCACCCCAGTACGGGTTCGGTAATGGCTCGTTAACCGTCCCCTGGTGTTGCTGTCCCCAAGGGGCACTGAGTTCCCGTTGAAGAGAGGCTGGGAAGCGTATGTCCGGGTTTGTAGGCCTGCGAAACCGCAGATTAACACAGGTCTGAATCAGTGCAGTCTTGACCCTGGCCGCCAGCCGTGGAACGGTACCCCAAATCCTTCAACGAGCTATTTACGGACATAGATCGTATTGGCGGCGGCATGCGGATGGTTCTCGGGCTCGTCCTGCACAGCTCTCATCAGGACCGGCTGGTGGAGGCGAGTGGCACGCTCACCGGCGTCCAGTTGGAGGTGGTGGCGTACGACCAGGAGAAGGAGATCCGACCCAAGGTCAAGGCGATGCTGCGCCGCGTCCACCTGGACGGCATGATCCTCGGCCTGGTCCCGTACGACGCCTGCCGCGACTTCCTGCCACCGGACCTGCCGCTGTCAGTGACCCGCTACACGACCCTGGAGCTCACGCTCACCATTGGCCGGGCGCTGCGGCAGGGCTGGGCGCCAGGCCCCATCAGCATCGACACCTTCGACCGGTCGATCGTGGAGGACGTCACCAGCGCGCTCGGAATGCGCTCGGACGAGATCGCCTGCCTGCCGTACGCGGCGGACACCTCCTACGACCAGATCATCGACTTCCACCAGAAATTCCAGCAGGAAAATCCGGGCGGATATGTCATCACCGTGCGAAGCGAGGTGACCCGGCGGCTCGGCGAAAAGGTGCGGTTGCTCAACGTGGCGCCGCTGAAGTCCAGCGTACGAGCCGAACTTCACGAGCTGGTGCTGCGGATCCAGTCCCAACGGGCTCGCGAGTTGTCTTTCGCCGCCGGCATTTTCTCGGTGGTCGGCTTCGACAAGGACTCCAACCTGGATCGGGCCCGGGTGGGTCTGCTGAACATGTTGTTGAACACCCCCGAATTCGCCGACGCCTGGGTCGACAACCGCGGCCGGCGCGGTGTGGTCGTGCTCGCCCATCGGGCACTTTTCAACGATGTCACCCAGAACTGGTCATCGCTGCCGGTGGTCGGGACCGCTCACACGAACTTGGGCCTGCGGGTGGCGGCCGGGTTCGGGTTCGGGATCGGTTCGTCGGCGCGAAAAAATGTGGGTGCTGGCCGAGAAGGCCGCCGCGCAGGCGGAGCAGTACGGCGCACCGTGCGGCTGCCTGATGGACGAGGACGGCCTGATGGTCGGGCCGCTGCGGCCCGGCGCTACACCGCTCAGCTTCACCTACCGCGAACATGGCGCGGACCTGGAAAAACTGGCCCGCAAAGCCGGCCTGTCCGCCGCCACCATCTCACGATTAGCCGCGGTGGACCGGAAACTGGCCGGAAAACCGTTGTCTCCTGGCGACCTCGCCGACGCTCTGTGCATCACCGATCCGAGTGGGCGGCGGCTGATCCGCAAGCTGATCGCCAGCGGTTTGGCCGTACAGCGGGGAAGCGCGCAGGTCAACCGCAAAGGCAGACCCACCAACCTCTACCAGCTGACGATCGCCGCGACCATCAGCGACACCTGATCTCCGAGAAGAACCCGTTGTCTTCGTCCGGTGACCGCGGCGTGGCGGTCCGGACGATCGATCCATCCGAGAGGAAAATCATGGACCTCGCGAAACAAACCTCAGCCGGCGGCGGGTGCTGCAACTCGGGGCGCTGACCGCCAGCCTGCCGGTGCTCGGCTCGGCACTGGCCGCCTGCGGGGGGGCGGCGGCAACGGGGGCTCCGGTGCGGTGAAGTTTTCCGGCTGGGACTACGAATCCGCGCTGGTCCAGCAGAACGTCGCCCGGTTCCAGCAGCTGAACAAGGACATCAAGGTCGCGTACACGCCGATCACCAGCGCGCAGTATGTGCAGAAGACGGTCGCCGAATTCACCGGTGGCGGCGGTCCTGACGCGCTTTACGTGTACGACGACTCGTTGGCTGGCTGGGTGGGCGCGGACTACCTCCAACCGATCGACGGCCTGGCCGGCGTCGACGAGGTCTATTCCGGCATTTACCCGTCGAACGCGCAGGCGATGACCGTCGGTGGCAAGCGGTACGGCCTGCCGTACTACACCGACTCGCAATGTCTGATCTACAACGAGTCCATTCTCAAGAAGGCGGGCATTTCGGCACCGCCCAAGAGTCTTGACGAGCTTGAGCAGCAGTCGCTGAAAATCAAGAACGCCGGCATTCTGCAGTATCCGATCGGTGTCACCGGGCAGTTGCAGGACACTTGGTGGGCGTGGGTCTGGGGGCTGATCTTCGCCAGTGGCGGTGACCTCTTCGACGCCAATGGTGAGCCGACCATGGACGGCAAGGACGCCACCGCCAAGAACGTGTTCGCCTGGTTGCACAAGGCCGCCACGGTCAGCAAGGTGATCGACCCGGCGGTGCTCCAGTTGCTGCCGGTTCCGTTGGACAACGCGATGAAAACCGAGCGGTACGCGTTCACCGTCGGCGCTCGTTACGCGCTGCGGGGGACTACAACGACCCGACCAAGTCCAAGGCCGCCGGAAAGCTCAAGATCGCGTACGTTCCGAGCCTGGACGGCCAGGTGGTCGGCACGGTCAGCAACACCCGGATGTACTGCCTGGGCAAGAACACCGAGGTCAAGGACAAGGCGCTCAAACTCCTCAACTACATGGGCGGACTGGACTCCAGCGGCAAGCCGTACACGTCCAAGTTCTGGTTCCAGCAGAAGGGTCTCGGCTTTCCGTTCCGGGCGTTGGAAAAGGACCCGGACGTGCTGCAGACGCTTGGCAAGTTCGCGGATCCCACCATTTACGCCAAACTGGCCTCGCTGGCTCGGCCGCGGACGGCCATCAAGCAGCCCTGGTACAGCGAGTACGAGAACCAGCAGCAGAAGACGGTCCAGCAGATCATCAACAACCAGACCACCCCGGACGCGGCGGTGAAGACCCTGGCCCAGTCGGTGGCGTCCCTCAAGAAGAAATACTCCTGACGCCGTGGCGACCACAGCCGTGGACACCACGAAACCGCGTGCGCAGGAGGTGAAGCCGCCGCGCCGGCCGCCCCGGCGCGGGATCAGTGACACTCTCCGAGCGTACTTTCTGAATGCACCGGCGATGATCGTGATCGGCGTGCTGGTCGCTTACCCGATCGGGCTATTCGTTCTGGCTGAGCCTGCACAAATACAACCTGAAGCTGCCGGCGCTGGAGAGGTTCGTCTGGTTCGGCAACTACCTCTCGTTGGTCACCGACCCGGAGTTTCTCACCTCGCTGAAGGTGACCGTCGGTTTCGTGGTGGTGGTGCTCGGCCTGACCGTGCTCATGGGCACCGCCCTTGCCTTGGTGCTCAACGAAACCTTCGTCGGCCGCGGTCTGTTGCGTAGTCTTGTGTTGTTGCCATGGGCCATGCCCGGAGTGGTCAACGGTCTGATGTGGCGGACCATTTTCGACGCGAAGACCGGACCGCTGAACGGACTGCTCTACCAGCTCGGATTTATCGACTCGTACCAGGCATTCCTCACCTCGCCGACCGGTGCCTTCCTGATCACCGCGGTGGCGCAGGTCTGGAACACCCTGCCGTTCACGGTGATCATCCTGCTGGCCGGGCTGTCCACCATCCCGGGCGAGTTGTACGACGCGGCCAAAGTCGACCGTGGCCGGGGTTTTCCAGCGATTCCGGCAGGTCACCCTGCCGTGGCTGTTGCACCCGCTGCTGATCGTGCTGATTTTGGAGACGATGAACGCCTTCCGCGCGTTCGACACGATCTACGTCCTCACCGGCGGTGGGCCGGGCGACGCCACCAACGTGATCGCCGTGCTCAACGTCCGCACCGTCCTCACGTACACCGACTTCGGTCTGGGCAGCGCCTACTCCTGGGTGATCACCCTGGTGACGCTGGTGATCTCGATCGGCTACATCTCGGTGCTCTACAAGAAGGGGAGCATCGAGATATGACCAGCATTCCGGCCAGCCGGCCGGCGCTCCCGCTGATGTCCAGGATTCCGTGGCGCAAGATCATTCTCTACACGGTGGCCATCCTTTTCGCGCTGTGGCTGGTGTTGCCGTTCTACTGGATCGTCAACATGAGCTTCATGCACGAGGTGGACGCGACCTCGGTGCCGCCGCACTTCCTACCCAAGGACCCGACGCTGGCGAACTTCCTGGGCTTCATCCACCCCACCACCGACCAGGCGCTGCTCGGCTCGCACGCCGTAGCGGACACGCCGTACGCGCTGATGAACAGCATGATCGTGGCTCTCACCACCGCGCTTTTCAACCTGGTGCTGGGAACTTTCGCGGCCTACTCGTTTTCCCGGATTCAGTTCAAGGGCAGCCAAGTGCTGCTGATCGTCTATCTGCTGACCCGGATGGTGCCCGGCATCGCGATCATCATCCCCCGTTCTATCTGGTGATGAGAGCGCTGCATTTGCTGGACACGTATGGCGCTTTGATTTTGTCGTACACGACTTTCGCCCTGCCTATCACGATCTGGATCCTCAAGGACTACATCCGTTCGGTGCCACGGGAGTTGGAGGACGCGGCCCGGGTGGACCGGTGCGGGTGGTTCCGGATGATGTGGTCGGTGTTCCTGCCGATTTCCGCGCCCGGGCTGGTCGCGGCGGCGATCTTCGCCTTTATGACCGCCTGGAACGAGTTCCATGTTCGCGTTGTTCATGACCAGCACCATCAGTTCGCAGACGATGCCAGTGATCGCGGCCAACTTCGCCACCGACCTGAACACGCAGGTCACTCTGATGGCCGCTGCGGGGGTGGTGGCCGTGGTGCCGCCGTTGGTGCTGGTGTTGATCTGCCAGCGGTTGATCGTGCAGGGCATGGCCGCCGGTTCGGTGAAGGGATAGACGATGGCTGAAGTCAGGTTGGAGAACGTACGCAAGGAGTTCGGCGGTGTGGTCGCCGTCGACGACCTGTCGTTGACCATCGCGGACCGGGAGTTCCTGACCCTGGTCGGACCGTCCGGGTGTGGGAAGTCGACGACCCTGCGGATGATTTGCGGATTGGAACGTACGTCCGGCGGCGAGGTATTCTTCGATGACCAGCCGGTCGCGCACCTACCCGCGAACAAGCGGGACGTGGCGATGGTTTTTCAGAGCTACGCTCTCTATCCACACATAAGACGGTCGCGCAGAACATCGGGGGTCGCGCTGCGGATGATGCGCGTACCGAAGGCGGAGATCGCGTCCCGGGTGGACCAGGTGGCCGCATCGCTCGGCATCGAGAACTTGTTGGAACGCAAGCCAAAGGCACTCTCGGGCGGCCAGCGCCAGCGGGTCGCCCTGGGACGGGCGGTTATCCGGGACGCCGGCGCGTACTTGTTGGACGAGCCACTGTCCAATCTGGACGCTCAGCTCCGGGTGACGATGCGGGCCGAGCTGAAGCGGCTGCACGCGGACCTGCGGCGGACCTTCATCTACGTGACGCACGACCAGGTCGAGGCGATGACGATGTCCGACCGGATCGCGGTGATGAAGGACGGCCTGGTTCAGCAGTGTGCTTCGCCGGAGGAGATTTACGCCCGGCCGGCGAACCTGTTCGTGGCGTCTTTTATGGGCAGCCCGCCAATGAACTTCCTGCATGGCGAAGTCCAGCGGGAGGACGGCAAACTGCTGTTCCGGCACCAGGGCATCGCGATCGAGTTGCCCGACCACGCGTCGGCCGCGGTCGACGACCTGTCCGGCCGCGAAGCCGTGCTGGGCATCCGTCCGGAAGATGTCCTCCTGGGTGTGGAAAACGGTACCGCGGCTAAGATTTTCGTGGCCGAACTACTGGGCGCGGACGTACTCGTCACGGTCAGTCTCGGTGAGCAGCTGGTCAAGGCGCGGGTGCCGGCGCCCTACCAGGTCGGCGTCAACGCCCAGGTCACCGTCGAATTTCCGGCCGAAAAAGTACATCTTTTCGACCCGTCCGACGGGCGCGCGGTGCTGGCGGCGCGCTCGGCGACCCCACTGAACCGGCAGGATTCAGTGGTAGCCAACCAATCGCCGGCAGCTGCGAAGGGGGATACCGGGTGACGCGGGTGCGGGAACCACAGCGCTACACCGTCGACGTGCACAGGCCAGATGATTTCGAGGAATTCTGGGCCGCTACCTTGCAACAGGTGGCCGCGGTGCCGCTGCGGCCGTCGTTCGACTATGTGCCGGAGCGCTCGACCGAGGAAATCGCTGTTTACGATGTGCATTACGACAGCTGGGAAGGCGTACGGATTTCCGGCTGGTTCGCGGTGCCACGCCCCGAGTATCTGCCGCCACCTTATCCGGCGCTGATGATGCTTCCGGGCTATATCTCGGAGCCGACGGTTCCCAAGCACTGGGCGAAACAGGGCTATGCGGCCTTCGCCGTCGCGCCGCGCGCAAGCTCCGGTCGAACCAGCTTTTCAACCCGGGCTATCCGGGGCTGTTGGTCGAGAACATCGTGGACCCGAACACGTACGGATATCGCGGGTTTTACGTGGATGCCGTTCGCGCGGTGGAAACCGCGCTGACCCGGCCGGAGGTGGACGCCGACCGGGTCGGACTGTCCGGCTCCAGTCAGGGCGGTGCGCTCACCATCACCACCGCCGCCCTGCTGCCGGATGTCATCAAGTGCGGCGCGGCCGGCGCGCCCTACCTGTGCGGTTTCATGGATTCGGCGAAGCTGACGCATTCGTACCCGTACGAGGAAATGAACGAGTACCTGCGCGTGCACCCGGACCACGAACAGCAGATGGCCGAGACGGTCGGCTACTACGACGGCGTCAACTTCGCGCCGAACATCCGGGCGTCGATGTTCGTCTACATCGGACTGGAAGACGATGTTTGCCCGCCAGAGACTGGATTCGCCGTGTACGACGCGATGAAATGCGAGAAGGAGCTGCACACGTACGAGCGCTGTGGCCATGACGCCGGGCTGCACTGGGTGTTGCCCAAGGTCGACGATTTCCTCGCCGGGCACCTCAAGCCCGGCGCGGCGGGGGGGGGGGAGTGACCATCACAGACGCGGATTTCACGGCGTACTGGGAGAAAATAGACATCGAGCTGACAGACTTACCGGCCCGGCCGGTGATCGAGCGGATCCCCGGCCGGTGCACTGACGATTTCACCGGCTACGAAGTGCGGCTGACCAGCCTTGGCGCGTACCGGATTTTCGGGTATCTGAGCATCCCGACCGGCGACGGCCCTTTCCCGGCGCTGCTGGCCACTCCGCGCTACGGCAGCGTCAACAATCCGCCGCACTACAACGACCGGCTCCGATACGTGACGTTGACGATCGCGCACCGCGGTCAGCGGACCGCGGATTCTCCTTATGCGGCCGCATATCCGGGCCTGCTGACGGACCGGATCGCGGACGATTCCAGGTACGTCTACCGGGGGATTGTCGCCGACTGCCTGCGGGCCGCCGAATTCCTCAGCGGCCTTCCCGAAGTCGACCAGTCTCGGATCGCTGTCGTCGGAGATGACCTGGCCGTGCTCACCGCGGCCCGCCGGCCGGTCTTCGCGGCGCTGCAGGTCACCGGCGCGTTGCTCTACCGCGCGGCGGAACTGCGCAAGGCCACCGCGGACTATCCGATGGAGGAGTTCAACGACCATCTCCGTACGACTCCCGCGGACACTGACGCGGTGAGTCGTACGCTGGAATTCTTCGACTCGGACCGGCACGCGGCGGCGGTTCGGGCGTCCGTACGCGTCGATATTTCCAGCGAGACCAGTGCTTTGCTGCCGCTTGCCGGGAAACTGGACGCCGAACGGTATGTGGTCAGCCACGAGGGGCAGACCGACAACGACGCCGCGGATGCCTGGCTGGCGGGGAAATTCGGGTTGCCGGCGCTGTCACGATTCGACCGTACGTCCGCATGACAGCGCCCGCGGATCGATATGTGAACGAGGCGTACGCGTCGCTGGGTCTGCGCCCGGTGGTCAACGCGGCCGCGACGCTGACAAAACTCGGCGGCTCGCTGGTCGCGCCGCCGGTGCTGCCGGCGATGGCCGCGGCTTCCCGGAATTTCGTGGACGTCTTCGAATTACATCGCGCGGTGGGCCAACGACTGGCGAAAGTGACTGGCAATGAGGCCGCCCTTGTCTCCAGTGGTGCGGCCGCGCTGCTGACGCTTGCCGTAATCGGCTGCGTTTCAGGGCCGAAGGGCGGCCCGAATCCGGTCGCTATCGAAGACTTGCCATATCTGGATAAGACCGGCGAGAAGACGGTCATTATCTATGGCAGTCAACGAAACGCGTACGACTACGCAGTGCGCCAAGTCGGTGTCCGGATCGTCGAGGTGGGACCAGAACCTGACGAGCTGGCGGCCGCGATCGACGAGCGCACGGCCTGCGTCCTGTGGTTCGCTGGTGCTCACTTCAGCGCTGGCGCGCTACCGATCGAGCAAGTGGTGGACATCGCGCACCGGGCCGGAGTGCCTGTGGTGGTCGACGGCGCCGCCCAGGTGCCGCCGATTTCCTCGCTGTGGCATTTCACCGCTGAGGTCGGCGCCGACGCGGCGGTTTTCAGTGGTGGCAAGGGTTTGCGAGGCCCGCAGTCGACCGGGCTGATGGTCGGCAAGGGCTGGCTGATCGAGGCGGCGCGGGCCAACGGTGCCCCGAATCACTCGCTCGGTCGCGGCATGAAGGTCGGCAAAGAGGAGCTGCTTGGCTTGCTGGCCGCGGTGGAATGGTCTCTTCAGCAGGACGAGCCGGCGTTGTTGGCGGCGTACGAAACGTCCGTACAGAAGTGGATAGCCGGCCTTTCCGGCCTGCCTGGTATCGAGGTCGAGCGCGGCTATCCCAGTGAGGCGGGCCAACCGCACGGACGCGCGATGGTCCACATTGGACCAGCCAGCGGCTGGGACCGGGACAGTCTGGTCGAAGCGCTCTGGTCCGCGGATCCGCACATCGCGGTCGGTGCCGTCGATCCCGACGTGATAGCCCTGAACCCGCAGACATTGCAGAACGGCGAGGACGAGCTGGTGCTGTCCGAACTGCGCCGCCTGTTGGAGTCTCGGCGCCGATAATGTTGACAACAAAGAGAAAGAGGAGTGAGTAGTGGGATTCATCGATGACAAGCTGCGGGAAGCCGGCATCGAGCTGCCGACCAAGCTGCAGCGAGGCACCGGTCTGGTGCCATGCGTCCAGCACGGCAACCTGCTGTTCGTATCCGGCCACGGACCGGCCGACAACGACGGCAAACTGCTTTACCGCGGCCGGGTCGGCGCCGAAGTCAGCCCCGAAGAAGCCTATGACGCGGCTCGCGCGACCGGCGTCCAACTGCTGCGCAGCATCAGCATCCGCGACCACCTCGGCGACCTCGACCGGGTCGACCGGATCGTCAAAGCGCTGGCCTTTGTCAACAGCGCCGACGATTTCCACGAGCAGCCCAAAGTCGTGCACGGCTTCTCCGACCTGATGATCGAAATCTTCGGCGTCCGCGGCCAACACGCCCGCTCAGCCATCGGCACCTCCAACCTCCCCGACAACCAGCCGGTGGAAATTGAGCTGATCGTGGCTATTCGCGACTGACGTTCCGGCCCTCATCCCAACCCCGCGCCCTTAACTTTGTATCAGGGAAGGGCAGGTAGGGGCGGTGTGGTTTTTGCTGGGGTGCCAGGGTTCTGGGATTTGGACCTGCTACCTCGGGAGAGGTGGGGGTCGGGGTGCGGGTGTTGCGGGTTTGTGGTGGTCTCTGGTTCTCGTTCTCTCCCTCGGCCCCGGAAACGTGCCAGGGCTCCGCCCGCCGAGGCAGAGAACGAGAACCAGAGACCCTGCGCTTGACGCGCCTTCTGTTGACGTTTGCCGACCTGCAGAGTTCCACACCCGTCCGTCAAACGTTTCTAAGTGGTCATCTAGCGCATGGGCCGGGATCGGCTCATGATCGCGATCCCGCCGGTGGCGATGAGGCCGTAGAAGGCCGCCCCGAGGAACACGTACGGTAAACCGAAGGCGCTGACGCCGAGGCTGCCGGTCAACCCTCCGAGGGCGCTGGCGATCGCGGTGGAGCTCATGAAAATGGCCGAGGCGGTCGCGACTGCTTCGGGCAGCAGTCGTTGGGCGACGATGATGCCCAGTGCGGCGAAGATGCCCCAGACGCCGCCCATGAGAATTTGCCCGACGAACATGCCGGTGGCGTTCCCGGTCAGCGCGAAGCAGAGATTGGCGCCGACGCCCAAGGCGGCGCCAAGGATCATCAGGCGCAGCATGCCGATGCGGCGGGCGACAATCACGGCCACCGGCATCAGGATCAGCTCGATCAGGGGTTGGATGCCGATCACCGCGCCGCTGACCAGGGTCGGCAGGCGGAGGTCGTCGTGCATGTAGATGGGCAGGTAGCCGTATTTGATCGGCTCTCCCGCGTAGACGAGCACGTAGAGTCCGGTGAAGGTGAGCAGGGGCAGCATGACCTGTAGTCCGCGGCGGCGCGTGACGTGCTCGGACGCCGGCGTGGCCGGTGTCCGTGGCTGCGGCGGGGCGGTGCGCAGGAAGCCCAGGGGGACGATCTGGGCGAGGGCGCAGAGCGCGGTGGCCGCGAACATCGCTCGAGGACTGACGGCGGTGGCCAGGATTGAGCCCAGTACGGGGCCGATGATCCAGCCAGCGGTCAGAGCCATCCGTACAATCGAAACCACGCCGTCCCCCACCGGGCTGCGGGTCGCCCGCAGGTCATCGTGGATCGCCGCGGAGCTGCGAGCCGGCCGCACCGGAGAAGGCCAGCACGAGGGCGCTGATCACGAACGGCATCCAGGCCCGCTCGGCGAGCGCGATACAGGCCCAGCCGACGAATCCCGTGATGGCGCACAGCCGGAACAGCCCCAGTCGCTTGCCCGTACGGTCCGAGCGTGCGCCGATCAGGTAGCCGGCAACCGGGGCCGTGACGTTCGTGAGGTAGTACAGGCCGGCCGTGGCCAGCGGCACATGCAGGTCGTTGACCAGGAACAACGCGATCTGTGGTGCGGCGGCCGACATGCCGAGCCCGGACAGGAACAGCGCGACGGTCGCGCCGCGATAGAGCGGGGAGGCCACGATGGCGCGTACGGCAGATGGCGTGGTCGTGACGTCGGCGGCGCCAGGTGCGGGCAACAATGCACTCCCGAAGGGCTTGTGTACGAGCGGTTTCCGATGGCTCCCGCGTCGTACTGAGGTTACGGCCTCGGCATGCGGATGGTGCGTTCGAACGGGCCGCCGTGGGCTGCGGCGTGGGGGTGACCGCGTCGTTGACGTGGTCAAGGTCGAAGCGGGTGACGTGCTCGGGTCCCAGGTCCAGGGCGCCGGCGGTGATGAGCCGGATCATGCCCACGTTCGCCGTACGCGGATACATCCATTGCCCGCGTACGGTGACCGAGTTGCGCGTGATCCCCGGTAGGGCGCGGCCATGACAGGCCGTGGTAGCGATGTATCGGCGATAGTCGTACAGTGAGCACCTTAGGTATACCTAACAAAGGGGTTGGCGGATGGCAGTGCTGCATGAGGTGGAGCGGGTACGGCACGAGGTGAGGTTGCGGACCCTGGAAGTGGCCAAGGTGAACAACCTGACCCCGCGAATGATCCGGGTGACGTTCACCGGGCCGGATCTGGAGGGTTTCGTAAGCCTCGGGCCGGCGGACCACATCAAAGTGTTCTTCTCGCCGGCCGGAGCGGAGCCGGTGCTGCCTGCCTGAGCTCGGTCCGGAGGGGGTGCGCTGGCCGGAGGGCAAGCAGCGGCCGGAGGCTCGGGACTACACCCCACGCCGGTACGACTCGGCCGCCGGTGAGCTGGACATCGATTTCGTCGTACACGGCGACGGGCCGGCTTCCAGCTGGGCGTCGCAGGCGCAGCCGGGTGACAAGCTGGCGATCGGCGGGCCGCGTGGGTCGCGCCTGGTGCCCGACGACTTCGACTACTACGTACTGCTTGGCGACGAGACCACGTTGCCAGCGATCGGCCGGCATCTTGAGGAGCTGCCGGCGTCCAGTCGGGTCATCGTGCTGCTGGAGGTCGCGGACGCGGCCGAGGAGCAGTCGCTGGCGAACCGGGACAGCGTCGAGGTGCGGTGGCTGCATCGCGACGGCGCCGAGCCGGGCAGCACCGAACTGCTGTTGTCGGCGTTGCGCGAGCTGAAGCTGCCGGACGGCGACGGCTATTTCTTCGCCGCCGGGGAGGCCGGCACGCTGCGGCCGATCCGCCGCTATCTGGCCGATGAGCTGGGCGCGAACAAGGACTGGACGTCGATCAGCGGCTACTGGAAGCGCGGCACCGCCAACCACGACCACCACGAGCCGATATGAACAAGGCGCATTTCGTCACCAAATAGCCTGAATCGTCGGTACGGTGGAGAAGCCGTCGCCGGGGCACGGTGCGGCCCTGGCTCCCTCCGACCGCCGGCCGCACCGCGGGGAGTGCGTGCTGGGAAAGGGCGATTTCCGTGCCTGGTAAGGCTCTGCCGACCAAGATCGTCGCCGTCGCCGCGGCTGTTGCGTTGGTCCTGACCAGCGCGGTTGCCGCGCAGGCCGCGGTCGTACCAGCGCCGCTGTCGCCCTTCGCGGTGTCGGCGGCGGTGCTGCCCGGCGGGTCGTCGCTGCCGGCCGGCACGTACGCCTTCGTCCGGGGCACCGACGGGCACATCCACATGCGCAGCATCGCGCCCAACGCCCCGTGGATCGACACCCGGATCCCGGCCGGCGCGGCCACCGGTCCGATGGTGGTCTTCACTTCGCAGCCACCTCCGCCGAGCGCGCCGCGACCGTTCGGCCGGTCCCGTACCAGCACGGCCCCGGTGCCCAAGCTCGACGTGAGCATCCTGACCACCGACCTGGCTGGGCGGGCCATGACGACGGTCAATGACAACGACGACCTGAACGCGTGGGAGAGCTGGTACGTGCTGGGTGGGACGTATACGTCACCGCTCGGCGTCAACTACGACAAGCATTTCTCGACGCCGACGAACCAGGTCGTCTTCTACGCGGCCCGCGGCGCCGACGGGAAGCTCTACACGAATGGGACTGACTTCAAGGCCCTCATCACGTCAGCGCCGGCGCTGTCGTACAACGCCGTCTACCAGAACACGATCCTGACTTTCCGTGGCATGGATGGAAATCTCTACCGGATGGTGAACGGCGTGAACGGCGACTCACATTACTTCGGCGCGCCCGTACGCCTGGGCACCGCGCAGGTCGCGTCCGCCGCGTCGGTCGGTGAGCGGAGCCCTGCGGTACTACTATCGCGGCACCGACAGCGCTCTCTACTTCCTCAACGGGGCCTCGCTGAACACCCCGCCCTACCGCGCCGGCGGCGCGATCACGTCGACCCCGTACGTCTTGGACGAAGGCGTCCCGAGTCAGCCGGACCGCGCCAACGTGTTCGCCCGCGGCGCCGACGGCCATCTCTACGTCTACAACACCGCCAGCAAAGCCTGGACCGACCTCGGCGGCACCGTCGCCTAGTCCCCGGCCTTTCCTGACTCTCCGTGGCGCCGAGTAAAGACAGGCGTGACGCTGTGTGGTCGTGGGGAGACGGCTAGGAGGGTGGGGGAGTGCGCAAAGGATGGATGCGTACGCCGTCGGGCCCGACTTCGACGTGGGCGTGTGCCGAGTAGTACGTGGCCAGGGCGGCTGGGGTGAGTACGTCGGCGGCCGCGCCGGCGGCGACGACCGAGCCACCGGACAGCAGAACCAGCTCGCGGGGATACTGCGCTGCCAGCGCGAGGCGTGCAGCGAGCTGACCACGGTGATGCCGTCCTCGACCCGGAGCCGGTCGACCAGCTCCAACACGGCCTGCGCGTGCCCGAGGTCCAGCGACGCGGTCGGCTCGTCCAGCAGCAGCAGGCTCGGTTGCTGAGCCAGCGCGCGGGCCAGTACGACCCGCTGCCGCTCGCCGCCGGACAGGGTCTGCAGCGGCCGGCCGGCGAAATCGGTGAGGTCCAGGCGGTGCAGGATGCCCTCGGCGAGCTCGCGGTCGGCGCGTCGCGGGCCGGCGAGCATCGACTGGTACGGCGTCCGGCCCAGCAGGGTGTAGTCCACCACCGACATCCCGGCCGGCAGGAGCGGTGTTTGCGGCGCGTACGCGATCCGGCGGGCTCGGTCGCGGGGCCGCAGGGCACCGATGTCGGTGCCGTCGAGGCTGATCCGCCCGGTGTGCCGGACCAGCCCGAGGACGGCCCGCAGCAGGGTGGACTTGCCGGCGCCGTTCGGCCCGATCACGCCCACACCCACGAGCCGGCTGGCACGGCCAGGTCGACATCGCGCAGGATCGCCGACCGCCCAAGCGTGACGGACACGCCGGCGACACGCAGCCTGGGGTCGCTCATGAGCGGCTGCCGACCAGCAGCAGGAACGCGAAGAAAGGCGCGCCGACAAAGGCCGTCACCACGCCGATCGGGATCTCGGCCGGGTAGAACAACGTACGAGAGACCAGGTCGGCGAGCACCAGGAAGGCCGCGCCGCCGAACAGCGACAGCGGCAGCAGCAGCCGGTACGACTGGCCAGCCAGTCGACGCAGGATGTGCGGCACGACCAGTCCGACGAAGCCGATCAGCCCGGCCGCCGACACCGCGGCCGCCGTCGACAGCGACGCGGCCAGCAGAATGATGAATCGGACCAGCTCCGGCCGGATACCCAGCGAAGCGGCCTCGTCGTCGCCGACCGACAGCACGTCCAGCCAACGGCCGGCGAACGCGAGCGCGAGGGCGGCAATCGCCGCGTACGGTGTGCGAGCAACCCCAGCGACGGCCAGCTCGCGGTGCCGAGCTCGCCGAGGATCCACGCGGTGACCTGCAACAAGTCACTGTTGTGCGCCTGCAGCAACGCGGTCTGGACAGCGGTCAGGAACGCCGTCATGGCGACCCCGGCGAGCAGCAGGGCCGCGGTGCCGCCGGTACGGCTGGCGGCTCGCCCGAGGACGTACGCGCCGCCGATCCCGATGACCGCGCCGACGAAGGCGCCCAGCGGCACCGCGCTGATCGTGCCGACCACAGTGGCACCGGCCAGCACGATCACCGCGGTGGCGCCCAGGCCCGCGCCGGCCGCCGCGCCCAGCAGGTACGGGTCGGCCAGCGGATTGCGAAAGACGCCCTGGTACGCGGCGCCGGCCTGCGACAACATGCCGCCGACCAGCGCGGCCAGCAGCACCCGCGGCAGCCGGAGCTGCCCGATCACCTCGGCGTCCACGCCGGTCAGGTGCCCGGTCAGCAGCGCGACCGGGTTGACCACGTCGGCGCCGACGCACACCGCGAGCAGGATCGACGCGGCCAGCAGGACCAGCACGCCGCCGATCGCGAGGGTCGGCCGCAGACCGGCCGTCGTCACGCCTTCCGGTGCACGATCGCGGCGGCCACGGCCGCGGTGAGGTCGGCCGCCCGCGGTCCCCAGCGGGACGCGATGTCGTCGTCGACAGCGACCACCGAGCCGGTGCGTACGGCCGGAACGTCGGCGAAGGCGGGCCGTTTGCCGACCGTCGCGGCCGACTGCCCGCAGCACTTGGTGTCCGCCAGCACGATGAGGTCCGGCGCGGACCGGACCACGAACTCGGCCGAGAGCTGCGGATAGTCCGGCGCCGTGCCCTTCGCCGCGTCGGCGATGTCGATCATCCCGAACTGCCGGTAAATGTCGCCCACGAACGTCTTTGAGGTCGCCGAGTAGTAGGTCGGGTCGACCTCGTAATAGACCTTCAGCCCTTTGCCGCGCCCCTGCGTGGAGGCGACCGCGGTGGCGATCTTCGACTTCTCGGCGGCGACCGCCTGAGCGGCCTGCTGCTGGTGCCCGGTCGCGGTGCCCAGCGCTGTCATTTGCGCGTACGCCGAGGTCAACGTGGTCGCCGACGGGAGTACGAGCACGGTGATCTTGAGTCGGGTGAGTGCGGCCAGCAGGCCGTTCGCGTCGTTCTGGATGAGGACGAGGTCAGGCTTGTAGCCGGCCACTCCCTCGGCGTTGGGCTTGAAGCCGGACAGTTTCGTGCGCGGCGCGTTGGTCGGGAAGTCGGACTGGTCGTCGACCGCGGTGACCTGCGAGCCGGCGCTCATCGCGTACAGCATCTCGGTGGCGGTCGGCGACAGCGACACGATGCGGGTCGGCCGGGCCTTGATGGTGACCGGGCCGTTGCCGGCCTGCACGGTGACCGGGAAGGCGGCGCCCGAGGTGGCGGTGCCGGTCGTGGGCGGTGGCGCCTGCGCGCAGCCGCTGAGCACGGCGGCGGTGAGTACGGTCGCGAGCAGCCAGCGCCTGGTAGCGGAAATTGTGGTGGAAATTGTGGTGGAAATTGCCAACTCCTGTCGGCGGGGGACGCGCTGGCCGCGGCTGGTCCCTCGCCGGCCGGCAACCCGCGTCCCGAGCAGCGGGACCGGCGCAGGGCCAGGCGACCTGGCTCGACCGCCCTAGTCGGCGGTCTCACAGTTGCGGGACAGCGCCGGATTCCCACCGGCTTCGCTGGCCTGCGCCGCCAGCGGCGGACCGCCGGCAGCCGGACACTACCCCAAGGAGCCGGATCCATCAGGGTCAAGGCCGCCCGCCCTTAAGGGACACGGTCAGTCCCGCGACGGACGTACGCGCGCATCGCCGTCGGAAGACTCAGACCTCATGAGAAACCTCAGACTTCGCATCCTTGCCATTGCCACCGTGGCCGCCGCGGCCATCGCCTTGACGCCAGCCCTCGCCGCGGCGAGCCCGGATTCCCTCCAACAGTTCGCCGACGAGGCCGCCCGTACCGGCGTGGTGGGGCTCCAGGTCCGGATCACCAGTGCCGGCCACACCCGTATCGTGCGCGCCGGCACCGCGGTCCGCGGTACGTCCCTGCCGGTGCCGGTGAACGGCCGGTTTTCGGATCGGCAGCACCACCAAGATGTTCCTGTCCACGGTCGTGTTGCAGCTGGTGGGGGCGGGCACGGTCGACCTGGACAGCCCCGTCTCCCGCTATCTGCCCGGCGTACTGGCCGACGGCGACAAGATCACCGTACGAATGATGCTGCAGCACACCAGCGGCCTGCATGACTACACCGACGACGTCCCGCTGGACGGTAAGGCCTACCAGCGGATCCGGTTCCAGCACCAGTCCGCCGAGGCATTCGTGGCGGAGGCGGCGGCCAAGCCGCGAAACTTCCCAGCCGGCACCGCGTGGAGCTACTCCAACACCAACTACCTGCTGGCCGGGATGCTGATCGAGGCCGTCACCGGGCACAGCTGGGGCGACGAGGTGACCCAACGCGTCTTCCGCCCGCTGGGGCATGCACGATTCCTCGGCCCCTGGTGACAACCCGTTCATCGCCGGTGCACACGTACACGCCTACCTGCCGGTCGACGGTTACGCGGTCGACACCACCGAGATCAACCCGACCATCGCCGGCGCCTCCGGCGCGCTGGTGTCCACCACCGCCGACCTCGACCGGTTCCTCGCCGGGCTGACCGGCGGCCGGCTGCTCGCGCCCGCGCAGTTCGCCGAGATGCGCAGGACACTGCCGTTCAGCTCCGGCTACGGCCTCGGTTTCATGCAGATCCCGCTGACCTGCGGCACTGCCTGGGGCCACGCCGGCGGCATCCAGGGCTTCAACACCTTCGCCATGACCTCACTCGACGGGATGCGCCGGGTCGAGGCCTACGCCACGCCTTATGAGCCGACCGCCGAGGCAAGCACCGCCGTACGGAACCTCCTCGACACCGCCTACTGCGGCGGTTAGCGATAAGTCGGTGGGGTGTGGCTGAGGCCGATGGCGAAGAGTCCGCCCGAAGATCAACAGATAGACGATGATGATGACGACCCAGAGGGCGACGCTGGCCCAGCCGATGATGATGCCAGCCTTGGCGAAGCCCTCGCCGTCCTCGTTTCGCTCGCGGATCTGGCCAGTGGCAACGTGACCCATGATCGCGCCGGCGATGCCAAAGAAACAGCAGGACACCACCCCGAGGATGGACAGGATCATCGAGGCGATCGCCAGCCCGTTGGTGCTGCGTTGGGCCGGGTAACCGCCGGGATAGCCGCTGACGGGCTGGTACGGCTGGTTCCCATAGGGGTCGTAAGGATTTGACATCGCTTCACTTTCCGCTCGGATCTGCCGGCCAGGGTAGCGTGACAGACCGGACCGTACGCCGGCATCGGGGCACTCCTGGAGATTCTGCCGCGAACGTACGACAGCCGAAGGCGCGAGCGGGCAGGGAGTTCAGTGGTCGAGAAGATCAGCGACGAGTTGAGCGGCCGGGTGGCGCTGGTCACCGGAGCCGGCAGCCCCATACGGCATCGGTTTCGCCGTCGCGTACCGGCTCCGCTCGATGGGCGCCACGGTCGCGATCGTGTCGACCACCAAGCGGATCCACGAGCGCGCCCAGGAGTTGGACTCCGCTGGGTTCGTCGCCGACCTGGTCGACCCGGCCGAGGTGGGCGCGCTCTCGGACGCGCTCACCGAGAGCGTCGGCGAGCCGGACATCGTGATCAACAACGCCGGGATGGCCTCGCTCGCGAGCCCGGAGGTGTTGCGGCCGGTGGCGCACCTGTCCGACGCGGACTGGCGGGCCGAGATCGACCGCAACCTGACCACCGCGTTCCTGGTGTCGCGGTCGCTGGTGGGACAGATGGCCGAGCGCGGCTGGGGCCGGATCGTGAACGTCGCGTCTACCACCGGCCCGGTCAACGCGGTGCCAGCCGAGGCCGGTTACGCGGCGGCCAAGGCCGGCATGGTCGGCCTGACCAGGGCGCTGGCGATGGAGGTCGTCGCGGACGGGGTGACCGTCAACGCGGTGGCGCCGGGCTGGATTCGTACGTCGTCGTCGACCGCCACCGAGCTGGAATATGGCCGGCACACGCCGGTCGGGCGGCCCGGCACGCCCGAGGAGGTGGCGGCCGCGGTGTGCTTCCTGGCTTCACCGTCCGCCTCGTACATCACCGGCCACATGCTGGTCGTCGACGGCGGCAACAGCGTCGACTCCGGCCGCCGCTGATTCCCTTCGACGGCCCGGCCGCGGGCCGTCGAAGGCCAATATCTAGAAGAATAGGGCGTTGGTGGAGCCGGCCGCGCCCGCGGCGCCGACCAGGCTGATCGCGAAGACGACGTAGAGCACGATGAAGGCGATCCAGATCAGGAACACCAGCGCCCAGATGCCGCAGTGCACCCAGCCGACGATGATGCCTGCGGTCGCCAGGCCGTCGCCGTCCTCGCCCGTTCGCGCGATCTCTTTTTTCGCCCGGTAGCCGAGGAAGATGCCAACCGGCGCGAAGACGAAGGAGAAGACCAGGGCGAGGACCGCCATGGTGTTCGTACGGCGTGCCGGTGGGTAGGGGTACGGGTACGGGCCGTTCGGTCCATAAGGTCCGCCGGTCACAGGTGGCTGGTAGGTCATCGCTGGCTCCAAGGAAGTCCCCGTTGGTATGCGTTGAGTGTGGCAGCGCGGTCCCATACCTGGATGGATGACCGCCGTAATGGCACGAATGGGTGAGAGGTTGCACGGTTCAGCACGTGACAACCTCCACACGAAGTCGCGGAGCGGGCCATCGGTCGCCGATACTGACCGGTAACCGCTACGGACCGGGAGTGACACCATGGCGCGGCTGGCGCAGACCCACGGACTGACCGACATCCAGACCGAGATCCTCGACGCGGTCCGCACCTTCGTGGACAAGGAGATCATCCCGGTCGCCCAGGAGCTCGAGCACGCCGACGAGTATCCGGCCGGGATCGTCGAGAAAATGAAGGAGATGGGCCTTTTCGGGCTCACCATCGACGAGCAGAGCAGTACGGCGGGCTCGGCGAGTCGCTGCTGACGTACGCGCTGGTGGTCGAGGAGATCGCCCGCGGCTGGATGAGCATCTCCGGCGTGATCAACACGCATTTCATCGCCGCTTACATGATTTCCCGGCACGGCACCGAAGAGCAGAAACAGCGGCTGCTGCCCAAGATGGCGACCGGTGAGGTGCGCGGCGCCTTTTCGATGTCCGAGCCCGAACTCGGGTCGGACGTGGCCGCGATCCGTACCAAGGCTGTTCGGGACGGTGACGAATATGTCATCAACGGCCAGAAAATGTGGCTCACCAACGGCGGTTCCTCGAATTTGATCGCCTTGTTGGTGCGTACCAACGAGGGCGCCGATTCGCCGTACAAGAACATGACCGCCTTCCTGGTCGAAAAGCCGACCGGATTCGGTGAGGTGTCACCGGGGCTGACTATTCCCGGCAAGATCGCGAAAATGGGTTACAAGGGCGTCGACACCACCGAGGCGGTCTTCGACGACTACCGGATCGGCGCGGACGCCATCCTCGGCGGCGAGACCGGCAAGGGTTTTCTACCAGATGATGGACGGCATCGAGGTCGGCCGGGTGAATGTCGCCGCCCGCGCCTGCGGCATCGCCATCCGCGCGTTTGAGTTGGCGATTTCGTACGCGCAGCAACGAAAAACCTTCGGTAAGGCGATCGCCGAACACCAGGCTGTGGCGTTCTCACTGGCCGAGATGGCCACCAAGATCGAGGCCGCGCACGCGATGATGGTGAATGCCGCGCGGCTGAAGGACTCGGGCACGCGCAACGATGTCGCGGCCGGGATGGCGAAACTGATCGCCAGCGAATACTGCGCCGAAGTCACTCAAGCCGCCTTCCGGATCCACGGCGGCTACGGCTACTCCAAGGAGTACGAGATCGAGCGGCTGATGCGCGAAGCGCCGTTCCTGCTGATCGGCGAAGGCACCAGCGAGATCCAGAAAACGATCATCAGCCGTGGCCTGCTCAAGGAATAAAATCTGATCAATCGGGGCCCGGTGTGCGCCGCTCATGCTGACCCCCACCAACGAGCGAGCCCGCACCACCGGACCCCGATCCACCCACCCCCATGCCCCCCCATTGCAGGGGCGCCCCACCTCGTTGTAAAGCACCCATCCCTGTGACGCCTGACCCGCCCGGTTGGTTGGCCGCGTTTTCACATCAGCGTGAGCTGCTCGGGTTGCGCTGGTGGCGGCGGCTCTGGAGCCTGACCCGTCCACCGGCCGGGAGTGTCGTTGCGCCGGTTCAGGCCGTGCCGCTGCGCCGCCGCGTGGATCCGGCTGCTCAGCTCGGCGCGATAGTCGGCGTCCGCGTACGTCCCGCCTCGGTAGAGCCGTCGATAACGTTGGACCAGCTCCGGATGCTCGCGGCTCAGCCACGCCATGAACCATTCGCGCGCGCCCGGACGCAGATGCAGTGCGATGCCGGTCAGCTGCCGCGCGCCGGCCCTCGCGATCGCGGCCGCGGTGGCGTCGATCGACTCGTCCGAATCGGTCAGATACGGAAGCACGGGCGCCAGCAGCACTCCGCAGTTCAGGCCGGCGGCGTCCGACAGCTGTCCGCAGACCCGCAGCCGGGCCTGCGGGCTGGGCGTACCCGGCTCCACCGATCGCCAGATCTCCCGGTCGAGAAAGCCGATGGACAGGTTGGCTCCCGCTCCGGCACCGGCGGCCGCTTTCGCCAGCAGGGGAAGGTCGCGGGCGATCAGGGTGCCTTTGGTGAGGATCGAGAAGCCGGTGCCGGATTCGGCCAGCGCGCTGATGATGCCAGGCATCAGTTTGTAGCGTCCTTCGGCCCGCTGGTACGGATCGGTGTTGGTGCCCATCGCGACGTGCGGCCGCTCCCAGCGGGGCGCCGCGAGCTCGCGGCGCAGCACCTCGGCGGCATTCACCTTCACCACCACCTGGGTGTCGAAGCCGCGGCCGGTGTCCAGGTCCAGATAGCTGTGCGTTTTGCGGGCGAAGCAATACCGACACGCGTGGGTGCAGCCTCTATACGGATTGACCGTCCACTCGAACGGCACCTGGGAAGCCGCTGGCACCCGGTTGAGCACCGACTTCGCCCGCACCTCGTAGAACGTCACGCCGCGGAACTCGGGCGTGTCGAACGTCCGCACCACCGAACCGGCGAGCGGTCCGGTGCCAGCGGTCTGCGACGGAAGATCCAACGGCAGCTCTAATGGCAGAGTTCCGTCGGCCAGCGCGGCCGAGGCGTCCGGCGGATTGACGAGCTGAGCCTCCCATCGCATGACTAAGATTCGAACACGCGTTCGAGTATTTGTCGAGCCGATTTCGGGCGATGGGTGGGGGGCGGGGCAGCCGAGGTGGCCGGAATCGGAAATAATCGTCATCACCCGACAGTGGAGAGCGATGAACGACGGTTCGTGGGGAGCACCGGGTGGGCCGCAGCAGCCCGACCCGGAGGAGACGACGTCCTTCTCCAGACCACCCGAGCAGCCTTATGGGCAGCCGGGTCAGCAGCAGCCTGAGCAGCCGCCGGCGTACGGGCAGCCGCCCTACGGCCAGCAATACGGCCCGCCCGCACAGGGCGATCCGCAGCACGGCCAGCCGTCGGAGCGCTCGCCATACGAGCAGCCGCCGCAGCAGGTCCCCTATCAGCCCGGCCAGCCGCCGACCGCGCCGCAGGACCCCTCGTATCAGCAAGGACAGCAGCCGTACGGGCAGCCCGCCGGTCAGCCGCAGCCGTACGAACCCCAGCCTTACCAGCCCCAGCAGTACGAGCCGTCGCCGCAGGAGCAGACCCAGCACAATCCGTACTACGCCGAGCCCGCTCCTGGGTTGTCGTCGCCGTACTTGCAACCCTCCGCGCAGCCCGTCTCCAGCCAGCCGACCTCCGGCCACCCGACTTCGGGCAATCCTTATGGCCAGCGTCCGGACTGGAATGTGTCGCCTTATGGCGAACCAATCCCGCCGCTGCCGGCCGGTGCGAACCGTCGCCGACGCAACCGCCGGATGATGCTGTCGGTGGTGGCCGGCGTGGTGGTCGGTCTGCTGGTGCTGGCTGGCGGTGCGCTCGCCGGCGTCTGGTATTTCGGCCGCCAGCCCGCGCCCAGCAGCACCCAGGCCGCCGATGACGGCAGCAAGTTCGCGGCTTATCCGGCTTCCGCCGGCGCGGGCATCGACCAGCGGTTGTACGACGTGGCCTCCAGCCGGAAGTCGATGTTCGTCGCGGTCGGCGAGGCCACCGGCAGCAGCACCCAGCCGCTGTTCCTGCAGACCACCGACAGTGGCCAGACCTGGCAGCCGGCCCGGCTGGACCCGAACGGCATCGCGGCCACCACCCCGACAGACGTGCCGGACCAGGTGGCGTACGGGTCGCGCGGGTGGGTGGCTTTGGGCACCGCGGACGTGGGCATCGCGCTGTGGACCAGCTCCGATGGCGCGAGCTGGCTGCGCAGGGCGACCCAGCCGACGGTGTTTCGGCCCGGCGACACGGTCAACGAGCTGACCACCACGTCGACCGACCGGTATCTCGCGGTCGGCTACAACAACGTCGCCACTCCTGGCGGCGCGGTCGTGTGGACCTCGGCGGATGGCATCACGTGGACCCGGCAGCCGGCCAGCCAACAGCCGCCGGGCACGCATGACGTGCGTTATGACGCGGTCGCCGTAAGAGGCTCGACGATCGTCATCGGCGGTCGTTTCACCGATGCCCAGAACCAGAACGGCCACTACTTCGCTGTCTCGAAGAACGCCGGCAAGTCGTACGCGCTGACGATCGGCCCCGAGTTCCAGACGAATCCGACCGCGACGAACAAGCTTTTTGGTTACGTGAACAGCATCGTGGCCACCGACAGCGGGTTCCTCGCGGTCGCCCAGGGCGGCGGCTTGACCACTTGGGACGGCGTGGTGCTGACCTCGCCGGACGGTGCGAACTGGCAGGTGTTGCCGGAGTCCGCGATGGCCACCGCGCAGGACGACATCCCGTCCGCGGTCGTCCAGGTGAATGGCCAACTCGTGGTCGCCGGCCATCGTACGGACGAGCGGAGCGGCGTCGACGACCTGGACGGCATGCTCCTGCAGGGGCCGGCGAACGCGCTCGCCAACGTGTCGGCCGGTGGCCTCACCGGGCCGGGCACCCAGCGGATCTGGGCGCTGGCCACCGATGGCTCCAGCGTGGTCGCGGGGGGCAGCGGCGGCTCAGCCTCCAACGCCGCCGCGCAGGCGTGGGTGCGCGCTCCCAACGGCCCGTGGTCCGCCGTCACGATGTCAGCCGCGACCGCTGGCGTACGGCCGGCCCTCTCGGTCACCGCGTTGCGCGCCAAGCCGGGCGGCGGGTTGCTCGCGATCGGGACCAGCCGGGGCCAGGCGGCGCTCTGGAAGTCCAGCGACGGCGGCGACTTCAGCATGGTGTCGCTGCCGGCCGGCGCGGTTGGCCAGCCGGCGGCCCGACCGGCGCTGGTCGACCTGGCCAGTGGCCCGGCTGGCTGGCTGGCCGTCGGCTCGGTGTCCACCGGCCCGACACCGGAGGGCGTGTTCGTGTCGTCCAAGGACGGGTCGGACTGGAAGGACGCGACGCCCGCGGTCGTACGACATCCGACCGTCTATGGGCGTAACAGCATCTACTACGGCTCGTCACCGCTGTCCGCCACCGCGTACGGGCAAGGGTGGCTGGTCGCCGGCTACCGGCGCGACAACGGCCGGGTGTCGGCGGCCGTGTGGCGGTCCACTGACGGTTCGACGTGGCTGCCAGGCAGCGGAGTGACGGGCGATGACCTGCTGGCGACCAGCGACACCACGGAGCGGACCATCAACGACGTGACGGCCGTGGGGTCCACCGCCTACGCGGTGGGCGGCGCCGAGAAGAACGGGATCGCGCAGCCCTCCACGTACGTCAGCACCGACGGGTTGCACTGGGCCTCGCAGGTGCTGCCGTTGCCCCCGCCGGCTATGTCGGCGGCGAGCTGGACACGGTGAGCGCGCTGCCCAACGGCACAGTGGTCGGCCTTGGCCAGGTCGGCAGCGGCGGCCGACCCGAAGCAGGTGGCCATCGCGTACGCCTCGACGGACCATGGCAAGACGTGGTCGTCGACGGTCCTGCCGGGCGCCAGCGGCGCCGTGACGGTCACCCACCGGGCCGCGGTGAACGACTCAACCGTACTGGGCTCACGGCTGGTCGCGGTCGGGGGTCGCTCGGCGACCAGAGCAACCCGGACGCGGCGATCTGGTCGTCGGCGGACGGCAAGCAGTGGCGTTTCGACACGATCAAGGACAGTCGGCTGACCGGCCCCGGCTACCAGCACCTGTCGACCCTCGCCGGACTCGGCGGAGACCTGGTCGCGGTGGGGGAGGCCTACACCCAGAGCGGCCAGTCCCTCGTGGTTCTGCGCCAACCCCAGACCTGACCCCCTCTACGAATTCGGCGTTTTCGCTGGCGAGATCGTCGAGGTCAGCGACGGTGCGATTTTTTCTCGCGCGCGCGTCCTCAAACCCACCCCCCACCCGATCTGGGTGGGGGCCAGAAAACAGTGTCGGTACGACATTTTCGCGCCGCACCTGGTTGTCAGGGGCGGGAAAGTTCGCGGCGAGCGAAGACCGCGTTGAGATCGGGATGCGAGATCTGCCGGTCGGCGAAGGTCATGGTGCCCTGGTCGAGCAGTTCGCGGGCGCAGTCGCGGATGAAGCCGAGGACGGCGCGGGAGATGCCGCTGCCGAGGCTGATGCGGGCCACGCCGGCGGCGCCCAGGCCAGCGACGGTGTCGTTGCGGCCCATGATCGCGTTGATCGGAGTCTCGCTTGCGCCCACCAGCGCCGCAAGAATGGCCGGGTCGTTGACGGCCGGCGCGTAGAGACAGTCGGCGCCGGTCTCGGCGAAGAGCTGGAAGCGGCGCACGGCGGCGGACAGGCCGTCGGCCGGGCGAAGCAGGATGTAGTCCGTACGGGCGGTGAGGACGAAGTCAGTGCCGCTGGCGGCCTCCTTCGCCGCCACGATGCGTTCGACGGCCAGATCGTCGTCGTAGATGGCGCACTGTGGTGGTCCTCGATGCTGGCGCCAGCCAGGCCCGCGTCGATGGCCAGCCGGATGGTTTCGGCGACCTCCTCGGGCTTGTCCCCGTAGCCGTTCTCCAGGTCGCCGCTGACCGGAATGTCGACGGCTGACACGATCTGGTGGACGCGATCGAACATCTGCGATCGGGACACCGCGGTCGCGCCCTCGGGCACCAGGAAGTCGGCCTTGCCCAGCGCCGCGGCGATTCCGGCGCTGGTCGTCGCGATGGCCGCGAAGCCGGCCTCGGCCAACAGGATCGCGCTGCCGGCATCCCAGGCGTTGGGCATCAAGAAGCATTCATCGTGTAGTTCCCGGAAGGTTTTGGTCATGAACCCACCGTAGAGCGGCTAGCTGCATCTGCCCAATGCATACTTTGGTGGTGAGCCATCAGTTTGCTGCATGTGGGTGTCATGGATTCTGAAGCGCTGCGTACGTTCGTCGCGATCCATCGATCCGGCGGCATCACGCGCGCGCCTCCGAAGCACTGTTCCGTTCCCAGCCAGCGGTCAGCCGCCGCCTCGCGCTGCTGGAGAAGGAGCTGGGAATGCCGCTTTTTGAACGTACGCCCGGCGCCCTGGTGCTGAGTGAGGCCGGGCGCGTGTTGCTCCCGTACGCGGAGACCGTCCTGGCAGCCCTGCGCGATGCCGAGGCCGCCGTTGACGGCCTCAGGTCCGCAGTCGGCCCGCTCGCGGTCGCGTTGGTGGGGACGTTGGCCAGCAGCCGGCTCACCGCCGTGCTCCGCCGTTTCGCCGAGCGGCATCCAAAAATCGACGTTCGGCTGCAGACCGCGACCAGCGACGAGGTCAGCGAGTTGGTCCGCAGGGCGGACGTCACGATGGGCTTGCGCTACGGCCCGGACCTGGCTCCGGAGCTGCATTGTGAGGAGATTTTCGCCGAGCGCCAGGTGATCGTCGCGGCGCCGGACCATCGGCTCGCGGATACTCGGAAAATCGCTATCGCTATCGGCGCGCTGGGAAGCGAGCGCTGGATTGCCTTCCCGGACAATCCGGCTCGCCCTGAGGCGGCCAACCGCAATGTTCGCCGGGCCTTCGACGCGGCTGGCGTCAGCGAGGCCCAGATCCTGCGTATCGACAGCCTCACCGCGCAGAAACGGCTCATTGAGGCCGGATTCGGGATCGCGCTGATACCTGACAGCAGCGTGCAGGAAGAGCTCGCCGCCGGCTCCCTGGTCGTACTGGACATGGCCGACCTGGACATCACCGCACCGGTGACCGTCGTCACCCGCGCCAACGGCTACCTGTCCGGCGCGGCCCGCACCCTGCTTGCGGAACTACGCTGACGACGTGCGACTGGAACCGGGAGACGACGTGCTGGTCACCGTCGAGGCGCATCTGGTGAACGCGCTCGGTGCCGATTCCGGCCGGGCCTCCGTGACTTTCCTTGGCGTACAACGGATCGACGTGCTGCGGTTCGGGCCGCGACCGGACGGACTCGGTGTGGTGTACGCGCGACGGCGCGTCCCGCGCGCCGATGGCCGAGCCGACCGCGATGCTGGCCGATCCGGTCGCGCGGCCCGCGGGTGGAGCTGGTGCTGGCGCTCGACGAGCCGCGCGACTCGGTGTTGCGGGCGCTGGCCGTGGTCGCCGCCGTGCCGTCCGTCGAGGGCCTGGTGCTGCGGCCGGGCGGGACGGTCGAGCTCGGGCAACCGCTGTGGGACGGCTCGGACGTGACGTCCGTGCTGTTGGGGGAGCCGTCGCACGTACCAGACCTGGTCCTTGACGGCGGCCGCGATCCGGTGCGCTTCCTCACGGTGACGCCGGCCGCCGGCGGGTCGACACTGGAGTCATGACCGCGGTTTTTTTTTTTGTTTATGACGGTGACTGTGCTTTCTGCTCCAGTACGGCCCGGTGGATTGAGCGCCGGGTCCGGCCGCGGGTGCCGCTGGTGGCCTGGCAGCACGCCGACCTGGGCTCGCTCGGCCTCACCGCGCAACAGTGCGAGGAGGCCGTGCAATGCCGGACCAGACGGCCGGTACGCCGGTCCCGCCGCCTTCGCGCGGCTGCTGGTCTCCGCCGGCCGTGGCTGGCGCCCGCTCGGCCACTTCCTCGCCCTGCGCCCGGTCCGCTGGGTCGCCGACCCGCTCTATCGGTTGATCGCCCGCAACCGCTCGCACCTGCCCGGCGGCACCCCATACTGCTCCCTGCCCCAGTCCGCCCGCGACGCCCAGTAACCGG
This sequence comes from Fodinicola feengrottensis, assembly GCF_010993775.1. GTDB lineage: Bacteria > Actinomycetota > Actinomycetes > Mycobacteriales > HKI-0501 > Fodinicola > Fodinicola feengrottensis. Next base: position 21,289 of record NZ_WOTO01000060.1, on the reverse strand, counting down.
CCGACGAGCGTGAGGATGGGTTAGGCCCTGTCTGGTTAGTCGGAGAGGTTGGCGCGCCAGGTGTCGCGGAGTTGGGCGACCTTGGAGTCGAAGTCCGGGTCGCCGAACATCCCCTTGCGCGGAGCCGGCAAGGTGGTTGCCCAGGTCATACCGGCGATCGACACCCGATTACCGGGCGCCTCGATCCGCTCGATCCGGCGCCAGGTGATCAGTTTGGACCGCACGACCCCGCGTACTCGGATGCCGTCGCTGGACACCGTCGCGCCGATCGCGTCCCGGGCGACGAACACCGCGCAGAGGATGAAGCCGAGCACGCCGAGTCCCCGCCCGAACAGCCACGACAGCAGCGCGACCGCGACGACGCTGGTGGCAACGGACGGGAGGAGCTGAATCGGGCGCGGTCGCAGGAGCCATGGGGAGATGGGTTGTTCGCTGGGCACCGCGCCAGTCTGCCAGCTGCCGTGCTGTGGCTGTTGTCACTCGTGCGGTTTGCCACCTCGCCGTACGCCCGGCAGCCACCCTGAGGCAAGATTCGGCCAGGTTTCCGCACCTGGTAAGGAGTGGTTCGATGCAGTTCGGGCGGTATTTCGAGGAGTTCGAGGTCGGTGCGATCTACAAGCACTGGCCAGGCAAGACGGTGACCGAATACGACGACCACTTGTTCTGCCTGCTGACGATGAACCACCACCCGCTGCACCTGGACGCGCATTTCGCCGCCGAGACCACCGAGTTCGGCAAGAACGTGGTGGTCGGCAACTACATCTACTCGCTGCTGCTGGGGATGTCCGTGCCGGACGTGTCGGGCAAGGCGATCGCGAACCTGGAAGTCGAGTCGCTCAAGCACCTCAAGCCGACCTTCCACGGCGACACGATCTACGGCGAGACCGAGGTGCTGGACAAGACCGAGTCGAAGTCCAAGAACGACCGCGGGATTGTGTACGTGCAGACGCGCGGCTACAAGCAGGACGGCACTGTCGTGTGTGTGTTCCGGCGCAAGGTAATGGTGCCCAAGCAGTCGTACGGTGACGCCCGCGGCGGCGAGCAGCCCGGCCGGCCCGTACCGCAGAATTAGCCGGTGACCGAAGCTCCTGACGCCAGCTCGGTCGGCATGGTGCCGACCGTCGGCGTCGGCCCCTGGCCGGGCCGGTGGCCGGACGACCCGACGTACGACCCGCAGCTGCTCGCCGACGGCGACGCGCGCAACGTGGTGGACCGCTACCGGTATTGGCGGCACGAGGCGATCGTCGCCGACCTGGACCTGCGCCGGCACGACTTCCATGTGGCGATTGAAAACTGGCAGCACGACCTGAACATCGGCACGGTGATCCGCAACGCCAACGCGTTCCTCGCCCGCGAGGTTCACATCGTCGGCAAGCGGCGCTTCAACCGGCGCGGCGCGATGGTGACCGATCGCTACCAACACCTGCGGTTTCACCCGACCGTCGAGGAATTCCTGGCCTGGGCGAGAGCCGACGGCGTCGCCGTGGTCGGCATCGACAACCTGCCCGGCGCGGTGCCACTGGAGACGACCGAGCTGCCGCGCCGCTGCGTTTTCCTCTTCGGCCAGGAAGGCCCCGGCCTGTCCGACGACGCCCGCGCACAGCTCGACCTGGTCTGCTCGATCGCCCAATACGGCTCAACCCGCTCGATCAACGCCGGCGTGGCCAGCGGCATCGCGATGCACGCCTGGATCCGTACGCACGCCACCCCACCACCCCCCCCTGATGCGTAGCAACACTCATCTTGGTCAGTCTGCGAAATGGCAATGCCAGCCGGTTGGGCTCGGCCAGCAAGGGTGGCGCACATCGGTTGGTGAATGGCACGTCAGCTGTTTCAGACCCGTGAAAGGTAGCCACGGCTACCGTCGGTTCATGCTGTACTTCTCGGCCGGGCCATGTCCTGGCTCATGACGTCGTTGGTCACGTCGGCCGCTTTGGTGGCTTTGCCGCAGCCCGCCAACTCCGTACCGAGCCGCCCACGCTCACCGCGATGCTCGCCATCAAGAATGCCCCGGCATAACCAGCCAGTTGTTTGAAAGGATCCGCTGCGATGAGCTCAACGGTAGACATTCTCTCCGAGAAGAAGATCCTCATGGTGGTGTCCGATCCCGCCACGTCCGGCCAGACCGGGTGGCCGATCGGATTTTGGTGGGCGGAGCTCACCCACGCGTTCTGGGAGTTCGCCGAGAACGGCTACCAGGTCGAGATCGCCAGCCCGGCCGGCGGTCCGGTCCGCGCGGACAGCTGGAGCGACCCTCGCGACGAGTCGGGATATTCCGCTTCCGACCTGATCAGTCTGGGGTTTGTGAATTCACCGGAGCACGCCAAACTCGTAGCGAACACGGCCGCACTCGGTGAGGTCGACCACGTTGACTATTCGGCGGTGTTCCTTGTCGGCGGCCAAGGGCCGATGTACACCTTCTATGAGAACGAACGCGTACATGATGTCGTCCGTGACTTTTATGAGGCGGGAAAGATCACGGCGGTGGTCTGCCACGCTACCTGTGTGTTGCTGAGGGTCCGGCTGGCCGACGGGAGTCTGCTGGTCAACGGCAAGACCTGGACGGGTTTCGCCAACTCCGAGGAGGATTTCGCGGACGACTACGTCGGGCAGTCGATCCAGCCCTTCCGGATCGAGACCGAGGCACGGAAACTGACGGGCAGCAACTTCATCGTGCAGGGCGCGTTCCGTGCACATGCCGTGCGGGACGGCAACCTCATCACCGGTCAGCAACAGTATTCCGGTGCGCAGGCCGCTCGGCTCGTGATCGAGGCTTTGGACGCTGAGCGTCCAGAACTCATCAACACCAGCGCCGGACAGAGTCTCGACTTGACGGGGAATGGTTGCCGGGCCACGGTGACTCTGTGTCCATTTCGGCCAGTTGCCCGCGCTGCGGCGGTGTGCTGCGCGCGCGCCGGCATGATGTCGTCCGACTGGCGGTGCGACCAGCACGGTGTGGTGTTGCCGTTGCGGATCCCGGGGCACGCCGACAGCGATGTGCTGAAAATGTTGCGGCAACAGGCAAAAGTGCCGATGTGGGTGCCCTGGCCGCTGCTTCCGGGCTGGACGATCACCGGTTTCGGCTGGGTGGGCGATGACCGCAGTGGCGTACGAGCGACCGCGATCGCCTGCACCGGCCCGGCGCTTTCGGGCGGCGCGGCTGACGTGGTGCTGATCGCCGAGGAGTTGGGCATTGGGCTCGGCGCGCGCATTACGCCGGTGTGGTCGGGACCGATCCGGGTCCGGCGCTGGCCGAAGCCGCCCGTACGACCAGCGCGCACGCCAAAGTCAAGGTCGACGGCCACCCGACGCCGCTGTGGTCGGTGGACAGCGCTGACGACCGTTGTGCGTATGTCGGGGAGGCTAGCGGCCTGTGGCTGTGGGCGGTGCTCTGGCCGGCCGAGGCGGGATACCTGCTCGCGGACAACGTGGAGCTGATGGACGGCCGTGAGCGGCTTCCTGGTGAGTTGGTCTACGGCGCTCCGTCGCCCTATCTGATCAACCCGACTCAGTAACACGCGCCGGCCAACAAACGTGCCGGAAGGGTGTGCCGACGGGTAGGCTGAGCACCAGTTGGCCCCGGAATGCGGTGCTGCCTGCCATAAATGTGACCATGGGCGGGCTGGTAGCCGGCGTCACGGTGTGATGAACTGGACGTCACTGCTGGTGAGGAGGTGCCGCTGATGGACGACGATCGCGACCCCGTCTGACTCGGCATCCGAGCCTGGGCCGGAGCGCACACCGGGTTCGGAGTATGACCAGGAGACCGAGCCGCTCCCGCAGGTCATCCGCATTGAGAAGCCACCGCCCTCGGGTGCCCGGACGAGCGGCGGCCCGCGTTCCACCGGTGCGCGTACGACCGGCGGCACCAGGTCCACGGGCGGCACGTCCACCCCGAGGCGCCGCCGCCGGGCCGATCGGCGGATGACGCTGCCCGGGCGGGTGGGCTCCGGTGAGCAGATCCCCAGCAAGGTGGTCGACAACTACCTGTTCGGCAGCGAGACTTTCCGCGGCGAATGGCGCAAACACCCGATCTTCCTGTGGAAGCAGATCCTCGCGGCGGCGCTGTCGCCGTTCGTGGTCGGCTACCTCGGCGGGGGTGCTGGCCAACGCGGCGCCGATCATCCTGCGCATCATCTTGCTGCTCTGGGTGCTGTTGCTGCTCTGGGTGATGTGGGGGGTCGCCGACTGGTATTACGACCGGTTCGTGCTGACGAACAAACGCATCATGGAGGTTTCCGGCATCGTTACCCGCAAGGTCGCGATGATGCCGCTCGGCCGCGTCACGGATATGGCGTACAACCAGACAGTTCTTGGCAGGATGCTCAACTACGGCACCTTCATCGTGGAGTCCGCCGGCCAGGACCAGGCGCTGCGGGAGATCTCCACGCTGCCCCGGCCCAATGCTCTCTACCTGCTGATGTGCGACGAGATGTACGGCAGCACGGAAGCGGTGCCGCCCAAGCGCACCCGGACTCGCAAGCGCGACTCCGCCGGCACCCCCGGCCCCTGGCGCGCCGACTAGTACTACAGCCCTGTTGTACTAGGTGATCTGGCAGGTCGAAGTCATGCGTCGACCTTTTTCGGAAGGCTGCGCGGAACGGTGAGGTCGCCGCCGGACAACAGCCGGTTCAGTGGCCGCCTCGGGCCGCATTCGGACACTTCGGCCGGGACGCTAGGCTGCCCGGGATATGCGCATTGACCTGCACACTCACTCCGCGGCCAGCGACGGCACGATGTCGCCGATGCCGCGGCCGCGGTGCTGCGGGCGGCCGTCGACGCGCGGCTGGACGTGGTCGCGCTCACCGATCACGACACCACCGCCGGCTGGGCCGAGGCGGCCGCGGCAGTGCCCAGCGGTCTGACGCTGATCCGCGGCGCCGAGTTGTCATGTGTGTGGTGGCCGGCCGATAGGGACCAGCCGCCGATCAGCCTGCACCTGCTTGCGTACCTGTTCGATCCGGCCGAGCCGCGGTTGCGGGCCGAGCGGCTGCGAGTCCGGGAGGGCCGGGTCGGCCGGGCCCGTACGATGGTCGAGCGGATGGTCGCCGACGGCCACGACATGCGCTGGGACGACGTGGCCGAGGAGGCCGGTGGTGGTCCGGTCGGACGTCCGCACGTGGCCCGCGCGATGGTACGCCGTGGCCTTGTGTCCACAATGGACGAAGCGTTCACAGCGGCCTGGATCGGTGCTGGCGGTCGCTATCGGGTGGCCAAGCCGGACACCAACGTGCTGACCGCCATCGAGTTGGTACGGGCCGCCGGTGGGGTGCCGGTCTTCGCGCGCATCCCATGGCCGCCAAGCGTGGGCTGCTGGTGCCCGATGGTGCGTACGCGGTGCTCGCCGAGGCGGGCCTGGGCGGCATTGAGGCGAACCACGTCGACCATGAACCGCCGGCTCGGCAGAAGATCCGGGCGATCGCCGCCGAGCTGGGGCTTTTCGTCACCGGCTCCAGCGATTTCCACGGTGCCAACAAAACGATCGCGCTCGGTGCCGAGACGACCGAGCCGTCGGCGTACGAACGGTTGCTGTCCGAGGCGTCCGGTGTCGAACCGGTAAGAGGATGAATCTCAAGCTGTTCGGCGAGGCGTTCGTGACGTTGTTCGTGATCATGGACCCGCCCGGCACCGTGCCGCTTTTCCTTGCCCTGACCTCGATGCAGTCCGGCGCCCGGCGCTCCCGGTCGGCCTGGCAGGCGGTCGCGGTGGCCATCTCGGTGATCTCGGTCTTCGCGGTCGCCGGCCAGCAGATCCTGACGTATTTGGGCATCGGCATCCCGGCCCTGCAGGGCGCCGGCGGGCTGCTGCTGTTGCTCGTCGCGTTGCAGTTGTTGACTGGCAACGAGAAACCGCCGGAGCAGGTGGCCGACGTGAATGTCGCGCTGGTGCCGCTGGGCACCCCGCTGCTGGCTGGTCCGGGCGCGATCGTGGCGACGATCGTCTTCACCCAGCGCGCCACCGGCGTCGGGGGCTACGTCGCGGTGGCCGCCGCGATCGTCGCCGTCCACCTCTCGCTCTATCTTTTCCTGCGGTTCTCGTCGTTGATCGTCCGGGTCGTACGGGACAGCGGGATCGTGCTGGTCACCAAAATCAGCGGTCTGCTGGTGTCGGCGATCGCCGTCCAACTGATCGCGAACTCCATCTACGGATTCATCAGCGCCCACGGCGGGTAGGACTGTCGTACGCGTCTGGGAAGATGAATTCCGTGCAGCAGCTTGGTTTTGAGGGAATGCCCACCCGGCTTTTCAGCTGTACGCCGTCGCGTCTGGCGTCGTACGAGCAATGTCCCCGGCGCTACCGGATGACCTACGTGGACCGTCCGCAGCTGCCCAAAGGGCCGCCCTGGGCGCACAACTCGATGGGTGCCAGCGTGCACAATGCGCTGCGCGGCTGGTTCGATCTGCCCGTTGACCAGCGGACTCAGACCGGCATCGCCGGATTGTTGGCCACTGGGTGGCTGACCGACGGCTTCCGCGACCGGGAGCAGTCCGAGGCCGTGCGGGCGCGGGCGACCGACTGGGTGAAGGACTATGTGTCCGAGATCGAGCCGAGTTTCGAACCGGTCGGCCTGGAGCGGACGGTCGCGACCACCACCGAGCGGCTCGCGGTTTCCGGCCGGGTGGACCGGATCGACCAGCGCGGCGGCGAGCTGGTCATCGTCGTCGACTACAAGACCGGCCGCGGCGAGCTGACCAGCGATGACACCCGCGGTTCGCGCGCGCGTTGGCGCTTTACGCCCTAGCGGCTCGGCGAACGCTTCGCCGGCCATGCAGCCGCGTCGAGTTGCATCACCTGCCTACCGGGACTGTCCACGCACACGAGCACACCGAGGAGTCGTTGGCTCGGCACGTGCGCCGGGCTGAGGACACCGCCGCGGACATCGTGGCCGCCACCGCGCAGTCTCTCCGCCGGCGCCGACGCGGAGGCGGTGTTCGCGCCGACCCCTGGGCCGATGTGCTCGTGGTGCGACTGGCGCCGGCACTGTCCCCAAGGCCAAGCGGCGGCTCCCGCCAAAGCCTCCTGGGTCGCCGTCGAATAACCGCCGCGCTCGAAGGGAATGGGGAAGAATTGGGTCAGGCGGCTGGGGTCGTACGGGCCAGGGCGGCTTTGTAGTGTGGGCCGTCCCGGAATCTGGGCGGCACCGCCAGCACGGCCATCCGCAGGGCGGTGGTGATGGCCGCGGCGCCGAGGTCGGTGGTGGGCAGCCCGGGGAGGGCGTAGATGCGGCGGGCCCAGCGGGGGAGCAGCGCGAAGCCGAGGCTGGCCAGGCCCGCCCAGGCCGGCGCGGCGGGAGTGCCGAGGCGGACCCAGGTGGGCATCGGCGGGGACAGCAGGAAACGGGCCGCGGCGAGGGCTTCCTGGGTGAGTGCGAGGTCGGGGCGCAACCACTGGAAATAGCGGTCCAGGTCCCGCACTGAGCGCGGGATCCGTGGGTCGTCGGCTGGTACGCCGATCAGTTCCGCGGAAGTGACCTGCTCCAGCACATAGCGGTCCGCGTCGGCGGCGGACAGCCGTAGGCCCGCCCGCCGGGTGACGGACAGGTACGAGTCGATTTCCGCGCAGTGCACCCAAAGCAGCAGGTCCGGCGAGTCGATCCGGTACGAGACACCGGTTTGTGGGTCGAGCGCGCGCAGTTTTCCGGTGAATGCCACGGATCCGGGCCGCCGTCTTGCGGGCGTTGGCCTCGGTGCCGTACGTGGTGACGCCGACGAACTCGGCCGTACGCATCAGCCGCCCCCACGGGTCGGCCCGAAAGTCCGAGTTCTGCGCGACCCCGCGCATCGCGGCCGGGTGCAGCGCCTGCAGGAACAGTGCCCGTAAGCCACCGAGGATCATCGCCGGGTCGCGGTGCACCTGCCAGGTGACGCTGTCGGCGGCGAACAGCCCGCCGCCCACGGCGGTGCTGCTAGAGCCGTTCACGGCGGTGCTGCTAGAGCCGTTCACGGCTGGGACCAGAAGTCTTCGAGGATCTTCACGGTCGCTTCGGTCGCTTCGATGGCCGGCGAGTGCACCGCGGCGGCGATCACCTCGGTCCGGGCGCCAAGCCGCTCGGCCATCACGGCCTGGGTTTGCGGCCGCCAGGCGTTGTCGTGCTCCCCGTAAGCGACCAGCACTCGTACGCCGGTCGCCCGCAGCTCGTCGACCCGGTCCGGCTCGGTGACCAGCGAGGTGCCCATCCCGCGCAGCCCGGCCGGGGTGGAGCCGACGAACCTCTTGCGGAGGAAGTCCTTCAGCGCCTGCGGGCGGGTCGGCCAGGCGGGATCGGCCATCGCCAACCGCTCCAGTTGCGCATAGACGGCCTCGATGCCACCGGACTCGTAGAGCGGCTCCAGGATGTCGATCTGGGCCGTACGGCTGCCGCCGAGCTTGGCCGGGCCGGAGTCCAGCAGTGTCAGCGAGGCGAACAGCGCCGGCTCGGCGATCACCGCGGCCCGCGCGGTCAGGCCGCCAAAGGAGTGCCCGAGCAAATGGACCGCACCGAGTGTGCGAGCCACCGCTCTTACCGCCCCGCCCAGCCAGTCAGGGGTGGGGGTAGGCGAGGTAGTCGGGCGGCCCGGGCGACTCGTACTGGCCCGGCTGGTCCATCGCGACCACCCGGAAACCGCGGGCCGCGAGCGGGTCCAGGATATCGACGAAGTCCTCTTTGGACCCGGTGTAGCCGGGCACCAGCAGCGCGGTCCCGCGCAGCTCAGCGGTGGCGTGGCTGTCCAGGACGGCGACCTCACCGATCCGGCCAACCCGGGCGTGGTGCGCGGAGATCTGACTCACGCTCCCTATAGTGCCCGTGACAGCCGATCCACGACAGGATGATCGGTATGCGGCAAGCCAAGGGGTCAGGGTGAGTGGACCGCGCGTCTTGACGTTCGCCAACCAGAAGGGTGGCGTCGGCAAGACCACCACGGTGGCCTGCCTCGGGGCCGCGCTCGCCGAGGCCGGTCGTCGAGTGCTGCTCGTTGACCTCGACCCGCAGGCGTGCCTGACGTTCTCGGTCGGGCTGGACCCGGACGCCATCGAGGTGTCGCTGTACGAGGTGATGCTCGGTCTGGTCGACCCGCGGGCGGTGGTGGTCGGGCACCGAGGAAGGGCCGGACCTGCTGCCGGCGTCGATCGACCTGGCCGGGTGCGAGGCGCGGCTGCTGCCTGTGCAGGACCGTGAATACCGGCTGCGGCAGGCGCTGACCCGGATCGCTGAGGATGGCCGCTCGTACGACGATATCCTGATCGACTGCCCGCCGACCCTCGGGATGTTGACCATCAACGGCCTGACCGCGGCGGATGCGCTGATCATCCCGATGCAGTGCGAGACGCTCGCCTACCGCGGGGTGGGGGTCAGCTGCTGGACACCGTGACGATCGACGTCGTCGGCATCACCAACCCCAACCTGCGGATCCTCGGCGTGCTGCCGACGCTCTACGACGGGCGCACGGCCCACTCCCGCGAAGTGCTGGCGGACATCTCGCAGCGCTACGGCGTGGACGTGCTGGAGCCGGCGATCCCGCGGACGATCCGGTTCGCCGAGGCGCCGGCCGCCGGCCGTACGTTGCTGGCCACCGACAGTGCCAGCAAGGGCGCGAAGGCGTACCGAAAGCTCGCAAAGTCGCTGCTCGGGCCAGAGTTTGCAAATTTCTAGACCAGTCTCTATATTTTGACTATGACACCTCGTGGGCAGACGCGCAAGCAAATGCTCGAGACCGCGCAGGGCTTGTTCGGCAGGCAGGGGTACCACGCGACCGGGGTCAACCAGATCCTGGCCGAGGCCGCCGCCCCGAAAGGATCGCTGTACTTACTTTCCCGGCGGTAAGGAGCAACTTGCCGCCGAAGCGGTGAGTCTCGGCGCGACAGACCTGGGCCAGGTGATCGACGCGGTCCTGGAACACGCGCCCGATCCGGCTTCGGCGATTCGTACGATGGGCGATCTCCTCACGGCTCGGCTGGAAAGCTCCGGTTTCCTTGACGGCTGTCCAATAGCAAGCGTCGCTCTGGACGTCGCCGACAGCCCCACAGTGCGCAGCGCCTGCGACTCCGGCTACGCGGGATGGCTGGCGTCGATCACCGACCACCTGACACAGGCTGGTCTCGCGGAAGCGACGGCGGCCGAACTTGCCGTGTTGGTGTTGTCGGGCCTGGAGGGTGCGCTGCTGCTGGCTCGTACCCGACAGGACACAGCGCCGCTGGTCCAGGTCGCCAACCGCCTCGCGGCCGTGGTCACCCAGGAGATTCAGGAACTTTGCGCATGACACCCGCGAGTGCCCCGCCGGCCGGCGGCCGCGTAATTAGGGCAGATGGCGACAGGCGAGTTCGGCACGGTCACGTCCACGGACGGTACGAAGATCGGCTTCCAGCGGCTGGGCACCGGTCCGGCGCTGGTGGCGGTGCACGGCACCACGGCTGACCATCACCGCTGGGCGCCGGTGGTGGACCCGCTCGCGGAGCACTACACGCTGCATCTGGTCGACCGGCGCGGCCGTGGACTGAGCGGCGACGGCGATGGTGCGTACGCGCTCGCCCGCGAAGCGGAGGACATCGCCGCCGTGATCGCCTCGATCGGCGAGCCCGCTCTGGTGCTGGGGCACTCGTACGGCGCCCTCACGTCCATGGAGACCGGCCTGATCAGCGACAACATCGCGGCGATGCTGCTTTACGAGCCGCCGCTGGCGACGCCCGGGCACTTCGCGGTGCCGCCGGATGCGTTGGTGCGGGTGCAGGGCTTGTTGGAGGCCGGTGAGCAGGAGGCTGCGCTGGAGGTCTTCTACCGCGAGGCGGTCGGTGTGCCGCAGCAGCAGCGTCGACGCGATGAAGGCCGAACCGATGTGGCAGCGCCGCATCGAGATCGCGCCCACCCTGGTACGCGAGGGCCGAACGGTCAACGCTTACACGGCGGATCCGGCGCGGCTCGGCCAGCTCAAGATGCCCGTACGGTTCCTCGTCGGCACGGTCAGTCCCGCCGCGCTCCAGGCGTCAACCGCGGCAGCAGCCGCGGCCGTGCCGGGCAGCAGCGAACTCGTGGAGCTGGTCGGGCAGGGCCACACGGCCATCGACACGGTCCCGGACGAGTTCGTCGCGCAGGTTCTGGCGTTCCTAAAAAACTAGCCGCAGCAACGCCAGCACGAGCAACACCAGCGCCACTCCGCCGACGGCGATCGCGACGACCACCGTCAGTGTGGTTGCCTGCGACTCCACCGCGTCCATCGTGGCGTGATCCTGCTCCGGCAACACGGGTGCTGGCGTTTCCCGGGCAAGCAAGGGGCCCGAACTCACCCACGGCGGCGGCAGCCGCATCCGTGGTGTGGCACATACGCCGCCACCACCGGCCCACTGTCAGCGGGCCGGCTCGGCCCCGGCGCGGGGTCGTCCGGCCGCCGCCAGAACGAGTCTTCGCTCACTCAGCCGGCTTCTGCGCGCCCTCGGCCGGCTCCTGCACCGGCTGGCCGGCGCGGGTCCGCCGGCGGGCGCGGGTCCGGGTGGTGCCGCCCTCGCTGTCCGACTTCGCCTTGGACGTGGTGGCCTTGCCGACGGACGCCTTCGCGCTCGTACGACCGCGGGGGCGGGCTTGCGGCCCCGGCCGGTCTCGCCGAGATCCTCGATCTCCTCGGCGTCCAGGCCGGCGCGGGTGCGCTGCGCACGCGGCAGCACGCCCTTCGCGGTCTTCGGGATGTTCAGCTCTTCGTAGAGGACGTCGGAGGTCGAATACGTCTCCGGCGGGTCGTGGAAGGGCAGGTCCAGGTTCTTGTTGATCATCTGCCAGCGAGCGATGTCGTCCCAGTCCACGAAGGTGACCGCGACGCCGCTCGCACCGGCCCGGCCGGTCCGGCCGATGCGGTGCAAATACATCTTCTCGTCTTCGGGGCACTCGTAGTTGATCACGTGCGTGACCCCGGTGACGTCGATGCCGCGGGCCGCCACGTCAGTGGCTACGAGAACGTCGACCTTGCCGGCCCGGAACGCCCGCAGCGCCTGCTCCCGGGCGCCCTGGCCGAGGTCGCCGTGCACGGCCGCGGCCGCGAAACCGCGGTGTTCCAGGTCGTCGGACAGCGACTGCGCATGCCGTTTCGTCCGGCAGAAGACCATCGCGAGACCACGGCCGTCGGCCTGCAGGATCCGCGCCAACATCTCCAGCTTGTCCAGCGAGTGCGCCCGGTAGATGTGCTGGTCGGTGGCCGGCACCGTACGACCCTCGTCCGGCTCCTCGGCACGGATGTGCGTCGGCTGCTTCATGAACTGCCGAGCCAGCGTCACGATCGGTCCCGGCATGGTGGCCGAGAACAGCATCGTCTGGCGCTGGTCCGGGATCATCCGGAGGATCTTCTCGATATCCGGCAGGAAGCCCAGGTCGAGCATCTCGTCGGCCTCGTCCAGCACCAGCATCCGGACCTTGCCCAACACCAACTGGCGCTGCTCGGCGAGGTCGATCAGCCGGCCCGGCGTACCGACCACGATATCCACGCCGGACCGCAGCGCGCTCACCTGCGGCTCGTACGCACGACCGCCGTAGACCGACAGCACCCGCACCTTGCGGGTCTTGCCGGCGGTGGCGATGTCCCTGCTGACCTGCACACACAGCTCACGCGTCGGAACCACCACGAGGGCCTGCGGGACGCCGTCGGCGCCGTCCGCGGGGGCCTTGATGTTCTGCAGGATCGGGATGCCGAAGCCGAGCGTCTTGCCGGTGCCGGTGCGCGCCTGGCCGATCACGTCGGAGCCGCCGAGCGCGATCGGCAGGGTCAGCTCCTGGATCGCGAACGCGCGGTCGATGCCGACCTTCGAGAGCGCCTCGACCGTCTCCCTTGCGCACGCCCAGCGACGCGAACAGCGGAGCGGTCTCCTTGACCGGCGCGCGGGCGGCGAGCTCTTCGACGTCTTCGACCTCGGGGGCCCCGGTGGTGGAGTGATCGAGCGCCCGGGCCGGCGGGAGGTCGTCCTGGCTGTCTGGAGATACGTTTTCGGTGCTCAGAAGGGTGCCTTTCAGTGCGAACCTGACCCCCATCCTACGCCGTGCCCATTCGCGACTCGCGGACCTCTGCGGTGCCGGTCGTGAGCGGGTGTAGCCTGCGCTCGGGCCGGCCGCCGGACGATGTCTCGTACGGGAGTGCGTAGTGCCCGTATGCCTGAGGGCGTCGGACGCGGGAGGACCAGCTGAGCGGGGTAGAGAACGCCGACACCAAGACCGCGGTCATCGACCTGTTGGGGGTGCTGGCGTACGGCACCCTGATCGGTTTCGACCGGATGGCCGCCGACGCCCGGCTGGCCCCGGACCTGCGCAGACGCGCCGTGTTAGCGGTGATGGCCGCGGACGAGATGCGCAACTACGAGCTGCTGGCCGTACGGCTGGACGAGCTCGGCGCCGACCCGGAGACGGCGATGGCGCCGTTCGCCGAGCCACTGGAGGCCTTCCACGGGGCCACCGCGCCGCGGACCTGGCTGGAGGGCCTGATCAAGGCGTACGTCGGCGACGGGATCGCGGACGACTTCTACCGTGAGGTGGCCGAGTTCCTTCCCGAGGAGGCCGACCGGACGCTGGTCCAGCAGGTCCTGCACGACACCCGGCACGCCGACTTCGCCGTCGCCGAGGTGCGGGCCCGCCGTCGAGGAAGACCCGTCGGTGGCCGGCCGGCTCGCGCTGTGGGCCCGGCGGCTGGTCGGCGAGGCGTTCAGCCAGGCGCAGCGGGTCGCGGCCGAACGGGAGGCGTTGACCGATCTGGTGGTCGCCGGCTCCGGTGACATCACCGGCATCGGCGAACTCTTCAAGCGCCTCACCAGCGCCCACTCAGCTCGCATGAAAAGCCCTGGGCCTCAGCAACTAACGGCCGGCTACCGAAACGTCGAGTTCGCGGGGTTGTGGCCGGCGAGGTGGGGCGGCCAGCTCGGCGCGGGAGACGACGCCGAGCTTGCGGAAGATGTTCGAGACGTGGGTGGTGACCGTACGGACGCTGACCACCAGGCGGTCGGCGATCTGCTGGTTGGTCAGCCCGATCCCGACCAACCGGGCGATCTCGTCCTCGCGGGCGGTCAGTGGCTCGGTCGATCCGGCGGCGCCCAGCGGAAGCGAGGTGGTCAGGTCGGTGACCCGGTCGATCCGGCCGGCCCGCCGACCGATCCGGCGCAGCTTGCGTACGGCGACGGCCTGCGGCTCGTACGCTCCGCAGGTGTGGAGCAGGTCAGCCGCTTCCTCCAGCCGGAGCCGGGCGCCCGGCTGGTCGCCGATAGCGAGCAGGCAGTCCGTCTCGATGAGCAGCGCCCGGCTGGCCTCATGCGGCATGGTGGCGGCCAGGAACTTGGCCGCCGCCGCGTTGGCCAGGGCCGCCGCGCGGTGCGGTGAGCCGCCGCAGAACAGCACGTTCGCCCTGGCCAGCTGGGCCAGCCCGACCTGGCCGGCCAGCGCCGGATCGGCGGTCGCCTCGGCCAGGGTGGCCCACCGCGCGGCCGCCTCCAGCTGGTTGAGCCGCAACTCCGCTCGGGTGAGCAGGCGGTAGGCGAAGGGCCGGTGCAACAGCGAGAAGATGGTCAGCTCGTCGTGCCCGGAGACCAGGATCCGCCGGCACTCCTGTGCCCCGGCGTCGCTGCCGTCGGCCAGCATCGCCTCGGCGGCCAGGATCAGCGCGGCCCGGGACCACCAGCTGCGGCTCGCGATGACGACGGTGGCGTGCTCGGCGAGCGCCCGGCGGTCCGGTGCCTCGCCGAGGACGGCTCTTACCCCCGCGTGCAGGCAGTGCGAGATGCCACGCAGGTAGTGGCTGCCGGTCAGCTCGGACGCGTCCACCATGTCCTCGGTGCAGGCCAGCGCCCTCCGGCAGCCGACCGAGCTTGCGGTAGGCGACGGTCAGCGTGACGCCCATCTGGATCACCAGGTAGCTGCGGCCACTGCGGCGGGCCACCGTGAGCCCGCGCTCGGCATGCGCCACCGCGCTCTCCAGCCGGCCAAGGTCGATCTCGGCGGCCGCCAGCCGGGACGCGGCATGCGGGTGCCGGGCCAGCTCCTCGTCCGGTAACGAGTCCACCAGCGCGGCCGCCTGGTCCGTCAGCCGTACCGCCTCCTCCCGGTCGCCGATCGCGTGCGCGGACACCGCGTGTACGCCGACCGCGGCGGCTTCCAGTGAGGTCAGGCCGTGCGTACGGGCGAAGTCGGCGATCCCGGTCAGCAGCGGCCGGTCGTCGGCGGCGACCGCGCAGTTGACCGCGCTGCGGGCCACCTCGAGCTTGAGCTCCTCGATCGCCACCGCGGCCGGCCCCGGCTCGGCCTGGGCCGGCTCGCTGGCCGTCATCCGGCCCAGCTCGTCGGTCAGCAGCAGCCGCGCCACCTCGTTGCGGCCGAGCAGCCGCTCCACCTGTGCGGCCAGCAGCACGGCCCGTACCCGCTGCTCGTGGTGCCCGGCCGGTATCCACCCCAGGACCCCGCGGATCAGGTCGCGGGCCTCGTCGAACCGGCCGTCCGAGGTGAGCGCGCTGGCGAGGGCGATCCGCAGCTCCCGGCGCTCAGCGGCGCTCGCCGGGGTGTCTGGCGTGAGCCGGAGCGCGGCGGCCAGGAAGTGGGCCGCGGTGGCCGGGGCGTACGTGCCGGTGTGGCCGGCCGCCCAGCGCAGCACCTCGACGGTCTCGGTGTCGCCCGGATCCGCCGACCGGACCAGATGCTGGGCCCGCAACAGCGCGGCCGTGTCACCGGGCCGCCTGGCCAGCGCCGCGGCCGCCCGCCGGTGCGCGCCCAGCCGCCAGCTGGCTGGTGCGCAGATGTAGGCGACGTGGCGTACCAGCGGGTGGCGGTAATGCGTACGCCGGCCGTCCTCGGTCACCCGGAGCAGGTCGCGGGCGGTCAGCTGGTCCAGGATCTCCAGCGTCTCGGCGAGGTCCAGCTCGGTCACCACCGAGATCAGCTGCGGGTCCACCGGGTCACCGGCCACCGCTGCCGCGTTCGCGACCAGTGCCTGCAGCGGCGACAACGCGGCCAGCTCGGCGCCGATCACCTGCCGGCTGGCGCCGGACACCGCCGGCATCCCGGTCAGCGGGTCGACCGGCGCGGACCGCAGCGCATGCAGGTAGAACGGGTTGCCGCCGCTCTCCCGGTGCAGCAGCCGGCCGCGGCCGGGGCTCGCGTCCGGCCCGAGCAGCCGGTTCACGTCGGTGACCGACAGCGGCCCCAGCTCCACTCGGATCAGCCCGGCGTCGTCGCCGGCCATCGGTGCCACCAGCCGGGCCGGCACCTGGCTTGGCCGGTAGCCCATCACGATCAGCAGCGGCGCCCGCGGCGGATGCCGGCGCAGGTGTTCCAGCAACTCGATCGACGCGGGGTCGGCCCAGTGCACGTCGTCCAGCATCAACAGCAGCCCGGCCGGCGCGGCCAACAGCTCCAGCAGCGCCCGGATCGCCCGGTGCATCCGGTATCGCTCGGTCACCAGCCCGTTCCCGGCCGGCAGTGGCACCCAGGCGGCCACCGCCGGGAAAACCGTCGCCAGCAACCCCAGTCGCTCCGCGCCCAGCGGCGTGAGCACCTCTTCGGACAGCTCGCTGAGGTGGTCGTCCAAGGCGTCCACGATCACCGCGAACGGAATCGGCTGCTCGAACTCGGTGGCCCGGCCGGCCAGCACCAGGTGGCCGCGCTGGCGAGCCGACAGCCGAGCGCTGTGCATCAGCCGGGTCTTGCCGATCCCGGGCTCGCCGACCAGTTCGACCGTACGGGCGGTCCGCCCGCCGCCGAGCGCGTCCAGCTCCCGGTCCAGCAGGTCGACTTCCTTCTCGCGGCCGACCAGCTCGTCGGCGGCGGCTCCGGCCGGCACGCTCCGCATCATGCCGGCTAAGGATTGCCTTAGTCCACCTCTAATGCGGACAACACCGCCCGGGCTTGTCGGTTTGCCATGTTTCAACGATGGAGAACCCTTTCTCCAGGTCGTCGTACGGCTACTCCTCGACAAGATCACACCTCATCCGCGGACGTACCGCATTTCCACGCTCTCGCGGTGACCGGTGCGCGAAACGTACGATCTCGGGCGCGGCGCAGTGGTGGGCTGAAAATGCCGCCCCCGAACTCGAGCCAACTCGGCGGGGCTGACAAAACCGGAGACCTCGACCCGAACGGCGACCGTCACGTCAGTGGAGTCCAGTCGCGTACGGGCAGCAAAACGCCACCACGCGCTGGGCACGTGGTGGCGTGGCGAAACCCGTCAGCTGGCCGCGAAACCGACCCGGCGGGTAGCGGTCTCCGGACCGATCTCCACGTAGGCCAGCTTGCCGGCCGGGACGAGGACCTTGCGGCCCTTGTCGTCAGTGAGCGTCAGCACTCACTCCCGACTCGTCCGACACCGCCGCCATGACGGCCTGCTCCACCTCGGCCGCCGACTCCGTGCTCTCCAGCACCAGCTCGCGCGCGGCGAACTGGACGCCGATCTTGACCTCCACCTGTGCGGCCTCCTCAAGGACTTGCATGATCTCGTACGAAGCGTCCAACCCCAGAGGCCGGACGAACATGCCCTAGTCAACCACGCAGCCTACAAATGCCGGGGAAAGCCCGAGATGCCGCGCCAGCTGACCGCGGCGACCAGCTCGATCGCCTCGCCCATCGGGACCTTTCGGTCGGTGGTCAGCCAGTATCGGGCTGACACCTGGGCGGAGCCGATCAGACCGGTGGCGAGCAGCTCGGCGTGCTCGCGGGGGAGCCCGGTGTCGGCCGCGATGGTGTCCGCGATGGCCTGCGCGCACTCCCGGTTGCCGCGGTCGACGAGCCCTCGTACGGCCGGATCGTTGCCCAGGTCGGTCTCGAAGACCAGTCGGAAGGCACCGTCTTCGTTGTTGTCGACGAACTCGTAGTACGCCTCGACGGCCCGGTGCACCCGCACCTTGTTGTCGGTGGTGGTCGCCAGCGAACGTTTGACCTGGTCGACCAGGTCGGTGGTGTGCGTCTCCAGCAACGCCAGGTAAAGCTCCATCTTGCCGGGAAAGTGCTGGTAGAGCACTGGTTTGCTGACGCCGGCGCGCTCGGCGATGTCGTCCATCGCGGCGGCGTGGTAGCCCTGCGCGACGAACACCTCGCGAGCCGCCTGCAGCAGCTGCGCGCACGGCGCACCCGGCGGGGCAGCCGGGCCGCGGTGGCGCGCTCCCCGTCGGGGGGTGCGCCGCCGCACCGTTGGTCAACGGCTCGGTGCTCATGACTCGCCTCCGCTCCGGACCAGCCGGTCGATGTTCGCGCTCGTGGCCGCCGTGGTGCCCCGTTTCCCCGTACATGACCCTCCATGCTCGCACGCGGCACCTCTGCGGCCCCGAACCCAACATTTTCGGTAAAACTAACTGAACACACCAGATTACTAATGGGTAGCTATCATGGCGAGATGCTTCTCTTCGGACCCCCTGCCGCTGCCGCGCCGGTCCCGCGGCCGGCACCGCTGGCCTTGGACGAGGAGCTTCCCGACCTCGCCCAGTATGGTGCCCAGTCTGCCAACGGCGGGGTGTTGCGGCCGTGGCCGGCCCGCACAGTGGAGGTTGACGGTACGCCCATCGTGGTGCGCGACACCCCGGGTCGGGCCGGCTCGGAGCCGGCTCTTTATGTGCACGGCCTGGGTGGCTCGTCGACCAACTGGACCGACCTCGCCGGCCTGCTCGCGCCCCTGGTTGGACGGGCAGGCGCTCGACCTGCCCGGCTTTGGCGGCAGCGGTCGGCCGCCGGGCGGCGACTACAGCCAGACCCGGTTCGCCGAGACGGTGATCCGCTGGATCGAGCAGTCTGGCCGCGGCCCGGTGCATCTGTTCGGGAACTCGCTCGGCGGGGCAGTGTCGGTACGGGTCGCGGCTACTCGACTCGACGACCGACCTGGTCCGCACCCTGACGCTGATCTCGCCAGCCATGCCGCCGGTCCATTTGCGGCCGCTGCAGCTGCGGATGCTGCCAGTCGTCGCGGTGCCGTCCAACGGCCGGTTGGTGGCCCGGATCGCCCGTACCGGCGAACCCGCCGCCATCGTCCGGGAGACCATGCTGCGCTGCTACGCGGATCCCTCGGTCGTGCCGGAGCAGCGCGTCGAGGAGGCGATCGAGGCCCTGCGGGTCCGCCGCGAGCTGCCGTGGATGGGCGAGTCGTACATCCGCAGTTTCCGCCAGCTGGTCGCGAGTTATGTCGCCAGCTACGCGGCGATCCCGAGCCAGTCGCTCTGGTGGCTGGCTCGCCGGGTGGTCGCGCCGACGTTGGTCGTGTGGGGCCGCAAGGACCAGTTGGTGGACGCCCGGGTGGCGCTGCCGACCACGCGGGCGATTCCGGACAGCCGGCTGATGGTGCTCGGCAACGCCGGCCACATCGCCCAGATGGAGTGTCCGCGGCAGGTCGCGCGGGCCACCATCGCGCTGCTGCGGGGACGCGGCCGCGGCTGACGTGCCCGCGCCAGTCGCCGGCTGACGACTCGCCCAACGAGCGCCTAACCGGATAGATCGGTCACTCGTGGCACTCTGATCAAGTGACCCAGGTGACGGATCGAGAGGCACGGCGCAGTCCCTCCAGGACCGCCCCGGCCCGCTCTCGGTCCACCCAGTCTCGGCCACGGCCCGCCCAGTCACGGGCCGCGAAGCAACAGGCCCTGCAGCGTCGCCGCTGGACCGTACTAGCCGTCCTCGCCGTCACCCTGGTGCTGGTCAGCGTCGACCTCACGAACGGTCTCAAGGACCGCTCCGCCGCCGGTGACACGACCACCGCGCAGACGCCCGCTCCCGCCACTTCGGCCGTACGGCCGGCTGCCCCGGTCGTCACCGGCCCCTCACCGTCGGCCGGTCCTTCGACCGCGGCACCGCAGCCGTCGGACAGCCCGGCGCCGCCCGGAGTGGTCGACCAGGGCGCCGGCACGTTCACCGCGGCGCCTGGTGGCACCGGTGTCGTCGGACACGGCACGCTGCTGACCTACCGAGTGGAGGTCGAAAACGGCACCGGCCAACAGGCCGCCGCCTTTGCCGCCGAGGTCGACAAGATCCTCGACGACCCGCGATCGTGGACGGCCGCCGGCAAGATCGCCTTCCAGCGGGTGAGCACGGGCACCCCAGGCGTCACCATCCGGCTCGCCTCACCCAAGACCGTCGACCGGCTCTGTTTCCCGCTGACCACCGACGGCTACACATCCTGCCGGGTCGGCGACGGCGTGGTGATCAACCTGGCCCGCTGGCTCACCGCCGTCCCGGACTTCGTCGGCCACCTCGACCTCTATCGCGAATACGCGGTCAACCACGAGGTCGGCCACCGACTCGGCCACGGCCACATGGCCTGCCCGGCCGCCGGCCAGCTCGCGCCGGTCATGCAGCAGCAAACGCTCGGCCTCAAAGGCTGTCGCATCAACCCCTGGCCGTACGTGGACGGCAAACTCGTCACCGGCCCAGCCGTTCCGTAGACGACCTATTTCCAGTTTCCAGCGCCGACGGGGAGAAACGAACCAGGCACCGCTTTTTGTCAGTGCATCCCTGCAAACTCGAGTTCGGGGGTGCCTGGTTTGGGGCTGGAGTGGCTGGTGTGACTGATTCTCACGCCCGGTCACCGGATTTTGGGTATATGCCCGGGAAGCTATGTCAGGTCTTGTTCGCCATGCCTCATCGCGTGCGCGTGACGCACGCGATGAGGCATCGCGAACATAGGCAAGCATACCCAGCTCTCAGAATGCCCTCTGGGGCAGAGTGTAAGCAGCCCACGCTGGCGGCCGCGAAACGGTGGTCGAAGGCGGTAACCTTTCGCCGTTGTCGGGCGTCCCTCCTGCAATCTCACGCCGGATGACGGGGGCCCTGTGACGGACAACAACCAGCTCCAAGCCGAGCCTGCGGGTGCGCCAGCGCGCGCGCCGCGAGGGAGATCATCGAGCGTCTCTACCGTGAGTCGTCGCGCTATTTGTTGGTGACCGCGTTCGCTCTGACGGGCGACCGGGCCGAGGCCGAGGACGCGGTCCAGGAGGCGTTCGTACGAGCCTTCGCGACGCCCGCGCTCGTGCTGCGCGCGGACAACCCGGTGGCGTGGATGCGTACGGTCACGATGAACATCGCCCGATCGCGGATCCGCCGCAAACAGCGGTTGAGAATGCTGCTGCCCAGGCTCGCCGAGCCCGAGTCGACGAACCTGCCCGGACTCGCACCCGAGCGAATCGTGCTGATGAACGCGGTACGCCGGCTGCCGGCCCGCCAGCGGGAGACGATCGCCCTGTTCTACCTCGCGGACATGTCCATCCAGGAGACCGCCGAGGCTCTTGAGGTCTCCGTGACCTCGGTCAAGACGAGACTGCACCGGCTTCCGCACGCTCTCGCCGAGCTGTTACGCGCCTACGCCTACCAGCTCCGCGATGAAGTCGGATG
>NZ_WOTO01000006.1 GCF_010993775.1 Fodinicola feengrottensis | reverse complement strand
GCAAGACGCTAGGCGTCTCACGCCAGAGAGGGACCGTCCCCAGACGCTAGGCGTCGTTCTGCAAGAGGACCTCCGCGACCGCCCTTAGACGGTGCCCAGCTTCTCGAGGATGAGGTCGCGGACGGTCTTGGCGTCGGCAGATCCCTTGGTGGCCTTCATGACGGCACCGACGAGGGCGCCGGCGGCGGCGACCTTGCCGGCGCGAATCTTGTCGGCCACGTCCGGGTTGGCGGCGATCGCCTCGTCCACCGCGGCGCTGAGCGCACCGGTGTCGGACACCACCTCCAGGCCGCGGGCCTGCACGACCTCGGTCGGCGAGCCTTCGCCGGCCAACACGCCCTCCAGCACCTGCCGAGCGAGCTTGTCGTTCAACCGGCCCGAGTCGACCAGCGACTGCAGCT
The DNA here is from genome assembly GCF_010993775.1 of Fodinicola feengrottensis. Taxonomy (GTDB): domain Bacteria; phylum Actinomycetota; class Actinomycetes; order Mycobacteriales; family HKI-0501; genus Fodinicola; species Fodinicola feengrottensis. The sequence continues at coordinate 235,532 of NZ_WOTO01000006.1, read as the reverse complement.
CGGCGATCTGCGCCGGGGTGACGCCCTGGGCGTCCAGGTCCAGGCCGTTTTCGTTGGCCCGCCGAGCCAACTCACCCAGCCACCACTTGCGGGCCGTGTCCGAGGTCGTACCAGCCGCCACCGTCGCCTCGATCAGGTCGACAGCACCGGCACCGACCGCGGAGGCCATGTCCTTGTCGGAGAATCCCCACTCGGACTGCAGCCGGCGGCGGCGCTCACTCGGCCGCTCGGGCAGTGCGGCACGCAGCTTCTGCACCCACTCGGCGGGAGGCGCCACCGGGACCAGGTCGGGTTCCGGGAAGTAGCGGTAGTCCTCCGCCTCCTCCTTGATCCGGCCGGAGGTGGTGGAGCCGTTGTCCTCGTGGAAGTGCCGGGTCTCCTGTACGACCGTGCCGCCGTCGGTCAGCAGCGCGGCCTGCCGGCGGATCTCGTAGGTGAAGGCTCGCTCGACGCTGCGCAGCGAGTTCACGTTCTTCGTCTCGGACCGGGTGCCGAACGGCACGTCCGGCGACCTGCGCAGCGACAGGTTGGCGTCACAGCGGAGCTGGCCGCGCTCCATCCGTGCCTCGGACACCCCGAGGCCGCGGACGATCTCGCGGATCTCACCGACAACCGCGCGAGCGACCTGGGGCGTACGCGCGCCGATGCCCTCGACCGGTTTGGTGACGATCTCGATCAGCGGGATGCCGGCGCGGTTGTAGTCGACCAGCGAGTGCGAGGCGCCCTGGATGCGACCGGTAGCGCCGCCCACGTGCAGCGATTTGCCGGTGTCCTCCTCCATGTGCGCACGCGCTCGATGCCGACCCGAATCGTCTCGCCGTCGACCTCGACGTCCAGATAGCCGTCGAAACAGATCGGCTCGTCATATTGCGAAGTCTGGAAGTTCTTCGGCATGTCCGGATAGAAGTAGTTCTTCCGGGCGAACCGGCTCCATGGCGCGATCGAGCAGTTCAGCGCGAGGCCGATCCGGATCGCGCCCTCGACGCCCAGCTCGTTGACCACTGGCAGGGCGCCGGGCATGCCCAGCCCAGACAGGTCGGGCAGGTCTGGGTGTTCGGCTCGGCGCCGAACACCGTCGAACAGCCGCAGAACATCTTGGTCGCGGTGCCCAGCTCGACGTGCACCTCAAGACCGAAAACCGGGTCGAACTTCTCGACCGCCTCGTCGTACGGCATCAAGTCGCTCACTTGGACTCCTCCAGCTCCGGCGCGCGGCTCAGCAGCGAGCCGCCCCACTGCTCGGTCAGCGCCGCCTCCAGCGCGGCACCCACCCGATACGGCCGGTCGTCGGCCATCGCGGGTGCCATCACCTGCAGGCCCACCGGCAGGTTGTTCGAGTCCACCCCGACCGGAACGCTCATCGCGGCACCACCGGACAGGTTCGACGGGATGGTGCACAGGTCGGCGAAATACATCTGCATCGGGTCGTCAACCCGCTCCCCGATCTTGAACGCCGTGGTGGGCGTGGTCGGCGAGACGAGCACGTCGACCTGCTCGAACGCGGCCTCGAAGTCGCGGGTGATGAGAGTCCGCACCTTCTGCGCCTGGCCGTAATAGGCGTCGTAGTAGCCGGAGGACAGCGCGTACGTCCCAATCATGATCCGGCGCTTGACCTCGGCTCCGAAGCCGGCCGCACGGGTCAGCGAGGTGACCTCCTCGGCCGACTTCGTCCCGTCGTCGCCGACCCGCAGGCCATAACGCATGGCGTCGAAGCGGGCCAGGTTGGACGAGCACTCGCTGGGGGCGATCAGGTAGTACGCCGGGAGGGCATGCACGAAGTGCGGGCACGACACCTCGACGACCTCGGCGCCGAGCTTGGTCAGCAACGCGACCGCCTCGTCGACGCGGGCGCTCACATCGGGCTGATAACCATCGCCGGCGAACTCTCGTACGACACCGATCCGCATGCCACTCACGTCAGCCGCCCGGGCGGCCTCGACGACCGGCGGGACCGGTGCGTCGATCGACGTGGAGTCCATCGGGTCGTGACCGCCGATGACCTCGTGCAGCAGCGCCGCGTCGAGGATGTTGCGGGTGACCGGGCCGGCCCTGGTCGAGCGACGAGGAGAAGGCGATCAGGCCATGACGCGAGACGCCGCCATACGTCGGTTTCATGCCGACCGTGCCGGTGACCGCACCGGGCTGCCGGATCGAGCCGCCGGTGTCCGTACCGATGCCCAACGGCGCCATCCTGGCCGCCACCGCCGCCGACGAGCCGCCGCCGGAACCACCCGGGATGCGCTCCAGATCCCACGGGTTGTGGGTCGGCCCGTACGCCGAATGCTCCGTCGACGAGCCCATCGCGAACTCGTCCATGTTCGTCTTGCCGAGGATGACGATGCCGGCCTCGCGCAGCCGCTTGACCACGGTCGCGTCGTACGGCGGGCGCCAGCCTTCCAGGATCTTGGATCCCGCGGTGGTGGGCACGTTCTTCTGGACGATCACGTCCTTGAGCGCGAGCGGCACCCCGGCGAGCGGGCCGAGCTTCTCGCCCTTGGCGATCCGCGCGTCGACCTCGTCCGCCTGTTTGCGGGCGCCTTCGGTGTCCCAGGTGCAGAAAGGCGTGCACCTTGTCGTCGACCTTGGCGATCCGGTCGTAGTGGGCATCCACGACCTCCCGGCTGCTGACCTCGCGGCTGGCGATCTTGCTGCCCAGCTCAGCCGCCGTCAGCGCGGTCAGGTCGCTCATTGTTCGTCTCCCAGGATCTGCGGCACCCGGAAGCGCTGCTGCTCGGCCGCCGGCGCGCCGGCCAGCACGTCGTTGGCCGGCAGCGACGGACGCACTTGGTCCGGCCGCATCACGTTGGTGAGCGGCAGTGGGTGCGAGGTCGGCGGGATGTCATCCGCGGCGACCTCGGAGATCTGGGCGATCGAGGACAGGATCACGTCGAGCTGGCCGGAATAGTGATCGAGCTCGTCGTCGGTGAGCTCGATCCGGGCCAGCTTGGCGAGATGCTGAACCTCGGCTCGGGTGATGACGGACATGCTGATGCGGGCTCGCTTTCGTCCGTGAGCGATGGATCGATCACTCAGTTTACGGACTCACCCCTACCCGACCTCCACTGCATTACGCCCGGCTGGCTCAGCGGGCCGGTGCTGGCGTGGCCTCCAGGAACGCGGTGACGCTGGGGCGGAACATGAAGACCAGGGTGGCCACCACGAGGGCCACGATGACAAGGCCAATGAGCGTGGTCAGGATGACCGCCAGCGCACCGAAAGTGGCGGCGAGCGCGACGATCAGCACGATCGTGCCCAGCTGGATGAGGACCAGCACCGAACCACAGATCGTCGCGAGAGTCCGGCCGTAGCGGGCACGCCGTCGCAATGCCTGGGTCCCGGAGAACGTGCCGAGCGTCAACAACAGGCCGAGTACGCCAGAGGGGTTGCCGCCCAGCAGCAGGTTCACCACCATCACCAGCGCGGTCAGCCCCAGGGCGATCGCCATGCATCCGTACGCCTGATTGGCCTCTTGCGGAAGATCCTCAGGCAACACAGGTCGGGCCATCACAGCGCTTTCCTTCCTCGATGCGGATGCCCATCGTACGAACGACGGCGTGGGACCCCTCCCGAGCGAGAAAACTGGGAGTAGGTTCAGCTGCGTGGACGTGACTATCCCCACCTCGGCCGGATCCATCCACGGCTACCTGGCCGTGCCGCAGCCGGAGGTGTCCGGCGACGGGCCGTGGCCGGCCGTGGTGATCGTGCATGACGCCTTCGGGATGTCCGACGACGTACGGGAGATCGCCGACCGGTTCGGCACCGCCGGCTACTTCGCGCTGGTGCCGGACCTGTTCCATCGCGGCGGCTTCGTCCGCTGCGTCCAGTCGGTCTTCCGCCAGTTGCTTGCCGCGAAGGGCCAGGCCTTCGACGACATCGAGGCCGCCCGGCAGGAGCTGCTCTCGCATCCGAACTCCAACGGCAAGGTCGGTGTCGCCGGCTTCTGCATGGGCGGCGGCTTCGCGCTGGTCACCGCGGCCCGCGGGTTCGACGCGAGCGCGCCCTACTACGGACCGATGCCGCGGGACGAAAGCGCCTTCGACGACGCCTGCCCGATCGTGGCGAGCTTCGGCGGACGCGACTTCGGGCTGCGTGGGGCGGCCGCCAAGCTCGACCAGCTGCTGACCGAACGCGAGGTCGTACACGACGTCAAGGAGTACGCGGGCGCCGGCCACGGGTTCGCCAACCGCCTCCCCGTCGGCCCGTTCGCTCCGCTGATGCGGATCGCCGGCCTGGGCTACGACCACGACGCCAACCAGGACGCCTGGCGCCGGGTGCTCACCTTTTTCGCCACCCACCTCAGCTGAGGTCCGCAGCGCCCCGCACGGGTTAGGACGAGACAGCGCGCAGGAGCGGGAAGCGGCTGCCGTCGCGCAGCAGCAGCACGACGTCCTCGGGGGCGGCATGGGGTGAGCGAAGTAGTTGCCCTGGGCGCCGTTGCAGCCCAACGCGGCGAGGGCCCGCCAGGTCGGCTCGTCCTCCACGCCCTCGGCGACCACCGCGAGTTCCAGCGCGCTCGCGAGGTCGACGATCGAGCGTACGACCGCGGCATCATCGTCGTCGGACATCAGCCGCGAGACGAACGACGAGTCGATCTTGACCTCGCTGACCGGCAGCCGGCGCAGCCGAGTGAGGCTGCAGTAGCCAATGCCGAAGTGGTCCAGGCTGATGCCGACACCGAGGTCTTCCAGCGCATCCAAAGCGGCCTGCACGTTCTCCCGGCCGGAGATGCTGCTCGCGTCGTCGATCTCGACCCGCAGCCGGTCGGCCGGCAGCTGGTAGTGCACCAGCCGGCGGGCCAGGAAGTCGGCCAACTCGACGGACTGCAGGTCCCGGACGCTGATGTTGACGGCGACCCTCAGCTTCAAGCCGGCGTCCTCCCAGTCACGCAGCTGAGCGAGGCTGGTGTCCAGCATCCAGCGGGTCAGCTCGCCGATCAGCACCCCGCGCTCGGCCATCGGGACGAACTCGGTGGGCGCGATCCAGCCGAGCCGCTGATGCCGCCAGCGGACCAACGCCTCCACGCCGACCACCTCGCCGGAGCCAAGCTCAACCTGCGGCTGGTAGTGCACGGCGAGGCCGGCCGTCTCCGGGCCGGACTGCAGCGCCTCCCGCAGCTCGGTGAGGATCGCGCCGCCGATGCCTTCGGTGCTGTGGTCGGAATAGACGACGCTGTCCAGGCCTCGGGACTTCGCGGTGTACATGGCCGCGTCGGCGTGCTGGAAAATCGTGTCCACGTCCTCGCCATGCGCCGGGAAGAACGCGATCCCGATCGAGCCGCCAAGGTCGATGCGTACGGCCGCCTCGCCGTGCGGGCTGAACGGCGCGGCCAACGCGTCGGACACCCGGTCCGCCACCTCGGCGGCGGTCCACTGGTCGACCAAGCCGGGCAACAACACCGCGAACTCGTCGCCGCCGACCCTGGAGACGATGTCGTCGGCGCGTACGGACCGGGTGAGCCGGTTGGCCACGTCCTGCAGCAGTTGGTCGCCGACGTGATGGCCGAGGGTGTCGTTGACGCTCTTGAAGTGGTCGAGGTCAAGGAAAAGCAACGCCGACGGACCGGCCGGTCTCGCGCGCGTCCGAAAGCGCCTGCACCGCGCTGTTGTAGAGCAGCTTGCGGTTGGCGAGCCCGGTCAGCTCGTCGTGCAGCGCCAGCCGCTGGTGCCGGTTGCTCACCCTCGCGTTCTGCTGCACAGCTATCAACGCGACCAACAGGAGCGGCAAATACCACGGGCTCTGCTGCAGCGCGATCACCACGATCGGGGCCAGCGCGAGTAACGCACCTTCACTGAAAAGGTGGTAACCAAAGGCGTAGAAGAAATGGCTGCGCAGGGTGCCGCCCATGTGCAGCTTCGCCATGATCGAGACCAGCAGGTCATTGGCCAGGAAATACGCCACCGCGGCGAGCACTATCGCCGGCAGCACCCGCGGGTGCAGGTCCAGCGGCGACCCCGGATGCCGGTCGGCCACCATCACGGTCAGGACGACGTGAGCGGCCGCCCAGCTGAGCGAGTACTGGCTGATGTTGAAAATCGTCCGGTAGATGGCCCGCCGCCGCGGCAGGTCGGCGAGCATGATGCCGATGATCTGAATGACGATCGCGGCACCGAGGCCCCAAAAGATCAGGACGGCGAAGACAAAAGTGGTCGACGCGACCAAACCGTTGCCCTGCGCGGTCGGCCGGCGACCGTCGGTGGCCATGGCCGCCACTGGCCAGAGTTCGCCAATCACCACCATTGCCGCGATAACCCAGAAGGAGGGCGGAAGTTTACCCAACGAGCCAATGTCGGTGGCCGCTCCGTACCTGATCACGGCCAGTGCGGCGAGCGCCGCCAGGCATACGAACAGCCAGAATCGCCACTCACGCCAAGAAGGCGTGAGGTCGCGCGGATCGGCTGTTGTCACCAAACCCCCATGACGCACATCAGGTCGCTCCCGCGACGATAGCGCGTCGATGCACGTGCACGCGCGGGCGCGCTTGTGGACTATTCCGGCGGATTCGCCGCCGGCGGGTTGAGGGTGACAGCGCGGGCTGCGTCCGGCCCATCCGCCAGCAACACCCCAAACCCGCTTTCATCCAGGACCGGCACCCCCAATTGGATCGCTTTGTCGTACTTGGAACCCGGCTTTTCGCCCGCTACGACGAAATCGGTTTTTTTTTTTGAAACAGAGCCACTTGCCTTACCACCTCGGCCGAGAATGGCAGCTTTCGCGTCATCGCGGGAGAATTCCTCCAGCGACCCTGTCACCACAATGGTAAGGCCGGCGAGCGTACGTGGAATGCCTTCGGCCCGCTCGTCGACCATCCGCACCCCAGCTTCCCGCCATTTGCGGACAACCTCGCGGTGCCAGTCCACCGTTGCCCAATCGAGCAGCGCGGCCGCGATGGTCGGGCCAACCCCGTCCGCCTCGGCCAATCGCTCGGCGGGCGCTTGCAGAATCTCGTCCAGGTCACCGAATTCGGTCGCGAGGGCCTGCGAGGCGGTGGGTCCGACGTGCCTTATGGACAGTCCAACCATCACTCTCCACAGTGGACGATCTTTTGCCTTCCAAGTTATCCAACAATTTCCTGGCATTGGCGGTGAGCTCGCCGTCAGACTTCCTGGTAAACAGCTCAACCGTAACGAGCTTTTCCTCTGTCAGTGAGAAGAGATCCCCCTCGTCGGTCAGCACACCGGAATCCAGCAGCGCGACCGCCGCTTCGTAGCCCAGCACCTCGATGTCGAATGCGCCCCTGGAGGCAAGGTGAAACAGTCGTTCGCGCAGCTGGGCTGGACAAAACCTACTGTTCGGGCAGCGAATGTCCTTGTCGCCCTCGCGTTCGGGGCGCAGCGGGGTGTGGCATTCCGGGCACAATGCCGGCATCACGAACTCGCGCTCGGTGCCATCACGCAGATCCGCGACCGGCCCGACTATCTCCGGAATCACGTCGCCGGCCTTGCGCAACACCACGGTGTCGCCGATCAGCACGCCCTTACGGCGTACCTCGTCGGCGTTGTGCAGGGTCGCCATCTCCACGGTGGACCCGGCCACCTGCACCGGTTCCATCACGCCGTACGGCGTCACCCGGCCGGTCCGGCCGACGTTGACCCGGATGTCCAGCAGCTTGGTGTTGACCTCTTCCGGCGGATACTTGTACGCGATCGCCCACCGCGGCGCCCGCGACGTGGAGCCGAGCTGGCGCTGCAGCGCGACCTCGTCGACCTTGACGACCACGCCGTCGATCTCATGCTCGACATCGTGCCGGTGGACGCCGTAATACTCGATGAAGGCCTGCACCTCTTCGAGCGTGTCCACGACCTGGTAGCGGGTCGAGACCGGCAGCCCCCAGGCGCGGAGCTTGTCATACGTCTCGGACTGCCGCTCCGGCGCGAAGCCGCGACGCGCGCCCGTACCGTGCACCAGCATCGTCAGCGGCCGACTGGCGGTCACCTTCGGATCCTTCTGCCGCAGCGACCCGGCCGCGGAGTTGCGCGGGTTGGCGAACGGGGCCTTGCCGGCCTCCACCAGGCTCGCGTTGAGCTGCGCGAAGCCGGCCACCGGCAGGAAGACCTCGCCACGCACCTCAAGCAGCTCCGGCGGCGGTCCCGCCGCGGAGTCGCGGGCCAGCTCCACCGGCACCGCGTCAATGGTCCGAATGTTGAGCGTCACGTCCTCACCGGTCACCCCGTTGCCACGGGTCAAAGCCCGGGTAAGTCGACCATCCTCGTACAAAAGGTTCACCGCAAGTCCATCGATCTTGAGCTCGCAGAGAAAATGCGCCCGGGCGCCGATCTCCCGCTCCACCCGCTCGTTCCAGCTGGCCAGCTCGTCCGCCGAGAACGCGTTGTCGAGGCTGAGCATCCGCTCCAGATGATCGACCGCGGTGAACGCCGTGGAGAACGTGCCACCGACCCGTTGGGTGGGGCTCTGCGGGCTGCGCAGCGCCGGGTATTGGTCCTCCAGCGCCATCAGCTCACGCAGGAGATGGTCATACTCGGTGTCAGAGACGGTCGGCGCGTCCTTGATGTAATACGCGAACTGATGCCCGTCGATCTGCTCGGTCAACTCCGCCGCGCGATGCCGCGCCTTCGACGGGACCTCGGTGCCGGCCTCTGCCTGCTGTTCTTCTGCCACGACTGCATTGTGGCCGACGGGTACGACCTTCCGCCTCGCGGCAGCCTCCCGACCAGGCCCGGCGCGAAACTGTCGTACCCCTCCGGCAGATTTGCCCCCCACCCAGTGACGGGTGGGGGGCGGGTTCGAGGACCAATGTTCAACTAAAAAATTAGGGTCCACCTCTCAACCCACCCCCCGCCCGTTCAAAGGGAGGGGGAAAGAAAAAAACAGACACCTACGACAATTTCGCGCACCAACCGGCGTGGCGCGGGTGAGAAAATCAGCCGGCGGCGAGGGCTCGGCCTACCTCTACGCAGCGTTTGAGTGCTGCCTGGGCGTAGTCGGCGCTCGCGCCGGCGAGGCCGCAGGAGGGGGTGACGGTGAGTGCCGCTGGCACTCGTTCCAGTCCGAAGCCGGCGCTGGTGACCAGTTTGCGGAGTTTGTCGGCGAGTACGTCGGCGGCTGGCAGAGTGGACGGGTCGGTGCCGTCGCCGGGGGAGCACGCCGGCCATCAGGATGACGCCGGAGTCGATGTGTTCGGCGATCCTGTCCACTTCGGCGGAGTCCGCGAGGTCCAGCAAGGACATGTCGACGGCGACGGCGCTCACGCCGGTACGACGCAGCAGCGCCAGCGGCACGTCTGGGGCGCAGCAGTGGATGGCGGTCAGGCCGCCGGCGGCGGTAAGGACGGCCCGGAGGTCGCGCTCGACGACAGTGGTCTCGACCGGCGGAACCGTGCGGTAGCCGCTGGCCGTACGCAGCGAACCTTCCAGCACAGCGGGCAGGGTTGGCTCGTCAAGTTGGGTGACGATGGTCGCGCCGGGAACTCGGCGGCGCAGGTCCGCGACATGGTCGGCGAGCCCCTGGGCAAGGGACGCGACCAGCTCGGCGGTGGCGCCGTGGTCGGTGAGCACCCGCTCGCCGTTGCGCAGCTCGACCCTGGCCAGCCAGGGTCCACGGGCCGGCGACCTGGATCTTGAGCGGGCCGCTGTAACCGTCCGCTTGCTCGGAGAGCGTGTCCAGGTCACGGGCCAACAGGTCGGCGATCCGGCGGGTGTCCCGGCCCGGCCGCGATGCCATCCGCCACGCGGTCACCGCGACCTCGACGGGCAGCTCGACCAGGATGCCGGTGGACCGCCCGATCAGGTCCGCGCCAGCGCCCCGGCCGGGCAACTCGGGCAAATGTGGGAAGTCCGGCAGCTCCCCCAGGACGGTCGCGGTCGCCTCGACCACATCGGTGCCGGGCATCGACCCGATCCCGGTCGCCGCCCCGACCGGCCAGCGGGCTGTCGGCGTTCCCGCCTGTACGGCCGCCGCCTCATCCCACGCCTGCTCATAAGTCATGCGGCCGCCAACTCTCGTACGACCGCGGCCGGATCGGCCACCTGCAGGAAGATTCGCTCAAAGCCGGCGCCGCCGTGCAGATCTATCGCGATCACCTCGGTTGCCTCGTGTATGCACCAAAACTGGACACCACCGTCAGCCAGTCGCCGAAACGTCCCCATCGTCATCACCCCAGGCCAACCCAACCACGCCCGCGCAGCGGCCGGAGGCCGCCCAGGTTCGTGGCGGTGGGGTGCCCGCCCTTTGGGCGCCCCGGCGACACGAACCGGACGCGCCGCCGCAGGAACTGCGGCCATCAACACTGCGGCCATCAACACGGTCACCGCGCCAGTCTGCCAGTAGCCCATCCGCCGGCGGTCAGTGCAGCGCCGGCTGGCCGGACCGCATGATGGTGGCCGATCCGAGCACGACATCCCCGGCGGCGTCGGGTCGATAGACGACCAGCGCCTGTCCGGCCGCCACCCCACGGGCTGGACTGTCCAAGGTGGCCACCACCTGATCGCCGTCCAGGCTGACGGTCGCGTCCATGGGCTCGCCGTGGGCCCGCAACTGCACCTGTGCCCGCACCGGAAAAGACGGCTGGACGCCGTCTGTCCACACTGGACGCTCGGCGCGCACTTCGGTGACGTCCAACGCATCCGCGGGTCCGATGTGGACAGTGTTGGAGACCGGCTCGATATCCAGCACATAGCGCGGTTTGCCGTCCGCCGCCGGCCGGCCGATCTTCAGTCCTTTGCGCTGCCCCACGGTGAACGCGTACGCGCCGTCATGCTCGCCGACCACCTCGCCGCTGGCCGCGTCCACGATCTCACCGGACCGCTCTCCCAGTGCCCGCCGCAAAAAAACCCGGCGGTGTCCCCGTCGGAGACGAAACAGATGTCGTGGCTGTCCGGCTTGTCTGCGACGGCCAGCCCGCGGTCGGCGGCTTGTTGGCGCACCTCGTCCTTGGTGATGCCCCCGAGCGGGAACATCGCGTGCCGCAACTGCTCGCTCGTACACACCGCCAGCACATATGACTGGTCCTTGCCGAAATCAACGCTGCGCCGCAACGTCGGCACACCGTCCACAGTGGACAGCCGGGCGTGGTGTCCGGTGACCACAGCGTCGAAACCGAGCGCGCGGGCCCGGTCCAGAACCGCGGTGAACTTGATTTTCTCGTTGCAGCGCAGGCACGGATTGGGCGTACGGCCGGCGGCATACTCAGCGACGAAGTCCTCGATCACGTCCTCGTGGAACCGCTCGGCCATGTCCCACACATAAAACGGGATGCCGATCACGTCAGCGGCCCGGCGGGCGTCGTGCGCGTCTTCCTTCGTGCAGCAGCCGCGAGCACCGGTTCGGTGGGTCTGCGGGTTGCGGGCCAACGCGAGGTGCACCCCGGTCACGTCGTGCCCGGCTTCGGCGGCGAACGCGGCGGCCACCGCCGAGTCGACGCCCCCGGACATGGCGGCGAGCACCTTCATAGCCCTTCCCTCCTGCTGCGAATCACTCCCCACCAGGGTAGCTGTACGAACGAGGGAGCTCAGCGGTCACGGTCCAGCCGCCGTCCACGGTTGGCCCGTACGCCAGCCGGCCGCCGTGTTCGGTCGCCTCGGCGGCCAGTCCGCGCAGCCCACGGCCCGGAGTCGGGCCGATCGACGGCCAGCCGGCCGCCGGTGGCCCGCTGCGGACCACCAGCCGGCAGTGCCGCGGCGCTGGCTCCACTCGTACGTCCACCGCGGTGCCCGGACCGGCGTGCCGCAACGCGTTGGTGGCCGCCTCGATGACGATCCGGCTGACCAGCGGGCCGGACGGCAGGTCCGGCACCGGAGCGATGTCGAGGCCGGCCCCTCGCAACTGCTCCAGGACGCCACCGAGGTCGGTGGCGTCCGGCAGCGGGTCATGTAGGTCCGCGAGGGTCGCCCGCACCTGCGCGAGGGCGTCCCGGCCAGCAGCCAGGATCTGGTCGACTCTCACGGCATCGTCGCTGGTCAGACGGCCAATCGTACGCACAGCCTCGGCTTGCACCAGCATCACCGTGACCGTGTGCGCAAGCGCGTCATGCAGCCGCCGGGCGATCACCTCCCGCTCCCGGGCCTGCGCGCGATGCTGCTGGTGCGCCAACTGGATCTCGGCGCCGCGGCGGGCCTGCTCGGCCAGCAGCGCCGAGCGCTCGGCGCTGTGCCGATGCCGTTCGGCGCCGAGCAGCCACGCCACCCCGAAGATCACCAACGCCAGCACGCCACCTTCGGTCACGCCCGCGAACGTGGTCGCCGCGATCGTGACCACCGCCGTCGCGACCGCGCACAGGCCCCACCGCACCCAGCGGGAGCCATGCAGGGAAGCGGCATAGAGCGCCACCAGCACCGGCAGATAGATCAGCCGGGAAGCCCCCAGCAGCAGGTGGCCGGCAGTCGCCGCGGTCAGCACGACCAGCACTGTCGCGGGCATTCTCCGGCGCAGCGGCAGGGCCGCGATGCAGGCGATCGACAGAGCCAGGCTGACGGCGTCCCAGCGGCCCGCGTCGGCCCACGACCGCCAAGTGCCGGAAACCGCGAAAACCGCCGCCAACACCAGGACGAGAACTCCGTCCGCCAAACGCTCTCTCACGCCAGTCACCGTAGTCTGCGGGAGTGATCCGGATCCTGGTCGTCGACGACCATGCGCTGGTACGAGAGGGGCTCGCGCTGATCCTGGACGCGCAACCGGACCTGACCGTGGTCGGCCAGCTCGGCACCGGCACCGCGCTGCTCAACCGTCTGGGCGACGACGAGGTGGACGTCGTACTGCTGGACCTCCACCTGCCGGACGTCGACGGGCTCGACCTGCTCACGAAGATCCGCGGGCCGCGGGTGGTGATGCTGACAACGGTGGGCCGCCAGCACGAGATCCAGCGGGCACTCGCGGCCGGTGCGGCCGGCTTCGCGCTGAAGGACTCCAGCGGAGCCGAGCTGGCCGCGGCCGTACGAGCCGCCCACGCCGGCATTACCGCGCTGACCCCGTCCGCCGCCGAGCTGCTGTCCGGTGGGCCGGATCCGCTCGGTGCCCTGACCGCCCGCGAGCGCGAGATCCTGGACCTGCTCGGCGCCGGACTGTCCAATCAGGACATCGCCGGCCGGCTGACCCTTTCCGAGCGTACGGTCAAAACACACGTCAGCAACGTGCTTGGAAAACTCGGCGTCAGCAGTCGTACGCAGGCCGCGCTGATCGCCCAGGCACACACGTCCTAAGGCTGAGACAGCCTACATCCTTCGCCGCTTCCCAGCGAAGGTCCGCATGCGACAGGCTGGCCAAGTGGAAAAGAAAACCCCTTTGCGTCGACGACGGTTACTCATCGGCTCTGTCGCCGCGATCGTGGTGCTTTGCCTCGGCGCGTACGGCACCGTGCAACTTATGGATTCCCGTACGTTCCAACTGTTCGGCGGCCTGACCGCACGCGTGGAAACCACTCAGAAAGTGGTCGCGCTGACCTTCGACGACGGCCCCGATCCGGCCGGCACCGACGCGTTGCTCGCCACTCTCGCGCGCGAACAGGTGCACGGAACGTTTTTCCTGATCGGCAGCGCGCTGCAGAGATATCCAGAGCTGGGAAAGAAAATCGCGGCCGCCGGTCAGCAGATCGGCAATCACACATATTCGCATGAGCGGATGGTTTTCCGTACGCCCGGCTATGTCGCCGACAAAATCACCCGTACGGACGCGTTGATCCGACAGACCGGCTATCGGGGCGAGATCGATTTTCGGCCGCCAAACGGCAAAAAGCTCGTCGTCCTGCCATGGTATCTGGCGCAGCACAACCGCAGGACGATTATGTGGGACGTGGAACCGATTTCGTACCCGGAAATCGACCGCAGCGCCGCGGCCACCACCGCCTACACGGTTTCGCACGTACGGCCCGGATCGATCGTCATCCTGCATGGCATGTACGCCAGCCGGCAGCCCACCCGGGACGCGCTGGGCCCCATCATCGACCAACTCCGCGGCCGCGGCTACCGCTTCGTAACCGTCACCGAGTTGTTACAGCTCTCTACGTAAAACCCGTCAACCGGCCGGTCATAATCAGCGCCATGACCGAATCCCGGCGCCGCAACCCGTACTTCGTCGCGGTTCTCGGGCTGATGGGCACCGGTGCACTGGCCGGCACCCAGCTACTGCTGAACGGGTGGTTGTTCCTGGCACTGCCTGCGGTGGCTGTGGCCTTGCTGATGGTCAGTTGGTGGCCGGCGGCCCGGGCCGGCAACACGCGGCCGAGCCTGCTGTTGGTCACCGTCTCGACTGGCCTGCTGCTGGCGACCAGCTGGTTGGTCGAGACCTGGTCAGGCCGGGACTTCTACCGGTATCCCCTGACGTTGCTGGCCGCGGTCGTATTGGTGGCGGCCTGGTTCTGGCGCGATCGTGTCGGCCGCGGGATAGCCGCGGTGCCGGCCGTGGTTGCCGCCATGGTCCTGTTCCTTCTCACCAAAGGCTTCTTTTACGGATCGCTCGTACAGACGGTGTGCCCTACCCCGGACACCCGCTACTGCGGGTTCACGGTGGCGGTTTTCGGTCCGGTCGTGCTCAACGTGATTCCCTGGACGCTCGCCGGACTCCTCCCGCTTCTCGCGCTTCGCCTGATCATCAGCGCCAGTGGCGCGGCGGGACCGTTCGACGGCCCCAGGAAGGGCTTTGACCAGCGCGTCGACATCAGCTGGCACGGAGGTGTGGCCGAGCGAGAATCGCAGCGACGAGCGGGCGCGGGCGGGGTCGGCGCCCATCGCGACCAGCACGTGAGAGGGCTCGGCGACACCGGCGGAGCAGGCCGAGCCGGTGGAGCACTCCACCCCGGCCGCGTCCAGCAGCATCAGCAGCGCGTCGCCTTCGCAGCCGGGAAAGGAAAAGTGCGCGTTGCCGGGCAGCCGGTCGGTCGGATCGCCGTTGAGGATCGCGTCCGGCACCAGGTCGCGTACGCGTGCGATCAAGTCGTCGCGCAGGGCCCTGACGCGCGCGGTCCGCTCCGGCTGCGAGCGTACGGCGGCGTCGACGGCGACCGAGAAAACTGACGATGCCGGCGGTGTCCAGGGTGCCCGAACGCACGTCCCGCTCCTGGCCGCCGCCGCCGTGCTGGACGGGAGTGGCGGCGACCTGGGCGGCCGAGCACCAAGGCGCCGACGCCGACCGGGCCGCCGAGCTTGTGGCCGGTCAGCGTCAAGGCGTCCACCAGCGTCGGGTCGACCGCGACCTGGGCGACCGCCTGGACGGCATCGGTGTGGAAGGGAATGCCGTGCTGGTGCGCCAGCTCAGCCAGCTCCGGGATCGGTTGGACCGTCCCGACCTCGTTGTTCGCCCACTGCACGCTGATGACCGCGACTCTGTCGGCCCGCTCGGCGAGCGCGCCTTGGAGAGTGTCCACGGTCAACCGGCCGTACGCGTCCACCGGCAGGAACTCGCCGGCGGCCCGCTCGTGCTCGGTGAGCCACTCGACCGTGTCCAAGATGGCGTGATGCTCGATGGCGCTGGTCAGCACCCGCGTACGGGCCGGATCGGCGTCCCGCCGCGACCAGAAGATGCCCTTGACGGCCAGGTTGTCGCTCTCCGTACCGCCGCTGGTGAAGATCACCTCGCTCGGCCGGCAGCCGATCGATCGCCGCCGCGATCCGCTCCCGCGACTCCTCCACCGCCCGCCGCGCCCGCCGCCCGCTCGCGTGCAACGACGAGGGGTTGCCGTGCTCCCCCAACGCCGCCACCAGGGCATCCCTGGCCTCAGGCAGCATCGGGGTGGTGGCCGCGTGGTCGAGATAAGTCACGTGGTCCAGCCTAGTCTGACACCGACATTCCCCAGGCCCGAGACGACTGAGCCGGCGTACGTCGTGCGTACGCCGGCTCAAACGCTGTTACCTGCCAGAAATCAGCCCTTTCGGGCGTTGATCGCCTCGGTGGCCTGCGGTACGACCTTGAAAAGGTCACCGACGACACCGAAATCGGCGAGCTCGAAGATCGGCGCCTCTTCGTCCTTGTTGATGGCGACGATGGTCTTCGAGGTCTGCATACCGGCGCGGTGCTGAATGGCACCG
Source organism: Fodinicola feengrottensis (assembly GCF_010993775.1). Taxonomy (GTDB): domain Bacteria; phylum Actinomycetota; class Actinomycetes; order Mycobacteriales; family HKI-0501; genus Fodinicola; species Fodinicola feengrottensis. The sequence continues at coordinate 219,562 of NZ_WOTO01000006.1, read as the reverse complement.
GAGATGCCGACCGCCACGTACAGGTTCGGCGAGACGGTCTTGCCCGTCTGGCCGACCTGGAACTGGTGCGGGGGGGGGTAGAAATCGGAGTCGACGGCGGCCCGGGAGGCACCCACCGCGGCGCCGAGCGAGTCGGCCAGGCCCTCGATGAGCGCGAAGTTCTCCGCGCTGCCCACGCCGCGGCCGCCGGAGACCACGATCGAGGCCTCGGTCAGCTCCGGCCGGCTGCTCTTCTTCTCCGACACCCGGTCGGCGACCTTGGCCTTCTTGGCCGCGTCCGAGACGCTCACCTCGACCGCCTCCACCGACGGCGTCGCCGCGGCCGGCTCGGCGGTGACCGCGTTGGTCGCGATCGTCAGGATCGGGGTTCCCTTGGTTACCTTGGATTTCACGATCACCGCGCCGGCGAAGACGACCTGCGTCGCGGTGCCGTCGGCGGCCAGCTCGGTCACGCCGGTGAGGAAACCGCTCTCGATCTTGACCGCGAGACGGCCGGCGATTTCCTTGCCGTCAGTGGTCGAGGCGAGCAGCACGGCTGCCGGGCTGGCCTGCTTGACCAGGCCGGCCAGCACCTCGGCCCGCGGCGCGACCAGGTAGTCGGTCACGTCCGCGGACTCGGCCGCGTAGATCTTCTGCGCGCCGTACTCACCGAGCGTGTCCTTGAGCTTGTCAGCGTCGCCGGCGGCGCCGAAGACGACCGCCGACGGCTCGCCCAGCGCGCGGGCCGCGGTCAACAGCTCGGACGTGATTTTCTTCGCCGCACCACCGGAGTGCTCAACTACGACGAGGACCTCTGCCATGAGGATGGATCCTTCCTGAATCTATGGTGGCTACGGGTCAGACGATCTTCTGGGTGGCGAGGAACTCGACCAGCTTGCTGCCGCCATCGCCCTCGTCCGGCACCTTCACGCCGGCGCCCTTGGGCGGCCGGCCGGAGAACTCCAGGACCTCGGACCAGGCGCTGTCCAGACCGACCTGGTCAGCGGAGACGCCGAGGTCGGACAGCGAGTACGTCTCCACAGGCTTCTTCTTCGCCTGCATGATGCCCTTGAAGGACGGGTAGCGCGGTTCGTTGATGGTGTCCCAAACGCTGACTATCGCCGGCGTGGTGGCCTCGATTACCTCGTAGCCGTCGTCGGTCTGCCGCTCGATCGTCGTCAGCTTGTCGCCGTCCACGGTGAGCTTGCGGGCGCCGGTCAGCTGGGCGATGCCGAGGCGCTCGGACAGCATCGCCGGCAGTGCGCCGGTCTGCCCGTCAGTGGATTCCGCACCCGCGATGACCAGGTCGTACTCCAGCTTGCCCAGCGCCGCCGCGATGATCGCCGAGGTGGCAACCGTGTCCGAACCGTGAATCGCGGGGTCGCTGACGTGGACGGCCTTGTCCGGGCCCATCGACAGCGCCTTGCGGATTGTCTCGGTGGCCTTCTCGGGGCCGACCGTCAGCACGGTGACCTCGCCGCCGTGCGCCTCTTTTAGCTTCAATGCCTCTTCGATCGCGTATTCGTCCAGCTCACCGATGACGAGGTTGCCGGCGTCGCGGTCGACGGTCTTGTCGTCTTGTCGAAGGTTGCGCTCAAGTCCTGAGTCAGGCACCTGCTTGACGAGTACGACGATGTTCACTGCTGGCTCGACCTCCTACCGGCGCTGACCACTGAGTTGTTCGTACGACGTTATTCCTACGACCACCGTGTGCGGCACGCCTCACCCGGGTGCCCCGAGGCTTCCGCTTCCTGGGGGCAGGGTCAACGTGCAGCGGTTGTTGCATTCGCCACCCACATGTTACTTACCAGTAGCTACCTGGGCACCTGCCGGAAGTATGGCTCATCTCACGACACCCGGCTCCCCAGGACGCGCGCAAGCCCACAAGGGAAGGTATCTGCCTCGGTTCTGGAGTGGCTCGCCTCCGGCGGCGTCAGCGGGTGGTGCGGAACCGGTGCTGATAGGTCGATGGCGAGACGTTGTGGGTCGCGTGGAAGGCGCGGCGGAGTGATTCGTCGCTGCCGAAGCCACTGGCACGGGCAGCGCTGGTCACTGTCGTACCAGCCTCCAGAAGTGCGCGGGCGGCCTCCAGACGGACCCGTTCGAGGTAGTGACCCGGCGTGGTGCCCAGCTGGTCGCGGAACAGGCGGCGCAGATGGCGCGGGGTCATGGTCGCGGCGCGGGCCAGGGACTGGGCGGTGTGTTCCTCGGCCGGGGCGGCCGCGACCAGGTCGATGACCTGCCGCAGCCGCTGGTCCTGGACGGGCGGCAGCTCCGTACGGACGGAGAACTGCGACTGTCCGCCGGGACGGCGCAGAAACACGACCAGTTCGCGGGCGACTTCGCGGGCGAGGTCGGGACCGTGGTCCTCCTCGACGAGCGCGAGCGTCAAATCGATGCCAGCCGTCACTCCGGCACTGCTGACGAACCGCCCGCTGCGGATGAAGATCGCGTCGGGTCGCACGTCCACCTGGGGAAACTGGGTCGCCAACGCCGACGCATATCGCCAATGAGTGGTGGCTTGGTGGCCGTCGAGCAGGCCGGCGCGGGCCAGTACGAACGCGCCGGTGCAGACCGACGCGACCCGGGTCCGCGGGGAGACCAGCGTCGTCAGCAGCTGCCGCGCCTGAGTATCAGCGGGCAGCCTGGTCAGGTCGTCGGCGCCGGTGACGATCAGGGTGTCGAGCCGACCGGCTGCCTCGACAGGGGTGTCGCAACGAAGCCGTACGCCGGCCGAGGTGACCGGTTCGGTGTGTGGCCAGCCGATCAGCGTGACGTCGTAGTCGGCACCGCGAGCGCGGGCGGCGGCGGCGGCAGTACGTCGACAGGACCCGACACGTCGAGTAGCTGAGCGCCGTCAAACACCAGCACCCCCCGACCCTTGCCATCGGTCGCCTCCAGAGGTCCGTATCTGTGGGATAGCTGTCCGGCCGGACATGGCCGGGCCCAGCGTACGCGGCCGAGGATGACGGTGTTCAGCACGAACGCAAGCGAGGGAGAACGACCATGACCGAGACGATTGCCGGCGTGAGCATCCCGGATACCCACCTCGTGCGGGAAGCCACCGAGTTGGTACGCGCGGTTACTGACGAGCTGCTCTACCACCATTCGCGCCGAGTGTTTTTTTTTCGGTGCCCTCCAAGGCCAGCGGCGCGGGTTAAGTCCGGATCTGGAATTGCTGTACGTCGGCGCGATGTTCCACGACCTCGGGCTCACCGAGAAGTACGCCTCGACCGATCTCCGATTCGAGGTGGACGGCGCCAACACCGCTGCGCGGTTCCTCACCGAACACGGCGTGCCCGCCGACGCTGCCCGCAAAGTGTGGCTGGGCATCGCATTGCACACCACGCCCGGCGTTCCGGAGTTCCTCGAGCCCGAGACCGCGCTGGTCTCCGCGGGCGTGGAGACCGACGTACTGGGCATCGGCTACCGCGACCTGGACCCCGGGCTGGTGGCCGAGGTGACGGCAGCGCATCCGCGGCCGGAATTCAAGAAGCAGATCCTGGCCGCGTTCACCCGTGGCGTCATCAACCGCCCGCGGACGACCTTCGGCACGGTCAACGCCGACGTACTTGCCCATTTCGATCCATCGTTTGTCCGGGAGGACTTTGTGGACACGATCCTGCGCAACGAATGGCCCGAATAACAGCGAAAGGGGTCAGCAGCCGACCAAGTCCGTGACGAAAACGCGGCAGGTTTCCCGCATGGTGGCCAAGGACATGCTGGGTGAGCGCAAAAGCACCTGCATGGCAAGACCGTCGACCATCCCGACCAGCATGTTCGCCAGCCGCACCGGGTCGCCGGCGCGGGCCGTGCCGGCATCCTGGGCGGCCTTGATGACCTCGGCCACCAACTGCCGCCACTGGCCGTACAAATCCTCGTTCACCCGCCGCAGAGCCGGATCGCGGATGCCCTCGGCCCACAGCTGCGCCCACACCCGCCAGGCCCGCAGCGATTTTCCGGAAGACGGCAGGTAAGACTCGACAATCTCCTGCAGCAACTCCAACGGTTCCCGCGTCGACTCACGCATCCACTGCCGGCGTGCCAGCGACTCCTCGAAATTGAAGACAAAAGCAGCGTCGACCAGCTCTTTTTTCGTTTCGAAGTAATAGTGTACGGTCCCGGTGCTGACGCCGGCCGCGGTCGCCACATCCGCCACCCGAAGCTGCTGGAGGCCGGATTTCGCGATCACCGCACAGGTCGCGTCCAGAATCTGCTGGCGGCGCTCGACTTCCACACTGGGGCGCGGCATCGCGTTACCCGAGGTTCCGGGAGATCACCAGGCGCATGATGTCAGAGGTGCCCTCCTCGATCTCCTCCAGCTTCACGTCCCGCATCCATTGCTCGACGGGGAATTCCCGCGAATAGCCCCAGCCACCGAGCGTCTGCACGGCCGCCCAGGTCACGAACATCGCCGTTTCGGAGGCCGTCAGCTTGGCCATCGCCGCGAGGCCGGTGGCTGTCTGGCCACTGTCGATCACCCGGGCGGCATGGTGGACGAGCAGCCGGGCCGCCTCGATTTTGGTGGCCATGTCGGCCAACCGGAAGGCGACCGCCTGATGCTCGATGATCGGTACGCCGAACTGCCCTGCGTGTTTTCGCATAGTCCAAGGCGAATTCGTACGCGGCCCGGGCCGCACCGAGCGCGGCCGCGCCGAGCACCACCCGGGAGACATCGAAGGTCCCCATCAGGCCGCGAAAACCCTGCCCTTCCTCACCTAACCGGTCTTCCGTCGGCACGTACACGTCATCGAGAAAGATCTCCCGGCAGACGATCGCCCGCTGCCCCATCTTGCGCATCGGCGCACCGAAAGTCATTCCCGCGGCCGGCTTTTTCAGCAGGAACGCGGTAACACCACCAGATCGCTGACTAATATCGGTCTTGGCGAAGATGACGTAGACCTCCGCGGCGCCGGCGTTGGAGATCCAGGTCTTCCGGCCGTTGAGCCGATAACCGCCTTCGACCTTGGTCGCGGTCGTACGAATCGAGGCCGCGTCCGATCCGGACTCCGCCTCGGTGGTGGCCAACGCGGTCATCGGCGCGTCCGCGCCGGACAGCGGGGTGAGCCACCGCTTCCGCTGGTCCCTCGGTGCCCAGCATCAAGATCGGGTCAGCGAAAAAAAAAAACCGTTGGAGCACACCAAATTCCCGATCCCCGGATCACCCCAACAGAGCTCCTCCTGGACCAGACACTGGGTGAACACATCGGTGATCCCGCCGCCGCCATATTCCGCTGGCAGCATGAAATCGGCGATGCCGACCTGCGCCGCCTTCTGGAAGATGTCGACCGGGGTGACCACGTCCGCCTCATCCACTTCACGGCCGCGCGGACGAATCTCCCGACGAGCGAAGTCCTGGCACAGCTGGACAATCTGCCGCTGTTCGTCGGTCAACGGCCAGGCCGGGATCGTCATGACCGTCCTTCTTCCGGTACGAGCAGTACGTCCACCGCAAGCACGCCGGCTGGGCCGACCCGGACCGGGTTCAGCTCCAGCTCCGCGAACTCCAGCGGCAGCTGGGAAATCTCGGCCACCAGCCGGGCGAGAGCGACGACATCGGTCCGCGCACGACCACGCCAGCCATGCAGCAGGGGCGCGCAGCGCAGCCGGTCGATCATCGCGGCGGCTGTCTCCGGCGACACCGGCGCCAGCTCCACCGCAAGGTCCCGCTGCAGCTGGGCGGCCGTACCACCGGCGCCGATCGCCACCACCACCACCAAAATCCGGGTCCCGGCGGACGCCGACCAACATTTCGACCACGTCCTCCCGCAGGTCCTGCTCCTCCACCACATATTCGCCATCGCCGAGTCTGGCGCGCATCTGCTCGTACGCGGCGGACACCGCGTCCCGGTCCGCCAGTGCGACCCGAATGCCGCCGACCTCGGTTTTGTGGTCCAGCCAACCGGCTTTCAGCACGTACGGCGGCGACAACGTGTCGTCGACAAAGGGAAAGAGCCGGGCGGCGGGGAAGGGGATGCCGTACGCCGACAGCGCTTCGCGGGCCGCCCAGTATCCGCCGGGGATCCTGGTCGTACGCACCGGGCCTGCCGGCCTTTCTCGTTTCACATCTTTAAAATCAGCCAACCGAGCGAGCGCGAACACCGCGGCCTCGATGGTCGGGAAGGCCGGCACGCCGACCTCCCAGAGCTCCTCGGTGACCGGGCCCTGGCTGCCCATCGTGTGCACGACGAGCGGTTTTCGGTAAGTGGCGGCGATCTTCCCGAGCCGCTGCGCGACCTCCAGCTCGCGCTCAGCGAGCGTCGGCGTATCCGAGCCATAACAACCGAAATAGCCGGTCAGGATGGCCCCGTCGACCTCGTCGGTGGCGAGCGCCCGATCGATGGTTTCGGCATAGCTGGCCAACTCCCGCTCGCCGGCACCGGCCAGATCCACCGGATTCACGTGGGCCGCGGCCGCCGACAGCACAGAGCCGATGCTTTCCGAGAGAGCGGACGAAAAGCTTGGCACCGACAACCCAGCGCCAGCGGCCTGGTCGGCGGCGATGCCACCCTGTCCGCCACTGTCTGCCACGATCGCGACCCGCCGACCAGCCGGGATCGCCGTGCCAGCAAGGAAGGCACGGGCCGCCGTGACTAGCTGGGCCGGCGTCTGCACCCGTACCACCCCGGCCGCCCGACAGGCCGCGTCGACCACGTCCAGCGACGACGTGAGCGATCCGGTGTGCGAGCGAGCCAACCGGCTGCTCGCCGCGCTGGCACCCACGGTCAAGACGACCGTCGGCTTCCCGGCGGCCCGTAATTCGCGCAGGGTCTCGAAAAGTGCCTCGCCGCCGGCGAAACTCTCCAGATAGAGCGCGATCATCCTGGTCAGCCGATGGTTTACCAGATCAGCCAGCATTTCCACGGCCGTCACGTCCGACTGGTTGCCGACCGACACCAACCGGGCGATCCCGATCCCTTGGCGCGCCCCAAGAGTCGCGATCTCCGAGCCAATCTGCCCGCTCTGCGAGACGATCGCGAGCGGCCCGGCGGTGAAACCGCCCCACGCCAGCCGCAGGTCACTGGCCGCGTCAAAGATGCCGAGGCTGTTCGGTCCGACCAGCCGAGCTCCGGCGGCCCGGATCCCGGGCCGCCAGCTGGCGCTCGTCCGGCACCCCGGCGGCGATGCCGACAAAGCCGCGCACACCCATCTCAAGCGCCTCGTCGACGATCCGTTCGATGGCGTTGGCCGGCACACACAGCGCGACCAACTCCGGCGGCTCCGCGAGCTCGGACAGCCGCCGTACGCACCGCTGCCCCAGCACCTGCCCGCCGCCACGGTTCACCAGGTCGACGCGCCGCCGATGCCGCCCGGCAAGCGCGCCGGACGCCAACCAATGCCCCCATTTCGCCGGATCCGCGGAAGCCCCGACCACCGCCACCGACGCCGGATCCCGGAACACCTCCAGCCCCCGTCCCGCTCGGCATCGCGGCCACTCCCGATCGATAAATAACTGATCCGTCAGTCAGTTATGGAGCCCGATCCTGGCCCTGGCAGCGGCGAATGTCAACCAGGCCTCAGCCCGAAGCCGGGATCCCCCATTACCCGCCGCCAATGAACCAGCGTCGGCGGCGCGATCGCGCGAATGTCCACGCGCGGGTTCCCGTTCGGCGCAGGCCCATCAGGCCCGGGCTTTTCCGCTGACCGTCTCGATAAACGGCCGGACCAGCGAGAGGAACCGGTCCGGTTCGGAAGCGAAGACGACATGTCCGGTGTCCAGCGTTTCCAGCTGGGATCCGGCCAGCGACTGGTGGGTCGTACGGCCGGCACTGAGCGGGATCACCGGATCTCGCTCGCCCCAGACCAGCAGGGTTGGCGCGGTCAACCGGGCGGCCGCCGGCCGCAGGTCGAAATCGACAGTGGCGAAACTCTTCCACAGCGCCGCGTCGATCCGGGCGCCCTCAGCGGTTTTGGCCTTGTCGACAACCCGTCGGGCGATCGCGCGGTCGAAATCGGTACGCACCTTCATATAGCTGGGCACCATTCGCGGCATGACCAAGTGATTGACCGCTTTTACTCCCAGTAGCCGACAACAGGCCCTGGTCACGATGTTCTGCGCGATGAAGCCACCAGCGTTGACCAGCACCAGCCCGCTCACCTGGTCCGGGCGGTCGATGGCAAGTTTCGCCGCCGCATATCCACCGACGGAATTCCCGATAAAGACAGCGGGTGGCAGGCCTCGTACCACTTCGGCCAGGACGTCGGCGAAAAGTCGCGCGCTGAGCCGCGCTGGCGCCGGGTCGGACTCACCGTGCCCAGGCCAGTCCACCGCGATGACCTTGTGGTCGGCCGACAGCGGCTCGGCGATCAGGTCGAAATCGGTGTGATCGTGCAGCGCCGCATGCAACAGCACTATCGGCGGGCCGGCGCCGCGCTCGCGGTAGAACACCCGCCCGGCAGTGGTCGACACGTACGGCATGGGATCCCCTCTCGAGTTTCAGTGACCGACTGGTCGGTCACTGAAACTGTACCAGTGGGTGACCGGTCGGTCAGTGGGCTATCCTGGAGGCATGCCAACAAGGCAAGCAGCTGCCGAACTGACCCGCGAGGCGTTGCTGGACGCCGGCCTCGCCGTCGCCGAGCGACATGGGCTGGGCGGAATGAGTGTGAACCGGATCGTCACGCAGGCGGGCGTCGCGAAAGGCACGTTCTACGTGCATTTTCCCGATCGCAGCGCATTTCTGAGCGCGCTGCACGGCAATTTCCATGATCGCGTCACGGTGGCGGTGACCGCGGCGACGGCCGGACTGGAGCCGGGATTGGGCCGGCTCCGGCAGGGCATGACGACCTATCTCGACGCGTGCCTCGCCGCCCGCGGAGTGAAGGCCCTACTACTGGAAGCCCGCAACGATGACTCGGTGGCCGCTGAGGTGGCGCTGCGCAACGATGCTTTCGCGCAGTTCGCGGCGCCAGACCTGCGGGCGATGGGGTGGCGGCAGCCGGTCGCCGCCGCCCGGCTGCTGATCGCGATGGCCGCCGAAACAGCGCTGGTCGAGCTGGTCAACGGCCGCCGCGACTCGACCAGCCGGCGGGTCCTCTGGCAGCTGGTCGAGCGCGCCGACCTGACCTGAGCCAAAACGGCCGCGCACCCAAGTTTGGTGCGCGGCCGTTTTGGCGCAGGGGAAACAGCTGGAACCAAGGACGGATCCTGGCAATAAGTCCATTCCTGGCAACCGGGAGCCGACACCGACCCAGCCATTTTCTCAGTGGAGAAACTACGGCGCTTGGCGCCAGGCCATCCGGAAACTGTGGATGCCACCGTTGCCGTAAGCCTTCAACGTGTACGCACCACCTGGCACACCCCAGCATTCCCACGTCTGGGCCGGGGCATTGATCGTCGTGACGTTGTCGCAGTTCCCGACGCCTTCCATCTGCCAGGCGAGCTTCTCATCGCCGCCGCCCCACGCATCGATGTCGACGAAGATGTTTCCGCCGTTCAGGTTGGCGATTCGCTGGCAGTTGGTGACACCGTCGCACTCCCACGGTCCGCCATTCGCTGGTGCGGCGGCGGCCGGAGTGACTGTGGCGGCGAGCGCGCCGGCCATCAGGACAGCTCCAGCGGCCGTCCATCCGGCCCGCTTGATTTTCGACCTCATGCGAAACCTCTCTTCTGATCAAGGGGGAGTTCCGCCAGTCACCATCGTGGCGACATCCCCGGGACACAAGCTGTTCCATCCGGCTTTGAACCGTTCACCGCACGTTGACAATCGAAAGCCCGACACTTACGAAATGGCCGACTTCGGTCGGGGTACTCGCCGGTAGGGTGTTGCCCGCGGCGATGCTAAGTTGTGCTGACGACCAGAACAGGACCTCTCCGAGGCGGTGTGACGATCAGTAGCATCTCCGCAGCTGAGTGGGACGCTCTCCCGCTGACCGGCGAGCGCACGGTGCCGGGCATCGCGCACGAGAACTACTGGTTCCGCCGGCATGAGGTCGCCTATCAGTACGCGTTGTCGTGGGTGCGTGGAGCCGATGTGCTGGAGGCCGGCGCCGGCGAGGGATACGGCGCCGCCGTGTTGGCGACCTCCGCGCGACAGGTGTTCGCACTGGATTACGACCTTTCCGCTATCGAGCACGTGAGCCGCAAATACCCGCAGGTGTCGGCGATCCGCGGCAATCTCGCCGCGCTGCCGGTGGCCGATGCGGCGGTGGACGCGGTGGTCAGCCTGCAGACCGTCGAACATCTCTGGAATCAACCGGAATTCATCTCCGAATGCGCCCGGGTGTTGCGACCGGCCGGCACTTTCCTGATCTCCACCCCGAACCGGCTGACGTTCTCCCCCGGTCTGGACAAACCGCTGAATCCGTTCCACACCAGGGAACTCACCGCCGCCGAGCTGGACGAGCTGCTGGCGCCGCATTTCCGGGTGTCGCGGATGCTCGGTGTCCATCATGGACCGCGGCTGCGCCGAGCGGACAAACATTTCGACGGTTTCGTGGCGGCCCAACTGGCCGAGCCGCCGGCCACCTGGCATCCGGAGCTGCGCCGGGCGGTGACCGCCGTACGGGCCTCGGATTTCGTGGTCACCGAAGACAAGGTGGATGCGAGCCTCGATCTTTTCGCCATCGCGGTGAAGAAGAGAGCCAGCCAGTCGGCACGTTCTGTCTGGTCCTGCACACCCACCTGCCGTGGCTGCCGCACGCCGGCACCTGGCCAGTCGGCGAGGAATGGGACGTACCAGGCATTCACCGCCTCCTGGCAGCGGGTCGTCAGGGTGATCGAGGCGCTGGACCGGCCGGACGTGCTCACTCTAGGCATTACACCGACGGTCGCGGCGATGCTGGACGACCCGTACACCCTCCGGGAGTTGCACACCTGGATCGCGAACTGGCAACTCCGCGCCGCCGAGCTGGCCGGCCGACCAGAGCCACACCTCAAATCCCTGGCCTCGTACGAATGGCGGGCCGCCTCGGCGTGCCTGGACGACTTCGAAAGCCGGTGGATGCACGGTGGCTCGCCGGTGCTGGGACAGCTGGCCAGCAGCGGCACGGTCGAGTTGCTGGGCGGGCCGGCGATGCATCCTTTCCAGCCATTGCTGCCTTCTCGGCTGCAGCGGTTCGCGCTCGCCGTCGGGCTGGACGACGACGCCCGGCAGCGGTATGGCTTCGCGCCGGCCGGAATCTGGGCACCGGAATGTGGTTACCGGCCCGGCCTTGAAGCGTCCTATGTAGACGCCGGCGTCCAACGGTTCTTGATTGATGGTCCGGCCGTCCAGGGCCAGACGCACGCCGCATATCCGGTCGTCGGCACCGACGTGGTCGCTTTCGCCAGGGACCTGGAGGTCACTTACCGGGTGTGGTCGCCCAAGGCCGGATATCCGGGATCCGCACCGTACCGGGATTTCCACACCTTTGACCACGCCTCCGGTTTTCGGCCGGTCCAGGTCACCGGAAAGCACCTTCCCTCCGAGGCGAAGAAGCCGTGGGATCCGGCGGCCGGTGCGGCGCAGGCCAGCGCGGACGCGGACGACTTCGTGGCTCGGGTTCGTGACCGGCTGGTGTCGTTGGCTGACCAGCACGGCCAGGAAAGCCTGGTGGTGGCGGCGTACGACACCGAGCTTTTCGGGCACTGGTGGCACGAAGGAACCACAGTGGCTGGCCGCGGTCTTGCGCCGGTTGCCCGAGGCGGGCGTACGGGTGACGACTCTCGGCGGCGCGCTCGCGGCCGGCCATCTCGGGCCGGAGCGGGAGATTCCGGCGTCATCGTGGGGATCCGGCAAGGACTGGCGAGTATGGGACGGCGAGCAGGTCGCCGATCTGGTGGCGGACAACGCGAAAGTCGCCGATCGCCTGCTGTCCACAGTGGACGACTTCGGTACCGCCGACCGTGACCCGGTGCTCGACCAGTTGGCCACTGAGGCGCTGCTCGCCCTCTCCAGCGACTGGGCGTTCATGGTCACGAAGGACTCGGCGGCCCACTACGCCCGCTGCAGGGCCGCGAAACACGCCGCCCAGGTCGCTGAGCTCGCCGATCTCCTTTACGCCGGCCACCGCCGCGCCGCCGAAACCCTCGCCGCCCAGCTCCGCGTCGTCGACGGCCCTTTCGCCCATCTGGACGCCCGACAGCTCTAAAACAACGCCCGCGAAAACGCGTCGTTCCCGCGGGCGTTGCCAACGTACGCCTTACCGCAGCTGGTAAGCGTGAACCATCGTCTCGTCCACCGAGTTGCCAGCGGTGTCGGTCGCCTTCACCCGCAGCGACACGAATCCCCCGGACTTTCCACCCAGCACCGGCAACACCCAGGTGTCACCAGCGCCAACGGCCCGTACGAGCGACCAGGTTTTGCCGTCATCAAAGGAAGCCCACGCCTGCACCGACGACACTCGTGCCGCCGCCGAGCCCCGCTGACGACCAACAGAAATCGGCACCACCGCATTGACCGGGACCCGGTTGTAGTCATCGGCAGGCGGCGAATAGCCAACATCCAGCAACGGCAGCGGCTGGTTCGCATTCCCAGCCACGTGCGCCGACCGGAAATCCCAGGTCGCGGACACCCTGCTGGAGAATGTCGAGGCCGGCGCATCGCTTGCCATCTGTGCCTTGAACTCGTAAGCGGCGTCATCGGCCGGGACGGTCCATTCCCCACCGCCCGGGCACGGACTGGCGCCGGGTCCGGTGGTGACCGGTGTGCCGTTGCGAAGCAGCTGATTCGATCCCATCCCGAGGTAACAGGTGTAATCGGAATGGTCGGCGGAACTGTCCACTCGCAGCGGAATTCCGAAGCCAAGCGTGTCACCGGACCGGTAGGCGTATGGCGGGTCGGTGGTGAATACCGGCGCGGTCGACACCCTGGGCGAAAAGACCGCTCCGTTCCACGACTGCTCGACGGCCCTGCCGGCGCGGAACGCCTGGGCGGGCAGGCTCTGCCGAGCCGAGAACCAGTTCGTCTGGTCGAAATAGCTGCCGATCATGCCTCCCACCAGCCAACTGACTCTCGGCGACAGATACTGATCCTGGGTGGAAGGCAGCCCCACCGGGATCTCGATGTTGCTGAAGAAACCATTGAAGTCACCGGCGATAAACGTGTATCCGTAAGAAACTCCGGCGGCCCGGAATTTCGCCTTTATGTGCGCGAGCTGGCTCTTGGTCTCATGTCGCAAACCACCGACCGGAAACGCCCCACTGATCGGATAGAACAGATCATATTGGTACGGGCTGGAAGCCACCGTGGTCAGCGACACCGTTGTCGGGCCGTGCGCGACGGCGTCCAACAACAGCTGACTGTCCGCCTCGGTGCCGGCCTCATACACAGGGATGGGGGTGTCGTTGGGAACACTGAATAGCCGACCGACCTCGATCATCCCGACACCACCTGCCTTGGCGACGTCGGCCGCGATCACCGCCGGGTCGTTGCCGGCCGGCGCGACCAAAACCACCCGCCCTTTCACCTCCGCTTTGGACAGATCGGCCGGTGTTCCAGTGCCGCCACTGACCAGCTGCCGGGTGCCCTTGGTGGTGGCCCGGGGCGAGTTGACCGCGTACGACAGCACAACCCGAGAACCGCCCGAGCCTATGCCAGTCACCACCGCCTCGGGTTCGGCGAACGTGCTTTCCAGCCCCAGCTGGAAATCCGCCGCTGGTTTGCCCACCGAGCCACTGTAGAGTGCGGCACCGCCGCCCACGAGCTGGGCGAGGTAGAGCCCGATCGGCATCCCGGTCAAATGCCACCCCAACATCTGGCTGAGCTGTTGGGCACCCGGTTGGTCGACCGTGATGACCGACGGCTGGGCGTCCTTCGCGGCATCGATCGTCAGACTGGTGTTGGCATGCAGGTCGAGATCCGGCGTGGAAATCCCGGCGGTCGAGACGACGTCATCGCCGGAAAACTGGTACACCGTGGTCGCGAACGCGAGGTGGCCCGCGTCGAGCCGCAACCTCACCGTCCCGTCCGGCCCGACCTGAACACCGAAGGGCTGCATGTTCGCCCGGTTGATGCCAAAAACCTCGCCGTTGGTGGCTGGTCTTCCGTCCCGGCCAAGCACGGTGAGGGTCAGATCGTATTTCTCCGGTTCCTGGTACGCCCCGACTGCGGTGCGTACGACGGTGTCGCCAGCGGTCGCGGTGATCCATCCGCCGTACTGGCTGGCCGACTGGCGCCTTGGCCGGATCAAAGATGACGTCCACAGTGGACCTGCCATGTGCTGGTACGGCCACATTGGTCGCTGACAGCGCGAAACTCCCGTCCGCCGCCGGCTTCCCACTCGCGTCTGTCACCGCCGGCGTCACCGCGAGGGTCACCGCCGTATCGCCGTCGTTGCGGTAGGTGATGGTCTTGGTCTCCGGCGGCTGCCCCATGTGCGGCCACCGAAGATAGCCAAAAGAGAGACTGCCGGTCGCGGTGACTTTCTGCGCGTACGCTCGCGCCACGTCCACCCGACCGTCGCCCTGCTGGTAGACATTCGCACCGGATATCTGCTTACTGGTGGACATCAGTGCGGCCTTGAGCTGGTCGGCCTGCCAATCCGGATGCTCTTGCACCAGAATCGCCGCCGAGCCGGCCACGTGCGGCGACGCCATCGACGTGCCAGACAGCCGCTGGTACGAATCTCCGACTGGGTCGCCGATATCGCTGCCGGCGGCGCGCGCGCGGCCACGATATCCACCCCCGGTGCGGAAATATCCGGCTTCACGGCGTAGTCACCCAGCCTCGGGCCAAGACTGGAGAAGGTGGCGTACTGGTCCTGTTTGGTGACCGCGGACACGGTCAACGCCGCGTCCGCCGCGGCGGGCGACCCGACCCGACCTGCGAAGAAGGCCCGGAGTTTCCGGCCGCCAGCACGAACAAGGTGCCCGACTGTGCGGTCAACATGTTCACCGCCTGCGACATCGGATCGGTGCCATCGCTGGGTTCGTCCGATCCCAGGCTCATGTTCACCACCCGGGCATGCTGATCAACCGCCCACTGCATTCCGGCGATAATGCCCGAGTCGTAGCCGGAGCCGTCGTCGCCCAGCACTTTGCCGATCAACAACTTCGCGCCCGGCGCGACACCTTTGTATTTCCCACCGAAAGCCGCGCCGCTGCCAGCAACGATCGAGGCCACGTGGGTGCCATGCCCGAAATGGTCCTGCGTTCCGGTGGTGGAACCGGGAAAAGTCCCTGCTCGCCAGCACCTCACCAGCGAAATCCGGATGATCGGCATCCAAACCGGTGTCCAAGATGGCGACCGGCACGCCTTTCCCGGTGAAACCGGCCTTCCACGCCTCGGGCGCACCGATCTGCGGCACGCTCTGGTCCAGTGCGGCGTGCACTTTCCCGTCCAGCCACAGCTTCTGTACGCCCGCGGCCAGCGCACGCGCACCCGTGCCACCCCGGACCGCCTGCCAGAACGCGGTCGCGGTCGGCTTCTTGACCCGAGTCGCGATGATCCCGAGTTTCGCGAACGAGACGCTGTTCTGCGCGTCCGGCAACACGGCCGGCCGGGCGCCGGCCGGGCCGGTCTCCAGCAACGGGATGTCGGCTCGGTGCGCGTCGTCGTAGCCGTCGCGAACCAGCAGGCTCACGTCGAACAGCCGCGAATCCACCTTGCCAGCGGCCAACAACGGCAGCACGTCGGCCGGCAGGACGGTCACGTCGTCCTTTGACTTTGTTGATGACAAAGGACATGTGGGTTCTACCAAGGGCCGCCGACACAACTGCCGACTGCTGCGCGCCGCTGCCGGAGAGCGTCACCTTGTCGCCGGTGATCAGCGTGACCACCTGACTTTTCCCGGTCGCCTTCCCGGGTTTTCCCGGCGACGGCGGTGCGGCGCCGGCGCCGGCCGGCGCCACCCCCACCATGCCCGCCACCAGCACAAAAGCCAGCCCACTGGCCATGAAAGGTCTTCGCCTCATCGACATCCCATCCAGACCTGGAAAGCGAACGTACGAACGCAAGGACAACTGAACCCGCCGACAAGGTTGCCCCCCGTGCTCGACAAGGCCCCCCGAAGTGCCCGAATGGGCCAGAGAATGTCCTGACTACCGACCGATCATCCGATTTCACCGGAGACCGCCTGGAAACTGTCCGCCAGCCTGCGCAATCCCGCTGGCAGGTCGGCGATCGCGATGCCGCCGTAGCCGAGCACCAGCCCCTGGGCGGGTTCGCCGGCGCAGTATTCGGACAACGGTTCCACCGCGACACCGGCGGCCACCGCCCGCTCCACCACCGCGGCGACATCGATTCCGGTGTCCGCGCGCAACCGGGAACACACATGCAGACCGCAAACCGAGGGCACCGGATCCAACCAGGGTGCGAGACTTCCCTGCAGTGCCTCGTGGATCAGCTCGTAGCGACCGGCGTATTCGCGAGTCGCGCGGCGAATGTGCCGGGCCAACAGGCCGTCCTCGACGAACCGCGCGAGCGCCGCCTGGGTGCTCATTTCGCTGTGCCAGTCGGAAAGTTGTTTCGCCGCCCGGAGCGCGGGCTGCAGCGAGACGGGCGCGACGAGAAGGCCGAGCCGCAACATCGGCAACAATGTCTTGGAAAACGACCCGACATACACCACCCGGCCGTACCGGTCGATGCTCTGCAAAGGCTCCAGCGGCCGGTCGGAGAACCGGAACTCGCTGTCGTAGTCGTCCTCGACGACGACCGCGCCGTGCCGTGCCGCCGCCCACTCCAGCAGCGCGTCGCGGCGGCGCAGCGACATCGTGGTGCCGAGCGGGAACTGGTGCGACGGCGTGGTGTAGACCAGCCGCGCGGCGGCCGGCAGCGCCGTCACGTCGAGGCCCTCGGCGTCGACTCGTACGCCCACCACCCGCGCACCCAGGCTCTCGAAGAGCGCGCGTACGGGCGGATAGCCGGGCTCTTCGACCGCGACCGTGTCGCCCGGGTCGACCATCACCCGGCCGATCAGGTCGATGGCCTGCTGGGCACCGTGGGTGATGACCACGTCGTCGGCGCCGGCGCGTACCGACCGGGAAACACCCAGATGCCGGGCGATCGCGGCGCGCAGGCCCGGATGGCCGGCCGGGTCCTTGTACTCGGCCGAATGCAGCAGGCCGGGCCGCAGCTCGCGGGTCACCAGCCGGCGCCAGCTCTGCAACGGGAACAGCCGCGGGTCCGGCATCCCCACCCGGAAGTCGTACGGCGCCGCCGCGGTCGGGGTCCGGGCCGCCGGCAGGTCCCGCCACAGCGCCCGCGGTCGTACGACCGCACCGCCCGGCGCGGTCCGCGACCGTCCCTGCCCCAGCTTCTCGGCCTGCACATAAGTGCCGGCGCCCACCCGCCCGACCAGGAAACCCTCGGCGGTCAGCCGCTCGTACGCGGCGGCGACGGTGTTGCGGGACACCGCGAGCTGGGCGGCCAGGTCACGGGCCGACGGCAGCCGCTCGCCGGGCCGCAGCCGGCCGTCCAGGACAGCGTCGTGCAGTTGCCGGTAGATCCGCGCGGCGAGGTCGCCGCGGCCGGCGAGACTGACGTGGAAGTCCACCGAATGACCCAATCAAGTTACCGAGAATTGGACCTTACCGCCGGCCAATCTACTGCTTAGTGTCCTGTGTAGACAGCTGGAGATCCGAGGAGACACCGATGACCACCACGGCCGACATGTGGTTCGACCCGAAATGCCCCTTCGCGTGGAACAACTCGCGCTGGCTGCTGGAAGTCGGAGAAGGTACGTGACGTGCGGATTCGCTTCCACGTCATGAGCCTGTCGATCCTCAACGACGGCCGCGAGGGCCTGGACGACTGGTACGCGAACTGGCTCAAGGACACCCGCGGGCCGGTGCGGGTAGCGATCGCCGCTGAGCAGAAGTTCGGCGGCGACGTGCTGCGCGATCTCTACACGGCGCTGGGCAACCGGATCCACCACGACAAAACGCCGATCAGCCGCGAGCTCTACGTCTCGGCGTTGGCGGAGGTCGGACTGCCGGTCGAGCTCGCCGACGCGGCCGACAGCACGGACTACGAGGAGGCCCTGTTGGCCAGTCACCACGCCGGCCTCGATCCGGTCGGCGAGAACCTCGGCACGCCGTCGATCCACCTGCCCGGGCCGGACGGCCAACCAAACGCGTTCTTCGGACCGGTGCTTTCGCGGATTCCGCGCGGCGACGAGGCTGGGCGGCTGTGGGACGGCGTCGTGCTGGTCAGCGGGGTGCGCGGCTTCGCGGAGCTGAAGCGTTCCCGCGACCAGCTATCGTTCGATTAGGGAGGCGGCCGCGGCGCGGGTCGGCCTGCTCATCCGGTCGCCAAAAGGAGCGAAATGACTTACACAAAGGACACTGGCGAGGTCAGCGCACTCGTACGGCCATATGCTGCCGCCGAAACCGTGCGTACGGCCAAGGTTTTCGGCCGTTTTGTGGCCACTGGCGAGCACACGAACAACCAGTTCGGGCTTTTCGAGTGGAATATGCAACCGCGGGCCGGCGGTCCGGATCCACATTTCCACCGGACCTACTCGGAGTCATTCCACGTTCTGTCCGGCAGCGTGACGATCTACGACGGCCGGGAATGGGTGAAAACCGTCCCGGGTGACTTCGTCCACGTGCCCGAGGGTGGTCTGCACGGATTCCGGAACGACACCGACGAGCCGGCTTCGATGCTTATCCTGTTCTCTCCCGGCGAAGCCCGGGAGAACTACTTCCGCGAGCTGACCGAGATCCGCAACACCGGGCGCAAACTCACCGACGAGGAATGGACCGAGTTCTTCGTACGGCACGACAACCATTTCAGCTGATCCGCGCAAGAAAGCGAAAAAAGTGACATACAACAAGGAAAGTGGCGAGGTCAGCGCGATCGTTCGCCGCAACGGCGAAGTCGAGACGACCAGGACCAAGCGGTCCTTCGCCCGGTTCGTCGCCACTGGCGCCGAGACCAACGGACAGTTCGGCTTGTACGAATGGAATATGCAGCCGCGATCTGGCGGATCGGACCCGCATTTCCACCGGAAGTTCTCCGAGTCATTCTTCATCACCGCCGGCACCGTGGAGATCTACAACGGAACGGAATGGGTGCTGAGCTCGCCGGGTGATTTCGTGCACGTACCAGCCGGCGGCATCCACGCCTTTCGCAATGTCAGCGACGAACCGGCCTCGATGATGGTCATCTTCGCGCCGGGCGAGGCCCGTGAGGAGTATTTCCGTGAGCTGATGGACATCAGCAACAACGAGCGGAAACTTTCCGAGGCGGAGTGGGCCACGCTTTACGACAAATACGACAACACCCTCGCGTGATGGCGATCCGCATCGTCCCACCGGCCGGGCCGGCGCGGATGCTCGCCCAGGCGCAGCTGACGAACGCGATTGGCGACGGCGCGTACTACGTGACGTCCGCGCTCTATTTCACCCTTTTCATCGGCCTGACACCCACCCAGGTCGGCCTCGGCCTGACCCTGGGCTGGGCGATCGGTTCGGTGGTCGGGGTGCCGCTGGGGTATCTCGCCGATCGTCGCGGACCCCGTGGCATAGCCGTCCTGCTGGCGGTCGCGACCGGCCTGTCGGTCGCGTCTTTTCTGCTCGTACGGTCATTTGTCCCGTTCCTGATCGCCGCGTGCCTTTACGCCAGCTGCCAGTGCGGCCTCGGCGCGGCCCGGCAGGCGCTGCTGGCGGGCTTGGTGGACAAGGAAAAACGCACCGAGGTGCGGGCTTATCTGCAGTCCACCGTCAATGCCCGGGCTCGCGGTTGGAGCGGCCCTGGGTGGCCTCGCGCTGACGCTGAACACCCGTACGGCCTTCCTGGTGGTTTTCGCGATCGACGCGGTCAGTTTCCTGCTTTCCGCGCTGGCGCTGCGCCGGCTGCCGGCCGTCGCCGCTAGCCCGCGCGGACCCTCCGGCGAGCCGGCTTTGGCCGTACTAAGGGACAAACCGTACACCCTGGTGACCTTCCTCAACACCATCATGCTTTTCTATATGCCGCTGCTCAGCCTGGTGATCCCGCTCTGGCTCGTCCAGCGCACCGCGGCGCCACACTGGATGGTGTCCGCACTGCTGGTGCTCAACACCCTCAGCGTGGTGATTTTCCAAGTACGGGTGGCCAGCCGGGTCACTGGCCTCACGTCCGCGGCCCGGTCCGTACGCTTGGCCGGCATCGCGATGCTGGCCGCCTGCGCGGTTTTCGCGCTGTCGTCCCTCGGCTCGTCGGCCTGGCTCGCCGGGCTCGTCCTGCTGGCCGGCGCGGTGCTGCAGGTGATCGGCGAGATGATGCTCGGCGCCGGCTCCTGGGAAATTGGTTTCGACCTGGCTCCGGCCGGAAAACAGGGCCAATACCAGGGGTTTTTCGGCACTAGCACAGCCATCGCGAGGATGGCCGGACCATTGGCGCTGACCACCCTGATCATCACGTGGGGCACGCCCGGCTGGATCGTGCTCGGCGTGCTGTTCCTGCTCGCCGGCACCGCGATGGGCCCGGCCGTACGCTGGGCGGAACGAACCCGCGTGCCGGCGGCCGTTAGGTTGTCAGCAGACCCCGTGCGCTGAGGAAAGCGGTCAATTGGGCGATTTGCCCCTCGGTCATGGCCGTTCGCGGCAGGCCGATCAAACCGCCGGGCCGGAGCCGCAACATCAGCATCGACCGGCTGACCGTCGCCGTACGGACCGCTGACCACGGCCGCTGCATGCTGCCCACAGGCGTCGTCGTGTCCAGGGATTGCTCGGTAATCCGGTAGAGCAGGGTTGCCTCGGCATCTTCGCGACCTGCCGCCACGACACCCAGCCAATCAGCGTGGGCACGAAGAACACGAAGACACCCATCACGGTCAGAAAGACCACCGTGTAATCCACTTCTTGGGATGTGACCAGCGAAAACACGCCGCAGACAAGCATCAATGGGCCCAGCACGCGAAAGAGAACGAGGCGCCACCGCAGGCTCGCTCGCACCACCGCCCGGATGTACGCGCGATCGACCGGTACCTCGAAACTGATGTCCACCGACAAGCCTCCCGTGTCGGGTCAAAGGTAGCGGGTCCGAGGAGGTGTCCTTTTGGGGCACCGTGGTCGGTACGGACGATGAATCGTACGAAAGATGCCAATTTGGCAGCGCAAAGGCAGACGTCCGACCGATGACCAGAAGCGGCCACCTTCCACACAGCAGTTATGTCGCGAAAAGTAACCCGAATGTGGCCGTTCGGCGTAAAGGATTTCCCGTTCGGTGGGACAGGTCCCTCACAGAAGGGTTTAGCCTGCTAACTGTGGGCCAGCTCACTCTGTGGGCCAACGGGGAAGGGAGCACTGTGGCTGCGAACCTGCAGGAGGCCAGCCGATCGGGAGGTCCACCGCCGCGCCAGCTGCGGCAGTTGGCGGAGACGCTGCGGCCGGAGCTTCCCAGCCTGGCCGCCGAAATCATCGACGAAATCAGGCGGTCGATCCCGGAATACGCGCAGCCGCTGGACGGTCCGTACGGGCACGCGCTGCGGGTGGGGACGGCGGAGGCGATCACCGGTTTCGTGGATCAGCTGGGCGGGTTGCCGGTGTCTTCGATGCACCGGGACGAGGTGTGCCGGCGGCTCGGCGAGAACGAGGAACGGGCCGGCCGCAGCATGGATCCGCTGCAGGCGGCCTACCGAGTCGGCGCCCGAGTGGCGTGGCAGCGGATCATGAAGGTGGGGCGCCGCTACAGCTTCTCCAGCCAGGCGGTTTCCATGCTGGCGGACCGAATTTTCGCGTATATCGACGAGCTCGCCTCGCTCTCGCTGGACGGTTATTCGCGGGCGAAGGCCGGTTCCGCGCAGGCCCGCCGGGAGGGGCAGCGACGGTTGCTCCGGGCGATTCTGGTCGGTGCGAGCGATCTGGCCGAGCTCGCCGAGGCGGCCGAATGGGCGCTGCCGGCGACCGTGACGCTGGTCGCGGTCGAACCGGGTGACCTGCCCAATGACCCGCTGCTGTCGCCGTCGGTGCTCGCTGACCTGCATCCGACCGACCCGTGCCTGCTCGCTGCCGGGCCGATCGACGACCTGGAGTTGGGCAGACTTCGGGACGGCTTGGGGGAAACGCGCCTCGCGATCGGCCTGACCGTGCCGCTCGGCCAGGCCGCGGACTCGCTGCGCTGGGCGCGGCAGGCACTGCAGGTGGTGGACGAGCCAGCGGTACGCTGCGACGACCACCTGATCCCGCTGTGGCTCGCCTGCGATCCGGCGCTGGTCGAGCAAATCCGCGAGCGGGTGCTCGGCCCGCTCGACGACATGGCCGTCAAGCAGCGGGACCGGCTGGCCGAAACTTTGCTGGCCTGGCTGCAAACCCAGGGCAGCGCAGCGCTGATGGCCGAGCAGTTGCACATCCACCCGCAGACCGTGCGCTACCGGATCCGCCAACTGGAGGACGCGCTGCCCGGCCAGCTCCAGGACCCGGACGCGCGCTGGTCGATGGAGGCCGTGCTGCGACGCCGGTCAGACAAGTAGATTCTCAGCTGGTGAAGAAGTCGAGGTTGGCGATTTTCCAGACACCGCCCACCCTTACCGCGTCCACCGCGAAATGGGTGCCGGCGTAGCTCGCCTGGCCGGTGTCCGAGCGTACGTTGCGCTGGTCGGCGAAAACCAGCAGCCGGGCCCGATCGCCCTGCAGGCTCACCACACCGGCCGTCACCACGCTGGTGGTCAGCACCAGTTTCTGTTGCGGCGCCTGCTGCTTCACCAACGCGATCAACTTGGTGTATTGCTGGATCGCGGATCCGGTGAGCAACCGGCCGGCAGCCTTCTCGGTGGTGTCCACATGCGCGTAGTCGTACGAAAAAACGGTGTGTGACCGCGGTGGTGATCTGCCTTTTCACCGCCGCGGTGCCGGCCGCGTCGGTCAGCGCGGTGTTCGTCGCGGACGCGCTCGTACGCAGCTGCGATGCCTGCACGCCGCACCATGTCGCCGCGCCACCGAAAAGCACCGCGACGACCGCGAGCGCCGCCGGCCAGCGCCACGACAGCGGCTTTTTCTCGCCCACAGCGGGCTTTGTCAGCCGTACGGCCGGCACGACCTTGCCGTTGACTTCCTCGACCTCGTCGACCTGCGCCGGTTCGATGTCGGTTTGTTTCGCGGGCACCGCGTTTCCTCTCTCAGCCCGAGCCGGTGCCGATGGGCACCGGGCCGACGGCGGCCAGTTTCCAGCCGTCGTCCGTACGGGTCAGCTGTCCCTCGAAGCGGTTGCTCTTGTCGACCGGCGCGCCGGTCGACGGGTTACGGTGATCTTGAGCGCGACGATCACGGTCGCTGTGCCGGCCCGGTCGTCCAGCGTGGTCAGCGCCGCCTCCAACACCCGGGCGGTGGTGACGGTCTGCGCCTTCTGCAGCTGCGCGGTCACTTGCGGCCGGTTGTCGGTGAGCTGTTGGTGCAGGTCACCGGTGGTGGACTGGGCCCACACCGCGAGGCCCGCGGCGGCGTTCCGGTAGTCCAACGTGTTCAGGTTCTGGACCGCCTGCTCGCCGGCCTGACGTACTTCGTCCCGCAGCTGCGAATACCGCAGCGACTCGTCGTGCGCGGCCTGCTGGTACGACCAGCCACACCACCCAGCCGCCGCGACCGCTATCACCACCAGCGCGATCGCCGCGACCAGCACCGGGTTGACCAACAAGCGGTTGGCCAGCGGCTTTGTCCGCAACGCCGCTTTACTTGCGGCTGGCGCACCCAACGGGACGGTGCGGACAACACGGCGGAGCAGGGTTTTCACGGCTGCTCTCGTGTGATGACCGGCGGGCCGAGGGTGGCGTCGATGGTGTTGCCCGGCCCGGGAATCAGCTGGTTGATCAGCAACTGCTGGAGCAGGCAGTGCCCGAACGGCGGAATCGTGTACGTGCCGCCGACCGGCCCGCCGAGCACCGCGTTGAACCCGTCCTTGCCGGTCAGCTGGATAGTCGCCGGGGAGACGCTCTCGCAGTGCGGCCCGACCAGCGTCGGAATCCCGCCGACCTTGACGTTGCTGAGCCGGATGATGACCTTGGAGATGCTGGTCATCCCGCCGGTGTTCTGGTCGACCGTGCCGGTCGTCTGGCCAACGTTGACGAACGTGGTCGTCGCGGAAACCGGTAGCAGTCCGAGGATTTTGAAGGTCGACTGCGCCGGCGGCAGCGGTAGGTCGGCGGTGAAGGTCGACGTGTCCAGGTCCAGGACAGCCGACAGTTTGGTCGGCCCGAGAGTGAGCACCGACCCGGTTTTCTTGATCATCGACGTGCCGTTCACATCGTAGACGGCGTTCAGGATCGTGTCGGCCTGCGCCGCCGGCGCGGCCGCGAGGACCGCCCCGGCCGCCACAGCCAGCGCGACGAGAGCGGTCCACACCCGTACCGATAGCAGTCGTTTCATGATCGCGTTCCTTCCTCTCGGGACGCTCAGACAGCCTGGATAGCGCTGATCAGCCACCGGCCGTTCGTCCGGTCGGCGGTGACGAGCAGGTCGGCCGCCGCGACGGTGGCCGGCTGGCCGGCCCTTGCCGCGCGTTGGTCGCAGAAAAAAAAGCACAACCACGTGGTTGTCGGTGAGGGAGCTGACGGCGGTCGAGACGACCGTCGTCGCGACGGTTAGCTTCTGCTCCCCCGCGTGCGCGCTGACCTGGCCGAAAAGCAGCTTGTACTGAGCCGCCGCGGTGCCGGTCAACGCCTGGTCCGCGAACCGGCTGGTGGCCGTCGGATCTGTTGCGGTATAGGAAAAGATCCGGGCGACCGAAGCGGAGAGCTGGGTCGCGACGACCTGGCCTGCGGCCGGGTCGCGTACGGCCCGGTTGGTGGCCGCCACGCTGCCCCGCACCTTCGCCGTTTCCACCTGCAGCCACCCACCGGCGACCACGGCCACCAGGATGACCACGACCAGCACCGCGAAACCCCAGGGCTTGCGCGCCTTTTCCTGCTCCACCTGCGCCGGAGCCTGCATTGTCGTGGTCATCTCACGCCTTCCCAGTCGGTACGGGACTGAGTGAGCTGACTTTCCAGCCGGCGCCGGCACGGGTGAGCACGGCCCGATAGCGGTGCCGCTCGGTGGTCGGCGAGCCGCTGCTCGGGGTGATTTCCAGGCTTACGGTGGTCAAAAGTGTGGCGGTCCCGGCCGATTCGTCCATCGTCACCACCGCGGCCGCGGTGACCGTGCCAACCGCAGTGGCGCTGGCTTTGCGCAGCTGGCTGACGGTGTCTGCCTTTACCCGTACCAATTCCTGGTGCAGCGCGCCGGTGGTACACGACAGCCAGCGGTTCACGTCACTTCGGGGCTCTGCCGGCGAACCGTGGTGAGAGTGGCCACGGACTGCCGGCCAGCGCTCAAAACACCGTCCCGCAGCTGGCCGTACCGGACGGCGGAGCTGGCGTTCGCCTGCTGCAGCGTCCATCCGGACCAGCCGGCGAAGGCGACCGCGACAGCTAGTACGGCCACGCCGATTTTCCAGCGACGGCTCACTTCGACACCCCCAACAGCCCATCCATGCTGTTCGGCACCGGAGCCGGCGGGTCGGTCAACCCGGCGGCGGTGCCGGCCAGCGCCTGCGGCGGATCGACCACCGTCGGCACTCCCCCGCCGTACGGCGCGTGGGCGGAGCCGCGGACGAGAATGCCACTGCTGGCCGGAGAAGTGCATTTCGCCGCGGTGTTAAGTGGTGCTTGCGGGGTGGTGTCCAGACCGTTCCGATAGTCGGTGCCGCCATAGCCCGCCACGCATGGCAGCGGGTTGAAGAACGTCACGGCCATGCCCAGGTGCAGCGCGCGTTTCCTTGCACCACGGTCGATCCGATCGCGGTGGCCGTCGGGGTCAATGCGAGCAGCTGGTTCAGCGCGCCGGTTCGGGTCTCTACGACATTCGTCGTGGTGAGCAGGTTTGCCAGCAACACGCCCAAACCCGGGTCGGTGTCGGTGAGCAGGCCGCTGATCTGGGTGGCCGCACCGGGAGCGGCCGCGATCAGCCGGCGCAGGTCCGGGTCGGAGGTGGCCAGCTGGTGCGCGAAAAGTTTCGCGTCCCGGCCGAAAGACACCAACGCGGCGCTCTGGTCCGCCTGAGTTTGCAGGACCGTACGCCCATTCACGATCAGCGCCGAGGTGGCCGGCAGGTTCTGGTCCGCCGCCTGCACGAAGTCGCCGGTGGTGTCCAGCAGGATCTGCAGGTTCGGCCCCTGGTTCTGCAGCGCCGCGTGTAGTTCGTTGACCACCACCTGCAGCGACTCGGTCGGCACCGAGGTGGCGAAACTGTCCACGCTCAGCAACAAAGTCTGTACCGGGATCGGAGTTTGAGTCTGCTCGACCGCGATCGTCGAGCCGTTGCTCAGATACGGTCCGGAGTCGCTGGTTGGCCGCAGGTCCACATACTGCTCACCGACCGCGGACAGGTTGGTCACCACGGCCCGCGCGTTCACCGGGATATTGGCCGTCCCGTTGGTGATTTGCAGATCGACCTGAATACCGTCCGGAGTCAGCCGAAGCTCGCCGACCCGGCCGATCGAAACACCCCGGTAAGTCACGTCCGCATTGGTGTAAATGCCGCCCGAAGACGGCAGATTCACCGTCACGTCATAATAGCCGCGCAGACCCACCAGCGGGCCGAGGCCGGCGTACCGATAGCCGACGAAAGCGATGACCAGCACCGCGATCACCGCGAAGGCGATGACTTTCGCCCCCGTACTCCAACGGTCAACATCACGGGCTCCCGGTGGGACTCGGGCTGCCACCGGATGGGGACGGCGAGCCGGACGACGGTGCCGATCCGGAGGGCGACGAGGAGCCTGAACCGGACGGTTTGGGCTTGCCACCGGGGCGGCCCGGTGGAGATTGGCTGGGTGGGCCGAAAGTTTGGCCGGTGGTCGTTGGATTCACCGGCGGCAGTGGCAGCGGCACCGCGTTGTTCGCCGCGTTGCTGGGATTCGGGTCGGTAGGAGCGGCTGGCAACACCGGTGGGATCAGCACGGTCCCGGGTGCGGCGACCACCGACAGGTAGACGTTGAGGTAGTCACCGCGGATCGCGTTCAGCGAGTAATCCGTGAAGGGATAGGTGAAAAGCACCTGCAACGACTGCGGCAGCGCCTGCCCCGAGGCAGCCAGCTGGCGCAACGTCGGCTCCAGCGCTTTCAGATCCGCGACCAAGTCGTTCTTGCTGCGCTTGATCGTGTCGACGGCGACGCTGGACAGCGAATTCAACGCGGTCAACATCCGGACCAGGTCCGGCCGCTGCTGGTTGATCGCCTGCAAACCGGGCGGCAGCGACTGCAGCACCCCCCTGCTGATTTCCTGCCGCTGGTTCGCCAACGTGTGGGACAACTTGTCCAATGCGGTCAACGCGTCGGTGATGTCCTGGCGATGTGCGTTCAGCGAAGTGGCGAGAGTGTTGAGATTCGCCAGCAGGGAACGGATCTGCGGCTCGTTGCCGGACAAAGCCGAATTCAGCTCGCGGGTGATGGTCTGGATCTGCCCGATCCCGCCGCCGTTGAGCAGCATCGACAGCGCGCCCAACACCTCCTCGACGGAGGGGTTCCGATTCGTACGATCCAAGGGAATCGTCGCGTTGTTCACCAGCCGGCCGGTGCCCGGCTGGCCGGGCGGCGCACCCAGCTCCACATACTTCTCCCCCAGCAGGCTGCTTTGTTCCAGCCAGGCATAAGAATCCGCGGGCAGCTTCACATTCGCGTTGATCAGCAAGGTGAGATTCGCGGTCCAACCGTTGGTCGGCAGGTCGATGCTCTCCACCCGGCCGACCGCCACCTCGTTGACCTTCACCGCGGACTGCGGCACCAGATCCAGCACGTCGGCGAACTGTGCTGTAATGCGGTACGGGTGGGCACCCAGGTCCGCGCCGCCGGGCAGCGGTAGGTCGTAGATTCCCTTGTAACCGCCCGATCCGCAGCTGGCCAGCAGGGCGCCAGCCAGCACCGCCACCAGCAGGACGGAGAGTTTTCGAAGCGTACCGGCGGTCATTTCGCGCCTCCCGAGCCGTAGGCCTGGCCAACCGTGGGCAACGGCAGCGGCAGCGCCGGGCTCTTGCCGGCCGGCACCGGGGTGAGCTGCGATGGCTGTGGTCCCATGCTGATCTCGTTCAGGTTGGCCCGGCCGTCCAGCGTGTGGGTGTTCGGGTTGTACGCGGCCGCCAGGTTGGTCAACGCGAGCGGCGCGGTGTCCAGCGTCTCGGCCAGCGACGCCCGTTGCGCGACCAGGATCGCGGTGATCTGGGCGAGACCGTCCACACTGGACTTGAGCGCGTCCCGGTGGGTCTGGATAAACGTACGAACGAATCTGGGTCAGCGCGGTCGCCAATGTCTTCAGCGCGTTCGACAGATCCTGCCGATCAGCCGCGAGGAACCCGCCGACCGTCGCGAGTTGTTGTTGCACAGCACGGACATTCGCGTCGTTGTCTCGGAGCATGCCGGTGAACTGCTGCAGGTTGGTCACGGTGCCGAAGAAATCGTCCTTGGAACCGGCGAGGGTCCGGGTGGCCTTACCGAGCTGGGAGATCATCGTGCCCAGCGCGGCACCGTTGCCGTCGAGGTTGGCCGCCGATGTGTTCAGCAAGTCCGAAAGCGCGCCTTTGGAGTTCGCGCCGTGCGGTCCGAGCGCGTCGGACAACTTCGTCAGGCTGGCATAAAGCTGGTCGATTTCCAGCGGGGTAGCCGTTCTCGTGATCGGAATGACGGCGCCGTCCGACATCGGAGCGCCACCGGTGTAGGCCGGGCTGAGCTGCACGTAACGGTCCGCGACCACGCTCGGCGACACGACCACCGCGCCGGCGTTGGCCGCCGGCGCGTCCACGTCGCCGTCGAGGGTCATGGTGACCCGCACCTCGGTGCCAGCCGGGGTCACCGTGTTCACCGTGCCCACTCGTACGCCGAGAATGCGCAGGTCCGACCCGGGATAGACGCCGACCGTCTGGGTGAAATAGGCGGTGATGTGTTTCGCTTTGACGTCAGCGAAGACCCACCACACCGCGGCGGTCAGCACGAGCAGCACCACGACCCCGGCGGCGGCCAGCACCCGCCATCTTCCGGCGGTCATCAGTTGCCTCCGTTTTTGGGCGGCTCGCAGCCAGTCGGCGGTCCGCTGCCCGGCGGCAGGTACGACGGCGGCACGACCCCGCACACGTACGAGTCCAGCCAGTGGCCACTGCCCATCGTGTTGCCGATCAGCCGGTAGTACGGGCCGGCCAGCGCGAGAGCCTGGTTCAGGTTGGCCTGATTCTGTTTCAGGACCGACAAAACCGTGTTCAACGACTGCAGCGTCGGCCCGAGTTGGGGTCTCGTTGTCCCTCACCAGGCCGGAAATCTGGGTGGCCAGCGACTGGGTGCCGGTGAGCAGTTGGCCAATCGCGGTGCGCCGCTGGGCCAGCTCGTTCAACAACAGGTTGCCATCGGCAAGCAGCGCGTCGAATTCGCTGTTGTTGGCGGCCAAAGTGCCGGTGATCTGGCGGGTGTTGGCCAGCAGCTGGGCCAGTTGCGCGTCCCGGGAAGCGATCGTGGTGGACAGCGCGGCCAGCCCGGTCACCGCTGAGCGTACGTACGGTGTGGCGCGCCAGCGAAAGCGCTGGAAATAGCCTGAAAGCTCGCCGCCAGCTGGTCCGTGTCGATCGCCCCGACAGTGGCCGACAGGCCGTTGAATGCCTGCACCACGTCGAAAGGCGAGACCGTACGGGCCCGCGGGATCGTCGCCGACGGGTCCTGGTCCTTCGCCCCGAGCGGGTCGACAGAGAGGAATTTGGCGCCCAGCAACGTCTTGATCTTGATCGCCACCGTGCTGGCGTTGCCCACCCACGCGTTCTTCACCCGGAAGGTCGCCTTCACCTGGGCGCCGTCCAGCCGTACGTCGTCGGTCACGTCACCCACTTTTACCCCGGCGACGAGCACGTCGTCCCCCCGGTTTGAGGCCAGCGGCCTCACTGAAATCGGCGCTGTACGCCGTACCAGCTCCCACTACCGGCAGGTCGTTCCAGTAGAAGGTGAGCAGCCCGATCAGCGCCATCGCGACCACGCCGACCAACGCGACCGCTATCGGATTACGCTCTCGCAGTGGCTTCACGGCGTTCCCACCGCCGGGCCCTGCTGAGCGAGGCAACGGCCGTCCTTGATCGGCCGTCCGGTCGGCGGCTGGCTGCCGTCCGATGTGGACAGTCCGGTCACGGTGGCCGAGCAGAGGTAGAAATTCAGCCAGGAACCGTACGACGCGAGGGTGCCGATCCGACCGAACTTCACCGGCAGGTTCGTCAGGAAGGAGTTGAGCTCCGGGGTGTTGCTGGCCAACGTACCGGAAAGTCTGCCGAGCGAGGCGATGTCGCTCTTCAGCGGTGCGCGGCCCAACTGCAGCAGGCCGGCGGTGCTGGTGGTCAGGTCGGCGATGCCGCTGACCGCGTCGCCAATGGGTGCGCGGTCCGCCGCCAACCCAGAAACCAGTTGTTGCAACGTGACGATCAGGTCAGTCAATTGCCCACCACGCGAGTTGATGGTGTTCAGCACCGCGTTCAGATTGTCAATCACCTGGCCGATAACCTGGTCCTTACTGGCAAGCGCGGTGGTCAGCGTGGCGGTGCTGGCGACCAGGCTGGTCACCGTGGTCCCGTCGCCCTGCAACACCTGAACGATCTCGTTGGACAGCTTATTCACGTCTTCTGGCGACAGGGCCTGGAAAAGTGGCTGGAAACCATTGAAAAGCGCGGTCAGGTCCAGCGCCGGGGTGGTCTGGGTGACCGGGATCAGG
The DNA here is from genome assembly GCF_010993775.1 of Fodinicola feengrottensis. Classification (GTDB taxonomy): domain Bacteria; phylum Actinomycetota; class Actinomycetes; order Mycobacteriales; family HKI-0501; genus Fodinicola; species Fodinicola feengrottensis. Next base: position 189,040 of record NZ_WOTO01000006.1, on the reverse strand, counting down.
CCACCTGGCGCCATCACCTCGTCCACCGGCCCGGTGCCGCGAGCCAGGTCGATATAGCGCTGGCCCAGCAGGTTCATATTTTTGATGGCCGCCGTTACCGAAACCGGCAGCCGACGGCCCGGGTCCACCGAGAACCGGACCTGCGCGAGCCGTCGGTCGGCGATCTGGATCGACTCGACCTGGCCGACCCGAACCCCGGCGATCCGCACTGTGTCCCCCACCTGCAGGCCGGTGACATCGGTGAACTTCGCCGCATAGTCCGTGCCGCCACCGAGATTCCCGTTCACGATGGTCAGTGCCAGAATGCCGGTCGCCACCAAGGTCACCAGCGTGAACAAGCCGCTTTTGACCAGTGCTCCGGTAAGACTGGGTCGTCTCATTGCAGCGTCACCTCCGCGCCGCGGTAGATCGGGCCGACCAACACGCTGCTCCAGTCCGGCAGCTGCGACGGCGACTGCCCGACCTGAGGTGCCACCAGCTCGTTCACGAACTGGTTCTCGGTGGCCGAGTTCGGCAGGCCCAGGCCGCCATTGGTCGTACTCACCGTCGGCGGCGTTTGCGGCGACCCCACACCGGTCGCGGTGAAAGGCCGGTCGGTCGGATAGCAATGTGGCTGACCGCCGCCGGAATACGTGGGGGTGTCCTTGCCAGGCAGGTAACGGCCACGCGACGGCACCGAGTCGATCTTGACGTGCAGGCCCGGCTGGTTGGTGCCCTTTCCCAGAACTTTGTCCATCACCGGCACGAAAGCGGCCATCTCGGCGAGCACGCACGGATATTCCGGCGAGTATTTCGCCAGGATCTGCAGGGCCACCCGAGAGTTCGCGGACAGCCGGATGATGGTGTTCTTGTTCCTGCTCAGAAAGGTCTCCAGGTCGGCGGAGGTCGAGGTCACCGACTGGTAGAGCGTCTCCAGGTTCGTCCGCTGGTCCAGGATTGTCTGGGTGGTGACACTGAAATCGTTCAGCGCGTCCACGATGTCCGGCGCGGCTGACGCGTACGCGTCGGCGACCGTCACCAATTCATGGATGTCGTTAGTGAGGTCGGGGAGCTGCGGATTGAATTTCGTCAGGTAGTCGTCGAGCTGGACGAGCGTACGCCCGAGCTGCGGCCCTCTTCCTTGCAGTGCCTGCGAAATCGCCGTCAACGTCTCGGCCAGCTTCTCCGGCTGCACCGCAGTCAGCAGCGGCAGCATGTCGCCGAGCACCTTGTCCAACTGGATCGCCGCCGCGCTGCGATCCAGGTCGATGGTGGCGCCGTCGCTGAGCTTTTCCGGGCTGGGCGTGGCCGGGATCAGCAGCGCTACGTACCGGTCCCCGAAAAGCGAAGTCGGCAACAACTGCGCGGTCACGTTGGCCGGCAGCATCGGCACGTACTGCGGGTCGATGGCCAGCCGCAGCCGGGCTTGGCTGCCATCGCTGGAAATCTGCCGCACCTGCCCGACCACCACTCCACGGACCTTCACGTCTGCGTCCCGGTGCATCTGGTTTCCAGCCGTACCAGCCAACAACGTCACCGAAAGCGCCGAACTGAACGCTTTCTGGTAAAAACCGCCACCGAGAGGCTGGCCAGCAACACGAACACCAGCAGGAACGCCACCCCGACCAGGCGGCGTCCGGTTTTGGACCAACCGCGCCTCATCCGGCGACCTTCACCGTCGTGGTGGCTCCCCAGATCGCGAGGCTCAGGAAGAAATCGGTGATGCTGATGGTGACAATGGCGGTGCGTACGGCCCGGCCTACCGCGATGCCCACACCCGCCGGTCCGCCGCTGGCCCGGTAGCCGTAATAACAATGCGCGAGGATCACCATCACGCTGAAGATGAGCACTTTCATAAAGGACCAGAGGACGTCTTCAGGGGGTAAGAAGAGGGTGAAATAGTGGTCGTACGTGCCGGCGGACTGGCCGTCACCGAAGACCGTGATGGCCCTGGAGGCGGCGTAAGAGGTGAGCAGCCCGAGCGCGTAGAGCGGCACGATCGCGATCGCGCGCCGGCCAGAATCCGAGTGGTGACAAGATAGGGCACGCTCGGCAGGCCCATCACCTCCAGCGCGTCCACTTCCTCGGAGATCCGCATCGCGCCAAGCTGCGCGGTGAAACCGGCGCCGACGGTGGCCGACAGTGCCAGGCCCGCGACCAGCGGCGCGATCTCGCGAGTGTTGAAATACGCCGAGATGAAGCCGGTGAAAGCCGCGGTGCCGATCTGGTTCAGCGCCGCATAGCCCTGCAAACCCACCACCGTGCCGGTGAAAAGGGTCATCGCGACCATCACGCCGATCGTGCCACCAATAACACCAAGGGCACCGCTGCCAAAACTCACCTCGGCCAGCAGCCGGATGATCTCGCGGGTGTAGCGATGGACCGTACGTGGCGTCCACCCGATCGCCTTGACATAGAAAATCAGCTGGTCGCCCAAAGCGTCCAACCACGCCAGCCGACGATCCAGGAACCCCGTTCCCTGATCGCTCGCGTAGGGATTCGCCATTGCTCAGCCACCCTTCGGCGGAACGATCTGCAGGTAGATCGCGGTCAGGATCAGGTTCACGAAGAACAGCAGCAGAAACGTGATGACCACCGACTGGTTCACCGCGTCGTCACCGACACCTTTCGGGCCACCACGCGGATTCAGTCCCCGGTACGCGGCCACTACTCCGGCAATATAACCGAAGATCAGCGCCTTGATCTCGCTAATCCACAAATCCGGCAGCTGCGCCAGCGAAGAGAAACTCGCCAGGTACGCGCCCGGAGTGCCGCCCTGCATGATGACATTGAAGAAATAGCCACCCAACACGCCGACCACCGAAACCATGCCGTTCAGCAGGACAGCGACCAACATGCAGGCCAAAACCCGCGGCACCACTAGCCGCTGGACCGGCGACACCGCCAGCACCTCCATCGCGGCGATTTCCTCGCGGATCGTACGGGCACCGAGATCCGCGCACATCGCGGACCCACCGGCGCCGGCGATCAGCAGCGCTGTCACCAAAGGACTCGCCTGCTGGATGATCGCCAGCACACTCGCGGCGCCGGTGAAACTCTCCGCCGCCGAATCTGCTGGGTCAGCGATCCCAGGTGCAGAGCGATCACCGCGCCGAACGGAATGGACACCAAAGCGGTCGGCAGGATCGTCACGCTCGCGATGAACCAGAACTGCTCGATGAACTCGCGGGTTTGGAACGGCCGCTTGAAAAAAACAGCCTCGCCACGCTGCCACCGAGCGCGAACAGTCGGCCGGTCTGGCGCATCCCGCCGACGGCCTTGCCCAGCACCGGAATCTCGCCCCAGTCGCGGCGCGGCGGCGGCGCGGCGGCGCCGAAGCACCGGGCGGGCGCCCCGCGGGCGGCTGCGTCTGGGTTGTCATCGCGATGTCCTCCGGTGGGCTTTCAACGCTTGGGTTCCGGGATAACCGGCGGGCACTGGTATGGCACCGGCACTGGGAAACAACCCGGCCCCTGGGTCATGCGCATGAAGTTGCCCGGCCCGGAAATGGACGCGGTGAACAACCCGTCCAGGTCCTCCCCCACCCCGCAGTCGGCGAACCGTGGGATCGTCACGGTTCCGGCGAAAGTGCCGCCGGTGTCGGCCGCGTAGTCACCTTCCGCGTTCAATGTCAGGAACAGGTTCTCGAAGGTGTGACAGTTTGGTCCCACATCAAGGGAAGTGCCATTGACCTTCACCTCGTAAATCCGCAAGGACATCTGCACGGTCGAAACGGTGGTAGTGATGTACGTGCCGTCCGGTTGTGCCGCGGAATGGGTCTTAATGACCATGATCCCGACCTGCGTGAGTTGCATAGTCGCCGCCGTCGGCATGAAGCCGAAGGTCAGGAAGGTGCTTTTGGCCGGTGGCAGCGTCAACTGCCCGTTGGCGACCACGTCCACATCGCCGGTGACCGGGTCGAAGGTCGCGTCGAAGATTTTGAGGTCGATCAACCCCGGGCCGACCAAGGCGGCCCCGTTAAGCTTTTGTACGTCGGAATAGCCGACGAGGTAGGCCGAAGCGGGCGTCGAATTGGGCTCGTCGTCCAACCGGCCGGCGGCGGACTTGTGCGTACCGGCCGCGCCGACTTTCAGCGGCCCCGCCGGGCAATCGTGAAATGCCAGAGCCGGCACTGTTCTGGGTCGCGGCCACCGGCAAGGACGCCAGCTGCGTACCGGAGTCATCCGTCGTCGTACACATGACCTGGGTGTCTTTGGCCCCTGCTGAGGAAAAGGTGAGAGTCAGCTGGGTGGCCACAAAGGACAGTCGACCGGGAACGGCGGACGTCACCGGCTGCGCTTTTCCGTTCGCTTCCCAGCCGATATCACCACTGGGCGGCGCCGACTCGCCGGTCGCCGGCGGCACGGCCGTTGTCGTGGGGGTGGCCGGGAAAGTCCAGGTCGTACGAGCCCCGATCCCCGCGATCGCTGGCACCACTGTCAACTGCGCGCTCGCGCGCGGTCGAGCCACTGGCGATGCCGGTGGCGGCCGGCACCGTCAGGCTGAGCCGAATCCCGCTCGGCTGAATGGGCTGTCCGACCGCGCCGGCCCCCGGCAGGGTAACCGCCACCCGCGCGGCCACTGGCTGTGTCCCGGATGGCTGTGTCCCGGAAGGGAAGTGGCAAGTGAACGGGACAGGCACGTCGGCGTTTTGCTGTGCGGTAGCCGAACTGGACCCACCAGTGAGCCCTGCGGCGATCGCGAGGACACCTGCTCCGATCCAGACAATCGACCGACGGCCGGCCTGTCGCCACCTGCCACGCATTCACACCTGCCCTTCTGTCCGAGACACAGCCATCCAGGACGTTGCGTTCGCCAGACCGCTGCGACTTACGGGCTGGTGATGGCGATCGTGTTCGGAGTGATCGTGTACGCGCCGCTGAAGGTCGGGTGGTCACCGTTGTGGATGAGCCCGAAACAACCGCTGGCGCCGGAAACCGTCAGCTGCGTACCAAGAGCGGCATTCAGCGTCGGGTCGACATTAAGCACCGCGGTGCTGTTGGTGTACGTGCCGGCCACCGAGCCGGACACCGTGGCCGCACAGCCCGGGCCACTCAGCGCCGCCGTGACGTTCGTGATCGTGCCCTGGGTGACGCCGCTCGCGTAGTTCACCGCGTTCAGGGCCCACACACCGCTCTGCGTCACGGTGAACGTCAGGCCGGCCGGACCGGTGCAGTGCACAAAGGTGATCGACGTGATCTGCGCGATGTTGGTGCCGGGCAGGCCGGTCCCGTTCGCGATCGTGCCACCGGCCGTCGAGGAGGTGCATTTGAGGACGACGCCACCATCGGTGAGGGTGGTGGTGCCGGCCGCGCCGCTCAGCGTGCCGCCCGGGCTGCCAGTCACGCTCCACGTCGGAGCGGCCTGCGCCGGCGCCGCGCTCAGGGCCATCGCGGCAGCTGCTACGCCGGTCAAGAGAATACCCGCTAATCGCTTACGCACTTTCCTTCTCCTTCTTTCTGGCTGCGAGCTCTGGACGACTGCGCACCAGGGTCGACCGTTCTGTGGGGCACCAGACACCGCGCCAGCACGCGTTTTCCGGCCCAAGCCGCCCCGGCAAGGGTTTTTTCCGGCAACGGTTTTCCGTGCTCCGCCACAGAGTTTCGGCGACGTTGCTGTCCATCGGGAACGGACGCCTGCTCCACCACCACCTCCCGTGGCTAGTCGCCTTTCTCACCGGTCCCGATCCGTCGGGAACGACGGTCCGTGCTGACCTTGCTGCGCCGTGAGAACGTACGCACTGGGGCACCGGTTTTCCAAGGCCAGCAGGCACTTTCGCTCGAGCCGGCGGCGGATGTCCGGTTTTGCTCATCCGCCGGTAACAAAGTGGCAGATCCGCGTTTGTCCATTAGTGACAAAGACCACGGCGCTCTACTGACTGGTATCTACCGGTGAGTAGAGTCCCGGTACCGATCAAGAAACCGGCTATGAGCTGGTGATCTGAACCGTGTCAGGACTGATCTGAGCGGTCTCGTTGACAACCGGATGGTCCCTGTTGTGCGCTCTCGTTGAAGCAGCCGCTGACGCACGACAGAGACGAACGTGGGATCGCCCTCACCGGCATATGCGGCGGGTGACATAGCGCCCGTAGTAGTCGTAGGAGTCACGCCCTACCAAGGGGGCGGGAAAGCCGGCCGCAGGGCGAAGGGGGCACAGGTGATTGGAGACAGCAGCCCGCTCCAGCACCAGCGGTCTCGAAATATCAGCCCCACGCTCCTGAGCCTTACTTCAGAGACCCAACGTTCTCGCTCGCAAGATTTGAACGCGCGCGCTCCACGTTTCGTTGGAATCATTGTGAAAGTATCCATTTCCTGATTACCCGTACGCCATCAAACTGTCGGTGCCGGCGGTAGAATTAACAGCATGGCCGCCGGCGACGACACCACCACTCCAGAACTCTGGAGGTGTGACCCGGACGAGCTCGGTGAGCTGCTGCAGGCAAAGGAGAAAGCGGTCCGGCTACTGCAGGTCGAGGTGTTGGACATTGTCGCGGCGATCCACCGGGGAAACGTCGGCAAGACGCTCGGGCACCGCAACACCCTGGGCATGCTGCAAGACCTCCTGCGACTGTCCCCAACAGAGGCGTCCCGACGCTACAAACGAGCGCTGAACCTGTGCCCCAGTCAAGCCCTGACCGGGGAAACACTCGCACCCACACTCAGCATCGCCAGTGAGGCGATGCGTCGCGGTGAGCTCGCGGACTCTCAGATCGACACGATTGTTGGGGTCATGACCAGGCTCCCGGCCAGGGTGACCATCCGGGATCGTGAGGAAGCTGAAGCGTCCCTGGTAGAGCACGCGAAACGGTACACCGCACCCGGCCTAGCCAAAGTCGGCCGTCGGATCCATGATCACTTGGACCCTGACGGTCCGGCGCCCTCCGAACACGAAAACGAGAAACCACGCAGAGAACTATCCCTGCACACCGGGACAGACGGACGCCTGAACTTCACTGGCTCGTTCGACGGTGAAACCGGCACCCTCTTCAGTGAGATTCTGAGCCCACTGGCCAAACCTCGTCCGGCTGAGAATGGTACCCCTGATCAGCGGTCGGTGTCTGAGCGCAACGGGGACGCGCTCGCGGAAGCGTTGAATCTGATCGCGGACTCCGGGAAACTCCCCATCCAGGGCGCTGAGCGGCCGCATCTGACTATTACGATGACGTGGGAAATGCTGCGGGACCGGCTCGGGGTCGCGTACCCGCACAGTGGCGCACCGATTTCCCCAGAGGGCGTCCGCCGGCTGGCTTGTGACGCGGACATCATCCCGATGGTGCTGGGCAGCGACAGCGTGCCCCTTGATGTTGGACGCAACGAACGACTCATCACACCAGCCCTACGCAAAGCCCTGATAGCACGAGACAAAGGCTGCGCCAGATGCGGCCGACCACCCCGCTGGACCAGAGGGCACCACGTGCAGCACTGGGCCGATGGTGGGCATACTTGCCTTGAAAATTGCGTGCTCCTGTGCGATCGCTGCCATCGTTTAGTGCACCACGGTGGTTGGGATGTACGCATTGTTGACGGAATCGTTGAATTCCTGCCGCCCGCGTACGTTGACCGCGAACGAAGACCCATCCGCGGGATTAATCAGCTCGCTGCATAGAAAAATCCACCCGGCCGCCGGGCAGCACCACGCCCGGCGGCCCACAATCCTGCAGACGAACCATCACCCCTTCGTTCTCAGCAGACCTGAACCCGAGAACCACCGACAAACAGCGCCAGATTTAGCAGCGACACACTACTACCAAGCCGGTAGTGAGTTAAGGGATATTTGAGGCGTGGCGTAGGGTGGTTGACGGAAGGCATTTTGGCGGTGTGGGAGGTTGTTGGCCCATTTGTGCAGCAACCGTCCGACTGCGGTGGTCGCCAATTTTTGGCGGCGAGCAGGCGAAGATTTACTGTTACTAGCGGGCCGGGCCCATCCTCGTACCGGTAGTTAGCAAGCCCGTTGTCAACCGCGGGCCGGCCAGCATCCAGTGCCAGGCGGTCCTGTGGTTGGCGATAGACAGCCATAAACCAAGTCCATTCCGTCACACCATCGTCGGAAAGTCGACTATGACATCCGCGCGTCTTGGCAGTAGGCGTGCGTGACCGAGCGACTCTCGCTGGCCGTGGTGAGCCCGGGATCACCGGGGGCGTCCTTCCTACCGTTAGAACGGTGGTGGTGGGTATTCGTCGTTGGGTGTGACGTCGTACGTTCGACCGGTGGGGCTTGTCCACAGGAATCGGCCTGGTGTTGGTTGGGTGACGGTCCAGCCGTGTTCTTTGATGTCGTTGTGGAATTTGCAGGCTGGTCCGGTGCTGTCGTACGCGGTCTTTCCTTCCGGGTCGCGGCAGGGGATGGTGTGGTCGAATTCGCAGGTGGCGGCGGGTCGGTTGCAGGCGGGGCCGCAGCATCGTTGGTCGCGTGCGTTGACCAGGTCCCGTAGCGCTTTGGTGGGGGCGATAGCGCGTACGGCCATGGTCGATGACCACTCCGCTGACGGGGTCGGTGAGGATTCGGTACCACTCACTGTTTTCGTCGCCGGCGAGTTCGCGGGCGCGTTGCGCGCGGTCATCGGGCCGTAGCCACTCAGGATCGCTGGGTTGTCGTCCAGGCCCATCAGCGTGGTGGCGTCTACGCGGAGTTCGATTTTGGTGCGTACGTTGCTGGGGACGCCGAGACAGAGGTCGGTGAGGGCGTCGGCGCGGAGTGCGTCCATGGTGCGGGTTTCGTCTTTGGTTTTAAGGCTGCGGGCGATGGTGTCGATGCGACGGTAGATCGCTTCGGCTGATTCGGCGGGCAGGAACGCGCCGAGCAGAGCCATGCCGTCTTCGCAGGGTTGTTTTTCTACTCGCCTCTCGGAGACGAGTTTCTTGCGGCGGGTTTCGGCGGCGGCTGGGTCGATTTTGATGACCTCCCGGCGGGCCCTGTCCCGGATCGATCGAGGCGTTTTCGAGTCGGCGCCGGGTAGCACCTTCTCTTCGACTTTCCGGGCGTCTTCGGGTGAGAGGTGGCCGACCTGGTCCGCGAACGTGAACGCCTTACGCAGGTCAAGGGCGCCGTGAGACATCCCCGCCATCGTGTCCGGCACTCATGGACCAGTTGGTACGCCAAATTCAACCGCTTCTGAGCCGCTGACAGGCTCCAGGTCAGGGATGCGGCGATTTCACCGGCCGCGTATTTGGAGAATGGTGCGCCTACTGCTGGGCGGGCGTTGGTGAAGCGGTCCATGAACCGCATCTGCATCGCCTGCGTATACGAAATCACCTTGTCCAGCGTCTCGACCGCGGCCAGCGCGGTGTCAGCGTCGGCTCGGCCGTACCGGTCGAGTTCTTCCAGCATCTGCAGGGGGACCCAGCTGGGTGGCATGGTGCGCCACGGTTGCTTGTTGGGGTCGGTGAATTCCGGTCGCCGTCGTTTTCTGCTCATGACCCGATTTTACTGGCTGCCATCGACAGTCGGGCTGCCAGTTTTCGTTTCTGTGGATAAGAAACGGACCACCTAAATGCCCCTGTGGAAACCCCTGTTTCAGAGCACGCTCTGGCGTCCGACAGAGGCGGAATATTCGTCGCTCTTCCAGCTCTTCCAGCTCTGCCCGCCACAAACGGTCGCCCCGGCGACAGGCCCATGTTGCGCAGCAACCGTCCGACTAACACTTGACCAGCCGTAGCACCAGCCCATCGGCCACGTCCGGGGAAAGTCCACTACAACACCCCCGCCTTGGTAGATGACCTGTTCCAAGGTGGTCAGTGGTCGGCGGAATTACACCGCTGATTTGTCTCGGATACTGGTGCGTGGCCAGCCGGCCCAGGCTGAGGCGACCATTTCGGAGAGGTCGAACTTGGCTCGCCAGCCAAGTTCGGCTTCGATCCGGGTCACGTCCGCGACCACCTCGGCGGGGTCGCCTGGGCGCCGAGCAACGACGGTTGGTTCGAAGTCGCATCCGGTGATGGTTTTGATCGTGTCGAGCACCTCGAACACGGTGCTGCCGTCGCCGCGACCCACGTTGTACGTCCGTCGGGTAAACCGCTGCTCCAACAGGTCCACTGCCTCGACGTGCGCGGCCGCGAGATCGAGGGCATGGACGTAGTCGCGTACGCACGTGCCGTCGCTGGTCGGCCAGTCATCCCCGAACACCTTCGGTGGTACGTTCTGCTGCAGCGCGGCGAAAAAACTCTCGGGATGAGGTTGTCGCCACCACGGTCCGCCAGTTGCGCGGTGGCCGCGCCGGCGACGTTGAAATACCGCAGGGAGATATAGCCGATGTCGTGCGCCGTCGACGCGTGGGCGAGGATCTTCTCGCAGTTCAGCTTGGACTCGCCGTACGGATTCTCCGGCCGGCAGTCGGCGTCCTCGGAAACCGGGGAAACGTCAGTGGTGCCATAGACCGCCGCGCTTGAGGAAAGCACGACCCTGCGCACATCGGCCCGGATGGCCGCGTCCAACAACGAGATCATGCCACCCACGTTCTCGTTGTAATAGAAGATCGGGTGGCGAACCGAATCCGGAGCGGACTTTCGTCCGGCCAGATGGACGATGCCGCGGACGTCGTGCTCGCGAATGGTCGACTCGACCAAGGCGGTGTCCAGGACCGATCCCACACGACCAGCGGTGTTCCGACCGGAATGCGCTCTGCCACGCCGGTGGACAGGTCGTCCAGGACAACACATTTGTGTCCGGACCGATCCATCGCGTGCAGCACATGTGAGCCGATGTAGCCGGCGCCGCCGGTGAGCAGCCAGGTGGTGCGCCCTGACATCTTTGTCATAGGTAATCCAATGATTGTTGACGGGCATCGCGGAAGACGGTGCAGCGCGACCGTCAGTTGTTGAGCGACATCAAATAGACTATTGACGCTGTTTCCTTGATCTCGGCAGCGTCCGCCTGCAGGATGACCCCGTTCTCAATGGCGGTGTCAGTCGCCGCGTCGAACGCGGTTTGGTACGCGTCCGCGCTTGGATAGATCTCTTTCAACATCGCGGCCGGAAAAGGCGCGGTCAGATCGGTGGGCTCGGGCGGGATGCCGTCCTGTGGACCAACTCCGGTCAGCAACGCGGTCGGCACGTCCACCCACGGTGTCCGAACTCCGCCCACCGCATTGCCGCGCACGTCACGCCGGAGAATGTGCGGTGCGTGCGCGACGGTGGCAAGCCGATCGCCATACGGCAAGGCAACACCATCGCGAAGACAGCGATGGAGGCTGTGAAGCGCGGCGTTGGCCACGTAATGGTGCTGTGGGCCCGAAGTCACGAACTGGTTGAGACCCGGCCCGAACATCTTCGCTCGGCTGGCCAGCGCCGAGATGATATCCGATGGCCGGCGTTGGAGGGGATGGAGCGGGGCCATCGCCTGAAGGTACGCGTCGGATCGCGCCGCTCCGGCGATTTCCCACAGCCGGAAGCATTCCTCGTCCGGCTGCCGGACGGATCCGTACCCAGAACTGGCGACCTCGGTCTCGGTCTGCAGGACGAGCACCGGCACCCGCAGAACATCTGCGAATCGTACGGATCCCGAATCGTCGACGGTATCCGCGCGATGGGGCACTTTGGGCTGCGCGAACGTCGGCCGACAATGCACCAGATATCCGTCGAAGACTTCGGCGATCGGGTCAATTTTGTTGACATAGGTGGTGAGCCGGTGCGCCGACTTCGACATTCCGGCCGCCAGCAGGCGAACCCCCTGGCAAGATCGCCCGGATGGCCCGCCCGGCCTGCGAGAACATGTCGTAAGAATATTCGTCGCCGGGATGGTGCAGGCAGGAATACCGCTGGGCGTCCCAGCCTTTTAGCCCGTCCATCACACCGGCGCGCTGCACCGAAACACCGGCCCAGGCGAAACCTCCGCGCACCAGCTCCGGCTGGGTGTATGCCCATTCGTGCGCCGTGTCGACGGAATCGGTGGCATCGAGCCATTCCACCACCGCGGTGCCGTTGAATCGGTCGAACTGTGCCGGGGTCCGAACCAGAATCCGGGTGACGTACGCGGCCTGGGGACCCACGTCGATCTCACTGTCCTCGCCGTGCCGGAACGTCGTCGACACGCCCCGGATTACGTACTCTTCCTCGACATAGCCCATCGCGGCCAGCCGGTCGGCGGACAGCTGTGCTGGACCTGGCGAGAAAGCCTTTCCTTGGTCACCTCGAAAAGGTTCGAGGTCTGGCAGCGGTATCACCGCGGATGTATGTGGAGCGGGAGCCACGCTTATCAGCCTTCCGATGGGCCTGCCTCTGTGAGGTATTGATGCCCAGGTCCGGTTCCCGTCTGAGGTCGCAAGACCAGCCCTGGTGCAAGTAATGACGCATCGGCCGGCATGAAAGGTTGCGCTCGATTCCACATGCGTCCGATATGCAGGGAAAATTTCGCCGGTGCCCTCGATTGTCGGAAATCCGGCGAAGAGGTGACACAGAAGTACGACTCGCGGACCGTCAGTGGGTCGAAGATCCCAGCAGTGACCGGTAAACCGTGACCAGCCGCCGAGTGACGTTTGCGGTGTCCAACCAGGCCAACGCCTCGCGGCCAGTGGAGCGGGTCGGGCTGGTCAGCAGCGGTTCTACCGCGTCCGCCAGGCGGGTAATCAACGTCGCGCGGGATTCGTCGGTTCCCCACGGGTTCCGGGAACTTCACCACGGTGCTGGGCGAGGCGTGCGCCAGCGTCTCGGCGGCATCACCAACATCCACGGTGACGACGGGCAAATTCATGGTGGCCGCTTCCTTCACCACCGTCGGCGACGCTTCGGTGCCCTTTCGAGAAGTAAACAACATGACATCCGCGGCGGCGAACTTCGGGACTACCGCGGGCCTGTCCTGTCCCGGCGCGGCCAGCACCAGTTCCTGTGCTGGTACGCCGCGCTCGCGCAGCTCGGCGAGTACATCAGCGAAAACGTCATATCCCTTGACCTGATTGTCCGGGTGACCGCCGAACAAGACCACTCGCGCATCGGGATCTATGCCCAAAGTGGCTCGGGCTTCGGCCCGATCGGTCGGAGTGAAAAGTTCGAAATCCACACCGTTGGCGATGACCGTGGCCTCTGGTTCCTCGGCCGTGACAGCCAATCGGCGTGACACGTAGATCCGTGCCACCGAGCCGGCACCGAGCCGGGTAATCCGCCGCTGTCGTGGCGAGTTGATATCCGACCCGTACAGCGAAAGGATCTTCGGAATACCGGTCACCAGCCGCGCGGCCAGCGCGGTCAGGCCGTAATGGACGTGTACGATGTCGTAACGGCCGGCGCGGGCGCGACGGCGTACCCGAGGCGCGGCCAGCAAATAGTCGACTTTGCCGCGGGCCTGCGCGACCACCTCCACATCCACCTGATGTCCCTGTCTGCGCAGGGCTTCCACCTGTTCGCGTACGAAGACGCCGCGAAAACTGCCACTCTCCGGCCACAGGTTGGTGACCGTCAGAATGCGCAGTGACGGCTGGTGAGATGGCGACAACGCTGTCATGACAACTCCGAATCTTTACTGTACTGGGCGCATCGCCCTTGATGAGCAACCCAGCTAATCCCAGCATAGAGAATGACAGCCGCGGATGAACCGCGTCCTTCAGCAGCGGTTCTTCGCCGTCTGGATGGCATTTGTCATCCAGACGCGATATTCGGACACGCCGGTACGATCCAGCCTTTTCCGCAAAAGACCCAGCACTGATTATCGTACGACCGCAACCTTTCTCGGCCACCATGCGTCTTACCTTCATGCTCACCAGTCGACAACCGCGGACGGAGCGACGAATGCCCTGATTAACCGCTGTAACGCGCGTCCGCATCCGGACTCGCCGGTAAATTCACCCGACCGGCGCGGTTTCGACGGCGGGCCGGCGGGCCGGGCGCAGAATCGGCGCCAGTATGGCCACCACGACCGTGAGCACCACCGGAATTCCCAGCGCCACTGGCAAAGTGACCAGTGACGCGGCAGCGCCGATGGCGACCGGTCCGAGCAGCATGCCGGCGTAGCCGGTGCCGACCACCTGGCCGAGGTCACGGCCGCCCCGGTCGGGATTGCGGTTCGCGGTCGCGGTGAAGACCTGCGGTACGATACTGGCGAGCCCAAAACCGAAGATTCCGAAGCCGATCGCGGCCCCTATCGGCTGGTTGACCAGCAAACCAACGGCCATGCCGGCGGCGCCGAACCCGGCGCTGAGCTGGACCAGCCGGACCGGACCGAGCCACATTGCCAGCCGGTCCCCGATAAACCGGCCCATCGTCATGGTGATGGAGAAGACCGCATAGCCGATCGCCGCTGTGCCGGCCGTCGTGCCCAGGTTTTCGTGCAGGTAGATGGAACTCCAGTCGGCCACCGAACCTTCGGCGAGGAAACAGAACATCGCGAGCAGGCTCAGCACGATCACCGCGAGCGACGGGCCGCGACGCTTGACCGGCAATGCCGACGGGTCCGTACGCGCCGAAGACCCCGTCGCCGGCGGAAGCAGCCAGGCCGGTCCCAGCACGGCGATCACCAGCATCAGTACGGCAGCCGCCGCGAAAGTGGGCAACGCGCCAATCGCCAGCGCGGCCGCCGCACCGCCGAACGCGGAGCCGGCAAATCCGCCGACGCTGTAAATCGCATGAAAAGAAGTCATGATCGGTCGTCCGTACGCGCGCTCGACCTCGACCGCGTGCGCATTCATCCCGACATCGAGGGTGTTGAAGCCGACACCGAAGCAGAAAAGTGCGGCCACCAGCCAAAAGTAGCTGGGCGCGAGGCCGGGGCCCAGGACGACCACGCAGCACAGCACGCCACCCACCAGCACCACCAGTCGGCTGCCGAACCGGTCCACCAGCCGGCCAACGAACGGAATGCAAGCGATAGAGCCAATACCGAAGGCCAGCAGCGCGTAGCTGAGCTGCCCATTGGTCAGCCCCAGCCGCATCTTCACGTCCGGGATCCGGACCGCCCAGGTGGCGGCCAGCATGCCCATCAGGAAGAAGTAGCCAATCACCGCCCACCTTGCCTTGCGCAGCCGGGAATCCACTGCCGGGGCGGCCGGGAAAAGCCGCGCCCGCAACGATTCAGACACGCCGAACCTCCACCCCGGCGGCTTGGAAGTCAGCGATCACGCGCTCCGGGGCGCTCGTGTCGGTGATGAGTACGTCGATCCTGGCCAGCGGGCAGACCTGGCCGAGGGCGGTACGGGCGAATTTGGTGGCGTCCGCGACCGCGATCACCCGCCGGCTGGATTCCAGCGCCGCCTGCTTCACGTCCACGTCGTCGAGGTCGAAGGTGGTCAGGCCGTGCTCGGCGGAAATCCCGCAACAGCCCAGGATCACCGTGTCGAAGCGCAGCGACCGCAGCGCCCGGGTGGTCAGATGCCCGGTGAAGACGAGCTCGCCGGCCCGGACTTCCCCGCCCGGCATCAGCAGGCGTACGCCGCCATGTCCTCCTGCCGGGGCCGACAGCGTGTTCGCCACGTGCAGTCCTAACGGCATCGCGGTGATCCGCCGGCCGATCAGCGCCCGGGCTACCTCGCGGCCGGTCGTACCTCCGTCGACGACGACCGCCTCACCGTCGGTCACCATCGCCGCCGCGGCCGCGCCGATCCGCTTCTTCGCTGCCAGCTCTTCCAGCTCCCGCAGCGCGAACGGTGGCTCGTCGCCACGCGGGAGCAGGCTCACCGCGCCGCCGCGAACCCGCCGCAGCACGCCCTGCGCGGCCAACAGGTCGAGGTCCCGACGAATCGTCATCTCCGAGCACGCGGTCTCCCGGGCCAGGTCGACCACGCTGATCCGCTCGGCGGCCCGCAGGGCCTGGACGATCGTACGCACCCGTTCGTCACTACTCACACGATGATTCGAACACGATTGATGTTCTGAACACAAATCTCTGAACATTTTTTATGTTCGAAACGTCTGATCGAGCGCCCAACTCTGTAGGCCGGCCATATGTACGTCGTCTAGCCTGCGAGGATGACTGATCGACTGCGAGCGGTGACCGAACTCGACCTTGCCACGGCACGGGAGCTGGCCGGCCTGCACGAATATGACGGACGGATCCAGGACCTCTCGGCGGACGGCGTCCAGCGCGCCCTCGCGACCGTCAAAGAGGCGCAGGAGCAGGGAAAACTCGACGATCCGCAAGACGAGGCGCACCTGGCCGCTTTCGAACACAGCGCCCAGGTCGTGTATGGGGACCTGCAGCTGCACCGGCGGTTCCCGCTGCTGCACCAGGCGAACCTGGAGCTGACCGGCTACGAGCGTGACTACGCGCCAACCGCGGACCGTGCACAAGCCCGTGAGCGGCACCTCGCCAGCTGGCCAGATGCGGTCGACATGGCCGTCCGTACGCTCGATCAGGTGCCAGCGCCGGTCGCGCAGGCGTGCCTGGGAGCCGCCCGGGGCGTGGCCGCCGGGGCTGGACGCGGATCGGTCCGACATCGAGGCGAAGGCCCTACAAGCGCACGCCCGGTTCGTCGAACACATCGCCGCCGCGGCTGAGCACGGTCCGGCCGACGCGGCGCTCGGCGGCCCGGCTCTGGCCAGCCTCCTGTCGGCCTCCGAAGCGGTCCCGATCGACCTCTCCGAGCTGGGCAAACAGGCCGACGCCGAGCGGGACCGGCTGCGCGAGATGCTGACCGAGGCCTGCGCGCGGCGGCTGCTGCCGGGTGTGTCGGTGGCCGACGCCGTACAGCGGCTCAACGCAGACCACCCGGACGCTGACGGGGTGCTCGACGAGGCCCGCGACCAGACCGAGGAGGTGCTGGCCTGGACAAAGCGGCACGACCTCGCGCCGACCGACGGCGAGTGCCTCGTACGCCCGTCGCCGGAGTCCTACCGGTGGTCCATCGCGTCGCTGTCGCCGGTCGCGCCGTACGAACCAACCAGCCAGACCTTCTACAACATCACTCCGCCGGACGCGTCCTGGCCCGAGGATGAGCAGGAGGGCTGGCTGGAGGTGTTCAGCCGGACCACCCTGCCGGCGATCACCATCCACGAGGTGGCGCCCGGGCACTTCAGCCACTTCCTGGCGATGCGCAGCCTGACCAGCGACGTACGCAAGACCCTGCACAGCAACTCGTTCATCGAGGGCTGGGCGCACTACTGCGAGGAAATGGCGCTGCAGGAGGGTTTCCGGGACGACGACGACGCCCGCTACGCCGCCGGGGTGGCGATCGAGGGGCTGGTACGAGTGACCCGCCTCGCGATGGCGATCGCGCTGCACACCGGCGCGCTGACGGTGGCCGAGGCGGCCGAGCAGTTCGCCATCAACACCTTCTACGGGACGCCCGGCAACCCCAGCCAGGCCGCCTGGTCGGAGGCCCGCCGCGGCACCTTCGACCCCACTTATGGCCGCTACACATGGGGCAAGCTGGAGATCCTCGCACTGCGGGAGCGGGCCCGTGCGGCCTGGGGCGCCGACTTCGGCCTGCCGCGGTTCCACCGCGAGCTGCTGGCGCTCGGCTCGCCGCCACTCGGCCTGATGGCGTCGCTTATCGCGTGACATAGTCGAACATCGCGCGTTCTTAAGGGTGCCCTTTCGATCACTTTGGAGGCACCCATGAGAATACGCAGGATGGCCCTCGCGCTGGGCATCGCGGCGCTGGCGCTCACGCCAGCCGTCCGTCAGCGCGCCGTCGGCGGCGTCCGCGACGACGACGATCAGCCCGGCGATCTGGGCCGTGGGGCCGTACGCGGACTACTACGACCCCAGGATGTGCTGGGCCGACGGTGACGCGGGCATCGCACAGGGGCGCTGGCGCGAGTACGACTGCCGGCAGCTGCCCGGCATCTACGAGTGGCGCATGTACGTGAACTGGACTATCTAGTTCTGATGACGTGGCCTCGTCACGTACGACTGACGGGGCCACGCCGCCACCCGGTGGTTACTTGCGAGTAAGGGTCTGGCACCATGATCGGCGGTGCGGACTCTGGTGCTCTCCTGGGAATACCCGCCGGCAGTAGTCGGCGGGCTTGGCCGTCACGTGCATGCGCTGTCCGAGGCGATGGCCGCGGCGGGGTCACGAGGTCACCGTCATCAGTCGGCACGCGCCCGGTGCCCCGGCCGACGAGATCGTCAACGGCGTACGGGTCATCCGGGTGCCGGACGACCCGCCGCTGTTCGAGTTCAACCCCGAGACGCTGCTGGCCTGGACGATGGGCCTTCAACCACGCCGTCACCCGGGCGGCGCTCGCGGTCTGCGACGAGATCCAGCCCGAGGTCGTCCACGCCCACGACTGGCTCGTCGCGCACGCCGCCGCCACCCTCAAACACCACCTCGGGGTGCCGCTGGTCGCCACCATGCACGCCACCGAGGCCGGCCGGCACCAGGGCTGGCTGCCCGGCGACCTGAACCGCTCCATTCATTCGGTCGAATGGTGGCTCACGTACGAGGCCCGCCGGGTGCTGGCCTGCAGCGAATACATGCGCTGGCAGATCACCCAGCTCTTCGAGCTGCCACCGGCCAAAGTGGACACCGTCCCGAACGGTGTTCACCCGCAGGACTGGAAAGTCTCCGCCGCCGCTGTTCGTACGGTCCGCCGCACGTACGGGTCCACATTGGACGCCCCACTCTTGTTGTTCAGCGGCCGACTGGTGTACGAAAAAGGTCTGCAGGACATTCTCGCCGCCCTCCCCCGGCTGCGCCGCCGGCACCCGGGACTGCGGTTGGTGGTCGCCGGCGACGGCCCGTACGGCGACGAACTGCGTGCCCAGGCCCGCCGGCTCCGGCTCGGGAAATCCGTACAGTGGCTGGGTTTCGTCCCCGGCCGACAACTCGCTTCGCTCGCCGCCGCCGCCGACTGCGCGCTGGCTGGTGCCGAGCATTTATGAGCCTTTCGGCATGGTCGCCCTGGAAGCCGCCGCCGCCGGCGCCACCCTCGTGCTCTCGGACACCGGCGGATTGGCTGAGCTGGCCAAAAACGGCGTCTCCGCGCTGCAAGTGCCAGCTGGCAGCCCGGCCGCGATCGCCGACGCCGTCAGTCGACTGTTGCGCGACGAGGTGTTGTCCCGGCGACTCTCCCGACAGGCCCGCGCGGTGGCGACGCGGGACTACGCCTGGCCGCGGATCGCCGAGCAGGTCATCGAAACGTACGAACAAGCCGTCATCGAGGAACGCGAACTCGCCGCCGCCCCGCCCGTCGCACACGGCCGAGCCCCCACTCCCCTGCGCATCGTGGTCCCCGACGGAAATCTCCTCGCCGACGGCACCGACTGATTTCCCACCGAGTGCGGGACTTTATCCGACGGTCGGCGCTGGTCCGGCGGATTACCGATCGGCGGCGCGCAGCTCGCTGACGGCTTCGGCCTGTTTGCGGGCCATGTCGGCGACATCGGCGCGTTGTTGGGCAGCGAGGTCCCAGGCCTGCGCGATGTCCTTGACCACCCGGCCCGGCACGCCGGCGACCACGCTCGCCGCCGGTACGGTGCCCTTGACCACGGTGTGGGCGGCGAAAAAACGCAGTTAGGGCCGGTGCTGGCGCCGCGCAGCACGGTGACTTTCACGCCGAGCCAGCTGCCCGGGCCGATCCGGACCGGCGACTTCGCCAGGCCCTGGTCCTTGATCGGCACCGACGGATCGGCGTAGACGTGGTCGAAATCCGTCACGTACACCCAGTCGGCGATCAGCGTACCGGCGCCGAACTCCACGTCGACGTAGCAGTTGATGGTGTTCTCACTGCCGAAAACGCACTTGTCGCCGATCCGCATGGTGCCCTCGTGGGCCCGGAACTTGGTGCCCGATCCGATGTGCACCCAGCGGCCCACCACGATCCGGCCATAGCCGCGGCGGACCTCGAACCGCACCTTCTTTCCCAGGAAAACCATGCCTTCCAGGACGATGTCCCGACGGGTCAGGGTGAGGCGGGCGAGGCGCAGGTAGCGGATCAAATACCACGGGGTCCAGGCGCGGTTGCGGATCACCCAGCGCAGCGACGCGAGGGTGAGAAACCTGGCCTGCCGCGGATCTCGCCGTCCCACCTCGCGCACGCTACCGGACCACCCGGCGAGCCAGCGCGCTGGCAGGCATGATGGGACTTTGCCGGGAGACCGAAGGCGGATACGTGAAGGTCTATGTCAGTGCGGACATGGAGGGCGTCACCGGGCTGGTTGACTTCCACGACGTACAGCCCACCGGCCGGGACTACGAGGCCGGCCGGGGGTGATGATGACCGAGGACGTGAACGCGGCCGTCAGCGGAGCCCTGGAAGGCGGCGCCACCGAGGTTCTCGTCAACGACGCGCACGGCCCGATGCGGAGCCTGCTGCCGCCGATCGACTGCGACTGCACCCGGTCGCGGAGTTGGTACGCGGCAAGGCGAAACCGATGAGCATGTTGGAAGGCCTGGACGCGGGTTTCGAGGCGGTGCTGTGCATCGGCTTTCACACCCGGTCCGGCGCGCTCGGCGTGCTGAGCCACAGTTTCATGGGCCACGAGATTGAGGACATGTGGCTCGACGACCGGCCGGTCGGCGAGATCGGCATGGTGTACGCGACCGCCGCCGCCCTCGGCGTACCGGTCATCCTGCTCTCCGGCGACGACGCGGCCTGCGCGGAAATGGCCGAGTGGAACGCGAAAGTCGCGACCGTGCCGGTGAAATGGGCGATCGACCGGTTCGCCGCGAAACTGCGCCCGGCCGTCCAGGCGCGGGAGGCGATCCGGACCGGCGCTCGCGATGCCGTGCGACGTGCGAAGAACAAGGGCGGCAAGGTCAAGCCGGTGCCGGGCACGGCGACTCTCGCGGTCCGCTGGCAGTCCGCGTCGGTGGCGTCCCACCTGCTCGGCATTCCCGGAGTGACGGCACGGGACGGCCGTACGATCCAGACCACCGCTGCCATGCCGGACCTTTTCCGGCAGTTCGCGCTGTTTATGCGGATCGCGTCCACTCTCACCCACCAGCCGCCCTATTGCTAGTCCGTCAACTAGGTTGACTATCCGGCGAGGATCGATGCATACTCCTGGAGTTCGTCAACCACATTGACCATTGGAGTCAAGCAATGCCCGTCATTCCCGCCCCCGAAAAAACCGACCCACGAGTTGCCCGGCACCAAGTTCACCTCGCTGGCCACCCCGAGCCGCGGCTCCACCCACCTGAGCGTCTGGCAGGTGGAAATCGAGCCGGGCCCCGAAGCGGCCCCGCACGAGGTCACTCTCGAAGAGGTTTTCGTGATACTCAACGGCAAAGCGTCCGTTGTCCTTGGCGACCGGACGTTCTCGGCCGGCGCCGGCGACGCGATCGTGGTGCCGCCGGACACGCCGTTCGCGATTTCCAACGCCGGGCAGGAGACCCTGCGTACGATCTGCTGCATGCCAGTTGGTGGTCAGGCCCGGATGGCCGACAGTCCGGCCTTTACCCCGCCCCTGGGCCGAATAACATGAGCGAGGCCGCCGAGACGGTCCCACTGGCCAGGCTTTTCGCGATGGCCTATGGGCACCTGATCGACGGCCTGCACGCTCGGCTCGCCGAGCAGGGCTGGCACGACGTACGGCCGGCGTTCGGATTTATCCTGCTGGCCGTGCGTTCCGGCCCGATCACCGCGACCGAGATCGCCGCGCTGATGGGCACGACCAAGCAGGCCGCGTCCAAGCTGGTGACCGCGATGGACGAGGCCGGCTATGTCCAGCACACCGTCCATCCGGGCGACAGCAGGGCGAAACTCGTCCCTCACGCGCCGCGGCCAGCGCTTACTCGCCGCGGTGGACCAGATCTACCGCGACCTGGAGGCCGAATGGGCCAAAACTCTCGGCGCCACCCGGATCGAACACCTCCGGGCCGACCTCACCACAGTTTTGCGCGCCACCCACCAAGGACAACTCCCACCCGTACGCCCAACCCCCTGACCTACAGCGGTTTGGTGCCGGTGATGAGGAGGTTGTAGAACAGTTCCTTCGGGATCACCTGGCTGAAGACGTGCTTGTCGACGGCGGACAGGGCGAGCCAGCCCTTGTACGCGAACATGGCCCAGTTCCAGCCGAGTTTTCCGGACGGCACCGCACATTCGAACGTACGCACCGGCCAGCCGAACCAGGCGGCGGTGAATTCCTCTGTCTTCACCGAAACATCCTGCGCCCCGGCGCGGACGGCCCGGACAGCCAAGGAATGCGGGTCAAAGGTGTGCAGGTCGACGACTGCCTCCAGGGCCGCCGCCTCGCTGGAGGCATCCAGCTCCTGTTGCGGCCGGCGCCAGTCCGCCAGCACCGGCAGCCTGGTCGCGTTGGTGGTCGCCCACCAGGTCAGCTGGGAGAGCTTGCGGGCGATCACATCGCCGTATTTTGTGGGTTCTCCGGCGAAAACGAACCGGCCGCCGGGCTTGAGCACCCGCAGCACCTCGGCGAAAGCCTGGTCCACATCCGGGATGTGGTGCAGCACCGCGTGTCCGACGACCAGGTCAACCGAGGAGTCCTCGACCGGGATGGTCTCCGCGTCGGCCACCCGGCCGGTCACGTCGAAACCGAGTTCCTTGGCGTTGCGGGTGGCGACCTCGACCATGCCGGGCGAGATGTCGGTGACGATCCCGGAGGTGGCGACCCCGGCACGCATCAGGTTCAGCAGGAAGAATCCCGTGCCGCTGCCGATTTCCAGGGCCGTCTCGTACGGCCAGCCGTCCTCGCCGGCGATGCTGGTGAACCGCTCCTTCGCATAAACCGTGCAGCGGTCGTCGTCGAACGAGATCGACCATTTCTCGTCGTAGGTGGTCGCTTCCCAGTCGTGGTAGAGGATGTTCGCCTGCTTCGGATCGTGCCGAGCGGCTTCGACCTCTTCTTTGGTGACTGCCATGCGGATTTCTCTTCCTCTACTGGCCGGTGAAAGTGGCCTTGCCCGGCCCGTTCTCCACAAAGGACTCCATGCCGGCGGTTCGGTCCTGAGTGGCAAAGGTGGTCGCGAAGAGCTGGCTTTCCAGCGCCAGCCCGGAAGTCAGGTCGACCTCGATGCCACCGTCGATCGCCGCCTTCGCGGCCCGCAGCGCCAGCGAGGCCGCGCCCACGTACGGCCGGACCATCGCGACGGCCGCCTCGTACACGTCGTCCGGCGCGACGATTTTATCCAGCAGCCCCAACGAAAGTGCCTCATCGGCGGCCACGAACCGACCGGAGAAGACCAGGTCTTTCGCCTTCGCCGGGCCGATCAGCCGGGTCAGCCGCTGGGTGCCACCGGCACCGTGATGATGATGCCCAGCAGGATCTCCGGCTGGCCGACCTTGACGTTGTCGCCGGCCACCCGAAAGTCCGCGCACAGCGCCAGTTCGTGCCCGCCGCCGAGCGCATAGCCGGTGATCGCGGCAACGACTGGCTTCGGGATTTTGGCGACCGCCACGAAAGACGCCTGCAGCCGGTGCGCTCGTACGGACATATACGCGTACGAGCGGGTCTTCATTTCCTTGATGTCCGCGCCGGCCGCGAAAACCTTCGGTCCGCCGTAAATCACCACCGCGCTGATGTCTTCGCGCGCGGACGCCTCGGTGGCGATCTCGGCCAGCTCGTCCTGCATCTGCTCGTTGAGCGCGTTCATCGGCGGCCGGTCCAGCCGGATCGTGCCGATGCCGTCGCTGACCTCAAGCCGTACGAACTCGCCCATCAAGCCTCCCAAACGTCAGTTAACTAGCGGCCCGCGCGGTGTAGCGGTCGCCGGCCGGGGTCACCTGGCGATCCAGCGTCAGCGGCATTCCCGAACGTCTTGGACAGGTTGTCCGCGGTGATCACGTCCGGCGTCAGCCCCGCCGCGACCGCCTGCCCGTCAGCCAGCAGCAGGGCGTGCGTGAAGCCCGGCGGGATTTCCTCGACATGGTGGGTGACCAGCACCAACGCAGGTGCGTCCGGGTCGGCGGCGAGCTGCGAGAGGCGGCGTACAAGATCCTCCCGGCCACCCAGGTCCAGCCCGGCGGCCGGTTCGTCCAGCAGCAGCATCTCCGGGTCGGTCATCAGCGAGCGGGCGATCTGGACGCGCTTGCGCTCGCCCTCGGACAGCGTCCCGTACGTCCGGTGGGCAAGCTGACCGACGCCGAATGCCTCCAGCAGCTCGCGAGCCCGGGTCACGTCCATCTCGTCGTACGTCTCGGTGAACCGCCCGACGACGCCCCACGCGGCAGTCAGCACCACGTCGAGCACCCGCTCGGAGGCCGGCACCCGGCCGGAAACCTGCGAGGTGGTGAGCCCGATCCGCGCGCCGCAACTCGAACACGTCCACCGCGCCCAGGCGCTCGCCCAGCACGTACGCGCGGCCGCTGCTCGGGTGCATCTGCGCGGCCGCGACCTGCAGCAAGGTGGTTTTGCCAGCGCCGTTGGGGCCGAGCACGACCCAGCGCTCGTCCAGCTCGACCTGCCAGCTCAGCGCGTCGAGCAGGACGCTGTCGCCGCGCCGGATGGTCACCCGGTCTAGCGCGATCACAGCGTCCGGACTGGGGTCGTGTTCAGGCACGTCACCATCCAACAACATCAGTGTTGCCGGACCGCCCTGGGGTCCGGGACCCAGACGCGACTTGCGCCCCAGAGGACAACCTCTTTAACACCACTTGGACGGTTTTCTCCCAGGCCGACTATGGTGGTCCCGACACCGGGTGTGGTGTCTCCGCGACAGGGGGTGGTTCTGTCGTGGGTGCAGGAGGGGGAAGCGTCATGGCTTCGGGGTCTTTGATGGCCGGGCTGCCCGGAGTGGCTTCCGGGGGTGCCCGCGATCGAGGTCAGCGCGGGCTGCACAAGGAGTTCCGCGGGTTGCGCGGCGGCCGCCGGGTGGCGCTGCACGACATGAACATGTTGGTGGAGGCCGGGACCGTACACGGGTTCCTCGGGCCCAACGGTGCCGGCAAGACGACGACGATCCGGTCCCTGCTCGGGCTGATCCGGCCGGACGCCGGTGAGATGAACATCTTCGGCCACGAGGTGCCCCGCGACCTGCGATCGGTGATCCAGAACATCGGCACGGTCGTGGAGGGCGCGCAGTTCTTCGGCAACTTCTCGGCCCGGCGGAACCTGCGGATGCTGGCCACCCTCGCCAAGGTGCGCAGCACCCGGGTGGACGAGGTGCTGGAGCTGGTCGGTCTGCGGGATCGGGCCGGCGACAAGGTGAAGGGCTTCTCGCTCGGCATGCGCCAGCGCCTCGCGATCGGCGCGACGCTGCTGAAGGAGCCGTTGCTGCTGATCCTGGACGAGCCGAACAACGGGCTGGACCCGGCCGGGATCCGGGAGATCCGGGATCTGATGCGGGCGCTGGGCGACGGCGGCGTGACCGTGCTGCTGTCCTCCCACCAGCAGCTGCTGGAGGTCCAGCAGGTCTGCGACAGCGTCTCCATCGTCGCGCACGGCCGGCACGTGGTCACCGGGCCGGTCAGTGACGTGCTGGCGACCGCGGCGCGCGGCGAGGTGCTGGTACGGGTCGATGAGCCGCAGACCGCGGCGGGGCTGCTCCGGGACGCCGGGATGACGGTCACCACTCGGCCGGACCACCTGATCGTCACCGATGTCGACGATCCGGCGCGGATCACCCAACTGCTGGCGAGGCGCCGGTTGTACGTGTCCGAGCTGACCCCACTGGAGCCGGATTTAGAGGACGTGTTTTTTTGGAGCTCACCGGCACCGCGCCGGGTGCCACCGAGGCCGAGGGCGAGCTGGCCAGGGGCAACGAGGGTCTGCCCAGCTATGCCCCCCAGCATGCCCCCACTCCGGCGCTGCCTGGCCGGCACGCGGCGCCGGACGAACCCCAGCCGGTGATGGCCGGGGATGTCCCCGGGATGGATTTGCGCGATGAGGCGAACGATCTGTTGGACCAGACGATCGGCGCACCGCCGCCGTTCCGGGGTGAGGCGTAGATGCGACTCGTACGGGTAGAGATTCGCCGGCTGTTCGCCCGCCGGCTCACGTGGGCGTCGGTCGTGGTGGTGTTGGTGCTGGTAGGGCTGTTGGTGGGCGCCAACGCGTACAACGCCCGCGGCCACTACTTCTTCAGCGCCTCCGCACCGATCCTGATCCGGATCTGCGCCGCGCTGTTCGCGATGGTCGCGTTGGTGATCGGCGCGAGCTTCATCGGCGCCGAGTGGACACAGGGCTCGATGGCCTCGCTGCTCACCTGGGAACCACGCCGGCTGCGGGTTTTCGGCAGCAAACTGCTCGGGCTCTGGCTGGGCAGCATCGCGATCGGGCTGCTGGTCTTCGGGCTGGCGCTGGCCATCAACTACCTGGCCGCCCGCCGGTTCGGGCAGATCGGGCCGATGCCCGCGGTCCTGCAGCATGAGCTGCTGATGAGCACCGGGCGCGGCATCGCGTTGGCGCTGGTCGGCGGCGCGGTCGGCTTCGCCATCGCGTACGCGACCCGGCTGTCGTCGGCCGCCCTCGGTGTCGGCCTCGGCTACGCCGTGGTCGGCGAGATCGGCGTACGGCTGGTCGACCCGCATGCCGAGCGGTGGCTGGTCTCCAACAACGTGACCGCCTGGCTGAACAACGGCACCTCGATCGCCGGCTCGACGTCCCCGCTCACGGTCTGGCAGGGCGGCATCTACCTCGGCGCCATCGCGCTGGCCCTGCTCATCGTTTCTGCCGCTCTGTTCGCCCGCCGCGACGTCACGTAACTACCCCCCCCCGCGCACCGTTTCAGTCGGGCGAGCTCCTTACCGTCGAACCAAATGATGATTGTCATGCACTATTTATGGCAATTGCATCTGGTGCGCCCCGCTATGGACCACGAAAGATGACCCGGCGTGCCCGAAAAGTTCGGGCGTAGGTCCGACCTTGGAAAGGTAGCTACCTATGCGCAAAATCCTTGCCGCCTGCCTCCTCGCGGGAAGCGCGGTCGCGCTGGCGACGGCGATGGCGTCGCCAGCTCAGGCATCGACATCCTCTGTGGTACGGCCCGCTGATCTGGCTTGCTCGGACTACAACGACGCGCATGGCACCGCGTATGCGGTCAAATGCAGCTCGCTGCCGCCGGGTTATACGCAGTACGCGGCCGTTGCTTACTGCTCAGACGGCAGCGTGCAAGTCGGCGACTGGGTTGGTCTGAACACCTGGTCGGAAGCCTACTGTTCAGGCACGTCCATCCTCGACCACGGATACGTCGGCACCCGCTGAACGACAGCGGAAACAGACCGTTCCCGAGCTAACGCAGAACCGCTGGGCGCGTCCGCGCTCGGCGGTTCCGCGGCTGCGCAGCGGGAAGTGCCGGCGACCCAGAGTTATCTCTTGGGCGAAGTCGCTGGGAGTGTCGGGGGTAGGCATTAGAGTGCGGGGTGTGGATCTTGTCCGGGAGCAGTCGAGCAGCCGCCGGGCCGGGTTCTAGCGGATGGCGGTCCGGATCACCGGGCCCGGCGATCCGGGCATTCTGGGCGCGCGCCTACAGCCTGGCCGGCGCAAACGCCGTGCGACCGTCTCGGTGCACAGTTCGGCGGCAGACGCGGTTGACCTGTGTGTCTTCGACCGGCACACCGGCGAGCAGCGACTGCCGTTGCAGCGCTCCGGAGATCGCTGGCACGCCGAGGTCTCCGGCGTACGTCCTGGCACTCGTTACGGCTTTCGCGTCACCGGTCCGTACGACCCGAGCCGTGGCCTGTTCTGCGACCCGGGTCACCTGCTGATCGATCCGTACGCCCGGGCGATCGCCGTCGACCCGCTGATTTCGTTGCTGGTGCCCGAACCAGCCCCGCTGGCCGACCCAGGGCACGCCCGGGTGAGCTGGTCGGACACGATCATCTACGAGATGCACGTCGGCGGTTTCACTCGCCGACACCCGGATGTGCCCAAGCGACTGCGCGGCACGTACGCGGGTCTTGCCCACCCCGCCGCGATCGCGCACCTCACCCGGCTCGGAGTGTCCACTGTGGAGCTGCTCCCAGTGCACGCCCGGATGACCGAGCCGTCGGTGGCCAGTCGCGGGCTGACGAACTACTGGGGTTACAACACTGTTGGTTTTTTTTTTCGCGCCAGATCCCCGATTCGCGGCCACCGACGACCCGGTCACCGAGTTTCGCCAGATGGTTGGCGCACTGCACAACGCTGGCCTTGAGGTCATTCTCGACGTGGTCTACAACCACACCGCCGAAGGCACCCCGGACGGTCCGACGCTGAGTTGGCGCGGGCTCGACAATCCCGCCTATTACCGGCTCAATTCCCACGATCGCCGGCAATACTGGGATGTCACCGGTTGCGGCAACACTTTGGACGTACGCCAGCACGTCGTGCAGGATCTGGTGCTGGACTCGCTGCGACACTGGGTCACCGTGATGGGCGTCGACGGTTTCCGTTTCGACCTGGCCACCGTGCTCGGCCGGGTCGACGGCGACGCTTTCGATCCGGAGTCACCATTGTTGCGCGCGATCGGCAGCGATCCGGTGCTCAGCAAGACAAAACTCATCGCCGAGCCGTGGGACCTGGGCCCGGACGGCTATCGGGTGACCGGTTTCTCGGCCGGCTGGGCGGAGTGGAACGACCGCTATCGCAACAGTTTTCCGGGAGTTCTGGCTGGGAAACAGCGGTGTCGGTGAACTCGGCACCCGACTCTGCGGCTCCACCGATCTTTACCGCCACCGCACGCCTTACACCTCGGTCAACTTCGTCACCGCGCACGACGGCTTCGCCCTCGCCGATCTGGTTTCCTATTCGGCCAAGCACAACGAGGCCAACGGCGAGAACAACAACGACGGCAGCAACGACAATCGGTCGGCGAACTTCGGCGTCGAAGGTCCACTGATGATCCGTCGATCCTCGCAGTTCGGCGCCGGAGCGTACGAAATCTACTGGCGACCACGATCTTGTCCGTCGGCGTCCCGATGTTGTCGCACGGCGACGAACTTGGGCGTACTCAGCAAGGAAACAACAACGCCTATTGCCAGGACAACGAGATCAGCTGGATCGACTGGGCGAACGCCGACGACGACCTGCTCACCTTCGTACGAGCCGTGATCGGCGTTCGCCGGAGCATCGCGGCCTTCCGGCCGACCGCGTTCTACACTGGCGAGGGCGACCTTCCGGACGCCTGCTGGTTCCGTCCGGACGGCCAGCGGATGACCTCCGATGACTGGCACCGACCGGAAAACCGGACCGTCGGCATGTACGTACGGGACGACACCGACGACACCACGACCGGCTATCTGTTCTGGCTGCACGGCGGCGACGAGGACGTGTTGGCCCATCTTCCCACCGGTCCGTACGGAAATTCGTACGAGCTGCTGCTCACCACCACCCCACGACCCCGAAGTCACCGACGCGGTCCTTCTGCCGGCCCGCTCCGCCGTACTCCTGCGGGCGGTTGCCCCACCGACGCGCTAACTGCAGGTGGAGCCGTCGTTCACGTGTTTGCCGAGGTTCGAGGTCTGAATCCAGACGTCGTTGTACGGGGCCGGGAACGGGCTCTGGTCGGTCATCACGTGGCCCCAGGCGTAGCCGCGCGCCCAACCGCTGTCTCGGTACTCGTACACGCTGAAGGTCTGGCCGAGGTCCAGCTGCGTCCATGCCTGCCCCGCCGGATAGTTGCGGATGTAGCCGTTGGGTACGTCGACGCAGCGCCGGTCACCCGAGACCGCTGGGGCCGCCACGATCGCCTGTTTCGCCGCACTGCAAAGCTTGTCGGACAGTACGTACCCGGAAACGCCGTTGTAGTTGCGAACTCCGAAGTCCCAACCGCCGTCTTGGTGGTACACCTGGAAATGCGCGCCCCGTGGCAGCGCGTCGAGCCGGGCCGAGCCGGTGTCCTCGTACTGGTAGATGTAAGCGGTGTCCGCGTGGCAGATGACCGCGTCAAAACCGTGTTGGTCGGCGTTCGCCGCGACACTGCCGGTCAGTAGCAGGCCGGCGGTGGCGAAAAACATTACGGCTACTCGAAAAAAGCGCATGGCTCCTCCTCAGTCGTTGTCGTTGTAGAGGGCGGTCGGCGGCGCTGGACGCAGCCGATCGGCAGGAATCCCCAGCCCAGGTTCGGGTCGCGGACGACCACCGCGGCGCCGTCGTTGGTGGTGAACCGGTAGAAGACAGTGCTCGCGGCGTTGCCGGCCGGGTTCGCCCAGTGGCCGCCGTTCGAGCTGTAGTCGGTGCCGACGAAGTAGTAGTGAACTGGACCACGCAACCGGTGTTGGCCGCTGCCGCGGTGCCGTCGCCGGTGGCGTGCGCCGGCTGGTTGTAGTCCTTGCCGACCGTACGGCGATGCGAGATGGCGTTCTGGGTGGTCGTCGAGCAGGTGTCCGCGGTGTCCCCGAGGCTGCCGCCGAGCGACCCGGGCATCACCCAGCCGCACATGTCGACGGTCGTGGACGCGCGGCCGAAATGCCAGTTGCCCGATGACGTGACCTCGTCGTCGAAGACCGAGCCGGCCATCGCCCGGCCAACGTAGTAGCCACTGGGCTTGTTGACGATCCAGCTGCCGCCGCCGAGCACCGGCTGACCGGTGCTCGGCGAGTTGGCGGTCTGGATCACGTGGACGTGACCGGCGGTGGCCGGCGCTTGGACGACCAACCCGGCCGCGGCCGCGGTGGCCAGGACAAACACCAGGTTGCGACGGGTACGAGCCATCATTCCTCCCTCTCTGTGACTGTGTGTCGGGTTCTGAAACGCTGTTCTTCCGGTGGATGTCGGAAAGTTCTCCCAGCCGGCGGTTGTCCGGCTAGAGTCCCGGACGGACTCGGTGGGGGCCGGACATAACCGGATATGGGATTCGCGAGCAAGAGGCGGACCGATGAAGTCAACTGACGACAAACAGGCCGATGGGGCGGACGCCATCTGCGCTCAGCTGGCCGCGGACCTACGGGAGTTGCGGCGCGCCGCCGGCTCGCCGAGCTATGTCGAACTCGCCCGCAAGACCGGCGTGCCACGCAGCACCCTGCACGACGGGCTGACCGGCCGCCGGCTGCCGAGCCTGGAGACGACCCTCGCGGTGGCCGCCGTCTGCGGCGGCGGCGACTCGGTCGAGTGGAAACGCCGCTGGGTCGCCGCGCGCGCCTCGATGGAGGAACCGACGCGTACGCCCGCCGAAGAACCAAACGTTCCCCACCGACGCCGGTGGGCGCTGGTGATCGCGGGCATCCTGGTGCTGGTCGCGGTTGGGGTCACCGCGGCCGTGTTCGTCCGCTCCTCGGCGGCCTGCTCGCCCGTACGCGAATACCGGATCGACGCCGCCGGCGCGGTTCTGAGCGGCACCGGCGCGACGATCGGCGCCGTCGTGGCCGGCGACACCTTCGACGTCACCAGCCTCGCCCACCTCGCCCACGACCGCTATCCGCATCGCTATCTCGGCACCGTCCGGCGGACTCGGGTCCACGGCTATGTGGACGAGGCAAAACTCACGTTCGTACGCGAAACCTGCAGCTGAAACCCGTGAGCGAAGGAGCACCCATGCGACGACCTCCGGTCAGTTGGGTCATCACCGTGGCAGTGGCGTTGGTCGCGGGACAGCTGGCGACCAGCGGCGCGGCCGCCGCGGTGCCGCGCAAGGTCCCGGCCGATCAGGCCGCGAGCCCGGTCAGTTACGCGTATGACGCCGCCGGCCGACTGGCCGGGGTCAGCCAGGACTCGCAGGGCGCCGGTGCGTACGACTATGACGCGAGCGGCAACGTCACCGCGATCCGCCGGTCCGATGCGAGCGCGTTGTCGATTTTGAGCGTGGTCCCGGTAAAAGCGCCCACCGGTGCGACCGTGACGATCACTGGCACCGGACTCGCGACCTCCGACACGGTGACATTCGCTGGAACGCAGGCAACCGTCGCCAGCGCGACACCCACCGCGCTCACCGTCACTGTTCCCGATGGCGCGGCCTCAGGTGCCATCACCGTCGACAGCGGCGGTGGTACGGCGACCAGCCGCCAGTCCTTCACGGTGACCGCGCCAGCCGGCCCGCTGTCGGTGACCGGAGTGTCGCCGCAGTCCGGTACGACCGGCACGACAGTGACTATTTCCGGCACCGGCTTTGATTCCTCGACCGCGGTGACCTTCGGCCACGCCCGCGCGCCGGTCACCGCGGCGACCGCGACCTCGCTGACCGCGACCGTGCCGGAGGCGGCCGGCTCCGGTCCGGTGAC
The DNA here is from genome assembly GCF_010993775.1 of Fodinicola feengrottensis. GTDB lineage: Bacteria > Actinomycetota > Actinomycetes > Mycobacteriales > HKI-0501 > Fodinicola > Fodinicola feengrottensis. The sequence continues at coordinate 157,160 of NZ_WOTO01000006.1, read as the reverse complement.
AGTGGCCAGCGGTAGGCGTACGGCCAGCTCGGACGCGACTTTCGTGGTGGTGCCCACTATCGAGAATCTCTCGGACCTCGCCGCGTCCGGAGTGCTCGCGATCGACGGCACCGCGACGACGGTTTCCCTTACCCAACAATACAAGTACACGTTGCTGCGATTCAGCGGCACGAGGGGCCAGCGGCTCAGCCTCGGCCTCACGGGGGTGGCCAATCCGGCCAATGTCTACCTGGCCGTCTACGACCCCTACGGCGCGACTTTCGCCCGCGGTGAGTACAACCGTGGCAGATGGGGCGACGGTCTCTACGGCTCGTACGACCTGCCGCCGTTGCCGACCACCGGTGTTTACCAGGTCCTGGTCTGGCCGGCTGTCGCCAGCGTCGGCTCAGCGACGCTGACCTTGTCCAGCCATATCCTCAAAACGGTCGCGGTGAACGGCGCCGGCACGGCGGTGACCTTCAGCCGGCCGGGCCAGCAGGCCGAAGTGTCCTTCCCAGCCACCAAAGGCCAGTCGATCGGCCTCGGTTTCACCGGTTTCGCCGCGAACAAGACCGGCACCCTCAGCCTCCGAGAACCCAACGGGGTGGCACTGACCTGGGACAACAGCGGCAGCACCGACGGACTCGCCTATCTGGACGGCGAGGGCCACTTTGACCTGTACGCGACCGAAACCGGCATACACCGCGGAGATCACGTCCACCGACGCGAGCACCGGCACCTTCACCATGTACGCGTCGACACCGCAGGCGGCCGGCGCGCTTTCGTTGGGCAGCGCGAAAAACCGTCACGATGGGGACGCCAGGGCAGCACGCCCGGCTGACGTACGCGGCGACCGCGAACCAGGAAATCGGCGTCGACCTCACCAACAACACCACGCCGTACCAGCCGTATCTGACCATCACCGAGCAGGACGGAACGGTCCTCTGGCAGAACGACATCAGCGGCCACGCGGACCTGCCACCGCTGCCGGTCGGCGGCACCTACACCTTCGACGTCAGCACCTACTCGACCACCGGCCAGTTCGCCCTCAAGGTGAGTACGCGGTCCGCGGCGACCACCATCAGCACGACCGGCCCGACCGTGGTGGCCAAGGTCGCCAGCAAGGGCGACAGCGCGCAGCTCAAGTTCGCGACCACCAAAGGCAACCCGCTGTCCGTTGGCTTCACCAGCTCGACTTTTCCCAGCACCACCACACTGGACGCGCAGATCATCGACTCCAACGGCGACGAGGAACTTACCGAGACCGGGATCACCTCGACCAGCGAGTTCTGGTTCACGCCGGCGCGTACCGGCCAATACAAAGTGCAGATAACCCCGCATGACGGGAAAAGTACCGGCTCGATCGCGGTCACACTGTCCGCGGAGACGGCCGGTGGGACGCTGGCCACCGGTGTCGAAACGACGCTCTCCGCCAGCCGCGCCGGTCAGACAACCCGCTACACGTTCGCCGGCACCTCAGGCCAGAAAATGAGCCTGGTCTTCGGCTCGTTCACGTTCTATGACGACGTGGGCGTGGAAATCCTGAAGCCGGACGGTTCGGTGCTCCGAGATGTCGGAACCTGGACCGAGGTGGACCTCGACCCGTTGCCCTCGACCGGCACCTACCAGGTCATCGTTTATCCCTACGGTGAAACGGGATCAGCGAACATCCGGATCGCGCGCGCGCGCCGCGCCGCGCCGGCCGCGACCATCGGCGGGGCCGCGTCGACAGTGGCCATCGGTGTGCTCGGCGGAGCGGTCGAGATTCCGTTCTCGGCCAGCGCGTCCGAGCGGATCTCGGTCGGCATGCAGGACAGCGACCTCGACATCGCCAACGTGCGGATTATCGCGCCGGATGACACGGTCCTGACCAATGCCGTCAGCCAGGACGACAGTTTCGTCACCGCCACGACCACCAAGTCGGGCACCTACCGGCTGATCATGGCACCACCCAACGGCGACTACGGGTCGGCCACCTTCACCCTGTCCGACCAGATCAACGCGGGCAGTATTAGCCTGAACACAGCGAAAACCGTCAGTCTGCCGAGGATCGGGCAGCAGGCGTACCTGACATTCCAGGGCACCGCGGGCCAGAACCTGATGCTGTCTTTCGCCCACATGACGACGAAATACCGGCCGTACGTGGAGATGGTCGAGCCCAACGGCACGGATCTGATGTGGAGCAACAACGACGACAATCCCGTCGCCATCGGCACACTTCCGGTCAGCGGCACGTACCAACTCAACCTCGACCCGTTCGGTTTCCCCGGCTCAGTCACCGCGACTCTGGGCAACTCGACCCTCAACAACGCGATGGTTACGGCAAACCCGAAGGCCGCGGGAGCGTCTCGGAAGGGCCCGCCGACGCTGCTGAAGCCAACGGCTCACCGGCCCGTCGGCGGCCAGGTCAAGCCGCTCAAGCACGGGCGGCGGCCGGTTCCGGTGCCACCGGTGAACACCAAAGGCCGGCAGACTCCGGAAAGACTGCCGTCCTGCGCCACCTGCTCGACGGGCACGGCGCCACCACCCGGGTCCGCGCCGGTGCCCGGTGGCGGCACCGCCGGCGGTGACCCGGTGGACCTGGGCACGGGGCTGCTGGCCGACACCCAGACCGACCTGACCGTGCCGGACGTTCTTTCGTTGGCGGTGACCAGAAACTACCAGCAGAGCGACGTGGGCATCCGGTCTTTCGGGGTCGGCGACAGCAGCCTCTATGACATGTTCCTTTACGCCCCGAACGGCGCGACCACCAGCCAGCTGGTGCTGCCCGGTGGCGGCCGCATCACGTACCAGCGGATCACCCCGGGCGGCAATGCCGACTACCAGGACGCCGTCTTCGCGGCACAGCCCACGCCGACCCAGTTCAGCGGATCTGTGTTGGTGTGGAACGGAAACGGTTTCGACGTACGACTGCGCGATGGCAGCTCGCTGGTCTTCGGTGAGGACGCGCCGCTGCAGGCGATCCGGGACCGCTATGGCAACACGATCACCATCACCCGCGGTCCGGGCGGCTCCGACGAGCAGGGCGATCCGCTCGCGAACGGGCCACTCAGCCAGGTCACCTCACCCAACGGCCGGTGGATCAAGTTCAGCACCGACCGGCTCCGCCGCATCACCCGCGCGCAGGACAACACCGGCCGATCCGTTTCCTACACGTACGACACGAAAGGCCACCTCGCCACTGTCACCAGCCCAACCGGCGATGTGTCGTCCTACACGTACGACCCGCAGGGCCGGCTGGCGACCGCCAAGGACGGCCGCGGGACGACATACCTGACCGACACGTACGACTCGGCCGGCCGGGTGAGTACGCAGACGCTCGGCGACGGCAGCACCTTCCAGTTCGCCTACACGACCGACGCGGCGGACAAACTCGTCGAGACCAGGTTGACCGACCAACGCGGCAACGTCCGCCGGATGACGTTCAACTCCCGCGGCTATTCCACCAGCGACACCAGCGCTTACGGCAATCCACTCGCGCAGACCATCACGGTCGCGCGCGATCCCGTCACCAACCTGCCGACCAGCGCCACCGACGCCCTTGGCCGTCGTACGGACGTCAGCTATGACCCGTACGGAAATGTCGCCACCGTCACTCAGCTCGCCGGCACGTCGTCGGCGCGAACGGAGAGCTTCACCTATCAGGGTCCTTATGACCAGCTCAGCAAAACGACCGACTGGCTGGCTCGGCCGAAACACCGTCTACGCCTACCGAGCCGACGGCGCGCTCACCACGGTGACTGACGCGATGTCGCGAACCGTCACGATCGACAGCGATGCCACCGGCATGCCGATCAAGACCACCGACGCGCTCGGCCACACGGTCTCGTACGGCTATGTGCTTGGCGATCTGGCCACGACCACCGACCAGCTTGGCCGGGTGCAACGGCAGATCGTCGACGCGGCCGGACGGGTGGTGAGCAGCACCGACCCGACCGGCGCGACCACCGCCCTCGGCTTCGACGCGGACAGTCGGACGGTGTCGACCACGGACCCGCTGGGGCAGGCGACGACGATCGCGTACGACGGCGACAACAACGTCACGAGCGTCACCGATCCACGCGGCAACGCCACTTCCTATGCGTACGACGCGGAAAACCGCCGGACGTCGATGACAGATCCGCTGAACCACGTCACCACGTACGGATATGACGCGGCCGGCAACCGTACCTCCCTGACGACGCCGGACGGCCAGCAGACCACGTCGGATTACGACGCGCTGGGGCGGCTGACCACGACGCGGTTCAGCGGTTCCGGCGGCACGATTGGCTACGGATATGACGCCGGCAGCCGGGTCACGTCGATCACGGATTCGGTCAGTGGCACCATTTCCGACGTTTACGACGGCCTCGACCGACTGACTCGTACGACCACGCCGACCGGTCAGGTCGACTACGGATACGACGCGGCCAACCATCGCACCGGCATGACGGTCGCCGGCCAGGCCCCGGTCACTTACACGTACAACGCCGACGGTGACCTGACCAACCAGACGCAGGGTTCGACCAGCGTCACGATGGGATATGACACCGTCGGCCGGCGAAGCTCGCTGACATTTCCGGACGGTGTCACTCAGACGTACGGCTACGACGCGGCCAACCAGGTCTCCGGCATTTCGTACGCGCTGGCCGGTTCCTCGCTGGGTGATCTTTCCTATGCGTACGACGGTGCCGGCCGGGTGACGAGCATGGGCGGAAGTTCGCTCGTACGACGATCCCGGCCGCGTCCGGACCGGCCACCTACAACGCGGCCAACGAGCTGACCAACACCGGCTACACGTACGACCCGAACGGGAACCTGACCTCGGACGGCTCGACGCAATACACCTGGGATGCGCGCGGACAGCTGGCGAGCACCGCGAACAGCGGCCAGACGACGTCGTACGCGTACGACGGATTGGGCCGCAGGACTGGGAAAACCACCGCCGCTGGGACGACCGGATATCTTTACGACGGCACCAACGCCGTCGAAGAGCTGACCGGTGGATCGGTGTCCGCCTCGATGCTGACCGGCGCGACCGACGAGGTTTTCGCGCGTACGTCCAACGGCGCCACCCGGTCGCTGCTGACCGACGCGCTGGGCAGCACCATCGGCGTGGCGGACGGCTCCGGCCAGGTCAACGGGCATTACACGTACGAGCCTTTTGGGGCGACCACCGAAAGTGGCGACGACGGCGGCAACCCGACCCAGTTCGCCGGCCGGGAAAAACGACGGCAACGGGCTGTATTTCAACCGCGCACGCTACTACTCGACGAGCACCCAGCGCTTCCTGAGCCCCGACCCGATCGGTTTCGCTGGCGGCGACACGGATCTCTACGCGTACACCGGCGAGCAGCCGACCGACCTGGTGGACCCGACCGGGCTGAGTGCGCAGCAGTCGCTGGGCCAGGATCTCCAGCAGGCGTGGGACGCGATCTGGAACAACCGCACCGTGATCGAGATCGGCACCGGAGTCGGCTCCATCCTGATCGGTGCCGTCGCGGTCTCCCTTGGCTGGGAAGTCCTCGGCACCATCGCCTTCGGCATCGCGGTAGCGGGTCTTGTGTTGGGAGCCGCCGACACCGCCTACGCGTGTACGCATCACGAGCCCGCCAGTTGCGTCCTCGGGATAGCGGGCGTCGCGAGCGGCGTCGGCGGGATGGCTTTCGACCGCGTTGCGGAGAAGTTCGTCACCGAGGCGGCCGAGCGAGGGGATATGAAGCGGACCGCCGGCTGGGTGTTGGTGAACGTGTGGAACTGGGCGGCGGCCGGGTTCCCGTTCATCGACAAGATCCGCCACAAGCCCGAAGAACACTGACTTTTCGCTGCGGACAAAGGAGAGCCATGAGGACAGCACTGATAGCGGCGGCGCTCGTACTGGCCCTGCCGGTGAGTGCCGCGGCGGCGATCCGTCCGGTCGTACGCCATGGCCACGGCCTGGACGTGTCGGCCGAACGGGCGATTTCGGCGCGTACGAACAAAACGCCGGTCGTGCCACTGGCGAGCCCGCCGGCCAGCTACGACCTGAGCCAGTTCGCGCCGCCGGCCGGCGACCAGGGACCGGTCAACTCCTGCCCCACCTGGGCCACTGGCTACACCGCGTACGGGCTGCTGATGAACGAACAACATCTGACCGGCGCGCCAATGGAACCAATGTATGTCTACGCCCAGATCGTGAAGGGCCGCAACCGGGACACCGCGGTGACCACCAGCCTGGAATGGAGCAGGACCAGGGAATAGACACCAAAGCCGACTATCCCCAGGGCGATTTCGACTACACCACCCAGCCCACCGCGGCGCAGCGGCAGAACGCCGCCCATTATCGGATTTCCAGCTATAGCACCCTTCCTCTGGACGGCACCCTGCAGCAGGCCATCGAATCGGCGGTCGTCCAGGGCCAGGCGGTGGTCGTCGCCTTCCGGGTTCGGCAGAGCTTCGACTACGTCACCGCGGACGACGACGTCTACTCCCCCGGCGGCGACGGCACCGACCCGGTCACCGGCGGCCACACCGTCGTCGTCATCGGCTACGACGCGAACGGCTTCAAGTTCGAAAACAGCTGGGGCACCGGCTGGGGCGCGAACGGCTTCGCCACCGCGCCTTGGAGTTTCGTCAGCTCAGCAGACGTGGATTCGGTCTACGTACTACACAATCTGATCCACTAAGACGGCTCCTGGTCAGGTGACCCGGCCAGTCGTACGGCGGCGGGCGAAAGGTGTTGAAGCCGGTGACGGCGAAGGTCGGCGGCTGGATGGGCGGCAGGTGGCCGCCGGGCAGTTCGAAGCCGGCGCCGTGGCCGGTCGGCGGGTTCGCGGACCGGTGCGGCTTGGGCTTGTTCGGGTTGTTCGGGTTGTTCGGGTCGGTCGGGGGTTCTGGTCCTGACCGGTGTTCGCGGACTCGTCGTCGATGCCACCGGAGACGAGATCGTCCGGCGGGGCATCGAAATTCTGCTCGTCCATGCCGTCGGTGACCCGGGCCATCGTGCTGCTGAAGATGTCGTTGGCGACTCTGGTGTCACCCTGGTCGTAGTCGCCGTGGGGGGTGTCCGGGTCGGTGGAGAACGACGCCCCGGCCAGCTGCGGGACGAAGCCGGCGAACCACAACTGCTTGTTGCCCGGCGTCGAGCCGGTCTTGCCGGCCGCTGGCCGCGGGTCCAGCCGGTCGCCGACGCTGCCGCCGGTCGGACCGAAACCGTTGCTGCAGGAGCCGGTCAGCGGTGACTGGCCAATGGGGCAGCGGGCCGCGTCGGTAGCCGCGTCCGCGACCCCGGCCGGAATCACCTGCGAGCACTTCGGGTTGCCCACGTCCAGCGCCTTGCCGTCGGGTCCGGTGATCGACTGCACCGGCGTGGGCTCGCAGTATTTGCCGTGAGCGGCCACTGTGGCGTACGCGTTGGCCATGTAAAGCGGCCAGGTGTCACTGCCCTGACCGAGGGTGAGCGACAACCGCTGGGCCCGCCCGTTGCCCTCCCGGACGATCTGCGCGAGGCTGTTCACCCCGGTCGGGGCGGCCTTGGTTTTGGCGCCGGGAAAGAACGAGATGCCCACCTTGGCCGCCATCTGGGCCACGTTCGCGGCGCCGACCTGCTGCTCGAGCTGCACGAAATACGTGTTCACCGAGGAGCCGAAACCGGTCCACATGTTCTGCCGGCCGGTCATCCCCTTGCTGGCGTTCTGCGCGCAGTATTTGCCGTCGCAGCTGCTGTGTCCCGTGGCCGGCACATTCGACACGTACGTCTGCGGGGCGTAGAAAGCGGTCGACAGCGGCTTGTCCTGGTTCAGCGCGGCGAGCATGGTGAACATCTTGAAGGTCGACCCGGACGGATAGCCGGTGCTCCGCCCGCCATTGGCTGGATCACCGGTCAACAGCGGGTTCTGGGTGTATTCGGACTGCCGGTCCGGCCCGGATCCCTGCGGTGGGACACCGAAGAGCCGGTTGATGGCCATCGCCTTGATCTGACCGGTGCCGGGTTGGATCAGCACGATGCCCTGCGCGAGCCTGCTGTCCATCGACGTGCCGCGGCTGTTCACCACGTCCTGCGCGATGGCCTGCATCTGGGAATCCAGCCCCAGCTTGATCGTGTAGCCGCCGGTCTGCAGGTTGTTCCAGCGTTCCTCCGGGGTGGCCCCGAAAGCCGGCTGCTGCTCGGCCCAGATCCGCAGGTAGTCGCAGCTGAAACCCCAGTTGTTCCCGGTGGTGATGGAACCGTTGTCGAAGCACGAGTTGGGGGTCGTGTACGGGTGCATCGTCGGCGGATGCGCAAGCGCGTCGGCCAACTGCGGGGCGGTGACGAAGTTCAGGTCTTTCATTCGCTGCAACACGAAGTCGCGGCGCTGCTCGGCCGGCACCGGGTGGGCAGGGTAATACGTTGGGCTTTTGATGAAGCCGGCCAGCATCGCCGACTCGCTCAGCGTGAGTTGGTCGACGGACTTGGAGAAATACCGCTGGGCGGCCTGGGCGATGCCGTACGCGCCGTGTCCAAAGTAGACGATGTTCAGATAGCGCTCCAGGATTTGCGCCTTGCTGTACTGCTTTTCCAGCGCGATCGCGAGCCGCGCCTCCCGCAGCTTGCGGCCGATGGTGACCTCGGTGGCCTGCTGCCGCTCCTGCGGGGTCTTGGCGGCCAGGATCAGCTCCTGCCGGACATACTGCTGGGTCAGCGTGGACGCGCCCTGCGACGCACCGCCGGCCTGCTGGTTGGCCACGAACGAACGCGCGGATGATGCCCTTCAGGTCGACGCCGTGGTGCTCGTAGAACCGGGTGTCCTCGGTGGCCACCACGGCGTGCTGGACGGCGACCGGCACCGACGACAGCGGCACCGCCACCCGGTCCTGCACGTACAACGAGGTGACGTACTTCCCGTCGGACGTCAGGATCTTCGTGGTCTGCGGCAGCTGCACGGTTTGCAGCGTGCTCGGCAGCGACTCGAACATCTGGGCACCGGCCTTGGCGCTCAGGCCGGTGACCGCCACTATCGGGAAGGCGGCGGCAGCCACCACCACTCCGGCAAGCAGGCCGCACAAAAGCAGCGATGCCAAGCTGGACAACAGACCGCGTTTGAGTCCTCGCGCCACCTCGACAGCCTACGTGTCATCGGCCGCCGGCGCCGGCAACCGGTGGATCCGCTCGGTGCCAAGTGTCCGGGACCGGTCCAGTCGAGGCGTACGACTGAGCCACTTGTCGAGCGCCATGGACACCGCGATCGACAAAAGAGAAATGCGGCTCGTACGCGCAACACGCCCGGGGGTAATCTTTTTCCCAAAACGTGGACGCTCTTTAGCGACATTCCATCTCTAGCGGTACAAGAGCGACATTCAAAAGGGTTAGCCGACGTCCTGTCCCTGCCAGGACCCTTTACAGTACGGGAAATCGACTACGGTCCGGCATGTTTCACCCGGATTTCGGCCGGACGTACTAACACGTTAAGGGCGACTGTACTGACACGTTAGGACCAGCCGGACGGCCATTTCCCACGGCAACACTCGGCAAAGAGCGGACGTAGGCCCTGTCGATGGTCTATTTTCGGGCCACCTGCGGCAGGGGAAATCCCGTCCGCTGACATCTGGAGGGGAACCAAAGTGCACCATCGTGTAATGGTCCGCGTGGGGGCGGTGCTCGCCGTCTCGGCGCTGGCACTGACCGCATGCGGCAGCCGCAGCGGCGACAGCGGGTCCGGCAGCACCGGCGGCAAAATCGCCAAAATCGGCGTCATCGCCCCGCTTTCGGGTGACCTGTCGGCTATCGGCCAGGGCATCCGGGACTCGGTCAACCTCGCCATCAAGCAGGCCAACGACGCCAAGGCCATCCCCGGCTGGACCCTTCAGCTCGATGACCAGGACGACCAGGCCAACCCCGACGTCGGCAAGAACGCGGCCACCAAACTCGCCTCCGACAACCAGGTCGTCGCGGTGGTCGGCACGCTGAACTCCAGCGTGGCGCAGAACGTGCAGCCAGTGCTCTCCGCGGCCAAGGTCGCCGAGGTGTCGCCGGCCAACACCAACCCGAGCCTGACGCAGGGCGCCACCTGGGCGACGACGAAAAAAAAAGCGGCCGTACGCCAACTACTTCCGCACCTGCACCACGGACGCCGTGCAGGGCCCGTTCGCGGCCCGGTACGTCTACAACACGCTGCACCTGACCAAGGTCGCCACCGTGCACGACAAGAAGACCTACGGCCAGGGCCTGGTGCAGACCTTCACCGAGGAGTTCAAGAAGCTCGGTGGCACCATCGTCTCGGCGCAGACGATCAACCCGGACGACAAGAACTACAGCGCCGTCGTCTCCAAGATCAAGCCGAGCGGGCCGCAACTGCTCTACTACGGCGGCGAATACCCGCAGTCCGGTCCGCTGACCCAGCAGATGAAGTCCGCCGGCCTGTCGATCCCGCTGATGGGCGGCGACGGCATGTACTCCAAGGACTACCTGACGCTGGCCGGCAACGCCGCGCCTGGCAACTTCGCCACCTCGGTCGGCGCGCCGCTGGACCAGCTGCCGGCTGCCAAGAAGTACGTCTCCGACTACACCGCCGGTGGCTACAAGGGTGACAACTCCTCGTACGGTGCGTACGCCTTCGACGCGGCCAACGCTGTTATCGCCGCGCTGAAGACCTCGCTGGCCAACGCGACCGACGCCAAGTCGGCCCGGCAGGCGACCATCGACGCGCTCTCGAAGGTGTCCTTCGCCGGTGTCTCCGGCCAGGTCGCCTTCGACCAGTACGGCGACACCACCAACAAGACGCTGACCGTCTACAAGGTCGACGGCACGGCTTGGAAGGGCGTCAACACCGGGGAATTCAAGGACTAACTCTCGTAGCGAAGGGCCGGGCCACGCGCCCGGCCCTTTGTCCGCCATCAGCGGGAGGCCCCACCAGGGCTCAACCCACGGAGGTCACACGTGCAGGCAGTGGAGCAGCTGCTCCAGCAACTCGTGAACGGGCTGTCGCTGGGCGCGCTTTACGCGCTCATCGCGGTCGGATACACGGTTGTTTACGGCATCATCCAACTCATCAACTTCGCGCACGGCGAAGTCTTCATGATCGGCGCGTTCAGCAGTCTCACGGTGTGGCTGGCGCTGTTCAAGGACAACACCGCTCTGTGGGTTTTCCCGTTCATGATCCTGGCCGCGATCGGCGGTTCGATGGGCGTCGCGGTCCTGATGGAACGCGTCGCGTACCGACCGCTGCGCAACGCTCCCCGGCTCGCCCCGCTGATCACCGCGATCGGCGTCTCGGTGTTCCTGCAGGAGGCCGTACGGCTCTTCTACGGTGACATCCCCGGTTTCCCGGACGCCACCCAGGCGCTGCCGTTCCCGCAGATCGACGTGGTGACCGGTACGCCGATCAACGTGGCTGGCGTGCTGGTCCAGCGCTCGTCCATCTTCACCCTGTCCGCACTGGTGATCTGCACGATCTTCCTCTACTACTTCATCAACCGGACCAAGACCGGCCGGGCCATGCAGGCCGTGTCGCAGGACCCGGACACCGCCCGCCTGATGGGCATCAACGTCGACCGGATCATCGTCATCGCGTTCATGCTGGGCGGCGGACTGGCCGCGATCGCCGGCATCGCGCACGGCCTGATCAACACCAACATCGACTTCCGGATGGGCTTCCTGGCCGGCCTGAAGGCGTTCACCGCCGCGGTGCTCGGTGGCATCGGCAACATTTACGGCGCGGTCGTCGGCGGCCTCGTACTGGGCCTGGTGGAAAACCATGGGCCACCCAGTACATCCCCGGCCGGTTCGGTGGCAGCGCGTGGAAAGACGTGTGGGCCTTCGCGATCCTGATCCTGGTGCTGGTGTTCCGGCCGCAAGGACTGCTCGGTGCCCGGGTGGTGGACCGCGCGTGACCACCAAACTGGACTCCTTCCTGCAAGCCAGATTCGGGAAACTGGCCTGGCCACTGTCGCTGGTCGGCACCCTGCTCGTACTGCTCGGCGGTTTCATGCGCTGGACGTACGACCGCAGCCTGCTCGGCGACGTGACGCTCTACTTCAACCCCGCTCCCGTGCAGTACTGGGTGATCGCGCTGGGCGCGATCGGGGTGCTGTTCCTGATCACCCAGCGGACCGGGCTGCGCCGTGCGTTGCCGGGCGGGCCGGCGGCGGCGTACGCGCCACCGCGATCTTCTCGGTGATCGTCGTCTGGATGATGCTCGCCTCGATCGTCATCCAGCTCGGTGGCTTGGTGAACCTGGAGCCGGGCATCGCGGTGCCGGCGGTCGGCTCACTGCTGATGCTGGTGGCCAGCCGCGCGCTGCCGTCCGAGCCGCCAGCCAAGCTGAACTGGAACGTGCCCGGCTGGGCTCAGATCCTGATGATCGCCGCCGCGCTCGCGTTGGCGCTGTTCGCCGGCGCATATCTGCTGAACCAGGACGACGGCTGGGTTTTCGTCGGCTTCATGGTCTTCGTGACCGGGCTGGTGCTGATCTGCCGCGCCTTCGGGCTGCTCGGCTTCCTCAACCACGCGTTCGTCGACTACCGGCGGGTGACGCTGCTCGCCGCGGTGGTCGCCGCCTTCGCCTTCCCGTTCACCCAGAACGGCAGCGACGCCAACATGTCGATCGCGACCCAGGTGCTGATTTTCGCGGCCACCGCGATCGGCCTGAACATCGTGGTCGGCCTCGCCGGCCTGCTGGACCTCGGATACATCGCCTTCCTGGGCTCTGGCGCGTACGTCGGCGCCATGTTCTCCAACTCCGCCTTCGCGACCATCGGCTGCACCCGCCGTTCCTGGTGGTGATGGTCTTCGGAGCGGTGGTCGCGGCCTGTTTCGGTCTGATCATCGGCAGTCCGACACTGCGGGTCAGCGGTGACTACCTGGCCATCGTGACGTTGGCGTTCGGGGAGATTTTCCGGCTCACCATGAACAACCTGGACGGGACCAACGGGCCGAACCTGACCCATGGCCCGAACGGCATCCCGTCGATCCCGGACCTGAACTTCTTCGGCTTTGACTTCGGCCAGCCGCACACCGTCTTCGGGATCGTGCTGGGGCGCTTCGCGAACTACTACTTCCTGCTGCTGGTACTGGTCGGCGCCATCGTGCTGGCCTTCGCCCGGTTGAACAACTCGCGGATCGGCCGCGGCTGGGTGGCGATCCGGGAGGACGAACGGGCCGCCGAGGCGATGGGCATCAACATCTTCGGCCTGAAGCTGCTGGCCTTCGCCGGCGGCGCGTTCCTCGCCGGACTCGCCGGCACCATCAAGGCCCACCACGATTTTTCCGTCACACCGGACCAATACCAGTTCCTGGAGTCGGCCTTCCTGCTCGCCGCGGTGGTGCTGGGGCGGCATGGGTACGGTCGGCGGTGTACTGCTCGGTGCCACGATTCTGAAGCTGCTGCCGGAGAAACTCCGGTTCTTCGCGGACTACCGGCTGCTGCTTTTCGGGCTGCTGTTGGTGGTGATGATGCGGTTCCGGCCCGAAGGCATGATCGCCAGTCGGCGGCGGCAGCTGGAACTGCATGAGGAGGACGAGGAATTAGCGACCGAGCTGGACACTCAGGTGGCCGACACCGAGCTGACGGACCAAGTGGGGGTGGCGAAAGCATGACCGCGCCCGCCCTGCAGAAATCGTCACCGGTCGCCGGCCAGGTCGTCTTGGATGCCACCGACGTCACCATGCGGTTCGGTGGCCTGGTGGCCGTCAACAAGGTGAACTTCTCCGTCAACGAAGGCGAGATCGTCGGCCTGATCGGCCCCAACGGCGCCGGCAAGACGACGTTCTTCAACTGCCTCACCGGTCTTTACAAGCCGACCAGCGGCACCGTGCGGTATCTCGGCAAAACCCTCAAACCGCAGCCGGTCGCGGTCACCCGGGCAGGCGTCGCGCGTACTTTCCAGAACATCCGGCTGTTCGGCAACATGAGCGCGCTGGAAAACGTGATGGTCGGGCGCTATTGCCGTACGTCCGCCGGCGTTCTCACGTCGATCCTGCACGGACCGCGCTACCGACGGGAGGAGAAGGAGACCGTCGAGAAATCGAAGGAGCTGCTCAGCTTCGTTGGTCTCACCGACGTCGGTGACCACCTCGCACGGAACCTGAACTACGGCGACCAGCGCCGGCTGGAGATCGCCCGAGCGCTGGCCACCGAGCCGGGGCTGTTGCTGCTGGACGAGCCAACCGCCGGCATGAACCCGCAGGAGACCGGCGAGGCGACCGACCTGATCTTCGCGATCCGCGAGCGGGGCGTGTCGGTCGTGGTGATCGAGCACGACATGCGGTTCATCTTCCGGCTCTGCGACCGGGTCACCTGCCTGGTCCGCGGCGAGACGTTGGTGGAGGGCACGCCGGCGCAGGTGCAGTCGGACGAGCGGGTCATCGAGGCGTACATCGGCAGCGGCCCCACCCACGCCAACAAGCCGGCCACCGAGAAGTCCCTGGACGAGGAGGCCGGCGCGTGACGAGCACTCCGATGCTGGAGGTCAAGGACCTCCAGGTGGCGTACGGCAAAATCAAGGCAGTCAAGGGAATCAGCTTCACCGTCGGCGAGGGGCAACTGGTCAGCCTGATCGGCACCAACGGCGCCGGCAAGACGACCACGCTGCGGACCATCTCCAATCTGCTGCCGACCGCCGGCGGGTCGATCACGTTCGCCGGCGAGCGGATCGACAAGGTGCCGGCTCACCAGATCGTCGAGCGCGGGCTCGCGCACGTCCCCGAGGGTCGGCACATCTTCCCCCGGATGACGGTCGAGGAGAACCTGCTTCTCGGTGCGTACGCTCGAAAAGGCGCCGTCACCAGCGACCTGGAGAGGGCGTACACCCTCTTCCCGGTGCTGGCCGAACGGCGCAAGCAGGCCGCCGGCACGTTTTCCGGCGGTGAGCAGCAGATGCTGGCGATCGGCCGGGCTTTGATGTCAGCGCCCAAAATGCTGATGCTGGACGAGCCGTCGATGGGCCTGTCCCCGATCATGATGGCCCGGATCATGGACACTTTGGCTGAGCTGCGGCAAAGCGGCACCACGATCCTGCTGGTCGAACAGAACGCCCAGGCCGCGCTCGAGCTCGCCGACTACGGTCACGTGCTGGAGATCGGTCGGATCGCGCTGTCCGACACCGGCGAGAACCTGCTCGGTAACCCCAAGGTCCGCAAGGCCTACCTCGGCGAGGACTGACCGTCTTATGGCCGCCGCTGGATATGCGGTTTCAGCGGCGGCCGAGGGGGCGGGCGTAGATTTCGTGGAACTTGAGGGCATCCAGGGCGCCGCCACCGCTGGTTGGGGGCTGGCCGCAGGACAGGGTGGGGACTGCCGGGGTGATGCCCCGGCCAGAGCCGTCGACCAGCACGAAAGAGGACGTCTGCGGCCGGACGTACGGACAGTGGACGTTCGTCGCCCGCGGCTGCGACGGCTTCTCCAGCGCGGCCACCAGATCAGTCGCCGAGGTGTCGGCCCGCTCCGACACCAGCATCTGCCACTTTCCGTTGCCCGCCAACGTACGCGACGCGATGGAACACCGCAGCACCCACGCGACCTGGAATCCGGCGGGAAGGGACACGCCCTGGGCATCGGCCGGCACGGTCGTACAAACCGTCGTCGGCACGCTGGCCGCTGGCGCGCTGATCGGCAGCGTACGCACCTCCTGAGGTCCGCCGCACCCAGCTACCAGGACCACCATCGCTGCTATCGCTGCTGTCGTCGGGAAGATCCGCACGATCAGTCCACCTCTCGTCGACCTCCCCGCTTCGACGCAGCGCACCCGTCCCACGGTTCCCTAAAGTCAGCCGGATGCCGACCCTGTGAGGAGATTCAGGTCGACTTCACCGGCAAGGGCTCGCGCTCCCGCGTCGTTGGGGTGTAGCCCGTCGCCGGAGTCGTACGACCTGGCCAGCCGGTCCGCGTCGCCAGCCTCGGCAACAGCCGCCGCGAAATCCACCACAGGCCACTCAGCCTGCGCTCTGATGGCCTGATTTACGGCTAAGCGAATGTCCTCATTCCCGGACCCGACGAAGTCACCGATACGGCTTTCACCGACCGGGGTGATGGTGCCCAGCAGCGGCGAGATGCCGCGCTCCCGCGCTCGGCGCGCGAGCGTATTGAGTCCGTCGACGATCACGGCGGCGGTTGGCTGCGATTCCCCCAGCAGTTTCGGCAGCGCGATGTCGTTGATTCCGCCCATGACGATGACGTGGGTTGTCTCGGTGACCGACAGCACGTCCCGCTCGAACCGCTCGGCCATCGGCGGACCGAGCCCAGAACGCAGGATCCGGTTGGCGCCCAGACCAGCGTTCAGTACGACCGCACCAGCCGGCAGCAGTCGCTGCAGGTGGTCGGGATACCGCTGGTCCGCGTCGAGCGTGGTGAAGTCACCCCTGGTGATGGAGTCGCCGATCGCGACAATGACCGGACCTTGCGCGGGCGCGTCGACGAGCACGCGGGCGATCCAGTACAGCGACGGCGACGACTGCGCGCTTCGCAGGTGCCGGTCGCTCGTCTGGTTGCCGGCGGCGATTTCACTGGTTCGCTGGGCCGAGTGCAGATAGGTCGCCGGCTCGGTCGTGCCCGCGACGAAGCAGCTGATCGACAGCTCCTCACCGGCATCGACCGGCAGCGGGACCGGATCGCTGGCCGCTGTCACGCCCGGCGCGAGGTGCCAGCGCCCGACGCCATGACGCAGCGCCGGCACGTCGTGCTTTGCTGCTCCGCTGACGACGATCTCGTCGATCACCAGCGGTTGGCGGCCGAACTCGTTGCCGAGAACGACGTACAGCCGTCCCGGCCCGCCTCAGCCGGACCGACTGGCGGATCGTCTGGTTGGCAAACGCTCGCGACCGCGGCGGAAACGGGAGACTCACCTCGGGTCCGGCGAGAGCAGCGAGAAACGACGTGGTCCAGACATCTGTCGTCACGGGAACACCCTTTATGTCGATGGATATCGAACAGTACGATAGACATCGATAGATGCGGTGGCTAGCCTTCGCCTGTGAGCAGTGACGACAGACACCCCGCGCCCTCCGATCGATCTCGAGTTGTGCGCAGTGTTGGCCGCGCTGGCTGACCCGGTGCGCCTGCTCGTGGTGCAGACGCTTCTGCCTCTGGGCTCCTCGCCCTGCAACGATCTCCACCATGCCGCTGGACTGACGATCAGCCGCTCGACGTTCTCCCACCACCAGAAGATCCTGCGCGAGGCTGGAGTCATCCACGAGCGCATCAACGGCGCGCGCCGAATTCTGAGCGTACGCACCGAAGACCTCCAGGCCCCCCGCTTTCCCGGACTCCTTGACCTCGTCCTTGCCGACGCCCCGAAAGTCGCGGCCGCACCCACCACATCTCGATTCCACCCAACGAAAGTCGATCCTGGACGCGTACGCACATTCCTGCCCAGACGATGATCCGCGATCGATGGACGTCCGCCGCGCGGACGCGCTGCTGGATTTGGCTACTAGCCGCAGCTTGGGTGATATTCCGGCACCGCAACTCCCGGACGATGACACAGACAACAGTGAAGGCAACCAGCGCACAGCCGACGGCACGGGTGTAAGCGGCGGTGGCACCGACGGCTGCGGGTACGAGCCGTCCACTTCCTCAGCAACTGCAGCGGGTTCTGGTGGTACCGGCCATACTCGTTCACGCAAGCCGGGCGTTGACCTGCGAGTCGTGGTCGGGGCCGGCACGACAAAGACCACTCCATCCCGTTTCCGGATGGGTGCACCTGCAAGGAAAATCTTCTCAGCTTGGGCCGCTTCCACCACCGGTTGAAAACACACCGACTGGAAGGTAAGACTTGCCCCAGACGGCACGTACACCGTCATGAGCCCCACCGGACGCGTCTACGTCACCGAGCCACCACCGCCCGGAGAAGACGTCTGCCCACCTACCAGAAACCGGCGACGCGGATCGATCTACCTGAACGACAAGGACGAACCACGCGTCCAGCCGCCCCCCACCCGAAAAAACCCACCACCTGGCCAGCCGAACCACCGTTTTAGGGCCGCCGGATGAGTTTATGAGGTCAGGCGTTGGGGTCGAAGGTGGTGTCGATGCCGTTGGCCCAGTCGCGGACGCCGTCCGTACGACCAGCCAGCCAGTCCTTGACCCCGCGCAGCTCGATCGTCTCGATCACGTCCGCGATCTCTTCGTTCCAGGCGCTGAAATGTTCGTCGTCTCCGGTCACTCTCGCACCTCCGTCGCGGAACGGGACCGGACCGCGATGGCCACCAGCGTAGCGAAAAGCCGGCCAGCGAGGGTCGGCGACCGCCCGTTGGACACGGCGTTGACGTCGTTGACACCGATGACGATCATCACCATCCAGCTGCTCCACCATTCCAGCGGCCAGGCAGGCGGAATCCTTCAAGGTCTAGCCACCTCAGGGCGCGTGCGTTGAGGTTGCGGGGAATGTGTGTAACTGCATGCTCGTACGCGACTCGAAACTTGGTGCCCAGTCGCCCATCTTGACGTTCAGTGCTACTGACTGGCAGGCGTTTGTTGTATCTGTTCGTAACGGTATGTGAGCGCCCGGCTCCTTGATACGCTTCTGCCCTAAGCAACACACGCCAACGGGTGGAGGGTTTCTTCGTGGCCAAGGTCATCGTCCCAGTCGGCTTCGACGGCGGACCTCTGTTTGACCGGGACGACAGCAACGGTGCCATCACCGGTCCCGGCACTTTCGAGATCGTCAAGCCAACCGAGATTATCGACCTCACTAGGGACGAGTATCGAGTCTGGCTGCTCAGCTACGCAGATCCCGAGGCCGCGAGCCCGCTGCGAGTTCAGCCGGGCGGATCTGGAGAACCTGGCAACCCTTGAGATGGCTGCGCAAGAAGCGGACGGGAATCCCGCCGTGGACGTGTTGGCTGTGGTGGACCGCCTGTTCAAGTACGGGTTGCTGGCCGAGTTTGATCCGGATGGGCCGTCCGGCCTCGAATTCCTCAAGAATCACCGGCTGTTCCCCAGCGGTGACGGACTCGGCGAGAGCGAAGACACGCCAGGCTATTTCCAGGTGGGACGCGAGGGGCGCATCCTCTTGAAGTTGATGATCGATCCCTACGTCGCTTGGCTACAGGGGGCGTACGCGAAGTCGATCTGGGACAACATGATCGCTTTCCGCGCTGATAGTGATGAGGAGCCGCTGCTCAGCGAGCAGAACACGATGCAGATGGTCGCCCAGTCGGTTCCCGGCATCGTGACCAATCGTTGTGGGTTTGTGCAGCCATCATGACTAAATTCAGTCGCAACCGGAATGGCGTCGTTCGAAGTGGCCTCAGTGCCTCCGGTGTGACTGAGAAGAAACAGCAGGATGGGGTTTTTGAGGAGGCTCGCAAGACTGGGCTGAAGATTGCTGGTCTCTCGCCGATTCAGTGGATTTCCACCACGGTGTCCACAACTCTACTGTCCCACAACTACTCCCTTGCGGTTCTCCAGGACACCGCGATCAGAGCGGGCGTCACCACCGCGTTGAGCTCCGCACTCACCTTCGGTCAGACCGTGTTCAGCAAGATCGGTGAGGGGCGTGAAGGCAGCAGGGAGATGGCCAAGGATCGGAAAGCGGGCAAAGACGTAGACACGCCGCTTGACGATCAGGTTCAGCAGCACGGCAAGGGCATTACCTCGCTCAATACCCGCTATCGGCGGACGCTTGAGCTGTTTGGAAAAGTCGTACGCAGCCTCAAAGATGGACAGAAACACACCAACGAGCGCCTCGACGCCGTTGAGGTGTCGATGGGCGACGCGCTCGACCAACGGATCCAGACCGCAGTCAATACCGCAGTCAATGCGGCGCTCGCCGGACAGGAACAGCGGCATCAAACCGAAATCGCCGCGTTGCAGCAAAAGGTCACCATTCTGGAGGCCAATACCGACGGCAAACTGGAAGCCGTCTACCGGCACACCGAGGAGCGGATTGGGGCGGCCGAGCGGCGTACGGTCAGCACTCTCAACGCCCACACTAATCACGTGGGCGCGGAATTGGCTTCGGTACGGGAAGATCTCGGCGCGACGCAGGCCGAAACCGCCGGCAACTCCGAGCTGCTGGGTAAGCACGACGGCCAGTTGCGCGAGCACATCGACCTGATCACCGAGCAGGCGCACCTGACCATGGTCCACGGTCAACGGATGTCCGAGCAGAGCGTGAAACTCCAGGAATACGGCGGAAAACTCACTCAGCACTCGGCCGGCCTGCGGCTGGCCGAAAACGCCTTCCGTACGCTGGACGCAAAAGTCACCGCGAGCGCACCACCACCCCCCCTCCCCCGGCCCGCCCCTGGCGTGCTTTCCCCGGAAGATGCGGCAAAAGCGATGGGCGTGCGGGACGGAGCCGAGCGGCTGCGCGAAAAAAGCCCGCGAAACCGCGCCGCGACCGCAGCCACCCCACCAGTCGCCGCCGGCGCAACCACCGCCCCAGCAGCCACCCAGCTCGCACCGGCATCCGACCCGCTAGCGGACCGTGACCGGCAGGGTCCCCGGGTCGTACGCGTAGAGCCAAGCCGTCGCTTTTGGGTAAGCACGGGCGAAAAACAGCGGCATGAAAAGGTTCCGCATTCGCGCCGCGAGGGGGCCGGCGATCTTGGCGTCGGTGTTGGCGGCGGCCATCCTGACCATCTTCTCGGTACGAGTGCGGCGCAAGTGGTCGTACGCCCGCAAACCCGCGGCGACAGAGTCAGCCTTGCGCAGTTGTTGGGCGAGGACAACGGCATCTTCGATCGCCATCGAAGCACCCTGGCCGGCGCCAACTGGATGAGCGGCGTCGCCGACCAACACGGTCCGTCCGTCCTGGTGCCGGCTGACCGGCCCGACGACATGGTGCAGAGTCGAGCCCAGGACTGCGCCGGCTGCCCGTACGATCGGCAGAACGTGAGTGTCCGCGACAAAAACCGTCATCAACTCATCGATCCCGATCGTTGCCAGGTCCGGCGGCTGGGCCGAAGGCACCTGTGCCTGCCACCAAATCGAGCCATCCGGGGCTGGCAGATAAAGGAAAGTGGCCCGCCGGCCGTAGACCATGTTGAATGTCCCGGAAGGCCGCGCAAGGCCGCGCGACACCCCGGAAAACGCTGTAGAGACCGGCATAGCTGGGCTCTGCAGCGGTCGCGTCCAACTCCCCGCGATATCCCGACCAGAGCCCGTCCGCGCCCACGACCAGATCGGCGCCGTCGACGACGCCGGCCAGCCGCTGCCCGGTGACGATCCGCGCATCGGCACGTACGGCGGCCTCCCGCAGCACCTCGACCAGATCGCCGCGCATGAGCGTGACACTGTGCAACGGATCGCCGTCCGGACGGCCTCGGGCCACCTCACCGAGCATTTTCCCGTTGCCAGACCACATTCGCTGCAGGGGCACCGAAAAGCCGACCTCCTGCACCTGCGTCAGGCAGCCCAGCGCACCCAGCCCACGCAGCCCCCGTCGCGGCCAGGCTGAGGAACGAACCCACCGGACCGGCGGGATCCTCGTACGCCTCAACCACCGTCACCTCCGCGCCGATCCGGGCCAACGCGATCGCGCTGGCCGCACCTGCCACTCCCCCACCAGCGATAACAGCCTTCATCACAGCTCCTGAAATCATATTCACCGAACCTATATTCGCCGAAACTTTGTTCAGTATGATCAGCGGCGACGACAAACGTCAAGGAGGCAATCGGGTGGGCGTACGAAAGGCCAAAGCGGCCGAGACCGAGGCGGCGCTCAAGGAGGCCGCCCGTCGGCTGTTCGTCGAGCGCGGCTACCTGAAGACGAAAATCGCCGACATCACCTCGGCGGCGGGCCGGGCCACCGGCGTGTTCTACGACCATTTCGCCAGCAAGGAAGCGCTGCTCCAGGCGCTGCTGGCGGACATGCACGAGCAGGCCAGCGACGAGTTGGGCAGTCACGAGCACCCCCCCCGACCACGACCTGACCGACCGCGCCCAACTGCGCGCCCACCTCGCGGTGCCCTGGCGGCTGATGCGCGACAACCTGCCGGTCATCGTCGCCCTCCAGGAGTCCGCGATGGCCGCCGGATCGCAGTCGGGACAGGCCTGGCAGCGGCTCTCCCAAGACACCGCGGTGCTTCGCGAGCACCTCGACTACCTGCGAGAACGCCGGCATGAACTGCCCGGCGACCCGGCCCTGATCGCGGCCGCGATGGGCGGGATGCTGGCCACCCTCGCGTACGCACTGCTCCCGGAGGGCGGGCCCGACTACTCCGATGACGAAGTGGTCGACACGGTCACCGATCTGCTGCTCCACGGCCTCAAGGGGGCACTACGTCACTTGGAGTAGGCGCATACCGCCGTACGACGACGACTAAGCACCGCCCGCCGGTTAGCGTGAGCGGATGAACGCAGCCTGGTTCCGGGATCGCCGGCCGAGCCGGTACGACCTGGCACTCGGCCTGGTCACTGGCGGGGTGATCGCCTTCAACGGCATCACCGGCATCGGGCTCGGCGGCGTCGACCTTCGCCGCTTCGACGTGGTCGGCGCGCTCCTGGTCGCTGCGGTCACGGCGGCCACGATCCTGCGTCGGCGCTATCCCGTACCAACCGCCGTCACCAACCTGACCTGCATGCTGCTGTGGTTCCTGCTCGGCTTCTACGGCCGGGTGATCCTGATCGTGCCGATCATCGTCTGCGTCACCCTGACCATCGTGTTGGGCCGCTGGTCAGGGATTTTGGCCGGCCTGCTGACCATCGGCTTCGGCACCGGAACGATCCGGCTGCTCTTCAGCGACCACCGGTTCGTCGATTACTCGGTCATCGCGGTCCTGCTGGCACTGAGCTCTCCGTCGCTTTCGGCGAGGCGATCCGCTACAACCTCGCGTGGCGCAAGGTGATGACCGAGCGGGTCGCGCAGCTGGAGCGGGAGCGGGACGCCGAGGCGGCCCGGCTGGTGAACGAGGAGCGGCTGCGGATCGCGTACGAGGTGCATGACGTGATCGCGCACAGCATTGCGAGCATCAGCGTGCAGGCGGGGGTCGCGTCGCACGTCATCGACCGCAGGCCGGAGAAGGCCAAAGAGTCGTTGGATGCCATAAAACAGACGTCCACCGAGGCGCTCGGTGAACTGCGTAGCGTCCTTGGGGCGCTGCGCAGCCAGGACGCCAACCTGGACGAACGGCACCCGGCGGCGAGCCTGCGCCGGCTGCCGGAGCTGACTCGGATGGCCGAGGCGGCCGGCCTGCACGCCACCGTTACCGTGCTGGGAGAACCGGCGACGCTGCCGGCCGCGGTGGAACTCGCCGCATATCGGATCGTCCAGGAGGCGCTCACCAACGTGGTCCGACACGCGCGCACGCGAGCAAAGTGGCGATCCAGCTCACCTACCGATCCGACGCGCTCGGCATCACCGTCGAGGACGACGGGTCGGGATCGGGCTCTTTCGGCGGCAGCGGCAGCGGCCTCGCCGGCATGCGAGAGCGCGCTCGTACGCTCGGCGGCACCTTTGACGCCGGCCGGGTCGGCGGCGGTTTTCAGGTCGCGTGCCAGCTGCCGGTGGAGTCCCGATGAGCCGCATCCGGGTGCTGATCGCGGACGACCATGCGCTGGTACGAGCCGGTTTCCGGACTCTGGTGGAAACCGAGGACGATCTGGAACTGGTCGGCGAGGCATCCACCGGTCACGAAGTCCTTGATTTAGTAAGAAAAGTACGCGCGGACGTGGTGCTGATGGACATCCGGATGCCGGAGCTGGACGGCATCGAAGCGACTCTCAGCGGATCACCGCCGACGAGGATCTGGCTGGCGTACACGTCCTCATCCTCACCACGTTCGATCACGACGAGCACGTGCTGGCCGCCTTACGGGCCGGCGCGAGCGGTTTTCTGGTCAAGGACACCGATCCGGTCGAGCTGCTGCGGGCGATCCGGGTGGTCGCCAGCGGCGACGGTCTGCTCTCCCCCGGTGTCACCCGGCGGATGATCGCCCGGATCGCCGCCAGCCCTGGACCGTCCACTGTGGACAACGCGGCGCTGGCCGCACTGACCGAACGCGAACGTGAAGTGGTCACCCTGGTCGCCGAAGGCCTGAACAACGACGACATCGCCGAGCGCCTGTTCATCAGCCCCACCACCGCGAAAAAAAAACCACGTCAGCCGGGCACTGGTCAAACTCGACGCGCGCGACCGTGCGCAACTCGTCGCCATGGCGTACCGCAGTGGCTTGGTCACCCCGCCCCGCTGATTCCTGATCGCGCGGGGCAGACTCGCTTCCCCAAAGGGAAAACCGATCGACCATCAGCGCCACCCCAGATACGATCTTGTTCCAGAGCACTCCCGGTGCGCGGCTTGGCGGTTACTTCCTTAAAGAATCCACCGCTGGGCATTACTGATCTCGGGAGCGACAACTTCATGGATGCCCGGTGCGCAGGCGACGGTTACTTCCTTTTAATGGTGAGGTCGCGGGTTCGAGTCCCGCCGGTCGTTCGGGCGACCGTAGCTCAGCTGGGAGAGCACATTACGTACCGTTTCCGACTTTGGTCTCGGGCATTCTTGAAGCTGCGGCTCCCCACACGGAGGGGAAAGACGTGAGCAAGTTCAACGCGGCGACGGCCAGGCCGGCCGCGTTCGGTCCGGTGACCAGCGAGCAGGTGCCTAGCCAGCTGACGTTTCAAGGTGGCGCGGGTTACGCTCGTGACGCGAAGTCGGAACTTTTCCTGCTGGCCGTGATGAACCTGGTCGGGGAGGAGACTTTCTATGTGTCCGCCGGCGATCGCGACAGCCGTTTCGTCGGGCTGGTGCATGCGGTGACCCAGCAGGATCCGGACTGGACTGGCCGGTTCCTGCGCTGGCTGCGGACCGAGGCCAACCTGCGCTCGGCTGCGCTGGTCGGCGCCGCCGAGTTCGCGCGCGCCCGACTGCTCGCCGGCGAGGCCGGACTTTCCCGTCAGGTGGTCGATTCCGTGCTGCTGCGCGCCGACGAGCCGGGCGAGCTGCTGGCGTACTGGACCTCACGTTATGGCCGGTCCATCCCGAAACCGGTCAAGCGCGGGATCGCCGACGGGGTACGCCGGTTGTACGACCAGCGTTCGCTGCTCAAGTGGGATTCCGCCGCGCATGGCTACCGGTTCGCGGACGTACTGGAGTTGACACACGCCTCGCCGGCGGCGGATTCGCCGTGGCAGGGCGATCTTTTCCGGCACGCCATCGACCGGCGACACAAGCGCGACAACCCGATCCCGGACTCGCTGCCGCTGCTGGTCGCGCACGCGGATCTGATGAGCTGGCCGCACGAGGCCCGGATCGAGCTGTTCACCCGGCACGAGCCCGAAGAAGTGGCGGCCGTGCTGCGCGATGCGGGCATGACGTGGGAATCGCTGTCCGGATGGCTGCAGGCTCCGCTCTCGGCCAAGAAATGGGCCGCGATCATCCCGTCGATGGGTTACATGGCGCTGCTTCGCAACCTGCGGAATTTCGACCAGGCCGGACTTTCCGACCGGAGCGCCGGAAAAGTCGCCGAGAGACTCGCCGATCCGGACCAGGTCGCGCGGTCGCGGCAGCTGCCGATGCGGTTCCTGTCGGCGTACAACGCGGCACCAAGCCTGCGCTGGGCCTGGCCGCTGGAGCAGGCTCTGCAGCATTCACTCGGCCGCATTCCCGCGCTGCGTGGACGTACGCTGGTGCTGGTCGACACCTCGGGATCGATGGACGAGAGCTTCTCGCGGGACGGCAGCCTGATGCGGTGGGACGCGGCGGTGCTTTTCGGCCTGGCGCTGGCGCAACGCTGTGAGAAGGCCGACGTGGTGTCCTTCTCGAACGGCTGGCAGGGCCAGACCCCGTCGCTGGTTTTTTTCCCGCCAAGGCGGGGGAATCGGTGCTCAAGGCCGTGCAGCGGTGGAAGTCCGACGGCTATTTTCTCAACGGCGGCACCGACACTGTCGGCGCCGTGCAGAGGCACTTCGCGGGGCATGACCGGGTTGTCATCCTCACCGACGAGCAAGCGGCCCGCGGCGATGTCGGGCAGGCGCTGCTGCCGGACACTGTTCCGCTGTATACCTGGAATCTGGCCGGCTACCAACAGGGCCACGCCGCGGACCGAGCCAACCGATACACCTTCGGTGGGCTGACCGACCAGTGCTTCGCGATGATCCCTCTGCTGGAAGGCGGCCGGAACGCCGACTGGCCGTTCTGACTCGCCGTTCTGACTGGCCGGTCTCAGGTCAGGGGCGAAGGCCAGAGCGAAGGTCACGGTCTGCCCTCAAGACCGCCGCGCGGTAGGCGTACGCCCCTGGGAGTACGGGCAACTGACAGCATGACGACGAGGCGGACGACGGGGTGTGGTCGGCAGCATCGGTGTCATGAGCGAACTGACTGTGGCGCGGTGGGAGTTCGCCGCCACCACCTCGTTTCATTTTCTCTTTGTCCTTCTCACTCTCGGGCTCGTGACGCTGGTCGCGATCCTGCAGACCCGATACGCGTTCACGAAAAACCCCGAGCACCTGCGGCAGGTCCGGTTCTGGGGCCAGCTGTACGTGGTCAACTACCTGGTCGGCATCGCCAGCGGGGTGCTGATGGAATTCCAGCTGGGGCTGAACTGGGCCGGGCTGAACAAGCTGGTCGGTGGGGTTTTCGGTGCCCCGCTGACCATGGAGACGCTGGTGGCGTTCTTCATAGAATCCACGCTGCTGGGGATCTGGATCTTCGGCTGGGACCGGATCGGCCGGGTCGCGCACACGGTGGTGATCTGGCTGGTTTTGCGTGACCGCGTACCTGTCCGCTTTCTGGGTGCTGGTGGCGAATTCCTTCCTGCACCACCCGGTCGGGTACGCGATCCAAGGTGACGTGGGCATACTGACCGATTTCGGGGCGCTGCTGACAAACCCGAACCTCTGGCTGGCCTTCCCGCACGTCGCGTCGGCCGGCATTATGGTCGGCGCCTGGTTCATGATCGGGGTCAGCACATGGCACCTGCGGCGCGGCCGGGACCGCGAATTCTTCCTGCCCACGCTGCGGTTCGCGCTGCCGATCGCCACTCTGGCCGCCGGCGCCCAGATCTATACCGGTGTCCGACAGTTCCACGTTTTCACATTGATACCAGCAAAAGCCGCCATGTGGCACGAAAGTCCGGTCGAGATGGCGAAGGTGCAGGCCGACCTGAGCGCTCAGTACGGCCCGGGCAACTACCTGCCGCCGGACTGGATTCACTGGGCCGGCGACACCATGCTCTACATCGGCATTGTTCTTGCGGCGGTCGGCCTGGTCGCCTCGCTCTTCCTTTCTTTCCGGGACCGTTTGTTGCGCTGGTCGTGGCCGCTGCGGCTGCTGACGTACCTGATGTTCCTGCCGTTCCTCGCCGCCATCGCCGGTTGGGTGTGGCGAGAAGTCGGCCGGCAACCGTGGGTCGTCTACGGCGTACTGAAAACTGACCAGGCCATCTCCGGCGTCGGGGCGACCACCGTGGGAGTGAGCTTCGCGATTTTCGCTGTGCTGTTCGCATTTCTCGGCGGCCTTGACTGGATCTTGCTGACCCGGCTGGCAAAACGTGGTCCAGGCTGGACTTTCTGGTCCGTTCCTTCCGATGACAGCGGCATCGAACCCGTACGAGACGACCTTGAGATGGTGACCCTGTGATCGGCTGGGCGCTCGCGCTGGGCGTGCTCTTTGCCGGCTACCTGCTGTTGGCCGGCTATGACTACGGCGTCGGCATGCTGTCCGTTCTTTCTGGACGGGCCCGGGCCGAGACGCTGGACACGCTGCGACCGGTGTTGCTCCGCAACGAAGTCTGGTTGGTCGCCACTGTTGGGGTGGTCGCCGGGGCGTTCACGCACGCCGAAGAACTGTTGTTGTCCGGGTTATATCCGCTGGTGGTCGTGGCCTTGGCTGGCGTTGTCGCGGTCACCGCAGGGGTTCCGCTTTTCTGGGTGGCCCGAGGTCGCGGGCAACGAGTCGCCGGCACGATCGCGGCCGGTGGCGCGGTGGCCGCGGCGCTGGGCTGGGGCGCGGTGCTGGGGACACTCTTCGTCGGCCTGCCCTGGCGGATCGGTGCGGCTCCGGACCAGCTGGCGCTGCTGACCCAGCCGATGACGTACGTCGGTGCGTTGACCATGGTCGCGCTGATGGTCACGCACGGCGCGACTTTCCTGTCGTTGCGGGCCGGCGGTGACGTACGCCAGCTGGCGGCTCGGATCGGGCAGCGCAGCGCGCCCCTGTCGATTGGCCTTTTGTTGGTGAGTGCCGGCTGTCTGGCCTTCGTCCACATGGGACAGACGGGCAGCGAGATCGTCCTGCTCTGCGTGGGAATCGCCGCCCTGGTGGCGGTCCGGGTCTGGCTGCGCCGGAATCGACTGTGGTGGTCGGCTTTCGCGGCCAGTATGGTCGCGATGGCGGTGCCGATCGTGGCGCTCGTGGCCGCCCACCCTGGAGTTCTGGTGGCCTCATCGGTCGATCCGGCCAGCGGCCTGACGGTTGCCGCGGCGGCCTCTGGCTCGTCGACTTTGCAGACCCTGACCACTTTCGCGGTCATCGCCGCTCCGCTGATGGCCGCCAGCCAGCTCGTGAGCTGGTGGCTTTTCCGCACGCCGGTGCCGCGAGTCCGGAGTGGACAGTGAGCAAGGACGCGGTGGCTGGCCGGCTGCGCGGTCTGCCGTCGGTACGGCGGCACCTGGTGGTCAGCACCGCGCTGGCGGTCGTGGTGGCCGGAACCGTGCTGGCGCAGGCAGACGCGTTCGCCGCGCTGCTGACCGAAACCATGAGCGGCCGGATCCGGCTCGACAGCGCGAGTTGGCTGCTCGCCGCGGTCGGCGCCCGTGCCGTGGTCGGGTGGGTACGAGTGCGCCTCGCGGAACGGTCCGCGGGCGCGATCACCTGTGAACTTCGGGACGCTGTCAGCGAAAGCTGCGCCCGCCGCGGCCCGACCCGGTTGACCACCGAGCGATCTGGCGAGCTGGTGACGCTGTTGACTCGCGGTCTCGCGGGCCTGCGACCGTACCTGTCCGGCTATCTGCCGGCGACCGTCACGGCTGCGATCATCCCCGTCACAGTGCTGATCCGGCTGGCCGTCGCCGACCCGACCTCCGCGGTCATCACCGCTGTGACGCTGCCCCTGGTGCCGATTTTCGGGATCCTGGTTGGCTGGCACACCCAAACCAAGACGGACTTGCAGTGGCGCCGACTGTCCACTGTGGGCGGTCATTTCCTGGATGTGGTGCGCGGGCTGCCCACCCTGCGAATGTACGGCCGGGCGCGAGCGCAGGTCGAGGTCATCCGGCAGCTGGCGGACCGCTGTCGGGTGGCCACCATGGCGACCCTGCGGATCGCCTTCCTGTCCGCGCTGGTGCTGGAAATCCTGGCGAGCCTAGCGGTCGCACTGGTCGCGGTTCCGCTCGGTTTTCCGCCTACTGGACGGGCAAGTGGGTCTGCGGACGGCATTATTGGTGCTGTTGCTCGCACCGGAGGCGTTTCTCGCGCTACGGGCCGCCGGTGGCCAGTTCCACGCCAGCGCGGAAGGCTTGGCCGCCGCCAAAGACGTCTTCGCTGTCCTGGATCTTCCGGCGGCGGCACCAAAACCGACATTGAGCGTACGGTCGGCCGCGGCACGGATAGAGTTCGAGAACGTCAGCGTGCGTTATGAGCCGGACGGCCCGTACGCATTGCGAGACGTGTCCCTGACGATCCGGCCCGGCGAGCGAATCGCGGTGGCCGGTCCGAGCGGCGCCGGCAAGTCCACCCTACTGTCGCTGCTTCTTCGTTTTATGGAGCCAACTTCCGGCCGCATCACGGTGGACGGCGCCAACCTTGCGGACCTCGACCCGGAACAGTGGCGCCGGCGGATCGGCTGGCTGCCGCAGCGGCCGCCGCGGCTTTTCGCCCGCAGTGTGGCCGAAAACATCCGGCTGGGGCAGCCTTCGTACGACCTGGAAGCCGTCGCGACCGCGGCCCGCCAGGCCGGCGCGGACATCTTTATCGACGCCCTACCGGCCGGTTATGCCACTGTGCTGGGCGAAAACGGCTGCGGGCTGTCCGCCGGCCAGGTGCAGCGGGTAGCGCTCGCGCGTACTTTCCTGCAAGACCACGACCTCGTGCTGCTCGACGAGCCGACCGCCCGGCTGGACCGGGCCACCGAGGCGGACGTGCTGGCCGGCATCGAGCGGATCAGCCAGGGCCGTACCGCACTGCTCGTCGCGCATCGGCCAGCGGTCGCCGCGCTGGCCGATCGCTTGCTGCGGCTGGAAAACGGCCACTTGGAGGTGGGCGAATGCGTACGTCTGGGCTGATCAGATCGGCGATGCCCGGGCTTGGCCGCGCGCTGGCACCGGCCGGTATCGCCGGGGTGGCTGGAGAACTCGCCAGCATCGGGTTGCTGAGCACCGCGACCTGGCTGCTCTGCGAGGCGGCGCGGCGCCCGTCGCTCGCCGTCCTCGCGGTCGCCATCGTGGGTGTACGCGCGCTGGCTCTGGGGCGCGGAACGCTGCGATACGTGGAAAGGCTGCGCGGACACGACGTGGCCCTGCGGATGGTGGCCGGGCTGCGCGGACTGCTCTTCGGCGGGCTGGTCGAAGGTCGCGCGCGGCTGGCCAGCGGCGACCTGCTGAGCCGGCTGGTGTCCGATGTGGACGCCGGCCAGGATCTGTTGGTGCGCTGCCTCCTGCCGGGTATCACGGCGGTGGGCACCGGTGCCGCGGTGGTGACCGGCATCGCGGTGGTCGACCCCGCGGCCGGCCTCGCGGCCGCGATCGTGGTGCTCCTGGCCTGGCTGGGCCCACCGTTGTCGGCCGCCTTTGTCAGCCGTCGTACGGCCAAACGGCTCGCGCCACTACGTGGCGAGCTGGCCGCGGCGGTGGCCGACCAGCTGCACGGAGCCGCCGACCTGACCGCCGCCGGTGCTTGGCCGTGGCTTCTTCGGCACACCCACCTGCTCGGAATCCGGCTGGCGGGTAACGAAAAGTCAGCGGCCGGTCCGGCCGCGGCCGGACTTTTCCTGCCGGCGACCGGCGCGGTCGCGGTCCTGTCCTTCACTCGGGTCACCGGGCCGGTCGCGGCGGCCCTCGCGATGGCCGCGTTCGGCGCGGTCGGATCGGCGCTGCCGCTGGTCGACGCGGCCGCGTACTGGCACCGCTCGATCCGCTCGCTCGGCCGAGTCGGCTCGCTCTTCGACGTTTCTCCTGACGAACAGCCCAAAGCAGTCCAGGGCACGGTACGTACGCTTCGGCTGCGCAGTGTCCACTGTGGATACGGGAGCGGGGATGTGCTGTCCGGGGTCGACCTCGACCTGTGGCCGGGGCGGCGGGTAGCCCTCGTTGGGCCCAGCGGTGCCGGGAAAACCACCCTGTTGAAGCTGATCGCCGGCCAGCTCGCGCCGACCGCTGGCACGATGATCGCCGGCGGGCGACCGGTCGGGCCAGCGGACCTCGCGGCCAGCTGCCGGGGCGTACTGGCCGACTCGCACGTCTTCCATCGCAGCGTTCGGGCCAACCTGCTGATCGCCCGACCGGTGGCCGGCGACGACGAGGTCACCGAGGCGCTGCACAGGGCCGGATTGGGGCCATGGCTGGAAACCCTGCCGGCCGGTCTGGACACCGTGGTGGGTGAGGACGGCGGCCGGCTCTCCGGCGGGCAGCGCCAGCGGCTGCTGCTGGCTCGGGCTCTGCTGTCCGACGCGCCGCTGCTGGTCCTGGACGAGCCCACCGAAGGACTGGACCGGGCCACCGCCGCCGAGGTGCTGGCGAGCATCGTCGAAGCCACCCACGACCGCGCCCTGGTGGTGGCCACCCACGATCTGGATGCGGCTCTGTTTCAGGAGATTCTCGACGTGCGGGACGGTCGGGTAGTGCGCCGCGAGTCGATCAGGACGGGTTGAGGACGGCGAAGTTCTGGTCCCGGCGGGCCGCGAGCGCCGGCTGCGTGGGCACCGGGGTAAGGATGAATTCGTACGCCGCATCATCAGAACCCTGCCGGAACGAGTAGCCGCGGACCTCCACCTCGTACCAGCCGCCCGGCACCCCCACCGCGCGGTTCTTCGGGTGCCGCGGGTCCCACCGGGTCAGATAACCGGCACCGCAAAAGACCAGGTATCCGCTCTCGGTGCCCAGGACCCAGCCGGGCGAGGAAAATCTCGGCGCGTACGGCAGCGCCGCATCGTCGGCGTGCCGGACGATGACCGTGTAATAGCCGGTGTCGACGCCGGACATCGGCAACGCCACCCCGTCCCGTACGACCCGCTCGCCAAGGTCGGTCGCGTCGAACAGGGACAACACGTCCCGGCCGGCGGCGTGGCCGCCGCAGGCCCGGTCGAGCCGGGCCGGATCAAGGAGCACGAAACCGAAGAGCTCAGGAAAGCACCCGGTTAGACGTACGGCTGGAAACACCATGGTCGCGACAGTAGCGCCACCGCAAACCCAGTGCTCGCCTCGTGTTCATGAATGTGGGCAATGGGTGCTCTCCCGGCGGCCCGCACGCGGCGATGCCGTATCGTGTCGCCCGGTACGCAGCTACTGACACGGCGGAGGTGGCGTGACCGCTGATTTCTGGGAAGACGTAAGCACAACATGGGCGGAAGCCGAGCAACTCGGCGACCAGCCTGACCCCTCGGCGAACGCGAGTGTCGAGCTCAGGAAGGTGCGGTTCGGCCGTACCGACAATCCCATCGCTATCACCGGCCAACCCGGGGCCGGCAAGACCGTTCTCTACGACTCGATCGTGAACCGGATCGGACCGGACTACCGGCCGCCGGGTCAGAGCCATAACAGGGAAAAACATCGCACGCTGGTACGCACGGGGGCCACTTCGCAGCGGTCCTCGGTGATTGTGGTGCCCGGCCAGCGATCCAACAACCAGGCGGCGGCTTTCGACGAGCTGCTCGCCACCGGCAGCGGGCCGGTCGGCATCATCCACACCGTGTGCTGGGGTTACAACACCCCGTGGAACGCCGGCAACCGGGCCACCATGCTGGACGAGATCACAGCCAGCGGCGAGCCGCTGGACGACGCGTCCGTACGAGCCTGGCATCTGGCCGGCGAGCTGGCCGACTTCCGTGTGCTGGCAGAGAAACTCGCCATCTCCGGAGCGCTGGAGCGGCTTCGCTGGCTGATTGTCGCGGTCGGCAAATGCGACCTTTTCTGGTCGGAGATCGCGGCCGCGAGGGAGTACTACATTCCGGTGCCCGGCCACCCGACCGCGGATTCACCTTTCGGTGAGGTGCTGCGTGGGCTGACCGCGGACGGGAAAAAACGACGTGTGCGGCTCGCCGTCGTACCGATCAGCTCCTATTCCAAGGACCACGATTTCGGGGTGGGCCTTGCCAAACAGCGGCACCAGTTCGACGCCGCCCAGGCCGCGGCCGTACGCAACCAGTTCTTCACCGTCTTGGGGAGGTTCCTGTGAAACCGGACGCGCCCAATCGGGGCCCGGCCACCGGCGACGACTTCGACCAGGCACTGCGGGTCGCCGAACAACTGCTGTCCGGAGTGGACCGCGGCCGGCACCGGGTCGGCGAGGCGCGGATGCTGCAGATCCTGGTGTTGCTGGCCGGCGCGGTGATCGCGGTCGCGGCAGCCGTCCTGTCCTCTCCCACGGTCGCCATCATCGCGGTGGTGGCCGCGATCCTCGGCCTGCTGGCCGGCCACATCCTGCTGGTCGTACCGCTGGGCGCCCGGGTGCTGCGGGACGAGCGGGCGATGGTCGAGATCATCACCGTGCTGCGGGAGCTGCACCCGCACGTGGCCGAGCGCGAGGCCTGGAGTGCCGTACGCGACCGGTTCGCCCGCGAGCGGATCTCCCGGTTCCCGGTGGCCGAGCGCACTCGCGGCATCACCACCTTCTCCGGCCTCGCCGCCGACGTCGCCAAGCGCCGTCCACCATCAAACGCGCCACCGGCGCCGCCGCCCCTTAACTCCGCGCACGCCACAACTCTCCGCCGGAGTACGGGCGGCGGAAATTGGCGCCAGGATCACCTGCGCTGGATCGAGCCGATGTCGGCTCGGACTGGAACAATGGGGGCAGGCGAGGGGAGGCGACGGTGGCCGAGTACGACATGGTGTGGCACGACGACGAGTGGTTCGACTCGGGGTGGTTCCGGCTGCTGCCCACCCAGGGCGACCAGCTGCGGATGATCGCGCTGAACGCCGGCCGCCGCGACCTGACCGGCTCGCTGGACTACCTCGTGCTCACCCTTGACCAGGGCACTTTCGACCGGCGGACCGGTGGGATGGACGCCGAGGTGACCTGGGGCGAGCCCTATGAGGCCAGACCGGGCCACATCGTCGGGGCCACCGCCAAGGAGCGCGCCTGGCGCCGGGACGTCTGCATCGCCGCCCTGGAGACCAGCGGATACCCGGTCCCGGTCACGGTGAGACCTCGCCGACACCATGGAGATGCTCGGCCTGCTGACGGTGACCAACCGCGGCAAACCGTCCGAGAAATGGCGTACGGAGAAGTTCCTGCCGCATCCCGACGAAGTCCTCACGCTGTCCGACGACTGGCTCCAGGACGACGCGAAGACCCGCTGGGCCCTCGCCCTCGCCGACGTGACCTCCGCCTTCTGGGAGCTACAGGACCGCCGGCGCAGCGCCGCCCACCAGCCGTGGCGGACGAGCATCAGCAAGATCGCGAAGTCGACCGAGCACGACCCCGAGTCAGTCCGGCAGATGCTCGGGCTGGTTTGCCGCGGCGACTACTACGGCGACGTGGAGCATTGGGGCGTCGAGATCAGTACGGTCGGCCATGAGGGGCCGTTCGACGCCGATCCCGAGCGGATTCTCCGGTCCAAGACGATCTACTTTCGGTTCATCACCCCGCCGGGCCTGCAGGCCGCGCTCGACGACATCGACCGCATCTTCGGCCCCGGCCGTTCCAAGAAGGAAAACTAGCGGGGGCGACCACCTCGGCCACCCCGCCAGTGCGGCTATGAGGCGAGTACGACCAGGCCTGGCTCGGCGGACGACGACAGCAACTCGTGCCGCGGGAGCACTCGTACGGTGTAGCCGAAAGCGCCGGCTCGCTGCAGCGGCACGTCACCGTCGAAGATGGTGAACTCGTCGCCATCGCCGGTGTGGCTCATCTCCACACAGGTCACGTCGTGCAGTTCCTCAGTCGCATCGACCCGGCCGTAGCAGGCCTGCACGGTCACGTCCGACGGCGACAACGGCCCGAGCACCACCTCGGCACGCAGGTGCATGCTCGCGCCCAGCTGCGGGGTGTCGCCGGTGCCACTGGCGTCCACGTGCGCGACGCGTACGGAGTCCCAGCCGGCCCGGATTCGGCCGTACCAGCCGGCCAGCTCGCGAGCACCTTCATAAGAAGAAGCAGCGAGCCGTCCGGCCGCCGCACCCGCCGGGGGTGTAGAGCTCCTCGACGTAGTCACGCACCATCCGGGTCGCCTGGACCAGCGGGCCGAGCGACTTCAGGGTGTGCCGGACCATGTCGATCCAGCTCTTGGGCACGCCGTCGGCGCCGCGGTCGTAGAAACGCGCCCGTACGTGCTGCTCGACCAGGTCATAGAAGGCGGCGGCCTCCAGGTCGTCGCGGCGGTCCGGGTCGGCGATGCCGTCGGCGGTCGGGATGGCCCACCCGTTGCCGCCGTCGTACATCTCGTCCCCACCAGCCGTCCCGGATGGACAGGTTCAGGCCACCGTTGAGCGCCGACTTCATGCCGGACGTGCCGCACGCCTCCAGCGGCCGCAGCGGGTTGTTCAGCCACACATCGCAACCGGCGTAGAGGAACTGCGCCATGCCGATGTCGTAGTCGGGCAGGAAGACGATCCGGTTGCGGACGGCCGGGTCGTCGGCGAACTGCACCATCTGCTGGATCAGGTGCTTGCCACCCTCGTCGGCCGGGTGCGACTTGCCGGCGATGACGATCTGGATCGGCCGCTCGGGGTCGGTCAGCATGGCCCGCAGCCGGGCCGGGTCGCGCAGCATCATGGTCAGCCGCTTGTACGACGGCACCCGGCGGGCGAACCCAATGGTCAGCACGTCCGGGTCGAAGACGTTCTGCACCCAGCCGAGCTCGGCCTCGGTGTGTCCGCGGTGCACCATCGAGTGGTGCACCCGGCGACGGACCTCGTCGACGAGGCGGCCGCGCAGCTCCCGGCGGATCGCCCAGAGCCGGTCCGCCGGCAGCTCACCGACGATCTCCCAGGTGGACTGGGGGCCGACGCCGAGCAGTTCGGTGATCTCACGGGCCACCCACGACGGCGCGTGTACGCCGTTGGTAACCGAGCTGATCGGTACGTCCACCGAGCCGAAACCGGGCCACAGTGCGGAGAACATCTCCCGGCTGACGTGCCCGTGGAGTTTGGAAACGCCGTTCGCGCGCTGGCCGAGCCGCAGCCCCATGTGCGCCATGTTGAACACACCCGGGTCGTCCTCGGCGCCCAGCGCCAGGATCCGGTCCACTGGTACGCCCGGCGACGCGTTGTCGCCGCCGAAGGTGTGCTCGATGAGCGTACGCGGGAAGCGGTCGATGCCGGCTGGTACGGGCGTGTGTGTGGTGAACACCGTGCCGGCGCGTACGGCCTGCAGGGCGTCGTCGAAGGACAGGCCGGCACCGGCGACCAGCTCGCGGATCCGCTCCAGGCCCTGGAAGCCGGCGTGGCCCTCGTTGGTGTGGTAAACCTCCGGCTCGACCGCGCCGGTCAGGTGGCAATAGGCGCGTACGGCCCGTACACCACCGATGCCCAGCAGCAGCTCCTGCCGCAGCCGGTGCTCCGCGCCGCCGCCGTACAAGCGGTCGGTGATGGCCCGGATGGACGGGTCGTTGGACTCGATGTCGGCGTCCATAAGGAGCAGGGGCACGCGGCCGACCTGGGCCTGCCAGATCTGCGCGCCGAGGGTCTGCCCGTCCGGCAGCCCGACCGAGATCTCCAACGGCGTGCCGTCGGGGTTGCGCAGCAGCGCCAGCGGCAGGCCGTTGGGGTCCAGCGACGGGTAGTGCTCCTCCTGCCAGCCGTCCGGTGACAGGGACTGGGTGAAGTAGCCCGCGTGATAGAGCAGACCCACCCCGAGGATCGGTACGCCCAGGTCACTGGCCGCCTTCAGGTGGTCACCGGCGAGGATCCCGAGGCCACCGGAATACTGCGGCAGCACCTCGGTGATGCCGAATTCCGGCGAGAAGTAGGCGATCGAGCCGGGCACCCCGGCCATCGACTGATACCAGCGCGGCTCGCTGAGGTAGCCCTGTAAGTCGGCGTGGACGGCGTTCAGCTGCGCGATGAAGGCGCCGTCGCGGGCGAGCGCGTCCCAGCCGCTCGGCGCTGACCTCCCCGAGCAGCCGGACCGGGTCCCCGGCCACCGTCTGCCACAGCTGCGGGTCGACGGCGGCGAACAGGTCGGTCGTCTCGGTGTGCCACGCCCAGCGCAGGTTCATCACCAGCTCGGAGAGCGGCGCGAGCGGCGCTGGCAGGGCGGCACGGACAGTGAATCGGCGAAGTGCTTTCACCTGGGCGAAGATACCGAGAGCTGCCACTGCACCGATCAGGGACCGCCCACCTGTCCAAAATGTCGGTACGGGATCATCCCGTCCGGTTCGGCGATCTGGCCGGCGCGACCGCACGTCGTGCGACCGTACGACGGCGGGGTTAGGATCGAAGATGTTCTTGATCGACCAAGAAATCCGGTGTCGAGGCGGCCCGCCAAGCACAGGTCGAACAGGCGGTGTTGCCTTCAAGCCGATAAAGACATACGGCTACGGTGACGGGCGATGACCGGACGAATTCCCATAGAAGACATCACTCCCGCCGTCGCGTGTGGGCGCTATCCCTCGCGCGCCGTGATCGGTGAGTACGTGCCCATCGGCGCCACCGTCTACCGCGAGGGCCACGACCTCGTCGGTGCCAACGTGGTCTGGAAAGGCCCGGACAACCGTCGGCGCCGGTTCCTGCGGATGGAGCCTGGCCCGGCTTGGACCTCCCGGTGGTACGCGGAGGTGGTGCCGGACTCCCCCGGCCGCTGGACCTTCGCGATCGAGGCGTGGTCCGACCCGTACGCGACCTGGCGGCACAACGTCGAGGTCAAGATCGAGGCCGGCCAGGGCGCCATCGAGCTGGCCAACGACCTCGCCGACGGCGTCTCGCTCATGCAGCGCGCGTCGCAGAGCATCATCCGGATCGGCGGTGACGCGGCCCGGGACCACCGTGGCTCGCTCGCCGAGGCGGCCCGGGCGCTCGGCGACGCCTCGCTGCCGCTGGAACAGCGGGTGAAGCAGGCCCTGGACCTCGCGCCGCTGCTGCACGAGATCCCGCTGCGGGAGCTGATCACTCGCTCCCCCACACACGTCATGTGGGTGGATCGACCACGCGCGCTCTACGGCTCCTGGTACGAGTTCTTCCCGCGCTCTGAAGGCGCGGTGGTGCCCGACCCGACGCATCCGGAGTCCATCCAGACTCCCGTGCACGGGACCTTTCGGACGGCCGCCGAACGGTTGCCGGCGGTCGCCGACATGGGCTTCGACGTCGTCTACCTGCCGCCGATCCACCCGATTGGCGAGGTGAACCGCAAGGGCCCGAACAACACCCTGCACGCCGGCCCGGACGACTTCGGCTCGCCGTGGGCGATCGGCTCGGCCGAGGGCGGCCACGACGCGATCCACCCGCGGCTGGGCACGTTCGAGGACTTCGACCACTTCGTCGCTCGTACCCACGAGCTCGGCATGGAGGTCGCGCTCGACCTCGCGCTGCAGTGCGCGCCGGACCACCCGTGGGTCAGCCAGCACCCGGAGTGGTTCACCACGCTCGCCGACGGCACCATCGCGTACGCCGAGAATCCGCCGAAGAAATACCAGGACATCTATCCGCTCAACTTCGACAACGACGCCGACGGCATCGCGGTCGCAGTGCTCGACGTGGTCCGCAAGTGGATCTCGCACGGGGTGAAGATCTTCCGGGTCGACAACCCGCACACCAAGCCGGTGAATTTCTGGAACTGGCTGATCTCCGAGGTGAAGAACACCGACCCGGACGTGCTTTTCCTGGCCGAGGCATTCACCAAGTCGGCGATGATGCACGGCCTCGCGAAAATCGGCTTCACCCAGTCGTACACGTATTTCACCTGGCGGACCACCAAGCAGGAGCTGACCGAGTACGGCACCGAGCTGATCGAGTCGGCGCACTACATGCGGCCGAACTTCTTCGTCAACACGCCGGATATCTTGCACGATTCACTGCAATATGGCGGCCCGCCAATGTTTAAGATCCGAGCGGTGTTGGCCAGTACGCTGGCGCCGTCGTGGGGCGTCTACTCCGGTTACGAGCTCTATGAGCATGTCGCCGTGCGGCCCGGCAGCGAGGAATATCTGGACAGCGAGAAATACCAGTTGCGGCCCCGTGACTGGGAAAGAGCGGCCGCCGCCGCATCGTACGCTCGCGCCGTACTTGAAGATGCTGAACGAGTTTCGCCGCGAACACCCCGCATTGCACTGGTTGCGGAACCTGCGTTTCCACGACATGGACAACGATGCGATGATGTGTTGGTCCAAAGTGGACCGTGAGAGCGGCGACACGATTTTGGTGATCTGCTCACTCGATCCCCTCAATGTCCAGTGGGGCAACACCGCGCTGGACATGCCCGAACTCGGCCTCGACTGGAATGACCGCTTCCGGGTCGTGGACCGGGTCACCGGGGCGGAATACGACTGGGGACAGTTCAACCCGGTCAAGCTCGATCCGCATGAGCAACCCGCTCATCTTTTCACCTTGCACAAGTACTGAAGTCTCCCCGCCCAGCCCCTATTCCAGAGGTAATGATGAGCTCCAGCCAAGGCGCGGTTGCCGTTTCCGAGGCGTTGGCACCCGCCGGCGTCCTCGAGACCCGGCCGGCGCAGGTTCCCCAGTCCACGCACCCAGACCACGTCGAGCACACTGGGGACGCTCAGCTGCCGGACGGCACCCTGGTCGAACCGCAGGCCGACGACTTCGCGCACGCGAGGCCGGCCCGCAAGGACGACCAGTGGTATAAAAGCGCGGTTTTTTCTACGAGGTGTTGGTACGCGCCTTCCGGGACTCCAACGGCGACGGCACCGGCGACTTACGCGGGCTCACCGAGCAGCTGGACTACCTCTCGTGGCTCGGCGTGGACTGCCTGTGGCTGCCGCCGTTCTACGCCTCACCGCTGCGCGACGGCGGCTATGACATCAGCGACTTCCGTTCCGTACTCCCGGAATTCGGCACCGTTGACGATTTCGTCCGGCTGCTCGACGCGGCCCACAAACGTGGCATCCGGGTGATCACCGACCTGGTCATGAACCACACCTCGGACCAGCACCCGTGGTTCCAGGAGTCCCGGCGCGACCCGGAAGGTCCGTACGGCGACTACTACATGTGGAACGACGACGACCAGAAATACCCGGAAGCCCGGATCATCTTCGTGGACACCGAAACCTCGAACTGGACGTACGATCCGGTCCGCGGCCAGTTCTACTGGCACCGGTTCTTCAGCCACCAGCCCGATCTGAACTACGACAACCCGGACGTCTGCGACGCGATGATCGACGTCCTGCGGTTCTGGCTGGACATCGGCATCGACGGTTTCCGGCTCGACGCGGTGCCGTATCTGTACGCCCGCGAAGGCACCAACTGCGAGAACCTGCCCGAGACGCACACTTTCCTCAAGCGCTGCCGCAAAGTTGTCGAGGACGAGTATCCGGACCGGGTGCTGCTGGCCGAGGCGAACCAGTGGCCGGCGGACGTCGTCGAATACTTCGGTGAGACCAGCGTCGGCGGCGACGAGTGCCACATGGCGTTCCATTTCCCTCTGATGCCACGGATTTTCATGGCCGTACGCCGGGAGAGCCGGTTCCCGATCGCGGAGATCCTGGCCCAGACTCCGGACATCCCGGCCGGCTGCCAGTGGGGCATCTTCCTGCGCAACCACGACGAGCTCACGCTCGAGATGGTCAGCGACGAGGAACGCGACTACATGTACGCCGAGTACGCCAGCGACCCGCGGATGCGGGCCAACGTGGGCATCCGGCGCCGGCTCGCGCCGCTGCTGAACAACGACCGCAACCAGATGGAGCTGTTCACCGCGCTGCTGCTTTCGCTGCCGGGCTCGCCGATTCTGTACTACGGTGACGAGATCGGGATGGGAGACAACATCTGGCTGGGCGACCGGGACGCAGTCCGTACGCCCATGCAGTGGAGCCCGGACCGCAACGCCGGCTTCTCCACCGCCGACCCGGGCCGGCTCTATCTGCCGCCGCTGATGGACACGCTTTACGGCTACCAGTCGATCA
This sequence comes from Fodinicola feengrottensis, assembly GCF_010993775.1. Taxonomy (GTDB): domain Bacteria; phylum Actinomycetota; class Actinomycetes; order Mycobacteriales; family HKI-0501; genus Fodinicola; species Fodinicola feengrottensis. Next base: position 116,137 of record NZ_WOTO01000006.1, on the reverse strand, counting down.
ACGTCGAGTCCCAGTCCAACGACACGTCGTCGCTGCTGCACTGGACCCGCCGAATGATCGAGGTCCGCAAGCAACACCCCGCTTTCGGGCTCGGCACCTTCGCCGACCTCGGCTCGTCGAACCCGGCTGTTTCTCGCGTACGTGCGGGAAACCGACGAAGACCACGACGGGCCGCAGGACCGGGTGGTGTGCGTCAGCAACCTGTCCCGTTTTCCGCAACCGGTGCAGTTGGACCTTTCCGCGTACGCCGGCGAGGCGTTGCGGGAGCTCACCGGTGGCGCCCTGTTCCCGCGGATCGGCGACCTGCCGTATCTGCTGACCCTGCCGGGCCACGGTTTCTACTGGTTCCAGATCGTGCCGGCCGAGGACGAACTGTGACTTCCCCCGAACCAGCGAAGAAATCGCCAGCCACCCCGAGCGCGAGCTCGGCCCGGCTGGTCGACGACCTGGGCGCGCAACTGGTCGGCCCACTGGCCGACTGGCTGCCAGCCCAGCGCTGGTTCGGCAGCAAGGGCCAGGAAATCGCGGGCGTACGGCCCATTCGGACGTACACCCTGCAGGACGGCGAGCCGCAGCTGGAACACCTGCTGGTGGCCGTCGACCAGGCCGATGGCGAGCACCTCTCTACCAGTTGTTGGTGGGGGTGCGCCGGAGCCTGCCGGAATACCTGGAACACGGCAGGATCGGGACCGTGCAAGGACCGCACGGCAAGGCGGTCGCGTACGACGCGGTGCTCGACCCGGACCTGGCCGGTCGGCTGGTCGAGCTGATCGCCGCTGGCGCGCACACCGACGAGCTGACTTTCGCGGCGGAGCCTGGGGTTGAGCTGGAAACCGGGCTGTCCAGCCGGCCGGTGACCACCGAGCAAAGCAACACCTCGCTGATTTTCGGCAACCTCTACATTCTGAAGCTGTTCCGGCGAATCAGCCCCGGACTGTCCGCCGACGTCGAACTGCACCGGGCGCTGCGGGACGTGGGCAGCACCCACATCGCGAACCCGCTGGGCAGCATTTCCGGTGACCTGGACGGAAAACCGGTCACGTACGGGATGCTGCAGGACTTCCTGGACAACACCGCGGACGGCTGGGCGATGGCCGAGGGCAGCGTTCGCGACCTGATTGGCGAGGCCGATTTGCACGCCAGCGAGGTCGGCGGCGACTTCGCGTCAGAGGCGTATCGGCTCGGCGAGGCGGTCGCGAACGTGCACCACGATTTGGCTCTGTCGTTGGGAACCGCACAGCTGGACCGGGCCGGCCTGGAGCGTACGGTCGCCACCATGCATCGGCGGCTGGACAAGATGGTCGCCACCATCGCCGAGCTCGCGGACTACGCCGGGCCGCTGCATTCCGCGTACGACGCGCTGCTCACGGTGGGCTATCCCATTGCGGTGCAACGCATTCACGGCGACCTGCACCTGGGCCAGGTGTTGCGAACGCTGAACGGCTGGGTCCTGATCGACTTCGAGGGCGAGCCGGCCCGGCCGCTGCCCGAACGCAGCGCGTACATGTCGCCGCTGCAGGACGTGGCCGGCATGTTGCGTTCTTTTGACTACGCGGCAAGGCATTTGCTGGTCGGCCTGGCGCCGGACCCGCAACTGGACTACCGCGCGAACGAATGGGCCGAGCGCAACCGCGGCGCTTTTTGCGACGGATATGCGAGTGTGGGCCTGGATCCGCGTGAGCAGCCGGCGCTGCTTCGGGCGCTGGAGCTGGACAAGGCCGTTTACGAGGTCGCGTACGAACACAACAACCGGCCGACCTGGCTGCCGATCCCGCTCGGGTCGGTGGCCCGGCTGGCCAGCGACGGAGCGGACTCGCAGCGATGAGCGACGCGGATCTAGAGGCGAAAACAGCAGAGACTGGGCCGATCCCGGACCGGGTGGAGCTGGACCGGTTGATCGGCGGCGCACACCACGACCCGCATGCGGTGCTGGGCGCGCACCCCCTGGAGAACGGCCGGACCGTGGTACGGGCTTTGCGGCCGTACGCGGAACAAGTCGTGCTGGTCGCGGCCGGATCGCGGGTGCCGATGCATCGGGTGCACGGTGGCGGGATTTTCCAGACCACAGTGGACGGTGCGCTCGGCGACTACCGGCTGTCGGTCAGCACGGCCGACGAGGTTTATATCGAGGACGACCCGTACCGCTGGCTGCCCACCCTCGGCGAGCTCGACCTGCACCTGATCGGTGAGGGTCGGCACGAAAAACTGTGGACCGTGCTCGGCGCCCATGTGCGGACGTACGAAACCGCCTCCGGGCCGGTCACCGGCACGTCTTTCGCGGTGTGGGCGCCCAACGCGCAGGGCGTCCGGATAACCGGCGACTTCTCTTTCTGGGACGGCAAAGCGCTGCCCATGCGAGTGCTCGGCTCCTCCGGAGTCTGGGAGCTTTTCCTGCCCGCGGTGCGAGCTGGCGCGCTGTACAAATACCAGATTCTGGGCCGTGACGGTGTCTGGCGGGAAAAAGCCGACCCGCTCGCCTTCGCCACCGAGATCCCACCCAGCACCGCGTCCAAGGTCAATGAGTCGGACTATGTGTGGACCGACGCCGACTGGGTCGCCAAACGCGCCGAGACGGCCTGGCACGCCAGCCCGATGAGCATCTACGAAGTGCATCTCGGATCTTGGCGACAGGGCCTCAGTTATCGCGAGCTGGCCACCGAACTTGTCTCGTACGTCACCGAAACCGGCTTCACGCACGTGGAGCTCCTGCCGGTCGCCGAGCATCCTTTCGGCGGCTCGTGGGGATATCAGGTTTCCTCGTACTATGCGCCGACCTCGCGTTTCGGCTCGCCCGACGACTTTCGCTATCTCGTCGACCAACTGCACGAGGCCGGCATCGGCGTGATCGTGGACTGGGTGCCCGCGCACTTTCCCAAGGACGAGTGGTCGCTGGCCCGCTTCGATGGCACGGCGTTGTACGAGCATGCCGACCCGCGGCGCGGCGAACAGCCGGACTGGGGCACGTACGTCTTCGACGTCGGCCGGCACGAGGTGCGCAACTTCCTGGTCGCCAACGCGCTTTACTGGATGAGTGAGTTCCACATCGACGGCCTCCGAGTCGACGCGGTGGCCTCGATGCTCTACCTGGACTACTCCCGGCAGGACGGCGAGTGGGTGCCGAACAAATAGGCGGCCGGGAGAACCTGGAATCCGTGGAATTCCTCAAGGAAGTCAATGCGACTCTTTACCGCGAGCATCCCGGTGCGGTGATGATCGCGGAGGAATCCACCGCCTGGCCGGGCGTCACCCGGCCCACCCACCTCGGCGGCCTCGGATTCGGCTTCAAATGGAACATGGGCTGGATGCACGACACCCTGTCGTATTTGTCGCACGAACCGGTGTACAGGCAGTATCACCATCACGAGATGACCTTCTCGATGATGTACGCGTACAGCGAGAACTTCGTGCTGCCGATCAGCCACGACGAGGTCGTGCACGGAAAAGGTTCACTGCTGCGGAAAATGCCCGGCGACCGCTGGCAGCAACTGGCGAACGTGCGGGCGCTGCTCGCGTACATGTGGGCGCATCCCGGCAAACAGCTGCTCTTCATGGGCAGCGAGTTCGCTCAGGAATCGGAATGGGCCGAAGGCCGGTCGCTGGACTGGTGGCTGCTGGAGAACGCGGACCACGCCGGCGTCCAGCATCTCGTACGGGATCTCAACGGTGTCTACAAGGAAACCTCCGCGCTGTGGGAGCGAGACACCGACCCCTCCGGTTTTGCCTGGATCGACGCGAATGACTCGCTCGGCAATGTGCTCTCGTTCGTACGATATGCGGCCGATTCGACGTTGGTGTGCGTGGCGAACTTCGCCGGTGTGCCGCACAATGACTACCGCCTCGGGTTGCCGCTGACCGGCCGCTGGGACGAGGTGCTGAACACCGACGCCGGCCACTACTGCGGTTCCGGGGTGGGAAATCTCGGCGGTGTGCTGGCCCAAGCCGAGCCATGGCACGCGATGCCGGCTTCGGCGGCCGTACAGCTGCCGCCTTTGGGCACCGTCTGGCTGCGCCATCGGCCGGTCGCCGAGGCAGACTGAGAAACATGAGCAGTGGCGACTCGCCCGTGGGACGGACGGGAAGGTTGATCCTGGCCAGCCGTGGCGCCGAGGGAGCCGGTGAAGTGCTCATTAGAATTCGCGGCGGGACAGAGACTTTCATCGCTTGGACCGACGCGCCCTTGCCAAAAGGTGCAAGAGTGTTAGTTGTCGAATCACGGGGCGCCCGGACGGTTCACGTGGTGGAGTGGTCCCCACACGATCCGAGCGTGGTGGATTAGGAGAGATGATGTTCGGCTATCACGTTCCAAGGCCTGACCAGGCGATGCTGATCTCCGGCGCACGCGGCCGGGCCGGCACACCGTTCCGGGTGGTCACCGGGCACGGCACCTTCGCCATGCCAGTTTTTCGTAAAGTTCGCTACCTCACGCTGTCCATGAACGAGGCCGAGGTCGCCGAAAACTGCGTCACGAAACAGGGCATCGCGCTGCAGGTGCGGGCCGTTATCGCCTTCAAAGTCGGAAACGACGACGAAAGCATCGTCAATGCCGCGCAGCGGTTCCTCTCCGACCAGGACCAGATGTCGGTGCTGACGGGCCGGATCTTCTCCGGTCACCTGCGCTCGATCGTCGGCTCGATGACCGTCGAGGAAATCGTCACCGAGCGGCAGAAACTCGCCACCGAGGTGCTGGACGGCTCCAAGGCGGAAATGGCGAAGATCGGTCTTTCGGTCGACTCACTGCAGATTCAGTCGATCGACGACATGAAGCTGGGATACATCGCCGCGATGGCGGCACCGCACAACGCGGCGATCCAGCAGCGGGCAAAGGTCGCGCAAGCGCAGGCCAACCAGCTCTCCGTCGAGGCCGAGCAGCAGGCGCAGCGCAACCAGGCCGAATACTCGCGGCAGACCGCGGTCGTCCAGGCGCAGTACAAGGCCGAGGTGGACAAGGCACAGGCCGAGTCGGCCCAGGCCGGCCCGTTGGCGCAGGCACAGGCACAGCGCCAGGTCCTGCAGGCACAGACCGAGTTGGCCCAGCGCGCCGCCGAGCTGCGCCAGCAACAGCTCATTTCCGAGGTCGTCAAACCGGCTGAGGCCGAAGCCGAACGGGTCCGCATTCTGGCTCAGGCGGACGCCGAGCGCATCCGCATCCAGGCCGAGGCGGCGGCCTCGCACAACCGGGTCGCGCTGGACCGGATGCTCATTGATCAGCTTCCCCTGCTCGTACGGGAGGCCGCTCAGGGCCTTTCCGGCGCCAACGTGAACATCCTCAACGGCGCCGACGGCCTCGGTGAAATCGCCGCCGGCCTGGTGGGTCAGGGTCTGGCGATCCTGGACTCGGTGAAGAAAGGCCTGCCGTCGTCGAATGCCGCTCCGGAGGCGTCCTCGTCTTCGGACGCGACCCCGCGCGGCCTGGAAGCCGTGCCAGCCGCCAAGAAACAGCAGTAGTTTCTCTCCAGGAGGGCCCGGCGCCGGTGGCGCCGGGTCTTTCTTTTTTGCCTCAAGCCGCGAGGCAGCGCAGGTTTCGCTCGGTCAGCGCGAGATCTGGGTGCTCTGGACCCAGGATTTTCCGCTTGATCCTGATGGCTTTCTGGTAATACCGCCGAGCCTGCTCGGGACGACCCTGTGCTGCTTTGAGTACGCCGAGATCGTTGAATGTCACGGCCAGCTCGTAGTTGTCCGCGTCGTACACGCGCTGGAAGGTGGCCAATGCCCGCAGGTAAAGCCGCTCAGCTTCGTCGTACTTTTTCTGTCCCGCCAACAACGACGCCAATGCGGCCTGGTCAGCGGCCACGATCGGATGGTCCAGACCAAGCAGTTTGGCGCGAATCCTGACCGACCTGCGGGCCGCCGGCTCGCCGGCCGCGTACCGGCCGCGAGAATGCTCCAAGCCACCGAGGTTGTGCCAGAGCGACGCGGCGGCCAAGCTGTCCGGCTCCGCCATTTCCAGTGCCTGCCAATAAACAGTCTCGGCTTCGTCGAAACGTTTGGCGTATTTGTAGACGACACCTAAACCGCACAGTAGGGTGACCCGGTCCTGGCTCATCTCGACTTGCGAAAGGGCCGACTGGTAAAGCGCCGCCGCCGAGTCCAGTCGGTTGCCAATTCTTTCCATCACGGCCAGCCTGGCCAGCGCGTGAACCCGCAGCCGCGTATCACACGTGGTGCCGAGCGATTCAGTGATCGCAGCAGCCCGTTGAGCGTACGACTCTGCGTCGTCATATCGCGACAGCTGTTCGCAGATAGCGCTCAACCCGATGCACATATGGGCAACCTCGGCGTGTTCCGCGCCACGTACATTTTCCCATGCCGCTAGCGCGGCCTTGGCCGGCGCGAAAGCTAGCGCCGGCCGCCCCTGCACGTAAAACTCCCGAGCCCGCGCGTTTGCCTCTTTCGCCGCACCCAACTCGTCATTCGTGATCATGGCGGGTTTTATCGCCCGGAGCTTTTCGCCACACCAGCCTGGCTGTGATTGTTCGGCTCCTGCCGCAGCAACCATTCCCACTCGATGGCCGCGGGAACCTCAGCCTGGCTGTGATTGACATCGGGATTGGTGAGAATCCACGCCCAGTCGCTGACAGCGGTGTCGGCCTGATTGTGGTTATGCGGCTCGGTCATGGCCCCCACCAAATGTCGGCCACGTCACATTGTTTAGCGGTTGTAGTCATCTGCTCGCTCTCCTTGCCATTGTTTCCGAATCAACCATGACTCGAGAACGGCCCGAGAGCATCCGTAGTAATACCTAGATCAAAACCAGCCCGCCTTCGCTCGACCACACCCGTACATATCGCCGGCGCCCACCTGGCCTGGCCGCCACCGTCCAAGCGGCCGTCGAAACCGTCGACGCCGGACCGCGTTGACATTTGTCAACAGGTAGACCGAAAGCCTACTGACGGCAAGGCGCGATGCATGATGGGGGGACATGCGGATCCTGATGGCGACCACGTCCGGCAGCGGGCATTTCCAGCCGATGCTGCCCTTCGGGGCGGCGTTCCGGCGAGCCGGGCACGAGGTGCTGGTGGCCGCGCCGCGGTCGTTCGCCGGCCAGGTCGAGCGGGCCGGCTACCCGTACTGGCCGTGTGACGACATCGCCGACGAGGACTTGGCGGTGGTGCACGCCAAGATCAAGAAGCGCCGCCCGGCGAGGGCAACCTGCTGACTGTTGGCATCGGCGCCGACCTCGCGCCGCGGGCCATCCTGCCCCGGATGCTCGCCGCCGTCGACCAGTGGCGGCCTGACCTGGTCTTTCGCGAAGTCGCCGAGCTCGGCTCGGCGCTGGCCGCCGAGCTGCGCGGGGTGCCCCAACTGCAGGTGCTGGTCGGGTTGGAGAAGTTCAGCAGGATCACCATTCCGGTCGGCGCACCGCTGCTCGCGCGCGTACGAGAGTCCGTCGGGCTGCCGCCGGATGAGGCCGGCGACCGCCTCCGCTCACTGCGGTCGGTGAGCCTGTTGCCGCCGTCCTTCGAGGAGTCGCCGGCCCCATCCATCCATCGCTTCCGTGACGACGTCTTCTCCCCGGCCGGTGCCTCTCCGAGCGACGAACCGTTGGTCTACGTGACCTTCGGTACGGTCGCCGGCGCGATTCCCTTTGCGGAGAGGGCGTTCCGCGCGACCGTCGACGCCCCGCGCCGACCTCCCCGTCCGCGTCCTCGCCACCGGCGCCGACGCGGCCGACTTCACGGACCTACCGGCCAACGTACGTGTCGAGAAATGGGTCCCCCAAGACGACATTCTCCGAGCGGCCGCCGTGATGGTGTGCCACGGCGGGATGGGTACGGTCCTGGGCGCGCTGCGAGCCGGCGTCCCGCTGGTCGTCGTCCCCCAGTTCGCCGACCACCCCGACAACGCTGCCCGCGTCGAGGCTCTTGGCGCAGGCCTGCGGGTAGGCGTCGACGGCAGCACCGCCCCAGCCGATCCCGACGCCGTACGAGCGGCTGTGGTGCGAGTGCTCGCCGACCCGTCTTTTCGTTCAGCAGCCCAGGTGGTGGCCCGCGAGATCGCTTCGCTTCCGCCAGCGGACGAGGTGGTCGGTAGCTACCTAACTGGCGGGGATCGTCCCCGTCGATTGTTGGGTACGTAGGATTCGCCAGCACAGATATAGGCACACGGCCAGCGCCGGGGTTGTCAGCGGTGGTCGCGATTCCCAGTGCGATCACGTTTTCGCTGACATACAGCGGAATCATTACGCCGGCAGCCAGAGCGAATTTGGTCAGGAAGACCGCGGTGCACCGCTGGTAGCGTCGTCGACGTACGAGGTCGCGCCGCCAGTTGAACCGGCCAAGCTGGTCACCGCGCGCTGTTTCGACGATGAGACCGACGATCGGCAGTTGGATCAGCATGGAAATCAGCACGATAGGGCCAAGGACCAGGTCGGGTAGCATTTCCGGAAGGTAGAAGTCGACGGCGTGTCCGGTGCCGCCGGCCAGGATCGTGGACAGGCCGACGATGGCCAGCGGGATGCCTGCCCGCCACCACTTTTCCGGCTGCCTGATCACCCGGATCAGCGCGATGATGAGTACACACCCCACGGCGATCAGTGCTGACGGCAGCACCTGCCCGGTCCGCAGGTAAACAAGCAGGAACAGTGCGCGGATGGTGACGGCTTCAGCGATAGTGCGCCAGCCGCCGACAGTGTCGAGCAGGGACAGCGACTTGCGGGTCAGGAAACTCATTCCAGTCATTCATGCCACCGGCTATGGGATGCGCTCCGGTGTTGCGCTGCCGACACTGGTTTCACGGCGTGGTTGTCGCTACGCATGTCGTGCTCGACGGCGCCGATCGCGGCCACCAGGTCTTCTTGTCCTCTGGCGGTCCTGGCGAGCGCGTCGCGGAGGCGGTACGCGTCGCGCATCGCCAGGTTGCCACCGAAACCGGGGGCCGCGTGGATGGCGTCACCGATGACCGTCACCGGACCCGCCGGCCACGCCGGTGTGGGAGGGATCATTCCGATCCGGAGCGCGACCGTCGCATGCGGCCAGGCGCCGTCGATGACGTCCAGCAGCGGCGCGGGAAGCCCCCTTGCCAGGCTCCGGGCTCGATGCCACACAGAGTGCGGCGAGTCGGCGGAGCCCAGCTGATCGGGTGTAACGGGCATCGCCCACATCACGTAGTCCTCGGCGCCGGTCACGGCGGCGGCGTGCAGGTCAGGCAGCCACCGGTCCCGCGCGGTCACTGGCGGCTCGGTGAACCGCAGAACACCCAGGACCACGATCCTGCCGCGCACCTGCGCACTGGTGGCGTTGTCACCAATCCGCGTGAGAAGTACGGTGTCGGCCACGGTCGCCAAGGGTGCCGCACCCATCAGCATGCGCTTACCCGTATCGATTACCCGCACCTGCGGGAGGAGCTGGCGGCGGACCGCCGATCCAACACCATCGGCACCGATCAGGGCGTCCGCGGTGTCCACGCTTCCATCGCCGAAGTACACCCGAACAGTGCCATTGGCACGAGTTTCGAATCGGGTGAACGGTGCGCCGAACCGTACGGCGTCCTCCAGCCCATGCAACAAGACCGCGCGTAGCAGCGGCCGGTCCACCTGCCGGCCGGCGCGCACCCCACCAGCTCCGCCGTTCAGTGGCTCGCTGCGTACGACGGTCAGTTCGCCGGCCACCTCGGACAACACCCTGGGTCCGGTCCCGCTGTCGGCCCATCGCGGCTTGCGCCATCTTCAGGTGCGCCGGAGGAAGACATGCACTCAGTGCTGTCATCCCGCGATCATCCAGATGCAGGCTGACACCCTGCCGGCGCCGCTGCGGCCCGTCGCGTTCGTACACCCGGACCTCGATTCCCTCCCGACGGAGTCCCTGGGCCAGCGTCAAGCCACCGACGCCCGCCCCTACCACGATCACTTTCATGTACGGCCTCGTTTCTTCACCAGTTGGTGAAGTTCACGCTAGCGCGGCCGCGGTCAAAACACCACCGAATGATGAAGAAAGGCGGGTAGACTCCGACCGATGACAGACGACCTACCCGCGACGCGACCTGGACGCTGGCGCTCCGGTGCGCAGAGCAGGCAGCGAGTTCTCGACGCCGCTCGCACCCTGTTCGCCGCGCGCGGATACAGCGGCACCACCGTGCGCGCGGTCGCCGCCAACGCTGGCGTGGACCCGGCGATGGTGTATTACTTCTTCGGCACCAAACAGGGCCTTTTCAGCGCCGCGCTTGAGATGTCTCCGCAGGTCGCGCCGGCGCTACACGCGGTCTTCGCCGGCAGCTTGGACAGCATGGGGGTACGGATCATTCGGACCCTCTTGGAAGCCATGGACGCGTCCGACCACGTGCCGTTGGCGATCCTGACGCGGACGGCTCCGCATCATGACGAGTCCGAGGTATTGCTGCGCGAATTCATCGACCGGGAACTTACCGACCGATTGATGGCGATGCTCGACGCTCCAGATGCGGCGATGCGGGTCGGGACTGTCAATGCCTTCATCCTGGGCGTCGCCGTGGCGCGCTACGTCGTACGCATGGAGCCCGTTGCCAGCGCGTCCGTCGACGAACTGGTCGCGAGGATCGGACCGACCTTGCAGCAATGCCTCACCGGGCCGACTGCCTAGTGCGGACCGGAGGCCTAAGCTCGCGCCTCGGCAGCCACTTCAGACTCATGAGTCGCGGGCTCGTATCGCAGCAATACTCGCTGTCGAGCAGCCGCCGCCGCACGGCCGGACCGGGGTCGGGCCAGGACGAGTTGGGCGGTCAACGACAACAGCGTCAGGCCGGCGATGAATCCAGCCATCGGGATCGCCGTAGAGCTGCCACCCAAGCCCATAAGAGCGGTCACAGCGCCACCGAGCACGAACTGGCTGGCGCCCATCAGAGCGGCGCCGGTGCCGGCGGATTTCGGGTAGTCGTTCAGGGCCATCGCCATCCCGTTGGGCATCACCAGGCCGATGCTCGCGACCATCACGAACAGCGGCACCGCGATCCACCACACGCTGCTGGGACGAGTGGTGGCGATGCCGAGCAGCACCGCGCCGGAGAGGGTGGCGATGACCACGCCGACGATCAGCAGCCGGCGGGGGGGCGAAGTAGCTGACCAGCCGGCCGTTGACCTGGGTCATCGCGACCATTCCGAGCGCGTTGATGCCAGCCGCGACGCCGTACGCCTGCGGGGTCAGGTGGTAAATGCCCTGGTAGACGAAGGACGCGGCGGCTATGTAGCCGAAGACAGCGCCGAACATCAGGCCGTTGGTCAGCGCGTAGCCGACGTAGATGCGGTCGGTGATCAGCACCCGGTAGCTGCGCAGGGCCGTACGAACGCCGCCGGTCGTCCGGCGGTCCGCGGGCAGGGTCTCCGGAATCGCGAAATACGCGGTGGCCAACAGCCCCAACGCGACCACGGCCAGGAACCAGAACACGCCGCGCCAGTCGACCAGCCTCAGCAACTGGCCGCCGATCATCGGCGCGAGGATCGGGCCGAGGCCGGTCACCAGCATCATGGTGGACAGCAGCCGGGCCGCGGCGGCCCCGGCGGCCAGGTCGCGGACCATGCCCATCGCGACCGCGACGCCGAACGCGCCGGCCACACCCTGCAGGAACCGGGCGCCGATCAGGATCTCGATGCTCGGCGAGACGGCCAACAGCACCGACATCGCCAGGTAGATGGTGAGCCCGATCAGCATCATGCCGGCGCCGTCCGATCGCGTCCGAGAGCGGGCCGGAAATCGGCTGACCGAGCGCCAGCCCGACCAGGAATCCGGTCAGCGTCAGCTGCACCGACGCCTCGCTCGCGCCCAGCTCGTGCTGAATGGTCGGGAACGCCGGCAGGTAGAGATCGATGGACAGCGGCCCCAAGATGGTGATCGCCCCCAGCAGCAGCACCAACCCCGACGCGTGGTCGGCCGGTCGCCGTGACTGTCGGCTGGGATGTCTTGACGCTGGTCACCGTGGCCGCCCTTTCCAGTGAAAATTTCTCGACAACACACCGTCGCACGGGGGTACGACAAGAAAGCCCTAGCTAGATCTTTTCTGGTTAATCGACGTGGCGCGACGGAATATTTCACTGGCGAAAAGTGAGCCAGCTAACACTTGTTCCGTCACATCAATACAGACTCCGGTACGCCGGAAAACTCATCGCCCGGCGGCGTACCCCTGCGCACCTCGCGGATTGGCGGCCGCACGCAGGAAACCTCTGCCAGGGAAGTCCGCGTCCCGCGCGACCGCGGACAGCCGGCCCAGCGTCCACGGCCCCTCGACGGTGACCGCGTGACCGCGGCGGCGCAGCTCGGCGATCACCGGCTCGCCGATCCGGTCCTCGACCACCATCTGGCCCGGCTGGGCCAGCCGCGGATAGAACGAGCTCGGGAAGTGCACGCTGTGGAACGCCGGCGCGTCGATGGCCTCCTGGAGGTTCATCCCGCCGTGTACGAGAGAGAGGAAGAGCTGCAGGCTCCATTGGTCCTGCTGGTCGCCGCCGGGCGTACCAAAGGCCAGCCACGGCCGCCCCTCCCGCAGCGCGAAGGACGGCGTCAGGGTCGTACGCGGCCGCGATCCCGGCCGCAGCGTCGATGGGAGGCCTTCCTGGAGCCGGAACATCTGGCCGCGGGTGCCCAGGCAGAAGCCGAGCGCCGGGATCACCGGCGAGCTCTGCAGCCAGCCGCCGCTGGGCGTGGCGGACACCATGTTGCCGAACCGGTCGGCCACATCCAGGTGGCAGGTGTCGCCGCGGACTCGGCCGTCGGATCCCAGGGTGGGCTCCCCCACCCCGTCCGGCATCGGCGCGTCGCTGACACCCTGGCTCGGGTCAGCGGTCAGGTCGGTACGCACCGAGGGCAGCACCGGCTGTCGCCCATCCGGCCGCCCGGGCCGCAGCTCGGTATTCGCCGTTTCACTCACCAAAGCGGCCCTGGTGCGCGAATACGCCTCGGACAGCAGCGCCTTCAGCGGTACGTCAACAAAGTTCGGGTCGCCGTAGAAGGCCTCCCGGTCGGCGAAGGCAAGTTTGGCGCACTCGATCACGGTGTGGACGTAGTCGGCGCTGCGCAGATCCATCGCGGCGAGATCGAAGCTGCGAAGCAATCCCAGCTGCTGCAGGAAAACCGGCCCCTGTCCCCAGGGTCCGGTCTTGCAAACCGTGTAACCGTGGTAATCCAGCGTGACCGGTTCCTCGACGGTCGCCTCCCAGCCGGCCAGATCGTCGCCGGTGAGCAGCCCACCATGCGACTCACCGGAGGTGTCCGGCCACTGAGTTTCCGCGCAGAATCGAGCAATCTCGTCCGCGACGAACCCGCCGTACCAAGCCTGCACAGCGGCGGCCAGCTGGCCGTCCCGGTCGGCGGTGACCGACTCGGCTTGCTCCAGAACTCGTTCGTACGTACGGGCAAGCGTCGGATTGCGCAGCCGGTCGCCTTCAGCTGGCACCGCACCGCCGGGCAGCCAGATCTGCGCGGACGTCGGCCAGTCCGTACGCAACAGCCGCTCGACCACCCCGATCGTGTTCACAATGCCGGCGACGGCGGGGAAACCCTTGTCAGCGTACGAAATCGCCGGCTCCAGCACGTCCCGAAGCGACCATGTGCCGTGCTCACGTAACATTCGCAGCCAGCCACCGAAGGCGCCCGGCACGGTCGCGGCCAGCAGGCCGGTGCCCGGCATGATGTCCAGCCCGAGCGCGGTCATCCGCTCGATCGTCGCGGCGGCCGGCGCCACCCCTTGTCCGCAGATCACCGAAACTCGCCGCGCGGCCTCGCTCCACAGCAGGATCGGCACCTCGCCGCCTGGCCCGTTCAGGTGTGGTTCGACCACCTGCAAGACAAAACCGGCCGCGGCCGCCGCGTCAAAAGCATTTCCGCCGCGTTCGAGCACACTCATGCCCACAGCGGAGGCAAGCCAGTGCGTACTGGCCACCATTCCATGGTCGCCAGTCAGCTCGGGTCGAGTGGTGAACACCGCAAACACTCCTCACGTAGTTTTTCTGTGTGCGAACCCGTCGGACTATGGAACAAGTCGGCCAATTCTGGTACGTGTAGGAAGTTGAAATCCGACCGACGGGAGCCCACATGGACCGCCGGACCTTCCTCGCTTCGTCCAGCGCCGCAGCCCTGAGTGTGCTGGTGCCGCCGGTGTCCACCGAGGCCGACATGTCGGTCGCGATCGACCCGAAGACGACATGGTGTGTCTGGGAAGGCTGGGGCACTTCGCTGTGCTGGTGGGGCAAGGCGTACGGCACCCGGGACGACCTCGCTGACCTGCTGTTCACCACCAACCAAGTGTCGTACGAGGGCAATCTGTTCCCCGGTTTGGGGCTGACTGTCGTGCGCTACAACGCTGGCGCTTGTACGGCGGCGAAAACCAGCGACGGGTCCACGATGGTGCCGTCGTCCAATATCCCAGCGAGCCGGCAAATGGAGGGTTACTGGCTGGACTGGACGAGTGCGGACCCGAGTTCGGCGAGCTGGAACTGGCTGGCCGATGCCGGCCAGCGGGCGATCATGGGCAAGGCCCGCGACCGTGGCGCGACCACCTTCGAGCTGTTTTCGAATTCGCCGATGTGGTGGATGTGCTACAACCACAATCCGTCCGGCTCCCCGATCGGGATCACCGACAACCTGCAGTCCTGGAACTACCAGCAGCACGCGGTCTATCTCGCCACCGTCGCGAAATACGCGCACGACCACTGGGGCATCGACTTCGCGTCGGTGGAGCCTTTCAACGAGCCGGCCGCGCCTTGGTGGACCGCCTTCGGCACCCAGGAGGGCTGCCATTTCGGCGCCTCCACTCAACAAACCGTGGTCGGAGGCCTCCGCCGAGAGCTGGACAGCCGCGGCCTGACCAGCACGATGGTGGCCGCCTCCGACGAAAACACGTACGACCAGGCCCGCGCCACCTGGGGAGGTTTCAGCAGCCAGGCCAAAGGCAGCGTCGGCCGGGTCAACGTGCACGGCTATCAGCAGGGCGGCGGCCGCCGTGACCTGCTCTACAACGACGTCGTCGTCGCGGCCGGCAAGAAACTCTGGAATTCCGAGTACGGCGAAAACGACGCGACCGGTCTGAGCATGGCCAGCAATATCAACCTGGACATGTATTGGCTGCATCCCAGCGCCTGGGTTTACTGGCAGGTGCTGGACGGCTCGGACTGGGGCCTGCTGGACGCCGACGAAACCGCCGGCACCGTCGGCACGGTGCGCCGCAAGTTCTATGTGCTGGCCCATTACAGCCGGCACATCCGGCCGGGCATGCAGGTGATCCGCAGCGCGGACCCGAACACCGTCGCTGCGTACGATCAGGCCACCCGGAAGCTGGTCCTGGTTACCGCGAACTTGGGCACCGCGCAGTGGGTTTCCTATGACCTGTCCGCTTTCGGGACGGTGGTGGGCGATCTCGGCCAGGTCCGCCGCTGGGTCACCCAGACCGACGGCGGCGACGCGTATCAGGCCTATTCCGACACATCGTTGTCCGGCAAGGGTTTCCGCTGCTGGTTTGGCACAAACACCGTTCAGACGTTCGAAATCGACAACGTTCTGCGCTGAATCGCCGGCGTCAGAGGACATCTGGCACGCTCGTCGCGGTCACCAGGTGGCAGGCGACCAACTGCCCGCTCGTACGAGCGTCCACCAGTTTTGGTTCGTCCTCCCGACAGCGATCCACCGCGACCGGGCAGCGGGTGTGGAATCGGCAGCCCGGGCGGCGGCGCGACCGGTGAGGGCACGTCCGAGCCGAGCACCACCCGGCGACGCTGGCGCTGCCGGACCGGGTCGGGCACCGGCGCGGCGGACAACAGCGCCTGCGTGTAAGGATGCTGCGGCTGACCGAAAATCTGCTCCCGCGGGCCGTGTTCCACAATCTGGCCCACATACATCACCGCGATCCGGTCGGCGAGGAACTCGACCACGGACAGGTCATGGGTGATGAAAAGGCAGGAAAATCCCATCTCCGCCTGCAAATCGGTGATCAGGTTCAGCACCGCCGCCCGCACCGACACGTCCAATGCGGACACCGGCTCGTCGGCCACCACCAGCGCCGGCTCCAAGACCAGCGCACGGGCCAGCCCGACCCGTTGCCGCTGACCGCCGGACAGCTCATGTGGATAGCGATGCGCGGTGGTCGCTGGCAAACCCACCCGGTCGAGCATCCGAGTCACCTTCGACGCCAGCTGGGCGCCGGCCGCCAGTCGATGCCGGCGTAGCGGTTCGGCGACGATCTGGCCAACGGTGAACCGCGGGTTCAGCGACGAGAAAGGATCCTGGAAAACGATGTGGATGTCCCGCCGGACCGGTCGCAGCTGGCGTCGGGACAGGTGGGTGATGTCCCGGCCATTCAACGAAATCGTGCCGGCGGTCGGGTCGATGAGCCGGACCAGGCAGCGGCCGACCGTCGACTTTCCGCTGCCTGACTCGCCTACCAGCCCCAGCACCTCGCCGGGCGCGATGTCGAAGGAAATGCCATCCACTGCCCGTACCGACCGACCGCCGCCGACCCGGTAGTGCTTCACCAGATCGCGGACTTCCAGCACCTGCCCGGTCATCGGACCGCCTCCGGATGGAAACACGCCAACTGATGGCTGTATTTGTCCACTGTGGACCGTCCAGTGCCGGCCAGCGCCGGGCGGGCCGCGGCGCAGTCCGGTTCGGCACGCCGACAGCGCGGCGCGAAAGCACAGTCATCCCCATCCCGGCGGGGGGGATCGGGCAGCATGCCGGGAATTTCCACCAATCGGCCACGAGTGCCGTCGCTGATGCGGCTGACCGCCGCTGGTAACGCGCCGAGCAACCCGACGGTGTACGGATGGCGGGGCGCCGCGAACAGTTCGGTGACACCGGCCCGCTCGACCAGTCGGCCGGCGTACATGATCGCCACCTGGTCGGCGACCGCGGCGACCACGCCGAGATCGTGAGTGATGAGCACGATCGCGGTGCCCAACCGGTCCGCCAAATCCCGAAAAATGTCCAGTACGCCGGCCTGGATCGTCACGTCCAGGGCGGTGGTCGGCTCGTCCGCGATCAACACCCGCGGCGAACAGGCCACCGCCATCGCGATCATCACCCGCTGCCGCATGCCGCCGGAAAGCTGATGCGGATATTCCCGGCACCGCCGGGCCGGGTCGGCGATCCCGACCAGTTCCAGCAATTCGACCGTCCGGACGCGAGCCGCCCGGCGGGATAGTTTTTCATGCTGACGGAGCACATCGTCGATTTGGAAGCCGACAGTGAACGAAGGGTTCAGCGAGGTCATCGGCTCCTGGAACACCATCGACACGTCCTTGCCGCGGACCTGCCGCAGCTCCCGCTCGGAAAGACCGGTCAGCTCCCGGCCATCCAGGCGTACGGACCCGGAAATTCGGGCGTTCGGTGGCAACAGCCGACTCACCGCCATCGCGGTGACCGACTTCCCGCAACCGGATTCCCCGCAGAGCGCCAGAATCTCCCCCGGTCGTACGCTCAAAGACACGTCCTTGACGGCCAGCACGTCGCCATCTTCGGTCGCGAATCGTACGGCCAGCTCGGAAATCTCCAACGCTGTCATCGCGCACCCCGCGGGTCGAGGACGTCTCTGAGCCCGTCGCCGAGCAGGTTGAATCCGAGAGTGGCGAGCGCGATCAGCACGCCCGGCCAGACCGCGAGCCACGGTGCCTGGCTGAGAAACTGCTGCGCGTCGGTAAGCATCACACACCCCATGACGGAGTGGGGCGCTGCACGCCAAGGCCGAGAAAGGACAACGTGGCCTCGCCGATAATCGCCACCGGAATGGCCACCGTGGCCTGCACGATCAGCGCGTTCGCCGCGTTCGGCAGGATATAGCGGAAAAGGATCACCCCGTCGCCGGCGCCGTCGGCGATCGCGCCGGCCACAAAGTCTTCCTGACGCAGCGCCAGGGTCTCGCCACGGGCGATGCGTACGACCCCTGGAATCTGCGAGATTCCCAGCGCCAGCACCACATTACGCAGCGACGGCCCGAGGATCGCGGCCAGTCCGACCGCGAAGATCAGGAACGGAAACGCCAACACCACGTCGACGCCCCGCATCAGGATCGGGTCGACCCAGCGCCGGTAATAGCCAGCCACCAGACCGATCGGAATCCCGACCAGCATCGCCAGCAAGGTGGACAGCACGCCCGCCGTCAACGAAATCCGGGCGCCGGTGGCAAGCCGGGCGAGCGCGTCTCGGCCCAGGTCGTCGGTGCCGAACCGAACCATGCGCCAGCGATGGTGGCGCCAGCACGTTGTCGAAGTTGGTGGCCGCCGGGTCCGTGGTCACCAGCGGACCGAAAATGGCCAACAGTAAGAAAAGACCAACCAACACCAGGCCGGTCATCGGCAGCGGCTGGCGGCGAAACCTTCGCCACATCCGGACGCCCTGCCGCTCTCGCGCGGCCGGCAGCGTCGCGATCACCTGCTCAGCCATCGGCGGCCGCCACCAACCGGGTTCTCGGATTCAGGGCCGCATAAGCCACATCGACCAGAAGGTTGATCACCACGTACCCGACGACGGTCACCAGGACGACTCCCTGGATCACCGGGTAGTTGCGGGTCAGCACCGCGTCGATCGTCAGCTTTCCGAAGCCTGGGATGACAAAGATCTGCTCGGTGACCACCGCGCCGCTGATCAGCGCGCCCAACTGCAGGCCCAACACGGTGACCACCGTCGTCAGGCTGTTGCGCAACGCGTGCAGGCCGACGACTCTTGCTTCCGACAGCCCTTTGGCCCTGGCCGTACGAATGTAGTCCGCCGACAGTGAGCTGAGCATCGCCGACCGCGTCTGTCTCATCAGCACAGCGGCGAAACCGGTCCCGAGTACCAGCGCCGGCAACACCATCCGGCGCAGGTTGTCCAGCGGATCCACGGTAAACGACACGAAACCGGACGCGGGCAGCACGCCCCAACCCACCGCGAACACCAGGATCGCCAGCAGCGCCAACCAGAAATGCGGGACGGACAGGCCCACCAGCCCGAACCCGGTCGCCGCGTAGTCGGCCAGTTTTCCCCGCCGTACGGCCGCGATCGTACCGGCGCCGACGCCGACCAGCACTGCGATCACGATCGCCAAGGCGGCCAACTCCACCGTGATCGGCAGCCGCTCGGCCAGGATCTGCGTCACCGGCAGCTTGTCCTGAGTGGACACTCCCATGTTTCCGTGTGCCAGTTGGGAAAGATAGTCCACATACTGAACGGGCAGCGGCTTGCGGCTTGTCCAGGCCGTATTCGGTGCGAATGGCGGCGATCACCGACGGGGAGGCGTCCTCACCGGCCAGCACCAGCGCCGGATCGCCAGGCAGCGCTCGTACGCCCAGAAAGACCAGCACGCTGGCCAGGAAGATGACCACCAGGGCCGCACCGGCCCGACGCAACAAATACCAGCCCATCAGGCACCCGCCTGTGCCGCATAGCCGGCGGTGGTCAGCCGCGGCAGCCCGTCGGCGTAGTAGCGGATGCCGGCGATCTTGTCTGATACGCCCAGAAAGTAGCGCTCGTGGTAAAGATAGATGTTGCCTTGCAAGGCATCCAGCCGATCGATGATCCTGCTGTAGAGCACTCGCCGGGCCGGCACGTCAGCGGTGGCCGCGGCGGCCTTCAGGTCGCTGTCGATGCCCAGGTCATGGATCAGTCCGTAGTTGCTCGACCCACCGGTGTTCACCAGGCCATTCAGGTTGCCGTCCGGGTCGACCCGGCCCGACCAGCCGACCTGAATGGCGTCGAACTTCCCTGATTTCGCCTGGGCAAGTGACGTGACGAACTCCTCCGGCACGATGCTGACCGCGAAACCGGCGTCCTTGGCCATCCCCTGGATGACCGCGCCGAGCCGCTCGCTCTGCGCCGCGGCGGTCACGATCAGCTGCACCGGAATCGGCGTCTTCACCCCGCTAGCGGTGATAAGCGCTCTCGCCTTGGCCACCTCGCGAGTCGAACATTTCAGCGCTGGATCGCGAAAAAACACTCAGCCGCGGCAACGGCGAGCAGTCCGGGTCGTACAGGCCGTTGAAGACCACCCGGTTGATGACATCGCGGTCCAGCGACAGCTCGAAGGCCTGCCGGAGCTGCTGACTCCTAGCCAGTGGCGTGTTGACCGTGCCGGGTTTTCCGGTCGAACCAGCCACATTCGCGAGGTTGATGGTGATGCCCTGATAGCCGATAGTGCCGCCGGACAGCACTCGCACTTTTCCGTCCGCGGCCAGCAACGGCACATCGCTGGAGGAGGCGACCCGCTCGGCCACCTGGATGTCACCGGACTTGAGGTTGGCGGACCGGACATTGCTGTCGGTGATGATCGTGTAGACGATTCGGGCCAGCTTGACCTTGGCCCGATCGTAGTAATATCCCGACTTTGTCAGCACGATCTGGCTGCCCGAGACCCGACTGGCGAAGGCGAACGGCCCGACGCACACCGGGTGCGCGCCGAAGTCGTCGCCGTAGCGGGCCAACGCGGCCGGTGACATGATCATCCCGGCCCGGTCGGCCAGCTGCGAGGTCAGCGGCGCGAACGGCCGCGACAGGTTCAGCCGTACGGTCAGCGAATCCACCACGTCGACCGAGGCGACCGCGCCGATTTCCTTGCTCCGGGCCGAATCTTTCTTCGTCCGGTCCCGGTCGAGTGACTCCTTCACGGCGCCGGCTGTCAAAGGCGTGCCATCGTTGAACACCAACCCCGGCCGTAACCGGATCGTCGCGGTCTTCTGGTCGGTCGAGATATCCGGCAACCCGGCCGCCAACTGTGGTACGACCGCGAGCGTACTGCTGATGTCGTAGAGCTTTTCGCACATATTGATGAAGATTTCCCGGCCAACGAAGGTCGTGCTGGTGGTCGGGTCAAGCGCGTCCGCGTCCGAGCTGAGCGCGACTGTCAGCGTCCCGCCGGCCGCGACCGCCCGCGCGTCGAACGGCGCCACCGCGGGAATGCCGACCGCGGCCCCCAGTGGTGCCAGCGCACGCTGACAGCGCTGCCAAAAGGCAGAGCGCGACCGCCAGCCGGCGGCCGGCACTGGAGGGGCGCAGCACCTGGAAACGCATCTTGTGGATACCGTATACGTCCTACGGGACCACTCCAAGGTTTGCGACCCACGCCCACTCGCATGACCGCGACTGGCCACCGCGCACGCCCGTACGACCCCGGTTTTGTCGCTTTGGGCGGGGTCGAATACCAGCTGTTACGGGGTGCCACCTGTCGGTGGCTTGCCCGGCTTGGGCTGCGTGGACGTCACCGGTTTCCCCCCTGGGATAACCCGGCGGGTAGGCCGTCAGCTCGAGCCCCAGCGCAGCCAACTGCGCGGCGGTCACATTCGGCTCCGAGCGAGTCACCGGGTCAGCGCCGGGCAGGCTGTTCGTCTCCATGGCCCCGACCGACGTCCCGTCTGGCCGCTCCACGGTGACGACGTACTGGATGTTGCCACCACTGGTTTTGAAGGTCGACTCGCTGACCACCGAACCGTCAGGCGCCACGTACTGACGGCACGGGCTCGGTTTCGCACCGGTGGGCGGGTTGCACGCATCAAACATCGAATCGGGAAGTCTTGGCTCCACGTCTATGAAAACGTACGACTCCCCGCGACTGTCCCGCACCAGCCCGGCGGCTTTGTAGTCGCCTTGGCTGGAGTAATAAGTGAAAGGCGCGTCATGTTTGCCTCCAGAGATCAGCGTCCACTCGAAAGTGCTGCCTGGCACGGACCGCTGCAGGCTCGCGACCGAAGCAGCCCGCAGCCGGGCGGTGGCTTTCGGCGCAGGCTCGGTCATTTCCCGCCCAGGCCGCAACGCGACGGTCGCCGACGCGGGGACGGTCGTCGGCGTACGACCGACAGACGGCTGCACCACACACCACCGCATTGTGGTCGGCCAGCGCGAAAACGCCGGTCGAGCCGGCGATCACGACGGCGGTGGACAACGCCGCCGTACCGGCGATCCGAACCCGGCGTTGCCGGTTCCCACGTGCGATCACCGCGTTCAGGTCAAAGACTGGCGGTGGTGGATCGCCGGACACCGCGTCCAGCAGTTGGCTCAGGTTTCCCATTCTTTCTCACTCCTAAGAAACGGCGGCGGACTCGCCCAGCCGCATGCGTAGCGTGCGCAGGGCACGGGCCGTCTGGCTTTTCACCGTGCCGGCGCTGATCTCCAGCGTGGCCGCGGTTTCCTCCACCGAAAGCTCGTCGAAATAACGCAACACCAACACTGCCCGTCGTCCTGGCGGCAGCCCGGCCAAAGCGGCCATCAACGCTTCCCGATCGGGCACCGAGTCAAACTCGTACGTGTCGTCGATCGAGACCTCGGGCATGTCCTTCGTGCTGAACTCCCGCCGCCACGGCCGGCGCAACTCGTCGAGCCCACGTACGAACCAGCATCCGTCGTACGTACGCGTCGACGTTCTCCAGCGCGCTCACTTTGCCCCACTGCCGATAAAGTTTGTAAAGCACGGTAGATACCAGGTCGTCTGCGGTGTGCCAACTCCCGCAGATCAGATAGCCGAACCGTCTCAACCGATGCATCCGCGCGGTGACGTACTCGTGGTACGCCTCCATATCCGCATCCCGCACGCTGCCTCCATTCTCCGTCGCCTAGGAAACGGAGTATCCGGCCGCGAGGTTGCCTGCGACAGCGAAGTTTTTATCCCGGCCAGGAAGCGTTGGGCACCCCTTGGGTCTGCACCCAGCGCCGCCCGTCGACGGAGACCATCCGCTGATAGAAGTTCGGATCGTCCTGATATTCCCCGCCACCAGCTGCCCCGGCGTTGCGTGCGCCAGGCTCCGCACGTTGCCCACCGCTGAGACCGGCGCGAAACTCCGGCCACCATCGGAGCTGATCACCAGCGATCCGACTGAGTCTGTGAACGACTCGAATTTGTAGGTCCCCCGGTCGACGGCAAGCAGCGATCCGTCCGGGCTGATCACCACGGTGCTCAGGTGCCTCGGCCGGTCCTGCGGAACGAAGGTCCATGACCTGCCACCGTCCCGGGTCACGTAGATCCTGGACGCGGTGGTCGTACGTCCGTTGGATTGCACGTCGACCGTCGCGTAGCCGATTTGCCCGTCGACACTGTCAAAACCGACGACACACGCCTGCGGCGCGCCCACGTGATCGCTGGCCGGAAGAGGTGATTTCTGTGGTGTACGAGTGTCCAGCGACGCGTCGGGTTTCGGTGTCGCTATCTTGGCACCCGACCAGCTGGCTCCCTGATCGCGGCTGATGATGGGAAAGACCAGCTGCCCCGCGCTCGTACACGCCGGATTCGCCCACAAAGATCCGTCCTTCGCGGTGACGACCGCTGGTGACGCGACTGAACTATTGTTCAGGTCGGGCTGCGATATCAGCCGGTGGCTGACTCCGGTGACCGGATCAAATGCTGTTAGCGCCTCGTCTTTGCCAATCGGCGCGGACGACGGCGTGCCATAGCGCACCAGATCCCAGCCCTGCGGGATCGTCTTGACCGGCGCGCCCTGCGCCGGCACCGGCGCCCAGGTTTGTCCGCCATCCCTGCTGAAATAGTCCACGAACGCCTGGTTCCCGCGGGTGGTGGCAAAGAGGGTCTGGCCCGAATGCACGGTGAGGTGGTCTGGTTCACCGATGGGCTTGGGCAGGAACCATGCCTGCCAGCCCCGACCGCCGTCGAGCGTACGCGCCACCGCCCACCGGTTGTTGTCGATCTTGAGCAGCGCGTACGACTGCCAGCTGTTCACCGTCACCACCTGCATCAGCGTGGTTTTCCGACCGAGATCCACCGCCGCGCCTTTCAGTGCGCTGTGAACCGGCGGCGGCAGCGTCGGCGGCGGTCCGCTCGGCACCGGTCCGCGTTGACCACCGATCAGCAGATTTACCCCCACCAGCGCCAAAACAACCAAGATGGCGACGGCCGCGGCGGCCACTCCACCGCGTCGCACGGTCCGCCGCCGATCGCCGAAGCGGTAGATGACGTCCAGGTCCGGCACCTCAACAGTGCCACTGATCTGCTCTCGTACGTCTCGAAAATCAGTCGGGTTCATGACACTGTGTCTTTCAGGTCAAGGGAAAGCGCGGCACGGGCTCGGGAAAGTCGAGCTTTCACCGTGCCGACCGGTACGCCGAGGGTGGCGGCAATCTCGTTCACCGGCAGGTCGGCGATGTAGAAGAGCGCCACGGTGTCCCGCTGCGCGGCCGGCAGTCGGCCGATCGCCGCCATCACCGCGACCCGGTCCGGCGACAGCTCCGGCTCGGCCACCGGCGCTCCGGCCGGACTGGCGCAGCAGGGCGACCAGCTGCCTGGACCTTCGCCATCGCCTGCGAACAACGTTCCGTAAAACGGTCCGCAGCCATGCCTCCGGGCTGTCGGCCGCGAGCAGCGTCGACCGATGCGCGACCCCGCGCATGAACGCCTCGCCTCCGCGACCACGTCCTGCGCCTCGGTGATGTTTCCGGTGAGCGCGTACCCGGTGATCACCAACCGGCCGTAGCACGCCCGGAAGATCTCATCGAGCCGCTCGCGCTCAGATGGTCCGTCCACCTGTTCCCCACTCCTGCGGTCCACCTACGGATGCTCTCACCGGCCATGAGTCACCACCTGTCGAGCCGGTTGCATCCGCCTGAGGCCGTTACGCAGTGATGTCGAGCACCACCTTGCCGTGGACCTGGCGGCCGAGCAGCGCCTCGACGGCGTCCGCCGCCCGCGTCCACGGCGCCCGCCAGCCGACCTGCGGGTCGAGCTCCTTCCGTGCCAGCAACGCGACCAGGTCCTGGAGGTCTTCGCCCAACGGTGTCTGGATGACGAACGGCTGGATCCGCCGGTCGCGGCCACGCAGCCGCTCGGCCTCGAAGGCG
This sequence comes from Fodinicola feengrottensis, assembly GCF_010993775.1. Taxonomy (GTDB): domain Bacteria; phylum Actinomycetota; class Actinomycetes; order Mycobacteriales; family HKI-0501; genus Fodinicola; species Fodinicola feengrottensis. Next base: position 91,433 of record NZ_WOTO01000006.1, on the reverse strand, counting down.
ATCGTGGTCGGCTGCCCGGACGCCTGCCCGATCGACCGCGCCGATCCGCCGCTGACCACGAGCCCGAACGCCGCCGCCAGCAGTGGCCCACCAACATTGTCCAGTACGCCGAAAACCGGCTCGACGTTCTCAAGGGAGGTCACGATTTCGGCCGCTCCGAGGGCTGCCAGGCCCTCGCCGCGGGTGCGGCTACCCACGGCGGCGATGACGTACGCACCGGCTTTGGCCGCGAGTTGGACGGCGAACGGCCGACGACGACCGCCCGGCCGTCCAGGTGTTCGTGGAGTCCTGCACGCGGTGCTTCTGTTCGGCCTGACCGGGTCACCTCCTTGCTTTAAGTCTTAAATTTTGGTTCGCTGAAAGTGGAGTGAACCGGTTAGCAAAGGATGCCCGCATGTCCCCACACGTACGTGTCCGAACACTTCTGGCTGTCACCGCGGTGATCGCGGCCGTCGCGGCGGCCAGCACCAGCGCGGCCGCGACCACCGCCGCAGCCCCCCGTCGCGCCCGCGCAGCGGCCGTCCACCACGGTCGAGCAGTGGCTCACCCTGCCGGGCGTCGACACACCCACGGTGACCCAGCTGCCGATCCAGCAGCCGGCCAAGTTCGGCGCCGCCATTGTCGGGGTCGAGCCGCGGGTCAGATACCAGACGGTCGCGGGTTTCGGAGCGGCGATCACCGACTCCTCGGCGAACGTGCTCTACTGGCTGTCCGACGCCGACCGCGCCACGGTGATGAACAACCTCTTCGATCCCGCCACCGGCGCCGGCATCAGTTTCCTCCGGCAGCCGATCGGTGCCTCGGATTTCGTCGCGGACAAGGACTACAGCTTCGACGACGTGCCGGCCGGGCAGACCGACTATTCCCTCAGCCATTTCTCGATCGCTCATGACGAGGCGAAGATCCTGCCGTTTGCTGCGGCAGGCGAAGAAACTCAACCCGGCGATCCAGATCGTCGGCAGCCCGTGGAGCCCCGCCGGCGTGGATGAAAACCGGCGACTCGATGATCGACGGCAAGCTCATCGACTCGCCGGCGATTTACCGGGCGTACGCGCAGTATCTCGTCAAGTTCGTGCAGGCGTACCGCAAAGCCGGCGTGCGGGTCGACTACCTGACCGTACAGAACGAGCCGCAGGCCTTGCGGCGCAACAACTATCCGGGCACCGACCTGTCCTGGCAGCAGGAGGCCAAGGTCATCGAGCAACTCGGACCGGCGCTGCGAGCAGCCGGGCTGGACACCAAAGTCCTTGGCTTCGACCACAACTGGGGCCTGCACCCAGGTGATGTCAAGTCGTACCAGCTCGTCAACGAAGACCCGATGCTGAGCTATCCGTACGACCTGCTGGCCACCAACGCGGCCAAGTGGATCTATGGCACGGCTTATCACTGCTATTACGGCGACGCCAGCGCACAGAAGCGCTCAAGGCGTCCTTCCCGGACAAGCCCATCCTGATGACCGAATGCGAAGGTGGCGACAACTCCACCATCACCGCGGTGATGCAGAACTGGGGTTCGGCCTCGATCGACTGGAACATCGCGCTCGACCAGAACCACGGCCCGCATGTCGGTGGCTGCGGCACCTGCAACGGCACGATCACGGTGAACTCGGACACCAAACAGGTCACGTACAATGACCAATACCGCGACATCGCACACTTCTCGAAGTTCGTGCCCAAGGGTGCGGTCCGGATCGCCAGCACGGTAAGGGACACCACCGGCGCGACCCAGGTGGACACCGTCGCCTTCACCAACCCGGACCGGTCGACCGTGTTGGTCGCCTCAAATCCGGGCACCACGGCGAAAACCTTCACGGTGATGTGCGACGGCCGCTCTTTCGACGCCACCCTGGCGCCGGGCGCGGTGGCCACTTATCACTGGCACTAGAGGAAAATGCGAAGGCGGGGCGTCCCCCCGAGGGTCGCCCGCCTTCTCGTTATTCGGCTTCGCTCAACGTCAGGGACCGCAGCCGGCGGCCGGCGTACCAGGTGGCCGCCACCGCCGCGACAATCAACAGCGGGATGCCCACAGCCGGCCCCACGCCGGTCGGCTGCACCTTGTCAATCAAGTCTGTGACAGACTGTGCCCACCGCTGGACGCTCAGAACCTGGGCGCCCGGCACGAAGTTGCCGATCAGACTTTCCCAGATCAGCGCGTAAAACAGGCCGATCACCACAGCGTGCTTGGTGATCACCGCGAGCAGCACGAAAATGGCGCAGTACGCGATGCCGGCCAACACCGCGCCGACCGCGAAGCCCACCGCGAAACCACCCTGCAGGCCGGCCATGATCAGCCCGGCTATCAGGGTCGGAATGCCGGCGAAAACAATCACACAGCCGATCGCCAGCGCCAGTTTGCTGAGCACGATCGTCAACCGGGAAACCGGTTTGGAGAGTATGTAAACAATAGATCCGTCGTCGATTTCCGGGCCGATGACGCCGGTGCCGATGATCAACCCGAGCAGCGGCACCACCGTACCCACCGCGAAGACCGACAACACCTGGCTGGCGATCTCCACGCTCTGGCCCGCGTAGATCCGCAGCCCGATCGCCAACAGCACCAGAATGGCCGGCAGGATCAGCAGAAACACCCCGCGCGCGGCGACCGAGCAACACCCTTGAGGTGAGCGAGACAACCGTCATGTTCACTGTGGACACCTGTCGCTTTTCAGGATTCGATGAGATAGGCGAAGACGCTGCCGAGCGATTCGTCGGCGGGCGCGACCTCGAAGAGCCGGATGCCGGCGGAGGCAGCCAGCCGCGGCACCATCCGGCTGAACTGTCCGAAGTGGACGGTCTGGACCTGCAAGCCGTTCTTCGGATCGAGCTGAACGCCCGAGCACGAGCCGTCGGCGATCAACGCGGCCGCGAGCGCACGGTCGTCGCTGGACCGGATCGCATAGCGATGCGGCGGTCGGTCATCAGCCGGCGGATCTTGCGGAAGTCGCCGGAAGCCGCGTGCCGCCCGGAAACGACCACCTCGATATGCGAGGCGACCTGCTCGACCTCCTCCAGGATGTGCGAGCTGAACAGGACCGTACGCCCCTCGGCGCCGATTTTGCGGATCAGGTCCATCAACTGCAGCCGCTGCCGCGGATCCATCCCGTTGAAAGGCTCGTCCAGCAACAAAACCGACGGGTCATGCACCAGCGCCGACGCCATTTTGATGCGCTGCTTCATGCCCTTGGAGTACGTGCCCACCGGCCGGCTCGCCGCCTCGGTCATCTCGACCGTCTCCAGCGCCCGGCGGGCCGCCTCCCGCGGTTCCGGCAGGCCATGCAGAGCCGCGTTGGCCTCGATGAATTTCCAGCCGGACATGGCATCGTAAAGCGCCTCGCGCTCGGGCACCAAGCCGATCTTGCGGTAAACCTCGGGATTGTGCCAGATCTTCGCGCCATCGAGTGTCACGGATCCGGTCGAGGGAGCCAAGAAACCAGACATGAGGTGGATAAGCGTCGACTTGCCAGCGCCGTTCGGACCCAGCAGGCCGGTCACCCCGGGACCGATCGTCATCGTAATATTGTTGACCGCCACCACATTCCCGTACCAGCGGGAAACACCGTCGATCCGCAGCTCGCTCATGCCGCGACCACCTTCCGGTAACGGGCCAGCAGCAGGTAAAAGCTCGCGGTGATCACGACGAGCGGCGCGACCGTGAAGACGCCGCCGCTGACGAGGTCCAACGGCCCGGCGGGCCCGGCCGGCGTCGCTCCCAACAAGGCGACCTGCAGACCGTCCACCAAGCCGTACGGCGAGAAAAAAGGCCGGCGTACGTGGCGAGGAAACCAAGGCCCAGCTGATGAGCCAGCCCCTGCACCATCAGCGCACCGGTGGAACTCACCAGCAGCAAAGCGATAACCGTCGCGACACCAATCCCGCGGCGAATGGTCAACGAGGCCAGCAACAGGCCAACAACCAGCCAACAGCACCGACAGGACAGCCGCGCCGACGATCGCCGACAAGAATTGCGTGGTCTGCTCAAGGATCGGCAGCTTGGCAAGCAACATTCCGACATAAAGCACCACCAGCGGCGCCGCTGTCAGCACGAAAAGCGCGCTGGCCAGCGCGGCGAACTTGGCGGTGACATAGTCGAATCGACTGAGCGGCCGGGAAAAGTAAAGTGTGGTGAGGCGGAACCGGAGATCTCGGGAGACCAGCTGAGGCGCCTGCGAGGCCACGAAAATCGAGACGATCACCTGGAATGTGATCGCATAACTGGTGTAAGCGAGCGGGATCGCGGTCATGTGGGCGAAACTCACGATGGCTACCACGATAAACGCCGGCAGCACCATGACCGCGAAAATCCCGATCGGCAGGATCTTCGCCTTCGCCGACCGGCCGAGGCCGTACGCGGATCGCAGACTCTGGAGGAAAAGGGACCGGAAGATGTAGCCGCGACCGAGCCGGCTGCCCTCGTAATGCCGGTAGCCGATGTCGTGAATGACATCTCGGTCCGTTGCGACAATGTCAGACAACGCTGGCCTCCTCCGCCCGAAAGACTTCCTCGATGCGGTGGCGCCGCTGCTGCAGGCGTACCAACGCGAGATCCAGCTCGACCACCGTGTCCCGGACCGTGTCGTACGCGCTGTCGTCCTCGACATCGACGGCCACCAAGTGCCCGTCCAGCTGGGTTCGCAACCCGGCGGAATCCAGTGCGCGAGCCAACAGATCCGCACCCTCGACCAGCTCGACGACGACCGTACGGGTCGCCCGGGTGAGGTCTCCGACGGCTGAGGATCGCAGGAGTTTTCCGCCGTCCAAAACCACAACGTGGTCGCAGACCCGCTCCAACTCCCCCCCAGCAGATGCGAGGTGACCAGCACGGTGATGCCAAAATCGGTGCCAATCCTGCGGATCAGCTCCAGCATGTCGTCGCGACCGCGCGGATCGAGGCCGTTTGTCGGCTCGTCCAGGTCCAGGAAACCAGTTCTGGGTCATGGACGAGAGCCTGCGCGAGTTTCACCCGCTGCCGCATTCCGGTGGAATACCCACCAATCTGCCGATATCGCTCCTCCTGCAACCCGACATGACGCAGCGTGTCCGCCGCGCGCTCTCGGGCCGCCACCGGCGGCAGGCCCGACATTCGGGCCATATGCACGACAAACTCGGTCGCTGACACATCCGGCGGCAGGCAGTCATGCTCGGGCATATATCCCACTCGCGCCCGGATCGCCTCGCCGTCGTCGACCACGTCACGGCCCAGCACCTTGGCCGTGCCCACGGTGGCCGGCTGCAGCCCGAGCAGAATCTTGATGAGAGTGGACTTGCCGGCACCGTTGGCACCGACCAGGCCGGTCACCCCGCCGCCCACGTCCAGCGTCAGCTGGTCTAGGGCGGTGACCCGCGGGAACCTCTTGGTGAGGTTTCTGACTTCAATCATGCTCACCGAACGAACGTAGCGCCGATCACTGGCTCACCGCGTCGGCCGATGGAGCGAGAGCGGGTAGGCCTCCGTGCGTACGCCTGTGCGTCACTACCCGTAGGGGTGGGCTCAGGTATTTCCCGGAGCGGCCTTATCATACCGCCCGGAACATCTCCAGCTCGGCCATCGATTCCCTTTGCACAGCGGCAAAACGGTCGGTCAGTGCGGACTCGATCCGGGCCAGCTTGTCCGGCGGCAGCCGCAGCCCGTCCGCTATCGGCCCGGTCTTGCGCCCGCCATGCCATCCGATCGCGACCCGCCCACCGGGCCTCAGCACCCTCTGGATCTCGCCGACGCCAGCCGCGAGATCCGGCCAGATCGCGACATTGTTGATCGACACCACGCAGTCGACACATGCTTCGTCGAGCCCGGTTTTCTCCGCCGTACCGATGGCCAGCCGGACCCGCTCCGCCTTTCGATTCAGCCATACGGCCGCCTTGTGCATCGATTCGGACGGGTCAACGCCGTAAATGGTCCGCGCTTGGGTATGACCCGCCAGCAGCCGGATCAGGCCACCGGGCCCGTACCCGATCTCCAACACATCCTCACCGGGCCGGATGTCCAGCTTCTCCAGCACATCATCCTGTTTGTTGAACCACAGCATCGAGCGCCCAACGATCCACCCGCCCACCCCACGCGGCACCGCCGCCGTCGAATTCGGCGCTCGCCCGGTGGCCCACGAGTTCCCCACACCATCCATCACCCCAGCATCACACTTAACCCCGACCTGAAGTCAAGCCCACCTACCTGCGATAATTGGTGCCAATGAAAACCAACCGCCGGGAGCGGGCACTTGCCTGCCTACACGGTCTCACCGTTGGCGACGCTTTCGGATCACAGTTTTTCGTCCCCAGCAACCGCACCAACCTCGAACAGCGTCAGCTGCCGGCAGGTCCCTGGCAGTGGACCGACGACACCGAAATGGCCTGCTCGGTTTTCGCCGCTCTGCAACAGAATGGTCACATCAATCAGGACTCCCTCGCGGAGAGTTTTCGCCTCGCACCACGATTTCGACCGTGGATACGGCCCCGCGATGAACCGGATGCTCCGGTTGGTACGGGCCGGACAGGACTGGCGGACGCTCGCTGCCGAATTGTTCGAAGGCCAGGGATCCTGGGGAAACGGCGCCGCGATGCGGGTCGCGCCACTGGGCGCGTGGTTTGCCGACGACCTCTCGAAAGTCGCCGAGCAGGCCGCCCTGTCCGCGGCCGTCACCCACACTCACCCGGACGGCATAGCCGCCGCGATCGCGGTCGCGGTGGCCACCGCAGTCGCCCCCGAATCCCTGCCACCACGCGATTTTCTCGACACCGTGCTGCAATGGACGCCGCCTGGCCGGGTCCACCAGGGAATGCGGGCCGCGAGGGGCCTCGCGCACGTCTCGTCCGCCAAAATCGCCGTACACGAACTCGGCAATGGCCGTCTGACCGCCGGCTGGGACACCGTGCCCTTCGCATTGTGGGCGGCAGCCCGGAATCTCGATGACTTCGAAGAGGCCCTTGGGTCACCGCACAAACCGGCGGTGACGTCGACACCACCTGCGCCATCGTCGGAGGCGTCGTCGCCGTACGATCGGGCGTCCCCGCCGCCTGGGCCGCGCAATGCGAAGAACTCCCGAGCTGGGCGCGGGCGCAGAACTGAGGTCTGCGCCGCGGAGTGATCCCGCACTGTGAGCCGCGGCGCGCTATTTGTCGTCCCTGGAGTTAGAGACCGCGAGCGAGCAGGTCGAATGCGTCATCGATGAGTGTCTCGATGTCCTTTTCGCCGGTACGCGCGCGTTGTTCGGCCGTCTGCATGGCGGCGAAAGACGCGCCGACCAGGAGATGCGGATACTGGTCGGTGTCCGCATCCGCGCCCGTACGCGCCGCCAGCTCGGTGGCGAGCGCGAGCATGGTGGCGTCGATCTGGTCGCCGAGTCGCATCTTGGCGAAAAGCTGCGGATAGCGCTCGTAGAGCTCCTGGAGCAGCGCCATCTGGTCATGCATGGAGCCAAAAATGGCCGCCACCGCCATCGCCTTGATCACTGAGCGCATCGACTCCAGCGGCTTTTCGTGGGCCGGCCGGGAACGCAGCTCGGCGAGGATTTCGGCCTCCGTCCACTGCATTGGTTCGAGTGAGTAGACATCGTCTTTTGTGGCGAAGTAGTTGAAAAACGTCCTCGGCGCGATATCCGCGGCCTCGCTGATCTCCTCGATGGTAACCGCGTCGGGGCCGTTGGCCAGAGCCAGCCGCACGGCCGCCGCCCTGATCTCCGCCCGCCGGGCGACCTTTCGCCGTTCCCGCCGTTCGCTGGCCTTGTCCACAGGTTGCAGTCTACGCACGTTATGCAGCTTGCGCATTCAGGGAAGCGGGAGCAGCAAAACTTCGCCGCCATCGGGCGGCACGACCGCGACGGCGTCGGCGAGCGCCAAGCCTCGGAGCATCGCGCTTCCGCCGTGTTCCAGTCCTCGCGCGACGCCGTCCCCGTACGACGACGGGAACAAGTCGCGTACTGGTGCCCATGCGGCCCCAATCCGGGGGCGGAAACCGTTGACAGCGAAGGCAAAGGCAGTCCGCGCAGCGCCGCGCAAATCGGCACCGCGAGCGTCAGGAAGGCGACCACCGCTGCCAGCGGGTTGCCGGGAAGGCCCACCAGCAGCCGCCCATCACCGAGCCGCGCGAGGCTCTGCGGATGCCCCGGCCGGCAGTCGACGCGCTCAATGAGCATCGTGCCGCCCAGGCTGCGCAGCGATCGTCGCAGCTGGTCGGCGGGTCCGACTGACGACGAGCCGGACACCAACAACAGCTGCCCTGGCGACGATTCCACCGCTCGTACGAGATCTTTCTCGGTGTCGGCGGCATATTCGGTCGCCACCAGTTCGCCGCCGCACGAGGCCACGAATCCGGGCAGCAACGGACCAATCGCGTCACGCACGCAGCCGTCCTCCGGAATGCCGTGCGTACGCACCTCGTCGCCGCTGATGACCACACCGACCGTGGGCTTGGCGCGCACCCACAGCCGATCGTATCCGACCGCGGCCGCCAATCCCTGCACCTGCGCGGAAACGACAGTGCCGGCCGGCAGAAGGTGTTCGCCACGCTGGCATTCCTCGCCGGCCCGGCGGATGTTCTCGCCGGCCGCGACCGGACCGGTCAGCGATCGGCCGCAAAGCTGGGCATATTCGTACGGGAGCACCGCGGTCGTATCAGCCGGGATGACCGCTCCGGTGGCGATTTCGTACGCCTGTCCCGATTCCAGCGGCGGTGGTGCGGGTTGACCGGCCAACAGCTGCCCGCGTACGAACCAGGGCGCTGGGCCGCAAACCGCATAACCGTCCATGGCCGATCGGTCGAAAGAAGGCAAAGAGATCAGCGCCGTCAAGGGTTTCGCCAGCACGGTACCCAAAGAATCAGAAACTGGCAGCGGGCTCGGCAGGACTGCGCAAGCCGCCGAGTACGCGACCTGTCTCGCCTCGGCCCACCGCATGTCAGCGAACTGTCTGTTGTTGTAAGAGCTCCGCGGCCCGTACGGCTATCGGGTGCAGGCCCTCACCGCCGGCCACCGCGTGGGCCATCAGCTGACCGCGCATTCGTGGATCCCAGAACTTGCGGACATGCGCGGCCACCACCTCAGCCGACTCCTCAAACGGCCGATGGGTGAACTGTACGGCGATTTCGTTGACCAACCTTAAATACGGAGGATTTTCCACGGCGATCAGTCCTGCGCCAACGCGGGCAGCCGCTCTGAGGCCACGCTCGACTCGTGTCGCTCGGCCGCCTTCTTCAGCCGTACCTGCACGGCCGTCACCTTGTATTCCGGGCAGTTCGTGGCCCAGTCGGAATTGTCGGTGGTCACCACGTTCGCACCGGTGACTGGATGATGGAACGTCGTGTAGACGACCCCAACCGGCATCCGGTCATCGATCCTGGCGTGCAGATGGGTTTCCCCGACTCGACTGGCCAGCGCCACCTCGTCGCCGTCCTTGATGCCTCGCACCTCAGCGTCGTGCGGATGCAGTTCCAGCAGATCTTCCGGATGCCAGGCCACATTCGCCGTACGGCGAGTCTGCGCGCCGACGTTGTACTGCGAAAGAATACGGCCGGTGGTCAGGATCAACGGGAACCGTCGAGTGCTGCGCTCACTGGTCGGAATGTAGTCGGTCTCGACGAACCTTCCCTTGCCACGTACGAAACCGTCGACGTGCATGATCGGGGTACCCTGCGGCGCGTTGGCGTTACAAGGCCACTGCACACTGCCCTTTTCGTCGAGCATCTTGAACGACACTCCGGAAAAGGTGGGTGTGGTGATCGCGATCTCGTCCATGATCTCGCTGGAATGGTCGTACGTCATCGGATAGCCCATCGCCTGGGCGATCTCGCAGACGATTTCCCATTCGTGTTTTCCGGTCCGCGGCGCCATGATCGGCCGGACTCGGTTGATCCGCCGCTCGGCATTGATGAACGTGCCGTCCTTCTCCAGGAAGGACGTGCCAGGCAACAGAACGTGCGCCAGTTTCGCCGTCTCGTTGATGAAAAGGTCCTGCACGACCAGCAGGTCCAGCGACTTCAGCGCGGCGGTCACGTGCTTGGTGTTCGGGTCGGACTGCGCGATGTCCTCGCCCTGCACGAAAAGCGCCTTGAAGGAGCCGTCGACGGCGGCGTCGAACATGTTCGGAATGCGCAGCCCCCCCGGCTCAGCCTCCAGCGCACGACCCCACAGCGTCTCATACACTCCACGGACGGTGTCGTCAGACACGTGCCGATAGCCGGGAAACTCGTGCGGGAAGGAGCCCATGTCGCAGGAGCCCTGCACATTGTTCTGGCCCCGCAACGGGTTGATGCCAACACCGTCACGGCCGATGTTGCCAGTGGCCATCGCCAGGTTTGCCATGCCCATCACCATGGTTGAACCCTGACTGTGCTCGGTCACCCCGAGGCCGTAATAAATCGCGCCATTCCCGCCGGTGGCGTAGAGCCGGGCGGCCTCCCGCAGCTCGCTTGCTGGTACGCCGGTGATCTCCTCAACGGCCTCCGGACTGTGCTCGGGCCGCGCGATGAACTCCGCCCACTGCTCGTACCCTTCGCAGCGTTCAGCCACAAAATCGCTGTCCACCAAACCTTCAGTGACCACGACATGCGCGAAAGCGTTGACCACGGCCACATTCGTGCCGGGCGCGAGCTGAAGATGGTACGACGCCTCGACATGTGGCGAGCGGACCAGGTCGATCCGGCGCGGGTCGATGACGACCAGCTTCGCGCCCTCGCGCAGCCGGCGTTTCATTCGGGAGGCGAACACCGGGTGACCGTCGGTCGGATTGGCGCCGATGACCACGATCACGTCGGACTTCGCGACCGACTTGAAATCCTGGGTGCCGGCGGACGTACCAAAAGTCTGGCTCAGGCCGTAACCGGTCGGCGAGTGGCAGACCCTGGCGCAGGTGTCCACATTGTTGTTGCCAAACGCGGCCCGGACCATTTTTTCTGACGACATAGACCTCTTCGTCCGTACAACGGGACGAGGTTGATGCCGCCGATCGCGCCGACGCCGTACTGATCCTGGATTTCCCGCATCCGGCGACCGACGAACCCGATCGCTTCTTCCCACTCCACTTCGCGCCACTGGTCAGTGATCTTCTCCCGCATCAGTGGCTTCATCACCCGATCGGGATGGCTGGCATAGCCAAACGCGAAACGACCCTTCACGCAGGAATGGCCTTCGTTCGCCCCGCCGTCCTTGTACGGCACCATGCGCACCAACTCGTCGCCGCGCATTTCGGCCTTGAAGGAACAGCCGACGCCACAGTACGCGCAAGTGGTGATGACCGAACGAGTCGGCATACCGAGGTCGACGACCGATTTTTCCTGCAGCGTCGAGGTCGGGCAGGCCTGGACGCAGGCACCGCAGGAAACACACTCGGAATTGAGAAAAAAAGCTCGCCGGCGCTGGCCGAGACCTTGGAATCGAAACCGCGGCCGGCGATGGTCAGCGCAAAGGTGCCCTGGACCTCAGAACACGCCCGTACGCACCGCGAGCAGGCGATGCACTTGCTTTCGTCAAAGTCGAAATACGGATTGGAACTGTCGGTCGGCGCGTCCAGATGGTTCTCGCCATCAAAGCCGTACCGCACTTCCCGCAAACCCACCACACCGGCCATGTCCTGCAGTTCACAGTCGCCGTTGGCCGGGCAGGTGAGGCAGTCCAGCGGGTGATCGGAAATGTAGAGCTCCATGACCCCACGGCGGAGCTTCTCCAGCTTCGGGGTCTGCGTCTTCACCTTCATGCCGGCCGCGACCGGTGTCGTACATGAGGCCGGGGTGCCCCTGCCGCCCTCGATTTCCACCAGACAGAGCCGGCAAGACCCAAAAGCCTCGAGGCTGTCGGTGGCGCAGAGTTTCGGAATGCTGAAGCCGGCCAACGCGGCCGCCCGCATCACCGACGTACCCGCCGGCACCTTGACCGGCTGGCCGTCGATCTGCAACTCGACGATCTGCTCCGAGTCAGCTGCCGGCGTGCCGTAGTCCGGTTCCTTGATCAGCGTCATCGTCCTGCCTCCGTCGCCAAACTTTCGGTGGCATCCAGAATCGAGAAGTTCTCGGTCGGCAACTTCTGGAAATCCTCGGGGAAGTGTTTCATCGCACTGCGCACCGGCATGGGTGTCAGGCCACCCATCGCACACAGCGAACCGTCGGTCATCAAATCGCAGAGATCGTCCAGGACCACCAGATTCTGGGATCTGTTGTGGCCGGCGATGATTTTGTCGATCACCTCGACACCGCGGACCGAGCCGATCCGGCACGGCGTGCATTTGCCGCACGATTCCTCGGCGCAGAACTCCATCGCGAACCGGGCTGATGTGCCATGTCAACGGTGTCGTCGAAGACGACAATCCCGCCGTGGCCCACCATCGCGCCGGCGGCGGCGAAAGATTCGTAATCCATCGGCAGATCGAACTGCTCGGCCGGCAGGTACGCACCGAGAGGCCCACCGACCTGGACGGCCCGCACCGGCCGCCCGGAACGCGAGCCGCCGCCGTACCGCTGGACGAGATCGCCCAAGGTAATGCCAAAGGCGGTCTCGACGATGCCGCCACGGGCGATGTTCCCGGCCAGCTGGAAAACCTGAGTTCCGCGCGAGCGCCCGATGCCGTATTCGGCGAACGCTTTCGGTCCGTCAGCCAGAATCATCGGAACCGTGCCCAACGAGAGCACGTTGTTGACTACGGTCGGCTTGCCGAAAAGCCCGTGCAGCGCCGGAATGGGTGGCTTCGCGCGAATCATGCCGCGCTTGCCCTCCAAACTTTCCAGCATCGAGGTCTCTTCGCCGCAGATGTACGCTCCGGCGCCGACTCTGACGACCAGCTCAAAGGAAAAATCTGCCCCGAGCACGCGCGCGCCCAGCCAGCCGTGCGCGTACGCGATATCGATCGCCTGTCGCAGGGTCGCGACCGCGTCCGGATACTCGGACCGTACGTAGATGTAGCCCTCGGTCGCGCCGACCGCATATGCGGCGATGGTCATGCCCCTCGATGAGAGTGAAGGGATCGCCTTCCATCAGCATGCGGTCCGCGAAGGTGCCGCTGTCGCCCTCGTCCGCGTTGCAGCACACGAACTTGAGCTCGGACTTGGCACCCAGCACGGTCTTCCACTTGATGCCAGTGGGAAAGCCAGCGCCGCCGCGGCCGCGCAGGCCGGACTCGGTCACCTCGGTGACGACTTGTTCCTGGCTCAGCTCCAGCGCCCGGCGCAGGCCCACCATTCCGCCGTGCCACTCATAGTCCTCAGTGGACAGTGGGTCGACGACCCCGACGCGGGCGAAGGTCACCCGGGTCTGACTCGCCAGCCACTCCTGTTCGTCGACCGGTCCGACCCTGAGCGGATGCTCGGCACCGTCCAGGAAACCCGCCTCGAAAAGGCCTTCGACGTCGTCCAAAGCCACCGGGCCATAGCCGATCCGGCCAGCCGAAGTGACCACTTCGACCAGTGGCTCCAGCCAGAGCATGCCGCGAGATCCGTTGCGTACCAACCGAACCCGCGGGTCCTGTTCGATCGCAGCGGCGACCTCGTCGGCGCCGACCGACTTCGCGGCGGAGTCCCGGGGCACGTACACGGTCACCTGATCGCTCATCGGTCCACCTCCAACAGCGCGGCCAGCCGGCTCGGATCGACCCGGCCGTGCAGCCGGTCACCGACCTGCACCGCCGGCCCGAGAGCGCAGTTTCCGAAACAGAAAGTCTGCTCGAGGGTCACCCGGCCATCCACCGTGGTTTCGCCAAAACCGACGCCCAGCCGGGATTTCGCCGCCTCGGCAAGGCGTTCGGCGCCGACCGATTGGCACGCCTCGGCGCGGCAGATGCGTACGGTCGTGGCGCCCGCCGGTTCTTTCCTGAAATCCCGGTAAAAAGTCACCACTCCGTGCACGTCGGCGCGGGACAGATTCAGTTCTTTGGCGAGGATCGGGATGACGGCCGAATCCACGCATCCGAGTTCACGCTGAATCGTGTGCAAGATCGGCATCAGGGCACCCCGCTCGGCACGGTGGGCGTCAATCGCGCCACGCACCGTGTCCTGCCACGCCTGCTCATGCGACACGGCCAAGATGGTGCTCCCCACGGACGACTCGAGTGACTCGTCCATCGTCCTTCGAGACTGGCGCGCGGTCAAAACGTTGCTCTCTATCAGGTGATAGAGAGCGTCTATCACAGCAGCTCAGAGGGCATTATTTATGATTGGATTCTGTCTGCAATCCGTTGCCCTCGGCCCAGCCGGCGGCCATCGCGGTCACCGTGACGGCCGCCTCGGACAACGACATCCCCCGCCCGACCGCTACTCCGACCAGAAACGTGGTCAACGGCGCCGCCGGCCGCGCCACCCCATGAGCGACATCTTTGGCGATATCGAGCACAACCGTCTGGTCCAGGGCAGCTGAATCGAGACCGAATTCCGCTACCACCTGTTTTGTCCACTCTTCCAACGTATTCACGACGGATCCGCCTCTCATTCGCGCAAATCGCCCCTCCGTGCTTACTGTAGGTGGGATTCCATCGAAGGACAGGCAGGTGTGCGATGGGGCGCGTGACGACACGGCGGCGAGTGATCCGGGTGGTCGACGGCCGGCCAACCGCCCGGCCGGACACTCTGGTGGCCGAAGAGCCGCTGGAAATCCGGGTAGACGGCAAGTCGCTGTCGGTCACCATGCGAACGCCAGTCGACGATTTCGACCTGGCGGCCGGATTCCTGGTCAGCGAGGGCGTGATTAGCCGCGCAGACCAGCTATCGGCTATCCGCTACTGCGCCGGCGCGACCGCGGATGGCCAAAACACGTACAACGTCCTCGACGCGACGCTCGCCGACGGTGTGCCCGGCCCGGACCCTTCACTGGAGCGAAACTTCTACACCACGTCCTCATGTGGGCTGTGCGGAAAGGCCAGCCTGGACGCGGTTCGTACGAGCGCGGCCTGGACAGTCGAAGCCGATTCGTTACGCGTGTCGGCCGAAACCATTGTCGGATTACCGGACAGCCTGCGGGCCGCTCAGAAGGTTTTCGACCGGACCGGCGGCCTGCACGCGGCCGGCCTTTTCGACGCGGACGGCACTTTGCTGTGCCTGCGGGAAGATGTCGGCCGGCACAACGCCGTCGACAAGGTCGTCGGCTGGGCCGTACGGGACGGCCGACTTCCGTTGTCCGGCACCATTTTGATGGTCAGCGGCCGAGCTTCCTTCGAGCTGGTACAAAAAGCCACCATGGCCGGCATCCCGATGCTCGCCGCGGTGTCCGCCCCATCGTCGCTGGCCGTCGACCTGGCCGCCGAAATGGGCCTAACCCTGGTCGGATTCCTGCGGGGAAACTCGATGAATGTCTACGCCGGTGCGCATCGGGTCGCGCTGGCCGAATCACCCGTCGGTTAACGGCACTACCGCAGGCCGCTCGCAGGTGCTGGTCACGGTGGTCGCCTGTCCGGACTTTGCCGATGCGAGCAGGGATTCCATCACGTCGAGCACATGGTAGGCGAGCCGCCCGCTAGCTCGCGGTGGCGCACCGCCGGCCAACTCGGCCAACCCGTACCCGCGCCGCCCGGTGCGATAACCGGCCTTGGCCTCCACCACCTGCCATTGCGTTTCACCAAGGCCGCGCATCAAGACATCGCCGCCGAAGGTGTTTGGATCCGGTACGACCAAGGAGGCCTTGGTGCCGTGCACCTCGATGTTCGCCGATCTGGTCGCCACCGCGTCAAAAACTCATGACCAGCGTGGAAAGTACGCCGCAGGCATGCGTCAGCACGCCACTGACGTGAGTGTCGATCTCGACCGGGATGATCTCCCCGACGCGTGCGCCCGAGCCGATCGTCCGCTCCGACCGGCGGTGGCTGGCCGCGCCGATCACCGAAACAACGGGGCCCAGCAAGGTGATCAGCGAGCTGAGGTAATACGGCCCCATGTCCAGCAGCGGGCCTCCCCCGGCCACGTAATAGAAATCCGGGTTCGGGTGCCATCTTTCGTGGCCAGGAGTCACCATCGTGGCGGTCGCCGCGATCGGCGTCCCCGATCAGGCCGCCATCGATCACCCACCGGGCCGTCTGCGTCCCAGTGCCCAGAACGGTGTCTGGCGCACACCCGACCCGTACACCGGCCGCCTGCGCCGCGTCGAGCACCCCGGCTGCCTCGGCGGTGCTGGCCGCGAGCGGTTTTTCGCCGTAAACATCCTTTCCGGCCGCGATCGCCCGCAACGCCACCTCGGCGTGCGCGGCCGGAATGGTCAGGTTCAGCACGACCTCCACGTGAGCATCGGCGAGTAACTCGTCGACCGTGAGGGCTCGCACCTGCGGATAAGCATCGGCCACCGCTTTCGCTCGGGCCGGGTCCAGATCCGCGACCGCGATCAGCCGCAAGTTCGGCAGCCGGGCGATGGTGTCGAGATACTGCGCCGAAATCGCGCCGCAGCCGACGATTCCCACCTTCACCTGCTGGCCCACAACAGCCCCCTCCCAATAATCTTACGCACGCTCGGATGCTGGAGAATATCCATACTGTGTCCAGGTGTGGCAACGAAAACCCGGCCGGCGCCCCACTGCCGCGTCCAGACCGCCGGCGAGGTCACCTCGCGGCGCCACGGGTCCCACTCACGCATTTTCTGTGTCGTGGTCGCGAGAACGTCGATATAGTCATCGGAAAGCACCCAATACTGCTCGGTCACCAGCTCAAAGTCGCCGATGCCCTCGGTGATCGGATGTTGTTTCGCCGCCGGCAGCATGTTCACCTCGTACGGCACGAAATTATGGTCCGGCGTGCCGTCGGACTTCGGACTTTTGCCCGGATGGCAGGCGAACTGGCCGCCTATCAGGTGCAGATAGTCAGAAGAATTCCGGTACGAATCGGCAATGCCGCCATGCCACCCGGCCAGCCCGGTGCCGCCCTCGACGGCCGACCGCAAGCCAGCCAACTGCTCGCCGTCAATGGCGCCCATCGTGTAGCACTGCATCACCAGGTCGACGGTCGCCATGTAGTCGGCGTCCGCATACGGCTCAGGCGAGTCCGCTACCCGGATCTCGTACCCGTGCGTTTCGAGGAACGGAATGAAAAGATCGGTCGCGGCGACCGGCACATGTCCCTCCCAGCCACCCCGCACCACCAACGCCCGCCGTCGATCACTCGTCATCAGGCCACCCTATTTCAGTCACCACCCTGACTGAAGGCGCCCGCTCGACAACTTTAGTAGGTAGTGCCGTTCCGTGCGTTGCGCATATCGGACAAGCTGCCTTAGCCCGTGCCAGTATCCATCTCATGAACGCTAACGACACCGTCATCGCGCAGGGCAAATACATTGGCGCCACCAGCGACGAGCTGGCCGGCAAGGATGCCGCCGACAAGGTCGCGGCCGGCGTGAGCCAAAAAGCACTGTTCCGTCGCCGCGGCGAGATCACCCTTTACCGAGATCGTCTCGTACTCACCGAATGGGCCGAGTCCGGCGAGCTGGTGCTGCGCCCGGCCGACATCAGGTCCGTGGACGTACGGTTCCACCGAGCTCTATGGCCGTTTCATTGGTGGCCTACTCAATGCCGGCAAGCCGCTGATCCTGCAGACCGCCGCGGCCGGCGAGATGTATTTGCTGATCGACCGAAAAGAGTTCATGGAGACCACCGACGATCGCCGGTGGGCCACCCTCCTCACCGACTGGCAACGGTCCGCCTCAAGCACCGCCCAATAGCTGAATATGGCCCGCCACCAGGAAAGTAGCGGGCCATATTGCCGTTGTCAGCCCGAGGCGGAAGCCCGGATGACTGTACGGATCTGCCGTAACAACACCGAAAGCGTGGCGAGGTCACTGCCCAGCTCGTCCACGTCGGTCAGGCTGGCTTGTACGCGCTGCAGCGACGAACGGTTCGCGGTCAGCCACTCCTTCACCCGCTCCTGCGGCCCGAGCGTGTCCGATGTGGACTGCAGGACCTCGGCGGTGAATTCGGCCATCGCCGCGTAAAGGTCATAGCGCAGCGCCATCCGTGCCAGCGCCTTCCACCGGTCGTCCCGCTGCAGCGCGGAAATCCGGTCCAGCAGCGCTTCCATTTCGAACCGCTCGGCGAGCGCGCGAAATAGACCTCGGCGACCTCAGCCGGCGGCCGACCGGTGCGGTTGGCGACCTCGACCACGTCCAACAGCCCGAAGCCGTAGATGAGCCGTACGGACTGCCGGGAGATCTCGGTTGGTACGCCCTCAGCGCACAGCTGGGCGACCTCCGCCTCGATCGACTCCCGCTCGCGCGGCCCGCGCATCTGTTCCACCCGCGGCAAAAGCTCCGCCACCGCCGGCCGGAACCGGGCCACTTCGGCGCTCACGTCAATGGGCGGCCGGCGGCTCTGCAGCAGCCACCGGGTGGCCCGGTCGACCAGCCGCCGGCTGCTCAGGTAGAGCTTGGTCTGCGCCTCGGTAGGCACCTTGACGTCGAGTTTCTCCGCGTCCGCCCAGATCTGCCGAAGTCCGAAGACCTGCCGGACCACTTCGGCGGCGCGTACCACGTCGACCACGTCGGCGCCGGTTTCTTCCACCGCACGGAAAACGAAGGACGAGCCGCCGCGGTCGACGCAGTCATTGACGATCCGAGTGGTGATGATGTCCCGGCGTAGCGGATGCGACCGCATCCGGTCCGCATACGTCTTTCGCAGCGGAGTGGGGAAGTAGTCCACCAAGGTGGGCAGGCACCAGTCCTCGTCCGGCAGCGAGGACGCGGCGATATCCTGCTCCAGGCCAATTTTCACGTACGCCAGCAGCACCGACAATTCCGGTGACGTGAGCCCGCCGCCGGCCTGCGCCCGGGCCCGCAGTTCCTCAGCGGACGGCAGGAACTCCAGCGCCCGGTCGAGCCGGCCAGCGGTTTCCAGCGCCCGCAGCTGCCGCTCATGCACGGTGACCATCGGCACCGCACCCGATCGCGAGTTGCCCAGCGCGATGTTCTGCTCGTAGTTGTCGACCAGGACCAGCTTGCCCAGCTCGTCGGTCATCTCGGCGAGCAGGCTGTTGCGCTCCGGACCGGTCAGTTGGCCAGCCGAAACCGCGCCATCCAACAGAATCTTGATGTTCACCTCGCGGTCCGAGGTGTCCACGCCGGCCGAGTTGTCGATCGCGTCGGTGTTGATCCGGCCGCCGGCCAGCGCGTATTCGATCCGGCCGCGCTGGGTGAGCCCGAGGTTTCCGCCCTCCCCCACCACCTTGCACCGCAGGTCCCGGCCGTTGACCCGCAGCACGTCGTTGGCCTTGTCGCCGACCTCGGCATGAGTTTCGTTGCTGGCCTTGACGTACGTGCCGATGCCGCCATTCCAGAGCAGGTCGGCCGGTGCCATCAGGATCAGCCTGATCAGCTCGGTCGGCGGCAACTTGGTCACGGTCGGGTCGGCAATGCCCAGCGCGGCGGCCATTTCCGGCGTGATCCGGATGGATTTGGCCGTACGCGGGAAAATCCCGCCGCCGGCGGAGATCAGCGAATCGTCGTAGTCGGCCCACGACGACCGTGGCAGGTCGAAAAGCCGGCGCCGCTCGGCGTACGAGGAGGCCGCGTCTGGCGTGGGGTCGAAGAAAATGTGTCGGTGGTCGAAGGCGGCGACCAGCCGGATGTGTTCGGACAGCAGCATGCCGTTGCCGAACACGTCACCGGACATGTCACCGATGCCGACCACGGTGAACTCCTCGGTCTGGGTGTCGTGACCCAGCTCGCGGAAGTGCCGTTTCACCGACTCCCAGGCACCCCGCGAGGTGATGCCCATCTTCTTGTGGTCGTAGCCCTGGGATCCACCGGACGCGAACGCGTCGCCGAGCCAGAAACCGTATTCCGCCGAGATCGAGTTGGCCAGGTCGCTGAAGGTCGCGGTGCCCTTGTCCGCGGCGACCACCAGATAGCTGTCATCGTCGTCGTGGCGTACGACATCCTTGGGCGGCACGATCTCGGTGCTGCCGTCGGCCCGGATTTTCCTGTCATCGGTCAGATCCAGCAGGCCGGAGATGAACATCCGGTAGCAGGCCTTGCCTTCGGCGAGCAGCGCTTCCCGATCGCCGCCGGACGGCGGCTGCTTCAACACGAACCCCCCTTCGCGCCGACCGGTACGATCACCGAGTTCTTCACCATCTGGGCCTTCACCAGCCCGAGCACCTCGGTGCGAAAGTCGTCCCTGCGGTCGGACCAGCGCAGCCCACCGCGGGCAATCGCGCCGAACCGCAGGTGTACGCCTTCGAATCGGGGCGAGTAAACGAAAATCTCGTGCTTGGGCTTGGGTGCCGGCAGGTCCGGCACCGCGGCCGGGTCGATTTTCAGTGCCAGGTAAGGCTTCGCACGACCGTCCGCGGCCCGCTGGTAGTAGTTCGTACGGCGGGTGGCGAGAATGGTCGCGAGCAGGCTGCGCATGATCCGGTCGGCGTCCAGGCTGGCCACCGAATCCAGTTCCTTGGAAATCGCTCCGACCAGCTCCTCGCCGCGACTGGCCCGCTCGTCGTCGCTGATCCGCAGACCAGGATCGAAGCGCAGCAGGAAAAGCTCGACCAGCCGCCGGGCGATGACCGGGTTTTCCCCGAGTGTGGTGGAAATCAGCCGGTCGGAATAGACGGTGCCGACCTGCCGGGAATACTTCGCGTACGCCCGGAGCACCGAGACCTGCTGCCAGGTCAGTCCGGCGGAAAGCACCAGCGCGTTCAGACCGTCCACTTCGGACTCGCCGCGCCAGCAGGCGGAGAAGGCGTTCTGGACCGGGCCGCGGACCGCGTCGGCGTCCACCGAGGGGCACGGGCCGAGACCGAAGTCGTAGACCCAAGCGGTGTCCTCGGCGGTGTTGCGGCCGTCCCCGTCCAGCCGATGGAACCGGAAGGGCCGCTCGTCGAGCACGCGTACGCCCATGGAGTGCAGCACCGGCAGCACGTCCGACAGCGACATCGGGTCCAGCAGCCGGCGAACGGTGAACCGCAGCTCGCCGTTCTTGCGGTAAAGGTGGGTGCCGAGGTCGCCGGGCTCTTCCAGCATCTCCAGCCGGGACACGTCCTCGGCGGCCTGCAGGACAGTGTGTTCTTCCTTGTACGCCTCCGGGAAGGCGGCCCGTACCGGCGTACCAGCATCCGGGCCTGCTCCTCGCCGACCGACTCCTGCATCGCGGCCGCGAAGTCGTCGTCCCAGGATCGGGTCGCGGTGGCCAGCTCGGCCTGCAGCGCGACGGTGTCGATCTGGCCGGGCGGGTTGGCCGGGTCCGTACGCACCGTGAAGTGCACCCGCGCCTGCATGTCCTCCGTGACCCTGGTCGTGTAGTCCAGGCCGACGCCGTTGAGCGCGCGCGTCAGGATCTGCTGCATCCGCAGCCGGTTCTTCGTGGTGTAGCGGTCGCGCGGCATGTAGACCAGGCAGGAGATGAACCGGCCGTACGAGTCGCGGCGGACGAACAGCCGCAGCACCCGACGGCCGGCCATCCGTAGGACGGCCATTGCGATGTCGTAGATCTCGCTGGTCGGGGCCTGGAAGAACTCGTCTCGCGGGTACGTCTCTCGATGGAGATGAGGTCCTTGCCGGAGTGGCTGCGCTTGGAGAGCCCGGAGCGGGTCAGCACGTCGGCGACCTTGCGGCGGACCACCGGCAGCTTCTTGACGCTCTCCAGGTATGCCGCGGACGAGAACAGGCCAAGGAAGCGGCGCTCGCCGGACACCTCGCCGTCGGGGCCGAAGACCTTGATGCCGATGTAGTCCAAATACGCGTTGCGGTGCACGGTCGCGCGCGCGTTGGCCTTCGTGATGACCAGCAGCCGCTTCTCCCGGATCCGCTCCTGGGCGCCCGGCGGCATGGTCTTGAAAGACCGCACTTGGGTCTGGTCTTGGCGCAGAATCCCGAGGCCGGTGCCATTCAGGGCCGCCAGGAAGTCATCGCCGCTCTCGTCGGTGCCGAGCCGGTATTCGCGGTAGCCAAGAAACGTAAAATGCTCGTCCGCGAGCCATCGCAGCAGCTCACGGGCATCTTCCACGTCCTTCGACGGCACCGGCAACTCGCTCTCTGGACCAGCTCGCCGGCCAGCGCGATCGCCTTGTCCCGCATCCGCGACCAGTCCTCGACCGCTTCCCGTACGTCCGTCAGCACCCGCTGCAGGTCGTTCAGGATCCTGGTCAGCTCGGTCTCGTCCCGAGTCCGGTCGACCTCGACGTGCATCCACGATTCGACCAGCTCATCCGGACCAGCCTCGTCCGGGCCGGGCGCGGCCGGCACTTCGGCGAGCGCACCCAACACCTCACGGCGTACGACCAGCTGCGGGTGTACGACCAGGTGCACGTTCAGGTCGTGCCGGGACAGCTCCGCGGTCACCGAGTCGACCAGGAACGGCATGTCGTCGGTGACGATTTCCACCAACGTGTGGCCACCGGCCCAGCTGGCCTGCCCCGGATCGGGAGTATGGACGCGCAGCCGCACCTCGCCGGACACCCGCTGGGCGGCCAGCTCGCGGTGCGAGCGGACGGCAGCGAGCAGGTCTTCCGGAGCCCGGCCGACCAGATCCTCGGCGGCACCATTCCCCAGTACTGCCGGACCAACTCCGCGGTCCGAGAGTCCGGGGCCCGCTCGGCGGCGGCGTCGATCAGCGCGCCCACCGAACCGGGGTTGTCCAGATCGCCTTCGCTGTCAGCGCCGTCCAGCGGTGCGCTGGGGGCAGAGGTACGCATCGGTCCGCTCCTTAGTCGTCCCACGCCGTTGTGGTGACCACACAACCCTACTGACCATCCCGTCAAGACCTATGAGCCCTCTGCATCGGTTTCCCATCCCTTTCTTGCCCCTTCTGGACCTCTTGACATGCCTTACCGACAGACTTACCTTACAAAGTAAGGCGTACTAAGTAAGGGAGAGATTCGATGAACTGGACACTGGTCGCGGCCGTCCCGCCGCTGGTCATGCTCGCTTTTCTGATCGTCACCGAATGGGTGCCGATGTTCCCGTTCAATGACCTGGCCGCCCAGCCGGTCCGCCGACGGCTGTTCGCGGCCGCCATCAACTACCCGGTGATGGCGCTGCTGATCGCGGTGCTCTTCGCGGTCGACGTGACTGTGAGCACCTTGATCGCCACAGTGCTCTGTTTCACAGTGGTGGCCGGCAACATCAACTCGTGGTGGTTCCCGTATTTCACCGGCCGCGGCAACGCGGACATGCGGCGCAACTGGGAGCGCGAGTACGGCCGGACCCTGAAACTGCTGCCCACCGACGGCCACGTGGTCACCCCGGACGCACAGCATCTGGTCGTCACCGCGATCGCTTGGGCGATGCTGATCACCGGGGTGGGTGCTAGCGTCCACGTCTTGTGAGGCAGGGGCTGACGCGCGCCGCGATCGTGGCAGCGGCCATCGAGGTGATCGACACCGTCGGGCTGGAAAAACTCACCATGCGCCGGCTCGCCAGCCAGGTCGGGGTCGAGCCGATGTCGCTCTACCACCACTTTCCCAACAAGGCGAACCTGCTGGACGCGATCGTCGACAGCGCGGCCATCTCGTACGCGACCGCCGCGAAAGCCCACCTCGGAGCACCCCGCCGCCGGGACCTCCTGGCCGACGGGGTTGCAGGCGTTGGGCACCGCGATGCGGACCGCCCTGCTGACCCATCCGCGGCTGATCCCGTTGGTCTCCACCCGGCCGGCCAGCCCCGGCACCGCGGAAGAACTGGGCGAGGATCTGCTGGACGCGATGACCGGCGCCGGGTTTTCCCGGCGGGACGCCGAATACGCCCTCCAGTCGATCGTCGTCTACGTTATCGGCCACGTACTGGCCGAAGCCGGCCAGACCCCCGGCGCCGCCGACGTACCGAACCGCTCCGCCGACCAGACCTACTACGACGACTGGTTCACCCTCGGCCTGACCGCGCTCATCGAGGGCCTGTCCGTACGAAAAAAAACCCTCCTCCGCGAGCCTGACTTTTTCGTTGTCAACACGCCGATGTTGACGACGAAAACGTCAAGTTCGTGAAGGAATCAGGTCCACTCCCAGCACATTCCGTAGATGCCGGCACTCAAATCCGTGAACGCCACGTGCGCGACCAGCTCCGGACTTATCCAGACCTCACGCAGATCCGTACGCTCATCGGACGGTTTCGGGCGACGGAAAGACAAGCATCGAGCCGGCACCGCCTCCGGGCTGAACTCGACCTCCAGCAAATACTGCATGGTGTCGTGCCGGAAAATCCGGTCGAAGTAGTCGTCGCGCGTACCGGTTTCCAGGAAATACTCGTAAATCGTGGTGTCACCGCGGCCGAGCACCCGGTCGAAGACGATCTCGATCGCGACATAGCCGGCCGCCGCATTGGTGCGTACGCGGCCAATCCGGCAGTGCCGGGTGTCGACCATGCTGACCAGCCGGCCCTGCGGATCCCCCGAATGCAGGAAATAGTTTCGACTGACCCTGTCCACGGTCGCCTGCACCACCAGCCGCGACGAATGCCCGGACAATGTCCGGTCAGCGTTGACCCGTACCCGATCGTGGCTGGTCAACAGCTTTACCTGCTGCACGTCCGGCACTCCGAGCTCGGCCATCAGGCGCTCGGCCGCCTCGGAATTGTCGAAAAACTCGCCGACCCGGGTCGGCGGCGGTTCGGCGTTGATCCACCGCCCGCGCGCGCCGCGGCTGCCCGAGCAACCCGGTCAGGCTCTCCGGCGGCAACCGGAGCAGCTTTTCCAGCACTCGTACGCCTTGCAGCGATCCGGCCCGCTCCGGCTGGCTTCGACCGTGTTTCCAGTAACTCAAAGTCGTGATGCTGACACTCACGCCATTGTCCGCCAACCGCTGCTGCAGTCGTTGCAGACTAAGACCACTGGCCTGCACGGCCAGCGTCAACGCACGATGGAACGGGCCCCGCTCCAACGCCTCGGACAACTCCGCGGGCAGCACCGCATCCTGACCCAGTGTCACGGGCATCGCACCCTCATCCACGTCACGAGCTCCCCACCTGCGAACCCCTAAACCGGTCAACACTTGATATTCAGTTGAATTCACATAACTGCTGATTGGTTCCGCTAGGCCGCAAAAAAACAGCGTATGGTCCGGATGTTCCCCAGTCACGGCATATAAGCCGGACTTAAGGAAATCTCGTACGTCCGGCACACATTTCCCAGCACCCTGGAACAGTTCGGTCACGTCACGTAACTAAAAAAACGTTCTATAAGTGCGCGGTTTTCCGGTTCAGGCCACACAGAACGGCAGATATACCCCAAATCGCCCCGCGCTGTCGCCGGCAGCGCATCACCGAAAGGACGCCCGATGCGTTCGTACGCCCTGCGCACCATCGCCGTCGTCGGCACCGCCGCGTGCCTGAGCCTTGGCTCAGCCACCGTCGCGGCCGCCGCCCCCGCGCCGAACCAGAGCGCACGCCACGGCTTGGGTCTGCGGCTCGACCAGCCCGCAGCGCCCAGCCGGCACACCGGTTTGCCAGTCCTGCCAAGCAAATCGGCGTCGGTGCCGACCAGCTACAGCCTCAGTCAGTACGCCATCTCACCCGGCGACCAAGGCCAGGTTGGCTCCTGCGTGGCCTGGTCAACGATGCACAGCGGCTACGGAATCCTGATGAACGAACAGGGAATCTCGGGCTCGCCGATGGCACCGATGTATATCTACGCGCAAATCGCGCAAGGCGATGACGAGGGTACAAACGGTAATGTCGCGCTGGACCTGGCCGACTCCCAGGGCGTGGACACCGCGTCCGATTACTGGCAGGGCGATTTCGACTACACAACGCAACCCGACTCCAACGAGCGCGCGAATGCCATTCACTACAAGCTTTCCGGCTACAACACGCTGTCCACCGGCTCGGGCCTGAAGTCCGCCGTCCAGCAGTCGATCTCGCAGGGCATGCCGGTATCGGTCGGCCTGCCGGTGCACAACAGCTTCATGGACCTGGACGCGCAGAGCGCCTCTGACTACAGCTACATGCCTGGCCAGAATGACCCGGTCGCCGGTGGCCACGAGATGGCGGTCATCGCGTACAACAGCCAGGGCGTCACGCTGGAAAACTCGTGGGGCACCAACTGGGGCAACAGCGGCTACGTCAACGTTTCCTGGACCTTCCTCACCAGGTACGTCGATGAGGCCTACGCCCTGGGCAAGATCACCCAGTCCTAACACTCAGCCCTCCGCGAACTTGACGCTTTCGTCTCAACACGCCCGGTGTTGACAAACGAAAACGTCAAGTTCGCGGAGACTTTTAGGTGTTGAGGTCGACAGCGGGGAAGGTGTAAACCGTTCCAGAGGGCGCGTTCGGTGTCGCGTGGGGCGTTGACGACGGTTGGTGAGTAGTTCCAGATCATCGTGGCGCGGGTGGAGGTCCGGTACGTGGGCCACCGGTCACCTGGATTTCCGGTACGAGCAAAGGTTGTCCAGGCGGTGACCATTTGCTTCGACAGGGCGGCGATCCGGGTGCGGTCGCTCTGCAGGGCCTCGGCGCCGCCGGGAATGCCGGTGAATCGCAGGGTTCCAAAAACAAAGGGCAACTCGGCGGTGTGAATGGCGCCAAGGCTCTTGGCATTGTTCGGCGCCCAGTCGAACTGGTAGACGTACGAGCGAGCGAAGCGGCTCTGGGCAGCGGCGAGGCGGGTCGCTGGTACGCGCATTGCCTGGTCGTTGATCATCGCGAGCACGATGTCGCCTTCACTGGCTCCCGGCCGGGCGCCCTGGTAGGCAGCCACCATCGCGGCTCGCTGCTTCGCAAGTACGGTGGGGAAAACCACGCTGTACTGCGGTTGGGTGATGCTCAGCACCCGCGGGTCGAACTGAGCGAAATAGCGGAACTCGTCGCGGTTGCTGCCGACGATCAGGTCGATACCGCGGGCATTTCCCTGCGAGACGCGGTCGATCGTCGGCGCTTTGACCAGTGTCCCGTCAACGTACGCACCGAAATACGTGGCCCGGCCGATCGCACCGGCCGAGGCTTCCAGCGCTTTTTCCTGCAGCCCAAGCAGCTGGACGGTGCTGAGCGCCCGCAGCTGACCGATGCTCTTGATCCCGGTTGTCGCGAAGAAGGAAGCGGTGTTCTTCTTTCTTTTCCAGCGAGGCCGACCGATCCAGATAACCGGTGCCGCTTTCCAGGATCGCCCGGTGGAAAAGTCGCTGCGGGTGGTCGGTGGCGAGCATGGCGCTCAGCGAGAAAGCGCCTTCGGACTCGCCGACCGCGGTCACGTTCCCCGGGTCTCCACCGAAATCGGCGACATGCTGGCGGATCCAGGTGAGCGCGGCGATCTGGTCGCGCAAGCCGTTGTTGCCCGAGCCGCGGTATTTCGGGTCCAGGCCACCGAGTTCGGTCCAACCGAGCACCCCGAGCCGGTAGTTCAGCGTGACCACGATCGCGTCACCGGTGGTGGCCAGCGTGCTGCCGTCATAGCGGGCTTCGTTGGCATTGCCGAAAATCGCTGCGCCGCCGTGAATGTACACGATAACGGGCCGGTGCGTACGGCCGCTTTTCGGTGCCCAGACGTTGAGATAGAGGCAGTCCTCGTTCGTGAAGACCTTCTGGTTGGACGGGTAATCCTCCGAAGACGGGTCGGCGCATATTGCGGGCACACCCGGCTGCCGTCGCTGGCCCGCAGCGTCCCCTTCCACCGGGCCGCCGGCTGGGGTGGCCGGAAACGATTGTCGCCGGTGGGTGGCGCCGCGTACGGGATTCCCTTGTACGTGCAAAGGTTTCCGGCCGTGACACCGGCGATCCGGCCGACCGACGTGGTGATCGTACAGTTTCGCTGGCCGGCGGTGAGCGCATCGGCGTCAGCCGGAGCACCGCAGCCGGCGGTGAAAAACCCGGCCGCCAACGTCAGTCCGGCCGCCGCAGCGGCTGCCCGGCGCCAGCGGGTCAAGGTGAACATCAAAGGTCTCCCCAAAGTAGTCGGCACGACGCCGATAGTGGCCCGGCGGACGGTCCGTCCGGATCGCCGACAGGAGCGAACCTCGGCTCAATCTGCGAGGGGAAACGGTCAGGCGCCAGCGATGACCAACCCGGACTCGTACGCGAAAACGACCGCCTGGACACGGTCGCGAAGGTCGAGTTTGGTCAGCAATTGCTGACATGCGTCTTGACGGTGTGCTCGCTGACCGTCAGTTCGGTGGCGATCTCGGCGTTGGAAAGGCCCTGCGCGACGAGCCGCAGCGTGGCCAACTCGCGGTCGGTCAGGTGCGCCAGCTTCGCGGTCAACCGCGGCACCGGCTGGCCGCGCTGAACCAGGTCGGCGATGAGCCGGCGGGTCACTGTCGGCGCCAGCAGCGACTCGCCGGCGGCCACCACCCGGACCGCGTTGACCAGCTCATCGCGGCGGATGTCCTTGAGCAGGAAGCCGCTGGCGCCGGCCCGAAGGGCGTCGTAGACGTACTCGTCCAGGTCGAACATGGTCAGCACGAGCACCTTCGCGGTGGTATGCCGGCAGATTTGCGCAGTCGCCTCGACGCCGTCGACATTCGGCATCCGTACGTCCATAAGGACGACATCAGGGCGGACCTCCAGAGCAACGCGGACGGCCTCGGCGCCATCGCTGGCCTCACCCACCACGGTGAGATCAGGCTGGGCGTTGAGGATCATGCTGAAGCCGCCTCGGAAGAGGTCCTGGTCGTCGACGACGAGTACGCGAAGCACGAGCAAGTCCTACCTGATGGGCAGCGTCGCCGCGACGGCAAAAACCGGCACAGTCCGGCCGCTGTCCAGCTTCCAGAGTGCCTCCGCAGGCCAGCACTCGCTCACGCATGCCCAGCAACCCGTACCCACCGCCGGCCGAAGCCGTGCCGCCCTGCCCATCGTCTCGCACTTCGACCAGCAGAACCTCCACTGACCAGCACAAACACACCTCAACACGGCTGGCGCGAGCGTGCCTGACCACGTTTGTCAGGGCTTCTTGGACGACTCGGTACGCGGCGAGATCGACATCGGCGGGCACCTTGCGCGCCTCCCCCACGACCTCGACCGACACGTCCAGGCCAATCCGCCGAGTCTGCTCGATCAGGCCAGCCAGCGCATCGATGCCCGGCTGCGGCTGCCGGGCGGCCGGCTCATCCGCCGATCGGAGGAGCGCCCCGAGCGCGCGACGCAGCTGCCCGACCGCGGCCCGACCGGTGTCCGCGATCGCGTCGAAGACCGCCTCAGCCCGGTCAGGGTCGGCTCGTACGGCCAACGGCCCCGCCTCGGCCTGCACCACCATGATCCCGACGGAATTCGTGACAATGTCGTGAATGTCGCGGGCGATCCGGGTCCGCTCGCGGATCACCGCGGCGGCCTGTTCCTCCTGGAGCCGGGCGGTCCGCTCGCGCAGCACCGCGGCCTGGGCCGCGTGGGCCCGCGCGCTGATGCCCAGCGCGTAAGCGGCCACGTACGCGACGCCGAGGTAGCGCGCCACGCTCAGGTCCTCGCCGGGCACGACAACCGAAACCGCGATGCCGATGATCGTCGCCACCACGCCCCACCAGCGCACCCGCGGCCGGCTCAACGCGGCCACCGTGTAGAGGCTCACCAGCCCGCCGACCGGCAGCAGCGGCGGCACATTCGCCAGCGCCTGCGCGATAATCGCCCAGCCGACCACCGCGCCGGTCCGGATCGGGAACCGGCGTCGCCAGAACAACGGCACGGACGCCAGCACGGCCAGCCCCACCGACCACCAGGTAGGCCAGCCGGCGACCGGGACGGCGGTGGCGACGAACGCGATCACCACCAACGCGGCATCCACCGCGACCGGCGGAATCCCCCGCAGCCATCGGCTCAGTCTCTCGGTCACACCGCAGTATGCGGCCGCGCGGTCGCTCGGCGCCTCCCGCGCCAGAGCGAACTGGCACTCGCTCCTAAGCCGGACCGCTGCCGTACGCTCGGGTCAGGATCTCCAGGCTGTGGCCGTTCGGGTCGTCCCAATAGACGCCGCGGCCGCCGTCTCTGGTGTTGATCTCGCCGGGCGTGCCGTGCCCCGGATCGGCCCAGTAGTCCAACCCGCGCGCGGTGATCCGGCCGAAGATCTCGTCGAACTCCGTCTCACTCACCAAAAACGCATAGTGCTGGCCACGAACTTCCCCGTCGGTGTCCAGAAAATCCAGCGTCACGTCATTCGCCGGTTGGACCATCATGAAGGGCCCGAAAGCCTCCGGCGCTGGCAGGCCAAGGATCTCCGCCATGAACCGCGCCGACGCCTTCTTGTCATGCGCCCAGACGATCGTGTGGTTCAACTGCACGGCCATCGCGTCTTCCCTTCCTGGGCGGGACAACTTCCCCCCACCTTAACGCGCGTGGCCGACCTCGTCGGTCAGGTTTCGCAGGCGATGCCGTCGTGGTCGCGGTCCAGGGCCGAGCGATAGCCGGGCTGGCCGCGATAGAGCGGCGCCTTGCCGGCGGCGCGTACGGCCGTGCAGTTCTGGTAATACACCGAGGATTCGCCGGAATCTCCGGTCGTACTCGAGCCGCCGCCGTCTCCCCGAGGTGGTGCCAGCGCCGGCGGCCGGCGGGGCGAGCGACCGAGCCGGCACCGGTGCTGGCGGAGGTGGTGGTGGTGGTGGGAGGGAGGGAGAGGCCGGACGGGCGAAGGGGACGACGCGGACGGCGACGGGGGCTTTGATGGCGACGGCTTCGGGATGGCGCTCGCCGCCGGAGCCACCGGCTTGTTCCCCATCATCGAAACGAAAAAGCCGCCGCCACAGCACAGCAGCACGATCCCGACAACGGCCGCGATCACCACGATGAGAATGTTCCTGGTTCGGTCCTGCATGCCGTCAGGGTCACCCCGGCAACGGTGACGCGGCGGCCCTTTCTCGTTGATCGAGCC
Source organism: Fodinicola feengrottensis (assembly GCF_010993775.1). GTDB lineage: Bacteria > Actinomycetota > Actinomycetes > Mycobacteriales > HKI-0501 > Fodinicola > Fodinicola feengrottensis. Next base: position 60,786 of record NZ_WOTO01000006.1, on the reverse strand, counting down.
ACAAAGTCGTACCCGTAGGGCCAAAGTCCCCTAAGCTCGAAGTCCAAAAGCCCCTAAAGATGTGGTTTTTCGCAAAAAGCACCACATAACAAGGCCGGAGGCATCACTTGTCGTCATCGCGCCATTACCGTCGATTGCGACAATAGGTGGGGTTTGGTGGCGATCGCCGGCTCGAGTAGGGTCCCGGGGCGTGAGCGGCAGTCGGCGGTTGGCCCTGATCGGTGTTGTTCTTGTTGGCATTCTGGTGAATGTCGGTATCTGGTACGGTACGGCCTGCCACAGCTTTTAGGGACGACCCAGGTCGCGGTCGCGGACACCAAACCTGCGCCCCAACCGACCGGGACACAGTCGTCCGCCGCTGGCGCCGACACTGGCCGGCTCGACCCCAGTGGCGTTGGCAGTGGCACGCCCGATCCCAGCCATCCGGGCTCTCCGGTCGCCGGTGGCCCGGGCAGCCCGGCGGCCGGCGGCACGGCACGCCCGGCGGTCCGCAGCCGCCAGCAGGATCGGGACACCAGCCACCGCCCTCCACCCGGCCCAGCCCGCCACCGCCGGTGGTGCGTACACAGCAGGTGACCGCGCAGCATGGCTCGGCGACTTTCAGATACAGCAAGGGATCCCTGGACGTGATCGGCACCGAGCCGGCGGACGGCTACCAGGTGAGCGTCACCCGGCTCTCGCCCACCGAGATGGGCGTGCAGTTCACTGCCGGCAAACAGAAGGAAACGATCCTCGCCGCCGTCGATGACTCCGGGACCTTCAAGTCCGGGGTCATCGAGTCGAACGGTCAGTAATCAGCCTTTCTTACCTGGCTGCCAAAGGACGTCGCCGGTGTCCAGATTGGCCGTACGAGCAAGGATAAACAGCAGGTCGGACAGCCGGTTGAGATAGTGACCGGTGAGTGGGTTGGTCACCGCCGGCTCCGCTTCCAGCAGCGCCCACACCGATCGCTCGGCGCGCCGGGTGACCGTACGAGCCGCGTGCAGCAGCGCACCGGCGGGCGAACCGCCGGGCAAGATAAACGACCGAAGTTTTGGCAGCTGGTCGTTGAAAGTGTCACAGTGGCCTTCCAGTCGCTGGACATACGCCTCGGTGATTCGCAGCCGGTCGTCGCCCTCAACGATCGGCGTGCAGAGGTCGGCGCCCACGTCGAAGAGGTCGTTTTGCGCCTCGATCACCACCTTGCGCACGTCCTCGGCCGGATTTCCCAGCGACAGCACGACACCGATGGTGGCGTTGGCCTCGTCGGTGTCCGCATATGCGGCGAGCCGGACCGACGTCTTCGGGACCCGGCTGCCGTCCCCGAGACCGGTCGTCCCGTCGTCGCCAACCCGCGTGTAGATCCGGCTGAGCACCAGGTCCGCCATTTACGTGCCTCCGATTAGAAGAGTGCGCTCGCGAGATCGCGGCGCGCCTTCGCCACTGCCGGGTCGTCCGGCGAGGCGACTTCGAAAAGCTTCAGCAGGTGCTTGCGGGCCGCGTCCCGGTCGTCGCCGGCAGTCCGGCGTACGGCCCGGATCAGCCGGGCGAAGGCCGCCGGGGCCTCCCCCTGCACCAGCTCGGAGTCGGCCGCGAGGGTCTGGGCGGCCACGTCGTCGGGAGCGGCGTCGGCGTCGGACACCGCGGCCGCGAGGTCGACTCCGTCGATCCGCAGGAGCAGGTCGGCCTGGGCGATCCCGGACTTGGCCACCGGGTCGTTCGGCAGGTCCACCAGCACCTGTTCGTACAAAGCCTTGGCCGCGGTCAGGTCACCGGCCGCCATCTGGTCGTCGTCTGCGGCCTCCAGCCGCGGGTCGATCGGCGGGCCGGCCTCGCCGGCCGGGCCAGCGCCCGGCTCGACACCGCCAGCTTGCAGGACCGCGGCGATGAACTGGCGCGCCTCAGCCTCCCCGATGGCGCCCTGGAAACCCTCCATGAGCTGGCCCTTGATGACCGCCATCACGGTCGGGATGCTTTGGATCTGGAGCGCCTGCGACAGCCGTGGGTTGGCGTCGACATCGACTTTGACCAGCACCCACGAGCCGCCACCCTCGGCAGCGAGATTCTCCAGCGTGGGCGAGAGCGTCTTGCACGGCTGGCACCAGTCGGCCCAGAAGTCGATCACCACTGGCGTGGTCATCGACCGGTCGATCACGTCAGCCTGGAAGCTGGTCTCGGTGGCGTCGATGACGGTCAGCGGGGCGTTCGGGTCGGCGGCGGCGTCCGGAGCCGCCGCGCGGTGCCGGCCGGTGTCGGGTGCCGCGTGCCGGGCGCCGTTGCCAGCCGGCCCCGGCCGGGGCCGCCGCCGGACCGGCCAACGACGAGAGGTCTACCGCTCGTGAGAAGGCCGCCGACATCGCCGCGGCCTGCCGAGGATCTGGACGAGTCATAAGGACGATTCTCCCACCGTCGCCGGAACCGCTGCCCAGTGGTCCGGCCGACGGTGCATGCCAAAACTTTACACAAACTCGCTCAGGCAAATTTATAGGAGTAGTGTCAACGTCATCCGGGAAGCGAAGACATCCCACCCCTGAGGTGCCCCTGCCGGGCCGGCCTGAGGAAAGTGGTGGGATTTGTGATAGCCGTCCGCGTTCGTACCCATCCGGATGTCCGAGATCCTCGCTCAGGACCACTGCGCCGTACGACGGAGTGGGTCGGATCGGCGACCGCCAAGGCCGCGAGAGTCGTCGCCACGCTCATCGCACGGATCGCGCCATCGCGCCGTGCCGTACGCACTCCTCGTCGATGACGGCACGGCCCCGGCCGGCAGAAGGACCGAGAATGACAATTGAAGACAGCACATCCACACGGCTACGCCTGGAACCGCCACGCTCCCCCCATGGGTCCGCTGGACGGCGCGTGGTGGCCTCGATCGGCCGATCCGGTCGCCGAGCTGCCGCCGCTGATCCGCGCCGTCGAGGTCAGCCGCGGCAGGATCACCCATCTCATGCTGCAGGCCGAAGGTTGGCGGAGCCCAGCCGCGGCGGATGACCGTGGACGGCCGAGTGATCCGGCTGGGCTGGTTCACTTCCGGTCCCGCTGGCCTGTTGACCACCACGAACAGCGGCCGTGACCGGGTCGACCTGCTGGTCGTTCCGCCGACTCTGTCCAAGGCCGCCGCCGCGGCGGCGATGGCTGCCGCCTCGGATCCCACGAACACCTTACGTACCCCCGAAATCCTCGCTGCCGTGAACACGACCGATCCTGCCGCGCTGGACCGGTGGGAATCCGACGGCGGCCACCTTCGCACCGCCGCGGCTTAGTTCGCCGGAAAGGAAATCTCATGCAACTGCCACTGATCCTGTTGGCCGCCATCGTGGTGCTCGCACTCATCTATTTGTCCCGGTCACTTCGCATCGTCACCCAGTACGAGCAGGGAGTGCTGTTCCGGCTGGGCAAGATCCAGGGAATCCGCAAACCCGGGCTCGCCGTCATCGTGCCCGGCGTGGACGTGCTGCGTCGGGTGTCCCTGCGAATTGTCACGATGCCCATTCAGTCGCAGGGAATAATCACCCGTGACAACGTCAGCGTGGACGTGTCCGCGGTCGCGTACTACCGCGTCGTGGATGCGGTGAAATCCGTGGTAGCGATAGAAAACGTCGGCGCCGCGATCAACCAGATCGCGCAGACCACGCTGCGCAAGGTGGTCGGCCAGCACACCCTGGACCAGACGCTGTCCGAGACCGACGCGATCAATATCAACATCCGGGAAATCCTCGACGTGGCAACGGAGGAATGGGGCGTAGTCGTCACGCTGGTGGAGCTCAAGGACATCCAACTGCCGGACAGCATGAAGCGGGCGATGGCGAGGCAGGCCGAGGCCGAGCGGGAGAAGCGCGCGAAGATCATCGCCGCCGAAGGCGAGTCGCTGGCCGCGGCCGCGCTGGGCGAGGCGTCGGACGTCATGATGGCCCACCCGCTCGCACTCCAGTTGCGAAACCTGCAGAGCCTGGTCGAAATCGGCGTCGACAAGAACACCACGGTCGTCTTCCCGGCCCCGCTGATGAGCACCATCGGAGAGCTGGGCGCCTTCCTGGCCCGCGAGACCGCGGCCGGCGCGAGCATCACCCCGCACGCACCGACGACGGTGACCAAGGCCGCCGTTCCACCGACCAACTCGCACACTCCGCCGCTGTCCCCGGTGAAGTAGGGCCAGAGAAGAAAAGCCCGGCCACTGTGGCCGGGCTTTTCCGCGTCCGCTCAGAACCGGGCAGGCTCGACGTACGCTCCCCACTGGTCTTTAAGCGCGCCGCAGATCTCGCCGACGGTGGCCTCCAGTCGTACCGCCGCCATCGGCGGGAGCAGGTTTCCATCCGTATGCGACACCCGCACCATCTCGGCGAGCGCGGCTCGTACCGCCGGCTCGTCGCGGGATTTCTTGCGATCGGCCAGAACCTGGACCTGGTCGCGCTCGACCTCGTGGCTGACCCGCAGGATTTCCAGGTCACCGGTGATCGTGTCGGTGTTGGTGTTGACGCCGACGATCCGCTTGTCGCCCTTTTCCATCGCTACCTGGTAAGTGAACGCGGAGTCGGCGATCTCGCCGGTGAACCAGCCGTCCTCGATGCCCCGCAGGATGCCGGACGTCATCGGACCGATCTCGTGCTGCTTCTCGTCGCCGCCACCCATTCGCATGATCTGGGCGAAAATCTTCTCGGCCTCGGCCTCGATCTTGTCGGTCAGTGCCTCCACGTACCAGGAACCACCGAGTGGATCGGCGACATTCATCACGCCGGTCTCCTCGCCGATCACCTGCTGAGTGCGCAGCGCGATCTCGGCTGACTCGGCGGCGTGGGCAGCGCGAGCGTCTCGTCCAAAGCGTTGGTGTGCAACGAGTTCGTGCCACCGAGGATCGCCGCGAGGGCTTCGACCGCGGTGCGTACGACATTGTTGTACGGCTGCTGCGCGGTCAGGCTGACACCGGCGGTCTGGGTGTGGAACCGCAGCCACTGCGCTTTCGCTGTCTTCGCGCCGTAAACATCGCGCATCCAGCGCGCCCAGATCCGCCGGGCGGCCCGGAATTTCGCGATCTCCTCGAAGAAGTCGATGTGACTGTCGAAGAAGAAACTGAGACCCGACGAGAACTTTTCGACGTCCAGGCCACGGGACAGGCCGAGTTCGACATAACCAAAACCGTCGGCGAGCGTGAACGCCAACTCCTGCGCGGCGGTCGCGCCGGCTTCGCGGATGTGGTAGCCGGACACCGAAAGTGGCTTGTACGCGGGAATTTCCGCCTGGCAGTATTCCATCAGGTCGCCGATCAGCCGCAGGTGCGGCTCCGGCTTGAACAGCCATTCCTTCTGGGCGATGTATTCCTTGAAAATATCGGTCTGCAAGGTGCCGTTGAGCTTGGAGATGTCAGCGCCCTGCTTTTCGGCGGCGACAACGTACATGCAGAAAAGTGGCACCGCCGGGCCGGAAATCGTCATCGACGTGGTCGTGTCCGCCAGCGCGATGCCGTCGAACAGCACCTCCATGTCGGCCAGCGAGTCGATCGCCACCCCACAGTGCCCGACCTCACCGAGGCTGCGCGGGTCGTCCGAGTCACGGCCCATCAGCGTCGGCATGTCGAATGCCACCGAGAGACCGCCGCCACCGGAGCGCAGGATCATCTTGTAGCGCTCGTTGGTCTGCCGGGCGTTGCCGAACCCGGCGAACTGCCGGATCGTCCACGCGCGGCCGCGGTAGCCGGTCGGATAGAGGCCGCGGGTGAACGGGAACTCCCCCGGCCAGCCGATCCGCTCGAAGTCCGGCACGTCGGCACCCTCGGGCGGCCCGTACGCGGGATCGACTCCATCCCGGACAGCGTGCTGAAGTCGGCGTCCCGGACCGCTGACGCCTCGTACCGCTCCCGCCAGCGTCTCCGCCCGGCCTCGATCTCTTCACTCATCGCATGCCTCCTGAGAAAATACTAGGATGTCCTAGTAATTTCAGCCAGTGGGATGCGACCTATCTCTCAGAGGCTGCCCGAAGGCCACCAGCCGGTAGCGCGGATCGGCCCGGGCCACCTCCTGATGGGGCAGCGCGGCAAGCGATCTGTCCAGCTCAGCCGCCTGATCGGCGGTCATCGTACGCATCCAACGGATGGTGCCGGCGGCCAACCAGCGGCGCCACTGCGCCGGCGCAACGCCCTGCCCGACGCCGCTGAAGGTCGTCTCACCCACCAACTCCAACCCCCTGAGCAGGCCGGTCACGGTGGCGAAGTCGTCGAACTCCACGTGCCTCGCCCGGTCTGGTCTCGCGCGGGCCAGGCTCGCCGCCAGGTCGCTGTCCATTTCGAAGTGGCCATCGTTTTTGTTGACCGTCAACACGAGCACCCCACCGGGCCGAACGACCCGGACCGCCTCGGCGAGCACCGGCCCCGGGTCGTCCAGCAGGTGAACCAGCCAGATCATCGTCACCGCGCGTCCACCGAACCGTCCGCGAACGGCAGCGCCCGCGCATCTGCCCGTACGACCCGCCCGCCGAGCCGGGCCGCCGCGATCCGCAGCATCCCCGCCGCCAAGTCGATCCCGACCGCTCGCACGCCGCCGATCTCGCTGGTCACGAAGCCAGTGCCACATGCGACGTCCACCAGCGTCCGAGTGCTCGCCGGCAACAACCGGCCAACCGCGCCGGCCGCCTCGCGCGCCCTCGGAAGCCCACCGCGAGTCGCGTCGTACCGCGCCGCTTCGGCGTCGTAGTCCAGCACCCCTCACCCTCCCGTTCGTCGGCGTCTGGATCACTCCGACGAGGTGAAGTCACCAGCCGCGGACCGTACGTCCCGAAGCCGCTCGAAGAGCAACGAACGGTCCTGGTCGTCGAGCGCGTCCAGGCCGAAGTCGATGGCCATCAGATCCTTGGTCGCCCGGCGGACCACGTCACGGCCAGTGTCGGTGAGCGTTGCGAGGACGCCGCGGCCGTCGTCCGGGTTGCGGCGGCGTGCGACCAGGCCGGCAGTGACCAGCCGGTCGATGATGTTGGTGACGCTGGTCGGGTGCACCTGCAGGCGCTCGCCGATCGTCTTCAGAGACAGCGAGCCGGTACGGGAGAAGTCCAGCAGCACACAACGCCTCATAACGGGCGAAGGTGATCTCGTACGGACGCAGCACCGCGTCATAGCGGGCGAGCAGGATCTGCTGGACCCGCATCACCGACGTGGCGACTCGCATCGCCTCGGCCGGCCCCGTACCGGCGGGCCCAGATGTCGCCGGCGCGTTGGATCGGATCGAACGGCAGGCCAGCCCCGGATTCCACGATGCAACCCTAGGCCAGTCGATTGACAGGGTGGCGGATCGATCAGCCAGGAGTCGAGTCGCGATCCATCGGCCGGCCGGCGCCCCATCGCGCAAACAGGTGGCGGCAGGTACGGCCCCGCAAAAGCAGACCTCTACCCTGGCCAAGTGGACTGGAGCTTGCGGGCCTGCGGCCGGCGCGGACATCTGACGTACCGGCCAACAGAGACGGACCTGGCCGACCGGCTGACCGCCGACACCGCGATCGGTACGGTCTGGCGCTGCCTGCGGTGCGGCGACTTCGTGCTGAGCGAGCCGAAGCTGACCGGGCCGGCCAACGAGGCGCCGATCGTGCTGCGCGGCCCTGCCCTACGCGACGCGGTGATCCTGCGGCTGTTGTCCGCCGAGCGGGCGATCCGCGGCCTGTTGTTGCTGCTGGCGGCCTATGGCGTCTTCGAGTTCCGGACGGTCAAGGGCTCCCTCCAGATGGCCTTCGAGCAGTATCTTCCGCTGGTCAAGCCGCTCGCCGACCAAATCGGCTACGACCTGACCAACGCCGGCCCCCGGTGCGGCTGATCGAGGGCGCGTTCTCGGTCAGCGCCAACGCACTCATCTGGATCGCTCTCGGCGTGCTCTTGTACGCGCTGCTTCAGCTGACCGAGGCGACCGGCCTCTGGTTGCTCAAACGCTGGGGTGAGTACGTGGCGGTGATCGGCACGTCGCTGTTCCTGCCGCTGGAGATTTACGAGCTGATCGAGAAGATCACCGTGATCCGGATCGGCGCGCTGCTGATCAACATCGTCGCGGTCATCTACCTGGTGTGGACCAAGCGGCTCTTCGGCGCCCGCGGCGGCCGCGCCGCGCACGAGGCCGAGCGGCACAGCGAGTCCGTGCTGGAGGTCGAGCAGGCGGCACTGAAGGCCAGCACCCCGGTGCCCGCCACCACCGACTAGCGCGGCCCGATCTCCAGATAGGCGATGGTGTCCGGCCCGTCCAGGAGGCTGGTGTACAGCCGCCGGACCAGGCCGTTGTTGGCCTGGATGATCCGCTCCACCGCGGCGCCTTCGGCCAGATCGAGCACCGCGCGACACCAGCCATCGGCGGGCCGGTCGGCCGGCCACGGCTCGTGCAGGGCGCCACCAGGACGGCCGGCTCCCGACGGATCCGGCGGGTCTTGTACGCGTCGATGCCCGTCTCCACGTAGACCCGGTCGCCGGCCGCGCCGAACCAGACCGGCGTCGGCACCGCGGTCCCGTCCGCGCGATAGGTGACCAGCAGGCAATAGCGGTGTCGGCGCAGCGTACGCACATCCCAAGGGCGCACCTCCGCCGTCGTCACCGTCCCAGCGGCCGGATGCCCCAGCCGCTGGAGCATCCCGACCAGCGCCTTGCCAACACGCTCGTACCGGTATCCGCTGCCCGCTCGTACGGCCATCAGCACTCCTCGCTCGACTAGTGAGAGTGTTCCCTCACCATCGGGCATTAAGGAAGACGACGGTCAGCCGCCGGCCGTGTCGTCGGGGGTGGCGTCCGGGAACGAGTGGTGTTCGTGCGCGACAACCCAACGCTGTTCTCCTTACGTAGCCCCAAAGTTAGCCACACCCGGTGCTCTGGATGGGCCGCGAGGTGTGCCGGCGCGCCGCACAGCAAGAGGGCGTATGCGAAAGCGACGTCGTCGCCGGCGACGATCTCCAGCGACTCGATCTCGAAGCAGGCAATGCGCTGCCACTCGAAGAAGCCCGGCCACGTCTCGCGGTAGGCGTCGATGCCACGGACACCTTCGTACGGCGGAGGTATGTCGAACATAACGATGTCGTCGGTGTGGTCCGCGAGCACTCCGGCCATGTCCCCTGCGTGTACGGCGGCGGCCCAGCGCTCGATCAATGTCCGGATTTGTTCCTCGTTGGTAGCCATTGTCATCCAGTCTTTAGCCGTCGACGTTCGGTGTTACAACTACGACCCGGGCCGATCGGAGAACTCATCGCGCTCCGGGCGGGTCTTGCCAGCCACCTTCGGCGGCCCTACTATCTCGGACTATCGGAAAACGTTTACGCTATTTCGAAACTAGGTGCCGCCGTGATGGGTCGTGGGGTCGCAGATGGATATCTCTGAACCTTCGCGCGAGCTCGGGTTGAGCCGGCGCGGATTCCTCGCCGCCGCGGCCGGGGGGGGGGCGCTTGGCATGACCGGCTTGGCCGGCTGCGGCGCGGCCGGCGACGGCGGCATCTCGTTCTGGAAAACGCCGGTCGGCGACCTGCCTTTCGAGCAGTCATACAACAAACAGCTGATCGTGGACTTCGCCAAGGCCAACAAGAACGCCAAAGTGAATTTCCTGATCATCCCGTGGGACAGCGCGCTGCCGAAATACACCGCCGGTTACGCCGGCAGCAACCCGCCCGATGTGGCGTACGAGATCCTGCCGTGGATGAACAAGTTCCGCGGCACCGGCGCGCTCACTGACCTACGCAAAATCGACCCAGGCGTGGAAAAATACTTCCAGAATGTGCCACAGAGCGCGATCGACGGCTGCTCGGGACCCAACGGTGAGCGCTTCGGTGTGCCGTTCGCGGCCGGCCATTTTCGGCCTGACGCTGAACGAGGAGATCTGGGAAAAGGCCGGCAAGCCGACCCTCCCGGTGACGTACGAGGACATCATCCCGTTCGCCCGGAAACTGACCTTCGACAAGGCCGGCAAACGACTCGGCGAGGCCGGCTTCGACCCGAAGAACATCGCCCACTGGGGGATGACCTGGGCCGGCTCGACCGGCGCCGAAACGAACTACATCTGGAACTATCTCTGGGCGTACGGCGCCGACATTGTCAACAAAGACAAGAACGACATCGGCTTCGGCGGTGCGCAGGGTCGTGCCGCGTTGACCCACATGAAGAAAAACTGGTCGATTCCGGCGCTACCACCCCGATGGGCCTTTACAGCGACCAGGACGCCTGGAATGACCTGATGTTGCAAGGAAAATCCGCCCTGCAGTGGATGGCCAACATCAGTCCCACTCAGCAGAAGGCCTACGCCACCCGATTCCGGGTGCTCGACCTGCCCAAGGGTCCGGCCGGCACGTTCGTCGTCGGCGGCTGCGGCTACTACGCGATTTCCAGCAAAAGCAAGAACAAGAAGGGCGCGTACGCGCTGCTGCAGTTCCTGTTCGACGACACTCGCCGGAAGGACTACATCCGCAGCATCCGGGTCTACCCGTTCGGCGACCCGCCGGCCGGTTACTACAGCGGAGTCGGCGACAAACGGGTCGAGGACTATCTCACCGCGGTCGGCGCGCAGACCAAGTACGTGCGGCTCACACCGGTGCTGCCGTACGACCCACAAGACTACATCCTGGGCAAGTTCAACGACTTCTTCCTCGGCCGGAGCAGCCTGGACGACATGCTCAAGGACACCTCAGCACACGTGAAACAGCTGGCATCGACTGCCCGCTAGCCGCACCGGAAAGGACACCGAGGTTTTGGTCAGCGTCCAGGAGACGAGGCTTTCCCCAGCGGCGCCGGAAAATCTGCCAGCGCGCCGGCGCCGCCGCCGGCGGTCGGCCGCGCCGCCACCTACCGGGACGCCGCCCTTTTCCTGCTGCCCAAGGCCCTGCTCTTCGGAGTGTTCATCCTGGTCCCGTTCGTCTACACGTTCGTGCTGGTTTTTCAGGACGGGTCACTGCTGGGCGATTTCCGGTTCGTCGGACTGGCCAACTTCGCCACCATCCTGTCCGACTCGCTTTTCCTGAGCACGCTGAAGAACACGCTGCTCTTCCTGGTGATCCTGGTGCCGCTGACGATGACCGTGCCGCTCGCGGTCGGCGTCCTGCTCTCCAGCAAACTGGCCGGTCTGCGGTTCTACCGCTCGCTGATCTACCTGCCGTCGCTGCTGTCCATTGTGGCCACCGGGCTGATCTGGCGGGTGCTGGTGGATCCGCAATCCGGCCCGTTGAACCTGTTTTTCCAGCGCGTACTGGACATCGAGGTGCCGTGGCTGTCCAACGGCACCTTCGCGATCTTCTTCATCGCGGTCATTACCATGTGGTCCTCACTCGGCTTCAACTCGATCATTTTCATGGCCGGGCTGAACGACATCCCGGACGAACTGGTGGAGGCCGCCCGCATCGACGGCGCCGGCATGTGGCGTACTTTCTGGAGCATCAAGCTGCCGCTGCTGCGACCGGTCATGCAGTTCGTGCTGATCCTCACCACGATCGCGTCGGTGCAGGTGTTCGACGTGATTTTCGTGATGACCAAAGGTGGTCCGGGCACCGCCACCTACACCGCGATGTGGTACATCTACCAAAACGTCTTCAACGGCGGCTCGGTCGGCTATGCCGCCACCATGAGCGTGATCCTGCTGCTCCTCACCCTGGTGATCTCGGCTTTCTACCTGCGTGCCACCCGATCGGACGGTCGCGGCCGTGGCTGACAGCAGCAAAACCCTCCGCCGCTACGGGCGTCAGACAGTTCTGCAGATCTTCGCGATCATAGTGACTTTCGCTTGTGTGGCACCGATCGCGCTGATCGTCTTCGCGTCTTTTCGGGACGTACACACCTTCAACGACCTGAGTCTGAGCTTTTTCCCGGCTGGAGCCTCGCCGGCTATCAACAGCTCTTCGCGCTCGGCACCATCCAGACCTGGTTGTTCAACACAGTCTTGGTCTCCACGGTCGGTACGGTGTTGACCGTACTGGTGGACCTGATGGCCGCTTTCGCTTTCAGCAAGCTGAAATGGCGCGGTCGCGACTCGGTTTTTCTGCTGCTGATCAGCACCATGATGTTGCCGTTCTCGGTGACGCTGGTGCCGACGTACCTGATCGCGAACAGTCTCGGGCTGACCGACAACTACGCGGCGCTGATCCTGCCCGGGCTGTCCGCGCCGCTGGGTACTTTCCTGCTCCGCCAGTTCGTCCGCGGCATCCCGGACGAACTGCTGGAGTCGGCCAGGGTGGACGGCGCCTCCAACGCCCGGATCTTCGTCTCGATGATCGTGCCGCTGTCCGCCCAGCCGATGGCCGTACTGGCGATCCTCACCTTCGTGGCGAACTGGAACAACTTCCTCTGGCCCCTGTTGGTGATCCAGACCGACAGTCTGAAGACGCTGACCGTCGGCCTCGCGACCACGAGCACCGAGTTCAGCGTCGACCTGTCGTCGCTGACCGCGACCACGGTGATCAGCCTGGTCCCGATGGCCATCCTCTTCTTCGCCTTCCAGCGCTACTTCCTGCGTGGCGTGACGGCCGGCGCCGTCAAGGGCTAGCTCCGCGTTTCCGCAGCTCAGCGGCCTGAGCGCGACACCTGGGTAGTTCGCTGGAGGAAAATGAGTACGTGCTACTCATGCGCCCGGCTGCCCGAACAGGCAAGCTCATGCCCAGAGTGGACGGGCGCTTGGCTGGTGGCCCGTCGGGACGGTAGCGAGGGGTGGACCGGCAATGTTGCTGAGAGCGCTGATAGACCGCGATGGCGAAGTGGTGGGCGTGAGCGCCGACTTCGACGAGACTCCGCAGGCGTACGACCCGCCACACCGGCCGGGTGACCGGATCAGCACGCTGCGGATCCCGGACCCGGCCGGTGACGTGCCGCTGCTCGAGCTGCACCGCCGGCTGTCGTACGACCGCACCACCGGGCAGCTGCGGCTGGCCAGCTGCCAAGAGGCGGTCTGCGCTAGTTAGGACTTCCCAACGGCGATCTTGAGGGCCGGCTCCAGTTGGCCGAGCAGCCAGCGCACGCCGAGCACTGACGGGTAGCGCAGGACGCTGATGGTTTCGAGGTCGGTGCTGAAATACCGTTTGTCGCGGACCGCGGCGAGCCCCTTGAAGACCGCGTTGCCTTCAAAGGTGGTTTTTCGCGGCCGGGCTGGGAAAACCGACGATCAACAGATCCGCGTCCAACAGGTCCAGCTGCTCCATGCTGAGCTGCCCGGTCAGCTTGCCGCCGCCGGCCGGCCGGACCTTGTCGATCGACGCCGGCAGCCGCATCCCCAGCTGGACGAAGAACTTCACCGCGAAGTCCGCCTGCGACACCAGGGTGAAGACATCCGGGGCGTACACCACCGAGGCGGTAAAGGTTTTTCCTGTCAGCGCGTACCTTTTCGCCGCCGCGGCAACGGCTGCCTCGGTCTCCCGAATCGCCGTCTCGGCCACCGCCGGCAGCCCGACCGCCTTGCCCGCGAGCCGCGTGAGGTCCTGCCAGGAATCGGTGCCCCAGCCCGTCAGGTAGCCGATTGTCGGCGCTATCTGGGACAGTTTCCGGTAGTCCTCGGCCAGCTTGAAGTGGGTGGTCGCGAGGATCAGATCCGGCCGCAACGCGGCCACCTTCTCGAAGTCGACCCCCTTGCCGATGCTCAGCAGCTGGGTCTTCTTCAGGTCGATCTTCTCCTTCAGCCAGGGGAAAACCCCGGCCCCGTTGGACTCGTCCCTGGACACCCCGACCGGCGCCACTCCCAACGCCACCAACGCGTCGATGTCGCAGGACCCGGTCCCTATCGCGATCACCCGCCGCGGCTTGCGCGCGATCGTTGTCGTCCCGAACTTGTGCTTGATACTGACCGGAAACCCCGGATCCGCCCCGGCCGCCGACGTACCGGCCCCACCACCACACCCAGCCAGCGTCCCCGCCACCGCGAGTCCGCCCAGCCCACCCAGCAGTCCACGCCTGGTCACCGCTTCCGGCAGGGCGACGAGCTGCGAAGTCATTCGACCTCCTCCAGTCCACAGGGCTCCCACGAGCCTATGAAGATAGGTTAGCCTTACCTACTCTCTTTTCCGTACCTTGACTCACCTCGATGCCACCGGTGAGGACCAGATTTCGTCGAGTGCGGGACTTTGTCCCACGCTCGACGCCGAGTGTGGGGGGGTTTGTCCCGCAGTCGACGACGGGCCTGTTGCCGGTGGGGCTGATGTGACCACTGAGGTGTCGGAAATCAGGAACGGACCAGGGTGGCTTGGCCGTCGGCGATGTGGAGTTCGGCGTCGCAGACGTCCGCGGCTTCTGGGTCGTTGGTGGCGAAGACCACGGCCGCGCCGGGTACGGGCGTGGGCGCTCAGGAGTTCCAGGACGAGTTGGCGGTTGGTGGCGTCGAGTTCGCTGGTGACCTCGTCGGCCAGCAACAGGGCCGGTGCGACCGCCATGCCGCGGGCCACCGCGACCCGCTGTTGCTGGCCTCCGGAGAGTTCTTCCACCAGCTGGTCGGCGTGTGACGTGAGGCCGACCGCCGCCAGCGCCGCACCGGCCCGGTCACGGGTCTCGGCGGCGGCCAGGCCGCGGGCGAGCAGGGCGACCTCGACGTTCTCGGCGGCGGTCAGCACCGGCACCAGGCCGTTGTCCTGCGGCACCAGGGCCACCTCGGCGGGGGCGCAGCCGTCCAGGCTGATCTGGCCGCTGGCGACCGGAAGCAAGCCGGCCACTGTCCACAGCAGCGTCGACTTGCCAGCGCCGGACGCGCCGGTGACGGCGACCAGCTGGCCCGGCAGCACCCGCAACGACACCCCTACCAGCACGTCCCGCCCGCCACGCTGGACCGTTACGTCCTCCACCACCGCGCTCAAGAGCCCTCCCCCGTCGGTTCCAGCAGCACCGAGCCGTCCCCCCCCTGCAGTCGTACGCGCACCAGCGTCCCTGGCGGCAGCGCGGCCACCACGTCCAACGGCAGGGTCAGCGAGCCGCCCCGGCCGACCACCGCGAACTCCTCGCCGCTGCGACCCTCGGCGCCGACCCGGCCATCCCGGATGGTGACCGTACGACGGACCCGCTCACTGACCTCCGGGTCGTGCGTGACCGCCACCACCGTGGTGCCGCGTACGGCGTTGACCTGCGCCAACGCGTCCAGCACCTCCTCGCGGGCGTCGTGGTCGAGCTGGCTGGTCGGCTCGTCGGCGAGCAGCAGGCCGGGCGAGTGCGCCACCGCCACCGCGACCGCGAGCCGCTGTCGTTGGCCGGGGGTCAGCACCTGGAACTTCTCCCGCGCGAACGACTCCAACCCGAGCAGGTCCAGCACTTCCTCCGGCGCATCCAGCTCAGCGCCCCTGGGCGCCGCCCGCTGCGCGAACCGGACGTTGTCGTACGCCGTCAGATAAGGCAGCAGATTGCGGCTGGCCCCCTGCAGCACCACCCCGACCTCGGCGGCTCGCATCCGCTGCAGCTGGGCCGGCGACATCGACTCGACAGCGTGCGCGCCGATCCGCAGCCGACCGGCGCTGGGCCGAAGGACACCGGCGAGGATTGACAGCAGCGTCGACTTGCCGGCGCCGGACGGTCCCAGCAGCGCGACCGACTCACCGGCCGCCACCTGCAGGTCGATGCCGGCCAGCGCCACCACCTCGGTGTCCTCGGCGCGGTAGATGTGCACCAGACCCTCACAGGACACCGCCACACCGCTGCTCATTGCTGCCCCTCCTGTACGCGCCGGATAGTCCCACCGCGTTCGGACCGGACCGCCACCAACAAAGCCACCACAGTCAGTACGGCCGCCGCCAACATCGCGGCGCCCAGCGGCCACGCCGGGCCGGGCAGATAGACCAGCCGCGGAAAGGGCGGCGGATCGGAGAACACCGGAATGGCCGGCAACGCGAGCGCCGCGCCGACCCCGCCGGCCACCAACCCGGCGACCACCCCCGCCAACGCCGGAGCCAGCTGCTCCAACCGGGCCGCTCCACGCAGCACCTGATCGGACACACCGGTCAGCCGCAGCACCCCGAACTCGTACGCTCGCACCCGGCCGTCCAAGTACGCCGCCACCACGATGGCACCACCGGCGAGCAGCAGCGCGGCCACCGCCGCGACAAGGTACATCCGCAGCGCGAGCGTCGGGCCTTGGCCGTCCAGCTGCGCCAGCCGGCCGGCGTACGTCGTCTCGGACAGTGTCTCGATGCCGGCGGCGGACAGGTTCTTCAGCACCGACGCGGGCGCGTCCGGCGCGAGCCACACCTCGTCGGTGAGGCTGACCCGGCCGTACGTGTTCGACACCCGGTCGAGGTAGGCCAGGTCCGCCATCAGCACCGATCCGCTGACGCTGGGTACGTAGTCAGCGTGCGCGGCCACCAGGTACGTGTGTGTCTGCACCGAGAAGTCCGGACCCGCCACCTTCGACCCGGGTTTGCTCAACCCACTGTTGTCGCTGTCCGGGTCGGGCGCAGCGGTCGGCGGTGCCGGAAGCACGTCCGTGGAGCTGTCCGTTGGCGCCTCGGCCGGCACCGGTGGCGGCGCCGTACCAGCCAGCACTGCCGGGATCGGCGACGGTGTGTCGGCCCGCGCGGCATAGATCTGCTCGCCGCCGTCGCTGTTGAAGCTCACGGTCAGGGTGGAGTCGCCGCTCAACGTGGCGTGCGGGGAGCTGAGGCCGCTGTCCGGTGTCCGCCACCCGTTCGCCGCGGCGAACCCGGTCACTGGGCTGCCCCCGTCGGTCAGCCCAGTGACTTGTACCTGTCCGGAGATGGTCAGCAGATCCAGCGGATCACGCTGGATCTGCAGGCCGTCGAACCGGCAGCCGGCGGCGCAGCCGGGCAGCGGCGCCCGGAGCGTCTGGGCTCCCTGCCGGAGAGCGCCCATCGGTACGTTCACCGGCTGTCCGTGGTTGTCGCGCAGCGACGACACCTCGAGGGTGAGCGGCCGCGCGCCGACTTCAGCTGGTCTCCTACCACCCGCAGCGCCAGCTCCGGGCCGTGCATCAGCAGCGGCGTCGCCGGCGCCGGCTTCGACAACGCCTGGGCGATCGCCGCGACCGGCTCGGTGAGGCCACCGCGATCCCACCGCGCGACGGCCGCCAACCGGCTGGAGTCCACCCCGAGGACGGCGTTCACGCTGCCGCTCTGTCCGACGGCGAACTGGACGGCGGCCATCGCGTACTGCCCGGTCGGGTCGGCCTTGCGGACGGCCTGCAGCAAGTCCAACTCGCTGCTCGCCCGTACCGTCAGCACCCGGTCCGCGCCCACCTCCGCGGCCGCCCGGGCCTGCCGGTCGGAGGCGGCGGTATCCCAGGCGATCGAGGAGAAGAAGAGCAGCGCGACGGCGACGGTGACCACCAGGATCGACCGTCGGCCACTGGCCCGGCGCTCCAGCGGAGTCCATCCGAGCATGCCGACCAGGTTGGCGCGCGTACGAGCCGTGATGCGCTGCCACCGCGCCAGCAGAGGCAGCAGGCGGGCCGCCCCAATGCCCATCACGACGGCCACCATCGCGGGCGCCACCAGCGCCAACGGCGACGCCGAGCGGCCTCGGTCGGTCAGCAGCTGGACCAGCGCGGCCACCGCCAACGCGACCACGATGCCGTCCGCGATGCCGGCCCGCAGGCCGTGCCGGCGCGCCGGCACCCGGCGCAGCAGGTCGGCGACGCTGAGCCCGAGCACCCGGCGCCCGGCGATGGCCGCGGCCACCAGAGCGCCGGCCAGCGCGAGGCCGGCCACCACCCACACCGGCAGCCGCAGCTCGACGTGGATGCCCGAAGCCAGCAGGCCGCGGGCCACCAGCTCGGTGGCCAGCAGACCAAGCAGCAGGCCAACCGGGCCTGCGGCCAGCACCAACAGCAGCGACTCGGCCAGCCCGAAAGCGGTCACCGACCTGCCGCGATGCCCGCGTAACCGGGCCAGTGCGATCTCCGGCCCGCGTACGTCGGTGGCGTCCGAGACCACCAACATCAGCACGAACCAGGCGATCAGCACCAACTCGGCAGCCACCAGCGGGATCGACAGCGCGACCAGCCGGCGACCGACGGTGACCGGGTCGACCACGGTCTGCAGCTGTTCGCTAACGGCGTAGCCGCTGCCCTTCATCGTCGACTCGACGCCCGCGTACTTGCCGAGGAGGCGGTCGATGTCGTCGAGCCGGACCTGGTCGACCCGCATCGCCACATCCGCGACGACGGTCAGCTCTCCCGGCAGACCCCCGAGCAGGTGTTCCCCGCCGAAGACCGCGTCGACGCCCTGAATCGTGGTCTCCCGGTCCAGGTTCACCAGCCGGAAGTCGAAGTACGGCTGCGCCAGCCAGTACGGCTCTTCCGGGTTCACCGGCTCGTACAAGCCGGTGACCGGCACAGACTTCGGCGACCCCGCGGTCTTAAGACCTTTCAGGTCGAGCTTGCTCCCGACGTGCATCCCGGTGGTCGCGGCCGAGCGTTTCGAGATCACCACGCCACTGTCGATATCGCAGGTGCCGGCGACGATCCGGAGGTGAGCGCACGCGCCGTCGCGGTAGACCACGGTGGTGGCTACCAGCTCGGACTTCGCATTGGTGAAGCCGGCGACCATCTCCAACCCGCCCACCGGCTTGGCCAGCAACGGGTCCACGGCTCCGGCATTGGCCACTTCGCTACCGACCACCGCAGGCGACTCGCTGTGCGCGTCAATGCTGATTTCCGAGCCTGCCGTGACGTACCGCAGCGGAAGGTAAGGACTCGAGACGCGGATGCCCACGATCGACGCCGGTGCCGCGCGCAACGCGCTGACCAGCAGAGACTGCTCCGCGGCTCGGGCGTACGCCGGACCCACGACGGCCGCGGTCATGGCGATCACCGCTACCGCGAAAAACCGTGAGGGAACGCCCCCGCCGATACAACAGACCCCGTACCGCCACCGCCATCGGCCCCATGCCAGGACACCCTCGTCTGACCCGCTAGCCTCGGCCGCCCCCGTAACCCGATCGTGCTCTCGCCGTGAGGCAATCGTTATCCGGGATTACTCGCCCATGCGGACAAACGGGGATCACTCAGAGCTAAGGCCGTCGATGAGACGGTCGGCGCTGACGTACGGGTCCTGGCGGCCTTCGACGACGGCGGCGGCCAGCGAGCCGAGCGCCTGCTGGCCGCGCAGGTCACCCATCCGCTCGCGCAGCGTCTTGACGGACGGCGATCGCCTCGATCTCAGCGGCGGCCCGGCGGAGCCGGCGGCGGTGGAGCTCGCCGCTCTCCTCCATCCAGGCGCGGTGCTTGTCAATGGCAGTCAGTACGTCGTCGATGCCCTTGCCCTCTGAAGCGACCGTCGACACAATCTCCGGCCGCCACGCGCCCGCCTCCGCATGCCGGCCGCCGAGCCGCAGCATCCCGTTCAGGTCGCGTACGACCTGGTCAGCGCCGTCCCGATCGGCCTTGTTCACCACGAAAATGTCGGCGATTTCCAGGATCCCGGCCTTCGCGGCCTGGATGCCGTCACCCATTCCGGGCGCCAGCAAAACCACGGTCGTGTCGGCGAGCGAGGCGACATCGACCTCCGCCTGGCCGACGCCGACCGTCTCCACCATGACCACATCGCAGCCGGCCGCGTCCAGCACCCGTACGGCTTGGGGCGTCGCCCACGACAGCCCGCCGAGGTGGCCACGGGACGCCATCGACCGGATGTAGACGCCACTGTCGGTGGCGTGGTCCTGCATGCGTACGCGATCACCGAGCAGCGCGCCGCCGGAGAACGGCGACGACGGGTCGACGGCCAGGACGCCGACCCGCTTGTCCTGCTTACGGATGGCCGCCACCAACGCGTTGGTGGACGTCGACTTGCCGACGCCGGGCGAGCCGGTCAGGCCCAACACCTGGGCCCGGCCGGTGTGCGGCGCCAGCGCGGCGGCGACCTCGCGCAGCGCCGGACTGTCGTCCTCGACCAGGCTGATCAGCCGCGCGACCGCCCGCGGATCGGCGTTCTGAGCCCGCTCCAGGACCTCCGCGAGTGGCGCGTCCCGGCGGAGCGGCTTTTGAGCTGTGGCCATTTACTTCTTGCTTGGTACGCGCAGAATCAAAGCGTCACCCTGGCCGCCGCCACCGCACAGCGCGGCCGCGCCGACCGACGCCGCCGCCGCGGCGACGCAGTTCCAGGGCGAGGTGCAACGCGAGCCGAGCGCCGGACATCCCGATTGGGTGACCGAGCGCGATCGCGCCGCCGTTCACGTTGACCTTCTCCTCGTCGACTTCCAGGTCCGCCATGGACTGCAGCCCGACGGCCGCGAAAGCCTCGTTGATCTCGATCAGGTCGAGGTCACACACCGAGAGGCCCTCTTTGGACAGGGCGTGCTTGATGGCGTTCGACGGCTGCGACTGCAGCGAGTTGTCCGGGCCGGCGACATTTCCGTGGGCACCGATCTCGGCGATCCACTCCAGCCCCAGCTCTTGGCTTTCGCTTTGCTGACAACGACAACCGCACAGGCGCCATCGGAGATCTGGGATGCCGTACCAGCCGTGATGGTGCCTTCCTTGCCAAAGGCTGGCCGCAGTCTCGCGAGTCCGTCGACGGTCGTGTCCGCGCGGATTCCTTCGTCAACGGCGAAAAACGATCGGGTCGCCCTTGCGTTGCGGAATGCTGACCGGGGTGATTTCCGCTTCGAAGAGGCCGTCTTTCTGCGCACGCGCGCGCCCGTTGGTGCGACCGCGCGCAAAAAAGCGTCCTGGTCTTCCCGCTTGATGCCGAGTTTTTCGTTGTAGCGGTCGGTCGACTCGCCCATCGGGATGTGGTCGAAAGCGTCGGTGAGGCCGTCGTACGCCATCGCGTCGACCATCTCGATCGCGCCGTACTTGTAGCCCGAGCGCGACTTGGGCAGCAGGTGCGGCGCGTTCGTCATCGACTCCATGCCGCCGGCCACCACGATGTCGAACTCGCCGGCCCGGATCAGCTGGTCGGCCAACGCGATCGCGTCCAGCCCGGACAGGCAGACCTTGTTGATGGTCAGCGACGGCACCGTCATCGGGATGCCGGCGGCGACCGCGGCCTGCCGGGACGGGATCTGCCCGGCGCCGGCCTGCAGCACCTGACCCATGATCACGTACTGCACGGCCTCCGGCCCGATCCCGGACCGTTCCAGTGCCGCCTTGATCGCGATCCCGCCGAGCTCCGCGCCGGAGAAGTCCTTCAGCGAGCCGAGCAACCGGCCCATTGGCGTACGCGCACCCGCCACGATCACAGATCCCGCCATCGCGTCCTCCCGAACGGTCGTTAGGTGGCCCACCTTATGAGATGGCATGGCTCACAACATGCGGTCGTGACTGGATCCACATCACTTACTGTTGAGTAATGTTCACCGCCATAGATCATGTTGGTATCGCGGTCGCCGACTACCAGAACGGCATCGACTTCTACACCGGCACGTTCGGGATGACCGTGCTGCACGAGGAAGTCAATGAGGAGCAGGGCGTACGCGAGGCGATGCTCGCGCCCGGTTCGGATGCCTCCGGTACGCAGATCCAGCTGCTCGCGCCGCTGACGCTGGAGTCAACCATCGCGAAGTTCCTGGACCGCAACGGCCCCGGCATACAGCAGATCGCCTACCGCGTCACCGATGTCGCCGCGACCGCCGCCACCCTGCGCGAACGTGGGTTGCGACTGCTCTATGACGCGCCCAAGCGGGGGCACGGCCGGGAGCCTGGTCAACTTCATTCACCCCAAGGACGCCGGCGGCATCCTCGTCGAGCTCGTCCAACCCGCCACGGACCACCAGACCGTGCCACAGTAAGCAGAGTGCGGCTTTTCACACCGTGCTGCACTGGATCGTTACTCGCCGGTAGGGTCCGGCATCACCTGCTGATTCGGGAGGTCAAGCGGTGAAGCAGATCCTCGACGCGATCATGGCCGGCGAGAACCAGGCGCTCGCGAACCTAGCGGTGCCGGAGTCGTACAAAGCGTGGTCGTACGGGCGGATGAGGCGGACATGTTCGCCGACCAGCCCACCAAAGACAAGGACCCGCGCAAGTCGCTGCACGTCCAGGACGTGCCGACGCCCGAGCTCGGGCCGGGCGAGGCACTGGTGGCGGTGATGGCTAGCGCGATCAACTACAACACCGTCTGGACCTCGATTTTCGAGCCGGTATCGACGTTCTCGTTCCTCAAGCGATACGGGAAGCTGTCGCCGCTGACCGCCCGACACGACCTGCCCTACCAGGTGGTCGGATCGGACCTCGCCGGCGTGGTGCTGCGCACCGGTCCCGGCGTACACGTCTGGAAGCCCGGCGACGAGGTGGTCGCGCACTGCCTGTCGGTGGAGTTGGAGCATCCGGACGGCCACAACGACACGATGCTCGACCCGGAGCAGCGGATCTGGGGCTTTGAGACCAACTTCGGCGGGCTCGCCGAGATCGCGCTGGTCAAGGCGAACCAGCTGATGCCCAAGCCGGACCACCTGAGCTGGGAAGAGGCCGCCGCTCCGGGGTTGGTCAACTCGACCGCGTACCGGCAGCTCATCTCGACCAACGGCGCGAACACCAAGCTCGGCGACGTGGTGCTGATCTGGGGCGCCTCCGGCGGCCTCGGTTCGTACGCGACCCAGATGGCGTTGCAGGCCGGTACGACCCCGGTGTGCGTGGTGTCCAGCCCGGAGAAGGCGGAGATCTGCCGCCGCCGATGGGCGCCGAGCTGATCATCGACCGGAGCGCCGAGAAATACGAGTTCTGGTCGGACGAGCACACCCAGAATCCCAAGGAGTGGAAGCGGTTCGGCTCGCAGATCCGCGAGCTGACCGGCGGCGACGACCCGGACATCGTCTTCGAACATCCAGGCCGGGAGACCTTTGGCGCCAGTGTGTACGTGGCCCGCCGCGGCGGCACCATCGTGACGTGCGCCTCAACCTCGGGCTACCTGCACGAATTCGACAATCGCTATCTGTGGATGAATCTGAAAAGAATTGTCGGATCGCATTTCGCCAACTACCGGGAGGCGTGGGCGGCGAACCGGCTGATCCAGCGCGGGATCGTGCATCCGACGCTTTCGCGTACTTATGAAATGCGCGAAACGGGACAAGCTACCTATGACGTTCACAAGAACGTACATCATGGCAAAGTGGGCGTATTGACCCTCGCTCCAGAGCCTGGCCTGGGCATACGTAATAACGAACTACGTTCGAAACACTTACAGGAAATCATGCGCTTCCAGAATATTTGACCCTTTTCGCGGCCCACCGCACAGGGCGACTTTGAGGGGTGAATACTACGGGTCTAGGGTGTGCTTCCTCACCTGTTCATGATCCCTGGGACCCGTAAGAGAAGGCCCGGCGGAGCATGCCGCGTGGGAAGCAGCTCAGGACCCGTCCACCGCCTCTGCGATAGTGAGCGACATGGCCTCCGACACCGACGTGCAGTTCTTCGACAACATCCAGAACGAGCCCGAGTTCGCGATCACGCTGCGCGGGTACGACCGCCAGCAGGTCACCGAGTACATGCGGCGGGCCTCCGTCGAACTCGGTCAGCATTCGGCCGCCCGGGCCGAAGCCGAGTCGCGGCTCAACGACGCCGGCAACCGCATCCGCGGCCTGGAAGACAAGCTCGGCACGCTGCAGCGCCGGGTCGCCGACCAGGAGCAGCAGCTCAAGGAGAACGCCAAGCCGTCGCTGTCCGGCCTTGGCACCCGGGTCGAGCAGATGCTCCGGCTGGCCGAGGAACAGGCCACCGAGCACACCGAAGAGGCGAAGAAGGTCGCCGCCGAGACGCTCTCCAACGCGCGGGCCTCCGCCCGTGAGATGACCGAGAAGGCCCGCCAGGAGGCCAAAGCGGTCAAGGAGGGCGCCGAGCGCGAGGTCTCCGGTACGCGTGAGGTCGCCGAGCGGGAGGCCGCCGAGCTGACCGCCCGGGCCGAGCGGGAGGCGGCGCTGCTGCGCGCCAACGCCGAGCGCGAGACCACCCAGCTGCGCAAGACCACCGACCACCAGGTCGCCGAGCAGAAGGGCACCATCGAGCGCGAGGTGTCCCAGCTGCGGGCCACCGTCGAGCGCGAGGTCACCCAGCTGCGCGGCAAGGCCACCCAGGAGACCGAGCAGCTGCGCAACGCCGCTCGCAAGGAGATCGACCAGCTTCGCGCCGCCGCCGCCCAGGCCGCGGCCGCCAACCTGCGCGCCGAGGCCGAGCGCGAGTCGGCTGAGAAACGGTCCATCGCCGAGCGGCTGCTGGCCGAGGCCAGCCAGAAGCGCGACACCGACCTGCGCAGCCTGGAGCTGGACCTCGCCGAGCGGCGCGAGCGGGCCGAGCAGCAGCAGCAGTCCGAGCGGCACGCGGCCTCGGTCGCGGGCAACCAGAAGCTGATCAGCGAGGCCGAAGAGCGCGCTCAGGCGGCCGACGCCCGCGCCCGCGAGATCGAGGTGGCCGCCGAGGCCCGCCGCAAGGACTCCGAGCAGCAGGCCCGGGCCACCGTGGAGAAGGCCAAGGCGTTCGCGTCCAAGACCACCTCCGAGGCCCGCTCGGAAGCGGACCGGCTGCTGGCCGACTCCCGGTCGCAGGCCGAGCAGCTGACCAGCGACACCAAACGGCAGGTCGAGGACCTGATCAAGCAGCGGGACGCGATCACCGGTCAGCTGGGTCAGCTCCGCGAGATGCTCGCCGGCCTGGTCGGCGGCGGCGCGGCGGCGGCCCCCAAGCTCGCCGCGGTCGACTCGGTGATCTCCGACGCCAAGGGCGGCCGGCCGTCCCCGTCGCCGAGCTAATCACCGCCGTACGATAAATCCGGGTGGCCGCGACGCGCGGTCACCCGGATTTTTTTATTCATTTTTTTTCCCTTGCTGAGTACGGAAATCCGCTAACACAACGGAGGGCGGGCGGCATCGGGCCCGGGTTCATGTGAGTATGGGGGCATGTCCACGCAGAGCCATGGCACTGGCGATGTATTTCGCCTTTCCGGCGCCGCCCCGGTCGATTTCGAGCGGGTGCTGCGCGGATACGACCCCCGGCAGGTCAACGCGTTCATAGCTGACCTGGATCGCGGCGTCGCGGCCCTCGCGGCCGAGCGCGACAACGCCCTGGCACAGATGGAAAGACTCGCGGCGCAAACCCAGCAGGCCAAGGTCGAGGCGCTGAACTGGCGCCGGCACGCGGCCGCCGGCAGTGGCGAAGTGTCGTACGCGAGCCTCGGGGTGAGGGTCGAACAGATCCTGCAGCTGGCCGCGGACGACGCGGCCGAGAAGATCGCCCACGCACAGCGGATCGAGGATGGTTCCCAGGCCCGCGCCGATGAGGTTATCGGCGCCGCTCAGCGGCGTGCCGACGCGGCCGAGCAGGACTACCAGGCCACTCTTGCCGCCAAGCGCACCGAGGCCGAGCGGGAGCTGGCCGAACGGCAGCGGGCCGTCGAGCAGGAATGCCGTGATGCCCTGGAGCGGGCCCGCAAAAGCGGAGTCCGATGCCGCCGGGCAGGCCAAGGCCACCGTCTCCGAAGCCGAGGCCCGGGCCGCCGCTCTGACCAGCGAGACCGAGCAGAGCGCGACAGCCCTGCGCAAGGACACCGAGGAATATGCGGCGAAGATCCGGCACGAGGCCGAGGTCTACGCCAACCGTCTTCGCCGCGACGCCGAAGCGCACGCCGCCACCCTCATCTCCGCCGGCCGCCGGGACGGCGAACGCGCCGCCGCCGAAGCTCAGACCGCTGCCGACAAGCTCCGTACGGCCGCCGCTGTCGACGGCGAGCAATACCGTACGACCGCCCGCCAGGAAGCCAACCGCCTCGTGGAAACGGCCCGCACCGAAGCCAACCGCCTCACCACCGTCGCCCGGGCCGAGGTCGACACCCTCACCGCCCGCCGCGACGCCGTCACCCGTGAGCTCGCCGAGATGACCGCATCCATGAACGTGTTGGGCGCCAGCATCCCGCAGGACCTCCTCGACCTCACCGAGGCCACCGCGGACCCGCCGGCCGCCCGCCCCCGCCAGCACGGCCTCGGCGCCTGCGGCCCCAGCCGCCGCCCCAGCCCGCCGCCGCCCCAGAGCCGCCGCCCCAACCAACGCACCGGCCGCTTCCGACGCGCCGCCGGCCGGCATTGCGGCGGCCCGCCTGAACCAGAAATCATCGTGACGTACTTTCTAACCCCACCAACAAAAACTCACGTCAGGCCGGCGACGAAGTCTCGTACGGCCGCGTTGAACGCGCGCGGGTCCTCCATCGCCGACAGGTGACCAGCGGCCATCAGCCGCGCCATCGTCACCTTCGGCAGCGCGTCCGCCATCGCCTCGGCGTCCGCGACCGAAGCGATCTGGTCCTCGTCGCCGACGATGACCAGTGCCGGCACCCGCGCCGACTCCAGCAACTCGATGGAGTCAGGCCGGGCCGCCATCGCGCGCGCTGCCCAGGCCACCCCGGACGGGGTGGCGTCGCCGATCAGGCCCCGCACCTCGGCCACCACCTCGGGCCGATGGTCTTTGGTTGGAACGGCCCAACAAAGTCGGCAGCACCTGGTCGTACAAGGCCTCCACGGTGCCGGACTCGACCACCGTGGACGCGAGCCGTTCCCGGTTCGCGCGGGCCTGCGCGGTGTCCGCGGTGGCCTTGGTGTCGGCGAGCACCAGGGCGGCGATCCGCTGCGGGTATTTGCGCAGCATGGCCATCGCCACATAGCCGCCCATCGACAGCCCACCCAGCACCACCGAGCCGAGATCGAGCCGGTCCAGCAACGCGAAAACGTCGTCGGCCATCGCCTCCAGCGCCGGCTCGTCCGCGCCGGCGGCGAGCGACCGAAGCCGCGCAGGTCCGGGGTGATGACCCGGCACGAATCGGACAGCGTGGCCCGCTGGTTCGCCCACATCCGCCCAGAAAGCGGGAAGGCGTGCAGCAGTACGAGGGGGATTCCCTCGCCGCTGTCCTGAAAATGCAGCGCGACCGTCATGCCCGCAAATCTACCGGTCCACGACTGGCGGCAGGCCTACGACCTGTCCTCTGTGGACTGACCGAGCACCGGTATGTCCGCGAACGCGGCGACCGTCCGGTCGGCGTACGCCCGCGCGTCGCCCATCTCGTACGGGCCGTCCCATTCGGTTGGCAGCGGCCCGACTCCCGGAGCGATCCGCTGGACGATCTCGTCCAGGACCCGCTCGGCGTGACCGACCATCAGGTGCCGCGCCTTGGCCACCGGCACCACCTCGGCCTGCGGTATCGCCGCGAACCGCCGCACCGCCTCCGCGGGCCGCAGGTAGTCGTCGAACTCCGGCACCAGCGCGGTCACCGGCTTGCCGGAATCGGCCCAGCGCAACAGATCCGCGTCACCAGCGAACCGAAGCGGCGGCGAGATCAGGATCGCGCCGACCACCGCCGGGGGTCACAGCCGTAGAGCAGGGCCAGGTCCGTGCCGAACGACCAGCCGACCAGCCACGGCGCTGGCAGCTCGTGGAAGTCCACATATTCCAGGGCGGCGGCCACATCGAACCGCTCGGCCATGCCGTCGCCGGTCGGATCGCCGTCAAAGCTGCCCTCGCTCGTACCTCTCAAGGACCACGTGCCGCGGGTGTTGAACCGCAGCACCGCCAGCCCGGCCAGCGCCGGCAGCCGCCAGGCCGCCTTCCGGTAGAGATGGCCGTCCATCATGCCGCCATGCGTGGGCAGCTGGTGCAGGCAGACCATCGTCGCCACCGGCGGCCGGTCCACCGGCACCGCGATCTCCCCGACCAGCGTCAGCCCGTCGGCCGTCTGCAGCTCGATGTCCGTACGGGTCGCCGGCAGAATCGTGTTCGCCCTGATGCTCACCACTCCCCCATCCTGCCAGCCTTGGCTCAGCCATAGCGGGGGGCGTTGCGGGTCCGGTCGACCGGCGGCTGCCGGGTCGTCCGGTGTTGCCAGCAGGGCCGATGCCAGTGATGTCGGTCCTCGGGGCCGTCCACCGCGGTGTGGCCGCCGTCCGCCGGCCACGTCACCAGGTGCCCTTGGCCGGGGCGGATCTCCTGGTTGCAGCCGGGGCAGCGGTACGCCTTCGTGGACCGGCCACCGTCGATTGGCCGGACCACCCACGCGCCATCGTCGGCGTCCTCCACCGGATCCGTCCGCAACGGCCGGACCGGCGGCGCCGTACGCTGCCTCCGCCTTCCCATGTTCCCAGTATCCAACGTCCGCGAAAGCCGGTGCGGTTTGGACGTACTGAATCGATGCGTACAGGTCATCTCGCCGTCGACCCTCGGCAATCCGTACCCACGAGTAATAAGCTGCTGACATGACAGTCACCGAGCCCGCCGCGGCCATTGCCGAGACCTTCGACTCGCTCAACCCGGCAACCGGCGAGGTCGTCGGTACGCACCGGATCTTCACCGACGCCGAGGTCAACGAGACCGTCCAACGCGGCCGTAAAGCCGCCGCCTGGTGGGCCGAGCTCGGTTTCGCCGATCGCGGCAAGATCCTGCGCGGCTGGCGGTCCGCACTCGTGCGGCGGTCCGCCGCGCTGGCCGACCTGATGCATCAGGAAAACGGCAAGCCGCACGCCGACGCGATGATCGAGATCGTGCTCGCCGCCGACCACCTCGACTGGGCCAGCAAGCACGCCCGCAAGGTGCTCGGCCGGCGCCGAGTCTCGTCCGGGATGCTCATGATCAACCAGACCGCCTCGGTGGAATACCAGCCACTGGGCGTGGTCGGCGTGATCGGCCCGTGGAACTACCCGGTGTTCACGCCGGCCGGCTCGATTGTGTACGCGCTCGCCGCCGGCAACGCGGTCGTCTTCAAGCCCAGCGAATACACCCCCCGGCATCGGTCAGTGGCTCGCTGACAGCTTCCGCGAGGTGGCCGGCGACCTGCCGCTTTTCCAGGTCATCACCGGCCTTGGCGCGACCGGCAACGCGCTCTGCCGGTCCGGCGTGGACAAACTCGCCTTCACCGGCTCGGCCGCGACCGGCAAGAAGGTGATGGCCGCGTGCGCCGAGAACCTCACGCCGGTGGTCATCGAGGCCGGCGGCAAGGATGCGCTGCTGGTCGACGAGGACGCCAACCTCGACGCGGCCGCCGACGCGGCGGTCTGGGGCGGCATGAGCAACGCCGGCCAGACCTGCGTCGGCGTCGAGCGGGTGTACGTGCATGAGCGGGTCTACGACCAGTTCCTGGACAAGGTCGTCACGCTCGCCAAGGACCTGAAGGCCGGCGAGGGCGAGCCGATCGGCCCCATCACCATGCCGTCCCAGCTCAAGGTCATCCGCCGGCACATCGCGGACGCCATCGAGCACGGCGGCCGCGCGGTGGTCGGCGGCGGCTCGACGCGGTCGGCGACCGGTACGTCCAACCCACCGTGCTGGTCGACGTGCCGGAGGAATCCGCGGCCGTCCGCGAAGAGACCTTCGGGCCCACGCTGACCATCGCGAAGGTGCCCGACATGGAGGACGCCCTACGCCGGGCGAACGCCACCAACTACGGCCTCGGCGGCGCGGTCTTCTCCCGGGCCCGCGGCCTGGAACTGGCCCGCCGGCTGCGCTCCGGGATGACCTCGGTGAACGGTGTCATCACCTTCGCCGGCGTGCCGTCGCTGCCGTTCGGCGGCATCGGTGAATCCGGCTTCGGCCGCATCCACGGCCCGGACGGCATGCGCGAGTTCGCCCGCCCGAAGGCGATCACCCAGCAACGTTTCACCAGTCCGGTGCGTACGACCACCTTCACCCGCCGCCCCTCCGACGACCGCCAGCTCGTTCGGATGGCCCGGCTCCTCTACGGCCGCCGCTAGGTGTCGAAGTTGTTGATCTTGTTCACTTTGCCTACCCGAAAAGGACAATTCAGTCCTATGTCCGTTTTGGGTAGGCAAAGTGAACAAGATCAACAACGAATCTCACGCGCGCGGTGCGTACGTCCGAAAGCCCCGGCCAGCCTTGCGGCCGACATAGCCGGCGGTGACGAGGTGTTCCAGCAGCGGGGTGGGCGCGAAGCCGGGCTCCCGGAACTCCAGGTAGAGCTCCCGCTCGATGGCCAACGACACGTCGAGGCCGACCACGTCCAGCAGCTCGAATGGCCCCATCGGATAGCCACAGCCGACCTTCATGGCCGCGTCGATGTCGTCGGCGGAGGCGTAGTTGGCCTCCAGCATCTTGACGGCATCGTTGAGATAGGGGAAAAGCAGCGCGTTGACGATGAATCCGGAGCGATCCCGGCAGACCACCGGGTGCTTGTCCAGCTTCGAGGTGACCGCCCGCGCGGTGGCCAGTGTCTGCGGTGACGTGGACACAGTGTGCACGACCTCAACCAGCTTCATCACCGGCGCCGGGTTGAAGAAATGCAGACCGACCACATCGGACGGACGGCTGGTCGCCTGCGCACATTCGATGACCGGCAACGAGGAAGTGGTCGTCGCAAGGATCGCGCCGGGCTTGCAGATCTCGTCGAAGTTCTCGAAAAGCGCCTGTTTGACGGCCAGCTCCTCGACCACCGCCTCGACCACCAGGTCCACTGTGGACAGATCGTCCCAGCTTGGTCGAGCCGCGCAACCGCCGCAGGGTGGCGACCCGGTCGGCGTCTTCCAGTTTCCCGCGCTGCACGGCCTTTTCCAGTGACCGCTCGATGGTGGCCTGTACTTTCGCCACCTTTTCCGCAGCCCTGGTCACAAAAGTGACGTCATAGCCAGCCTTGGCGAAGACCTCGATGATCCCGCAGGCCATCGTGCCGGACCCGACCACGCCGACGGTCTGGACGTTTTTGGCCGCGCCGTTGACTTTCGTGTCGTCCGGCGTCTCGTGATCGGCGACCAGCCTGGGCGAACCAGGCTTGTCGTACGTATAAAAGCCACGGCCGGTCTTGCGGCCGAGCTGGCCGGCGGTGACCATCTGCTTGATCAGCGGAGCGGGCGCGTGCAACCGGTCGCGGCCCTGTTTGTACATCGTGTCAAGGATTTCGTACGCGGTGTCGACACCAATCAGGTCCATCAGCGCGAGCGGCCCCATCGGCAGCCCACAGCCGAGCTTCATCGCGCCGCGTCGATGTCCTCACGGGACGCATAGCGGGACTCGTAGAAGCTCACCGCGTGGTTCAGATAGCCGAAAAGCAAGGCGTTGGCGATGAACCCGGCCTTGTCGCCAATCGTCACGTCGACCTTGCCGAGCTGCCGGGCGAGGCCCTCGATGTCGTCGACGACCTGCTGGTCGGTGACGACCGTACGAACGACCTCGATCAGCTTCATCACCGGCGCGGGGTTGAAGAAATGCATGCCGATGACCCGGCTGGGGCGCGAAGTGGCCACCGAGATCTCGGTCACCGACAACGAAGAGGTATTGGTCGCCATGATGACGTCGTCGTTGCAGACCTTGTCCAACTGCGCGAAAAAATCTGCTGCTTGAGCTCCAGGTGCTCGGGCACCGCCTCGATCACCAGGTCGACATCGGCGAGGTCGGACAGGCTGGTGCTGAACGAAACCCGGCCGAGCAGCGCGGTCTGCTCGGCGGTCTCCAACTTGCCGCGGTCGACCGCGCGCGCGCGCTGCGTCGAGGCGGCCAGGATCTGCCGACCGTGCTCCTTGGCGTCCTCGCTGGCCTCGACCCCGATCACCGACAACCCGGCCCGGGCGAAGACCTCGGCGATGCCGGCCCCCATCGTGCCCAGGCCCACCACACCGACCGTGGAGAACTCCCGCGTCATCACGCCTCCCGCACTCGCCAACTGACTGACCGTGAGTCTGTCATGTGGCCGGGAACTCTGCGGGTGGCATTCCCCACGCCCGCCGCACCCACGAGGTGAGACGTCAAAAGAGGCGGGCCGAAGGGTCGTCGGCGCCGCGGAGGGCGTCGTAGTCGACGGTGACGCAGTCGATGCCGCGGTCGACGGCGAGCGTACGCGCCTGGGGCTTGATGACCTGGGCCGCGAAGACGCCTCGTACGGGGGCCAGCAGGGTGTCCCGGTTGAGCAGCTCAAGATATCGGGTGAGCTGCTCGACGCCGTCGATCTCGCCGCGCCGCTTGACCTCGACGGCCACGTGTACGCCGTCGGCGTCGCGGCACATCAGGTCGACCGGGCCGATCGGCGTCGGGTATTCGCGGCGGACCAGCCGCCAGCCGGTGCCGAAGGTTTCCACGTGTTCGGCGAGCAGTTCCTGCAGGTGCGCCTCGACGCCGTCCTTCTGCAGGCCCGGATCGACACCGAGGTCATACGCCCATTCATGCAGCACCTCGTCGAAGGTGATGATCAGCTTCTCGTCGGCCTTGTTCACCACCCGCCAGACGCCGGCCTGCGGGTCCTCTTCGAGCCGGCAGGGCGGGGACATCCAGTTCAGGGGCTTGTACGAGCCACCGTCCGAATGCACCAGCACGGAGCCGTCGGCCTTGACCATCAGCAGCCGCTCGGCCATCGGCAAGTGGGCGGTCAACCGGCCGACGTAGTCGACGGAACAACGAGCTATCACCAGGCGCACGAGACGCCACGCTAGTGCACGCGGCCTGTCCAGGGAAAAAAAAAAACCACAGCCCACGGCCGTGTCGCCACGCTACTACGGTTTGGGTTGTGACCGTCTTCGCCGCGTCCGCCGGAGTCTGAGACCGCATGCCGTCGCCATTGCGTACGGGCGTGCTCGCCGGGCCTTATGGACGGTCGACTTTCTATGTCGAGAAGCCTCCACAGGCCCGTCTGGCGGCCGTCGTCGCCGGCACCTGGCATGGCCGGGCCGGCTGGCGGCGGGAGCTGCGGGTGCTGCCCGATGGGCTGCACCGAGCTGGTGTGGAACGGCCGGTTGTGGGTGGTGGGGGGGCGATCAGCGCGGCGGTACGCGAGCCGGTCAGCCCGGAGGTCGAGAGCGTGGGTCTGCGGCTGCGGCCGGGCGTGGCCGGCACGATCCTGGACCTCCCGGCGGACCAACTGCCCGGCCGGCTCACGCCGTTGGAGACGCTCTGGGGTGCTGCCGCCGTACGACTCGAGGAACGGCTGGCCAGTTGCGCGACCGCGGACGCCCGCCGGCAAGTCCTGGAAGACATCGTCGTAGGCCGGCTGGCCGACCGGGAGCCGGATCGCACCACGATGGCCGCGGCGGCGCTGGTCGGATCGTCCGCGGAGGTGGCGGATCAGGTCGGGCTGAGCGAGCGCCAGCTCCGGCGCAGGTTCAGTGAACAGGTCGGCTTCGGACCCAAGACACTGCAGCGGGTGCTGCGCTTCCAGCGGTTCGTCCGGCGGCTGCCGGAGCTGGCCGCCGGCGGATCGCTGGCGGCCGTCGCCGTCGAGGCCGGCTATGCCGACCAGTCGCACCTGGGCCGCGAGTGCCTGGAGCTGTCCGGGTCGTCGCCGCGATCGCTGGTCCGACGGTGGGCCGCACAGCGTGAAGTCGGCCGAAATCTTCCAGACCGGCGAAGGATCCGCCCGGCAGGCTGAGGCCATGCAGCCAACGGGAAATCCGGTCCGAATGGCCGTTCGGGTCTTCGACCTCGACACCAACGGGCACGTCCGGGGACCGATCTACCTGGAGTTCGCCGATCACGCGCGCTGGGAGTGCGTACGCGCCGCCGGCATCTCCCTCGACGACCTCGCGGCCGCCGGGTTCGGGCCGGTCAACCTGGAGACGACTATCAAGTTCCACCGCGAGCTGCGGCCCGGCGACGAGGTGCTGATCACCACCGAATTCCTTTATGGAGAAGGGAAGACCAGTCGCGTACGACAGGAAATGCACCGCCT
The DNA here is from genome assembly GCF_010993775.1 of Fodinicola feengrottensis. GTDB lineage: Bacteria > Actinomycetota > Actinomycetes > Mycobacteriales > HKI-0501 > Fodinicola > Fodinicola feengrottensis. The sequence continues at coordinate 27,339 of NZ_WOTO01000006.1, read as the reverse complement.
CGACGGCACTCTCGTCGCCGAGGTGACCAGCGTCAGCGGACTGCTCGACCGGACCACTCGCCGGCTCGTCGCGAACCCGGCCGCACACTGGCGCCAGTACGCGAAAGCTCCCGAACACCTCGGCCTTTAAAGGCCTTTAAAGGCCTTTAAAGGCCTGAGGCGTCGGCGGCGGACGCTACGATCCGGCCGTGACCAGCAGCCGCCCGCAGCCACCGCGGATGGTGGTGTGTGGCGACGACACGCTGCTCGTACGGCTGCTGGAAGAGCTCGCGATGCTCGACGAGCGGGCCATCGCGGTGGTGCCGGACGGCAATCCCGAAGTCGTTCGGCTGGTGACCGAGTTGGGTGTCGAGGTGGTGATCGGATCGCCGACGGACGCCGGCACGCTGCTGTCCGCCGGCATCGAGCGCGCACGAGCGCTCGCGCTGGTCGGTGAGGGCGACGAGAAAAAAAAACGTGCACGCGGCGCTGGTCGCGGCCGAGCTGAACCCGAAACTTCGGTTGGTCGTACGAATGTTCAACCTCCGGCTCGGACAGCGGATAGACGACCTCTTCGACGACTGCACCGTGTTGTCCGCGTCCGCGATCGCCGCACCCTCCTTCGTGGAGGCGGCCCTGGGCGACGGCCACGGCCGTTCGATCCCGGCCGGCGGGCGTACCTTCGCCGCCGGCGCTCCGTCCACAGTGGACGACGTGGTGGTGCCGTTGGCGAGGTATCGGGACGACGGCGAGATCAGCCTGCTGCCCAAGTCCGCCAATGACGCGTTTTTGGTGCTGGGCACGCCTTCGGAGTCCATCCTGCGTACGGTGGTGGCCGCCGCCACGTCGCCGCGGACCGGTGCGCCGGCGACTGCGCGAATGGGCTCGATTTCTCGGCCAGCTGACCGACCAGCGGCTGCGGCTCGCGCTGGCGAGCCTGACGCTGGTGGTGGTTCTCGCGACCGCGCTCTTCAAGTTCGCGCTGCGGCTGGAGTGGGTGCAGGCGCTGTATTTCACCGTCACCACGGTCACCACCACCGGCTACGGCGACATCAACCTGGCGGCGGCGCCGCCCTGGGTGCAGCTGGCCGGCGTGGTCGTGATGATCATGGGCGTGCTGGTCGTCGCGCTGCTGACCGCCGCGGTGGTCGACAATCTGGTCGGCGCCCGGCTCGTACGCGCCCTCGGCCCGCCGGTCGGCAAGCCGCACGACCACATCGTGGTGTGCGGGGATGGGCACTGTCGGGCTGCGCGTCTGCGAACAGCTCCGCGCCGCCGGTGCGGAGGTCGTGGGCATCGAACAGGACCCGTCACCCGCACTTATGGCCGCCGCCCGCCGCCTCGAAGTGCCGTTGGTCGCCGGCGACGCGAGCGACGCCAGCACCCTCGCCTCGGCCGGCGCCGGCAAGGCCCGCTGCGTCGTCGCGGTCACCGACGACGACGTCGTCAACCTCGAAGCCGGCCTCACCGCCCGCGCGCTCCAGCCAGACACCCGCGTCGTCCTGCGCCTCTTCGACCCCGACCTGGCCGACCGCGTCGACCGTCGCCTCGGCCTGTCCGTCTCCCGCTCCGTCTCGTACGCCGCCGCCCCCCCGGTCTTCGCCGCCGCCATGATGGGCCGCCAGGTCCTGGCCGCCATCCCCGCCGGCCGCCGAGTCCTGCTCGTAGCCGCCGTCCCCATCGGCGCCCGCAGCTCCCTCGACGGCGCCTCTCTATCCACTGTAGACAGTGGACGGGTGCGGATTTTTGGCTTGCGTACGGGCAATGCCGAGCCGGTCTGGCAGCCTCCCGGGGAGAGTCGGTTGGTAGCCGGGCAGGTGCTTTTCGTGGTCGCCACCCGGGCCGGCCTCGCCAAAATCCTGGTCGCCAGCGGCGCTCACTGATGCACTCCGCGGGTCAGACTTTCGGTGTTAGCCAGGCCAGACAGGCGGCCGCTTCTCCATGAAGGACGCCATCCCCTCGCGGGCCTCGGGAGTCTGCGAAGCCGCCGCCATCACCTCCAGGGCCAGTGCGTACGCGTCGGCCTCCGGCCGGTCAAGTTGCCCGTACAGAGTCTGTTTCCCCAGCTCCTTGCTTCGCCGGCTGCCCCGCGTCGCGGCGGCCAACAGTTCGCCGACGGCCTTGTCGAGCTCCCCGTCCGGTACGACGCGGTTGACCAGCCCCCAGTCGTACGCCGTGCGCGCGTCGATCATGTCGCCGGTGAGCGCCAGCTCCATTGCCCGCTTGCGACCGATATTGCGGGCGATCGACACCATCGGGGTGTGGCAGAACCAGCCGCCTTTGCCGCCAGGCGCGGCGAAAGCGGCGGACTCGGCGGCGACCGCGAGGTCACAGGTGGCGACCAGCTGGCGCCGGCGGCGGTCGCGAGGCCGTGTACGCGCGCGATGACCACTTGCGGCACCGACTGGATCGTCTCGCACAGCCGCGTACACGTCGTCAGGAGCGTGCGTACGTCATGAAGGTCGGCGGACGCGACATCGGCGAAATCATGGCCGGCGGAGAAGACCTTGCCGGCGCCGGCCAGCACGATCCCGGTCGCCGCCGAGCGGCCGACCTCGTCGAACGCCTCCTGCAGCTCGCGCAGGTGGGCCCAGTGAGAGCGCGTTGCGGCGCTCCGGGCGGTTCATCGTGATGGTCGCGACCGGACCGTCGCGCTCGACCAGTACCCGTTCGTACGCCATGGACTCGAAGATACCCGTGCATCCGGCACTGTGATGAGAGTAATAATTGCGCGCAGACATGTTCGTACGACAGGCTTATCGAGCAGAAACGCGCAAGGAGAGGGAGTTCTAGTGACGGAAACAGCCAACCGGCATCTCGCCGCCGAGATCGCCGACCAGCCGGTGGCCTGGGCGAAAGCAGTCGACAAGATCAGCAGCGCCGGGCTCGACTGCGGCGGCGCCCTGCCGGCGGCCGGCGAGCGGGTGGCCGTGGTCGGCTGCGGCACACTCCTACTTCATGGCGCAGGTGTACGCGTACCTGCGTGAAGACGCAGGTCAGGGACTCACCGACGCTTACGCGGCGAGCGAGCACCGGCTCGGTCGCGGCTACGACCGGGTGGTTCTGCTCAGCCGTTCGGGCACCACGACCGAGGTGCTGGAAGTCGCTGAGCAGCTCAAGGGCCCTCGTACGACCGCCATTGTCGGCAACGCCTCAATGCCGCTGGCCGGCCTGACCGACGACGTGATCGCGCTGGACTGGGCGGACGAGCAGTCGGTCGTCCAGACCCGCTTCGCGACCACCGCGGTCGCCCTCTTCCGTGCCCACCTCGGTGAGGACCTGACCGACGCGATCGCCGACTGCCGCAAGGCTCTCGACACCGGGCCGGACGCGGAGCTGGTCAACGCCGAGCAGTACACCTTCCTCGGCCACGGCTCGACCGTCGGGCTGGCCACCGAGGCCGCGCTGAAGATGCGCGAGTCGACCCAGTCGTGGACCGAGTCGTATCCGGCGATGGAATACCGGCACGGCCCGATCGCGATCACCACCACCGGCCGGGTCGCCTGGATGCTGGGTACGCCGCCGGAGGGACTCGCCGAGCAGGTGGCCGCGACCGGAGGCCGGTTCGAGACATCGGAGCTGGACCCGCTCGCCGAGCTTGTCCGGATACAACGGGTTTGCCTGGCCAAGGCGACCGCGGCCGGCCTGGACGCCGACCACCCGCGGCACCTGACCCGCTCGGTCATCCTGACCTGAGCGAGAGACAACCGTCATGAGCAGGCAAAATCAGGGCATGCCTGACGATCGTTGCGTGCTCGCCGTGGATGTCGGCGGCACCGGACTGAAGGCCGAGCTCCTCGGCCCAGACCTGGCGCCCCTGCGTACGCACACGACGCCCACCGACGCTGACCGCGGGCCGGACGCGGTGGTGGAGACGATCCTGCGGCTCTGCGCCGACCTGACCGCGACCGCGCCGATTCCGGTCGCGGCGGCCTCGCTGGCCGTGCCGGGCCTGGTCGACGCGGAACAGGGCATCGCGCTCTGGTCGGCGAACATCGGCTGGCGGGACGTGCCGCTGCGCAAGCTCGTCGAGCAACGCCTCGGCATCACCGCGACGGTCGTTCACGACCTCGCGGTCGGCGGCTTCGCGGAGGCCCGGATCGGCGCCGGAGCGGGTGTCGCGGACCAGTTGTTCATCGCGATCGGTACGGGCATCGCCGGCGCCATCACCGCCGGCGGAATACCGATCACCGTCGGGCACGGCCAGGCTGGCGAAATCGGGCACGTCATTGTCGAAGAAGGCGGCCCGCTCTGCGGTTGCGGTGCGTACGGCTGCCTGGAAGCAATTTCGTCGGCCGCCGCCATTTCCCGGCATTACGCCGATCGCTCCGGCACCAAGCGTTCGACCGCCGAAATTGCCACTCGGCTGGGGAAAGACCCGATCGCCGACGAGGTTTGGGCGCAAGCCGTACAAGCCCTGTCGCGCGCTCTGGTCTCATACGTGAGCCTGCTCGCGCCGAGCATCATCGTGATCGGCGGCGGGCTGGCGGAGTCCGGCCCGGCACTTTTTGAGCCGCTGCGGGCCGCGATGGCCGCGCGGGTGACCTTCCAGTCCCTGCCCACCCTGGTGCCGGCCAAACTCGGCGCCCGCGCCACCGTGATCGGCGCCGGCCTGCTGGCCTGGGACAAACTCAACGAGGAAGCGACTGAATGACTGTCTTTTCCCCACGCCCGCTTGGTGCTGGCCGACCGGGTCCTCGAAAACGGCTGGGTTCGCGTTGATGGCGACACCATCGCGGAGGTCGGCGAAGGTGACGTTGATGGCACCGATCTCGGGGGCCGCTGGCTCACGCCCGGGCTGATCGACATTCACGTACACGGCGGAAAAAACGGCGCCTCCTCCTACAATGCGGCCGAGCCCGGCGCCATCCAGACAGTCACCGATTTTCATCGCTCGTACGGCACCACCACGATGCTCGGCGGTCTGGTCACCGGGAAACCCGACGACATGCGTACGGCCACCGCCGTGCTGGCCGACAGCTGCGACGCCGGCGAAATCGGCGGCATTTATCTCGAAGGCCCGTTTCTCAACGTCGCACGCAAAGGCGCGCACGATCCCGAACTTTTGCGGATGCCTGATGTCGCACTGATGGAATCCGTGCTGGAAGCCGGCCGCGGGCACGTCAAACAGGTCACGATCGCGCCCGAACTGCCCGGCGCGCTGGATTTGATCAAGCGCTGCGCCGATCATGGCGTCATCACGGCCGTCGGCCATACGGACGGCTCGTACGAACAGGTCAGGGCCGGTTTTGACGCGGGCGCACTGATGGCGACGCACCTTTTTTCAACGGCATGCGGCCGCTGCACCACCGCGACCCCGGGACCAATTGCCGCCTCGATGGCCCAAGCCGGCGCGATCTGTGAGGTCATCGCCGACGGCGTGCATTTGGCCGATGGAACGGTCGAGATGCTTTTTGGCGTACTCGGCTCCAGTCGAATCGCTCTTGTCACCGACGCGATGTCCGCCGCCGGCGTCGGCGACGGCGAGTTTCAGCTCGGCCACTTGAAAGTGCACGTCATCGACGGCGTCGCCCGACTGGAAAACGGTTCGATCGCCAGCAGCACAGCCACTTTGGCGCAAGTTGTCGCTCGTACCACCGGCATGGGAGTCGCATTCCCCGATGCCGTACGCGCCGCCAGCCTCACCCCGGCACGCCTGCATTCCCTGGACAAATCCGTCGGTGCGATCGCTCCCGGCCTGCGCGCGGACCTGGTCGCCTGGAACGACGACCTGACCGTCGCCGGTGTCCTGCGCGCCGGTTCGTGGGTCCGGCCCATCGAAGGAGCTCCGCATGCCGCTCGCTGAGATCGGCGACCTGATCACCCCGGCCGCCACCCGAGGTCGCGGTGTCGGCGCTTTCAATGTGATCCAACTGGAGCACGCGGAGGCGATCGTCACCGGCGCCGAGCGAGTCGGCGCGCCAGTTGTTTTGCAGATCAGCGAAAACACGGTCGCTTTCCATCGGGGATTGTTGGCACCGATCGGGCGGGCGTGTCTCGCGATCGCCGAAGCGGCCACGGTGCCGGTGGCTGTGCATCTCGACGACCACCACCCGCGAGGATTTGGTGCATGAGGCCGTACGACTGGGCATCCGATCGGTGATGTATGACGCGTCCGCCCTTACGTACGAAGAAAAAACGTCGCCGCGACCGCCGCGATTGTCCGCTGGTGCGGTGACTACGGCGCGTGGCTGGAGGCGGAATTGGGCGAAGTCGGTGGAAAAGATGGCGTCCACGCGCCCGGCGCCCGTACCGACCCCGATGACGCGGCACGCTATGTCTCGTACACCAAAGTCCAGGCACTCGCCGTTGCCGTTGGCAGCTCGCACGCCATGCTGACCCGCGACGCGGTCCTGGACATCGACCTGATCCGGAAAATCCACGCAACTGTGCCAGTTCCGCTGGTTCTGCACGGTTCGTCCGGAGTGCCGGACGCGGGCATGACCGAAGCGGTTTCGGCCGGCATGACCAAAATCAACATCGCGACGCATCTCAACAAGGCACTTACCGCCGCGGTACGCGAAAAACTCGACGCCGATACAGCCCTGGTCGACCCACGGAAATACCTCGGCCCCGGCCGCGACGCGATCGCCGACCAAGTCGCCCATCTCCTCGGCGTTCTACGAGCAGTAGAATAGGTGCTGTGGATCTACCGTTAACGCATCGCTGGGCCGTCACCGCCATCGAAGACGCCCTGCAGCTCCATCGGCCCAGCGACGCTTATGTCTTCCAAAGCACCGCAGTCCACCTCGCGGACACCACGGTCATTCCGGATTTGCTCGTCGTACAAGAGGAAACACCGTTCCACGGCGATGCGTACGACGCCGGCGGGGTGCTCCTGGTGGTGGAGGTCGTCGGCCAGGCCAGCAGTGCCGTTTACGCGGACAGTGGCGTCCCGTCGTACTGGCGGATCGACCCCGACCTCACCTTGTCCTGCTTCCACCTGCGGGACGGCTCGTACGAGCTGGCCACCGCGGCCGGCCTCGGCGAACACCTCACCGTCGACTTCCCCTGGCCCATCTCCTTCGCCGTCGACCACCTCCGGCTTCCTTAGACCGCGTTTGACGGCCGGCGCGTTTCTGTCGGACCCTCTTCGTACGGTTCGAGATGATCGAGCCGGGAGGAGTACGAGATGATGACGACACTGACGGATGAAGACATGGACCCTTTCACCATTGACGGGCACACGGCGGCCGATCTGTCCCACGAGCCAGAGGACGGGCTCGGCCGCGAGCTGCACGACGGGGTGATCTACGTGGTCCCACCACCATCCAACAAACACCAATGGGCGGAAAGCGCTCTCGAACGTGCGCTGCTTCGGCGCTGCCCGGAGGACGCCTACGTCTTTTCGCGGGTGCGGAGTGCACACCGGCGCCAACCGCTTGTATGTGCCGGACGCGATGGTCGTTAAGGCCAACACCCCGTTCCACGACAACGCGTACGACGCCAGTGGCGTCCTGCTCGTCGCAGAAGTCGTGTCCCCGTCATCGGTCACGATGGACCGGGCAGCGAAACCGGCCGTCTACGCCGAATGCGGCATCCCTTCGTACTGGCGAGTCGACCGCGACCTCACCATGCACTGCTTCGAACTGATCGACGGGGCGTACGTGCCGGTGGCGAAGGCATCTCGCGGCGAAAAGCTCACCCTGGACCACCCATGGCCGGTCACCATCACCGTCGACGACCTGGTCCTGCCACACGAACGCTGAGGGGCGCGGTTTCGTCCGACCCGGCTCCTACGGTGCACGTAAGAGCATCGGAAGGAGCATCACATGGGAAGTGCGAACCCGGTCGACACTGCTAGTCTGTCTAGACAGGACAGACTAGGGAGCGAGCCAATGAACGACCATCTCGGAGATCATTGGCAGGTCCAAGAGGCCAAGCAACGGTTCAGCGAGGTTCTACGCGCCGTTGAGAACAACGGCCCGCAGACGATCACCCGCCACGGCGAGGAGGTCGCGGTCGTCATCGACATCAACGAATACCGTCGCCTCGCCGGTGCCAGAAAGAGCTTCGCCGAACACCTGCTCTCGTTTCCCAAGATGGACGCTGCCGACGGCGAGCCAGACGTGTTCGACGAGATTGAGCGGGAGCGCAAGAAGGACTTCCCACGTGACATCGATTTGGGTGAATGGGAATGAGCTACCTTCTTGACACCAACATATTGTGCGAGTCCAGCAAGCCGCGTCCAAACGCGGGCGTTGTGAGCTGGATGCGGCAGGCCTCAGTCGGCAGGCTCATGCTCAGCGTCGTGACGATAGGTGAGATACGTCGTGGCGTGGAGCGCCTTCGTGCCCGGAATGATCACCCGCAAGCTCGCCGCTATGAGCAATGGCTGGCTGAAACCCAGGACCTGTATAGCGAGCGGCTGATTCCGGTGGACATACGGGTCGCCGAGACGTGGGGCGACATTGATGCGCAACATCCACTCGCGACAACCGATGGGCTCATAGCGGCGACCGCCAAAGTCCATGGCCTGACTGTCATAACCCGCAACACAAAGGACTTCCACACTACTGGAGTTCGCATTCTGAACCCATTTACCAGTTGACCCGACAAATCGGCCTGTCCGGTGGGGGATGTCCTTCGCCACCGGTCAGGCTGCCGCCACCTCTAGACCAGCAGGTAAAGTAAGGCTAACCTACTCACGGTCCGCGTTGCGTGACCGCGGCCGCGGGCCCCCATCCCGACTGGCCGTGCCACACGTACGTACGGAGGGGGCGAGCCGTGAGCGCCGACGTCGAGACGCAGCCGGTGGCCGAAGTCGAGGAGTCGGCGGCGCTGACCCGGACCGAAGCCGCTGCGCGCAAAGTTCGCAGCGGCAGCAAGTTTCGCCGGTGGTGGCGGCGCCGGCCGATGCGTCGGTCGCTGGTCCTAACCCACCGCTGGACTTCGTTGGTGTTGGGGCTTTTCCTGATCGCCGAGACGACCTCCGGCGCGATCGTGCTCTACAACGCCGAGTTTTTCCACGCCACTCACGGAAGTTTCTACCAGCACACCACCTCTGCGCATCCGATCACCGCGCAAACGGCCCTTGAGACAGTGCGAAAGGCGCATCCGGAATTCGGCGCGGCCTGGGTCAGCTCGGACAACGGCGTGTTCGCGATCGGCGACGAGGCGTACGAACACGTTTATGGGGTGGATCCAGGCAGTGGCCGGATCACCGGGCTCGCCGACCTCAACGGCGGCCCGATGGGATTCCTGGTGAACCTGCATGACTGCGGGCTCGGCTGCAAGGGATATCCGGGATATGTGCCCTTCCTCGGCGCCACCATGGAAGGGCTGGGCATCAACTGGCTGGCCACCGTCACCTGGGGCGAGTTCATTCTTTTCGTGCTCGGCCTGCTGATGATGGTGCTGCTCGCGATCTCCGGTCTGATCACGTGGTGGCCAGGCTTTCGGCGGTTCTGGCAGGGCTGGCGGGTACGCACCAAAAAAGGTCGCTTCGCACGGGATTACGACCTGCACAACATCATCGGCATGATCGCGTTGCCGTTCCTGTTCATGTGGGGCCTGACCGGTGCCGCGATCTATGTCCAGCCGGTGGCCAATGTCTGGCTCACGATCACCGGCGGCCACGCCATCGATGAGAGCCGTTTCGACTTCGCCCCACACAAAGTCCCGAAAGGCACGCCGGACATCGGGGTGGACGCAGCCGTACGGGTCGCCCTGCAGCACTACCCGGGCCGGCTGGCTTACCTGACAACACCGGAAAAACTGACGCCCGGCTACTATTCGGTCTCGATCGCCGGATCCTCGTATTCGGCGTACGAATATCGCGCCTTCTACAGCGGTGACACCACGGTCATGGTGGACAGCCACGACCCGAAGAATGTCAAAGTGGTCGACACCAAGGGCGAGCCGCTGTCGAATGTCTTCTACGACAAGGTTTTCGAGGCGCGCCATTTCGGGTGGCTGGTGAATCCGTGGTGGCGGATCATCTGGTTCGTCCTCGGGCTCGCGCCACTCGCGCTGGCGGTGACCGCGCTGTCGACCTGGCTTTTCCGGCACGGCAACAAAAAAAGCGCCGCAGGCACGCGAAAAAGGCCGCCGCCGCGACATGATCGACGCACTTTCCCTTGCGCTCACCGTCACCTGCGCGTTGGCCGGGATCATCATCCTGGGCGCCGCGCTGCTCAAACGCTATCGCTGGCGGGCCGTACTGCCCACGGTGATCATCGTCGAGGCCGCCCTGCTGATCCAGGCGATCCTCGACCTCGCGGGCCTGCTCGGCGGCCACCACCCCGCCGAGCCGGCCACGCATCTCGCGTATTTGGTGACATCGCTCGCCGTCCTGCCGGTCGCCGGCAGCCAGGTGGCCCGCGACAACGGCCGCTGGGCCGCCACCCTGCTGGCAGTCGCGCTGCTCGCGCTCGCGGTTATCGTCGTACGGCTGCAAACGACTTGGCGGCCGGCCGGTGACTGAGCGGCGGGTCGGACCGGGCCGGGTTTTGCTGGGTTTCTACGCGCTTTTCGTGGTCGCCGCCGGTTCACGCAGTGCCGTCCAACTCCTCACCCACGCGAGCCGCGCCCCGATCGCGTACACCCTGTCAGCGGTGGCCGCGGCCATCTACCTGGTCGGGCTGATTCTGTTGTACCAGGCCGAAAAGCACCCGACCCGCAGTCGCGGCCTGGCGACCGGCTGGTGCGTTTTCGAGGTGGCCGGCGTCGTCGCGGTCGGCATCACCAGCCTGGCCTGGCCCGCCGCTTTCCCAGACGCCACGGTCTGGTCCCATTTCGGCAGCGGCTACTTTTTCGTACCCGTCCTGCTGCCGATCATCGCCGCCGGCTGGCTAGTTGCCGGAACCCGGCGAGGAGAAGGGGCGCTCGTCGACGATCCGTTTCATCACGATCGTGGACGTAGTCGTCTTACGCCCGGAAGCACAGCAAGCTTTTCGTCCCGCAGCTGCTGATACGCGCGGCGATGTCGGCGGTTGCGACCCGTACCAGGTAGTCGGGGTCGCCGAAGAGCCGTTCGGCATGGCGCACCTCTGCGACCGTCGCGAGGCTGCTCTCGAACCGCTCGATCGTTCCGGCGTCCTCGCGGTCCATCGTCACGGACACCAGGACCTCGAAACCCAGGCCCAGCGAGGCCGGGTCGACGACAGCTCGATAGCCGCGGATGACGCCCGCTCGTTCCAACTCGCGCAGCCGGCGGTGACAGGGTGCCACGCTGAGCCCGACCCGCTGGGCCAGCTCGGTCACGGTTAACCGTGCTTCCGCTTCCAGCAGAGCAAGAATCTTGCGGTCGATGGCATCCATACGTCGGATACTAGCTCAAAATTGCCTCCCACCGCATAGATTAGCAAGGTTCTGCCGGTCAAATCGGCGTATTCTTGCTGCATATGGAACAGTTTCTCGACTACCTCCCGTTCGCCGCCGCAGCGTTCGGAATCCCGCAGTATCTGCCCCAAATCGTCAAACTCCGGCGTACGCGCGACATCGCAGGCGTGTCCTGGCCATGGGCGACGCTGACGAGCGTTAACAATGCCGCGTGGTTCGGCTACTTCGCGCTGTCCGCCTACTGGACGGCACTGGTGCCGTCGTCGGCCGCATCGGTGCTTGCCGGCACGCTCGCGGTCATGCTCGCCGCCCGCGGCCTGGTCACCGTCCGCGCGGTCCTCGCGATTTGTTGCTGGGCAACAGTTTTAGTCACGTCGTACGCCGTCGGCGGGCTCATTGGCCTCGGCACCGTACTAGCCGCGGCGTCCATCGTCCAGGTCACGCCCTCGATCTGGACCGCCTACCGGACAGCGCATCCCACCGGCATTTCGCGCGGCACCTGGACATTGGTATTCGGCGAGCTCTCGTGCTGGACGGCCTACGGTCTGCACCGGTCGGACCCGCGGCTGATCGCGCTCGGCATTACCGGCGTGGGCGCCGCCGCACTCATGCTCGCCCGGACACTCAGGCGTCCACCGGCAGGCCGCGGGCTTTGCGGATTTGGGTGACGACTCTCGAGAGGATGCCCGTCAGGTCGAAATCCTTGGGCGTGAAGACCTCGGCCACCCCGAGTTCGCGCAGCCGGACGGCATCGGCGTCTGGAATGATGCCGCCGACCACCACCGGCACATCGTCCAGGCCAGCGTCACGCAAGCCCTTCAAGACATCGGGGACGACTGACAGGTGTGAACCGGACAGCACCGAAAGTCCGACGACATGTACGTCTTCCTGTACGGCGGCCGAGACAATCTGCGCAGGCGTCAACCGGATCCCTTGGTAGACAACCTCAAAACCGCAGTCTCTGGCGCGTACGGCCACTTGCTCGGCGCCGTTGGAATGACCGTCCAGGCCCGGCTTGCCCACCAGCATCTTCAGATGGACACCCAGTTCTTCGCCGGTCTTGCGAACTTTCTCTCGTACCGCCTCGATATCGGCGCCGACACCGGCCACGCCGGCCGAGCCGCTGACGCCGGTGGGGGCCCGGTATTCCCCGAAAACCTCACGCAGAGCACCGGCCCACTCCCCCGTCGTGACGCCGGCGCGGGCGCACGCGAGGGTCGGGTCCATCAGGTTCGACGTGCCTTTCGCGGCCTCAGTGAGCGCGGCGAGCGCGTCCTCAGCCGCGGTTCTGTCGCGCGCCGCACGCCACGCTCGTACGGCGTCGATTCCCTGCTGTTCGACTGCTTTGTCGACCGTCTGGATCGCGGTGTCCAGGTCCGCGAGCAGCGGGTTGGGCTCTGTGGTGGTGAATTTGTTGACGCCGACCACCACGTCCTCGCCGGACTCCATCCGGCCGCGCCGGGCGGTCAGCGACCGGACCAGCTCGGACTTCATATAGCCGGACTCGACCGCGGCCACCGCGCCGCCCATCTCCCGCACCCGCCGCATTTCCGCGCGCGCACCGTCCACAATGGCCGACACCTTCGCCTCGACCACGGTGGAGCCAGCAAAAAGATCGTCGTATTCCAGCAAATCCGTCTCGTACGCGAGGACCTGCTGGAACCGTAGCGACCACTGCTGGTCCCACGGCCGGGGCAATCCCAGCGCCTCGTTCCAGGCCGGCAGCTGGACAGCGCGGGCGCGGGCGTCCCTGGACAGCGTCACCGCGAGCATTTCCAGCACGATCCGCTGCACGTTGTTCTCCGGCTGCGCCTCGGTCAGGCCCAGCGAGTTCACCTGTACGCCGTACCGAAAACGCCGCTGCTTGGCATCGGTCACGCCATAGCGTTCCGCGGTCAGCTCGTCCCACAGCTGGACGAACGCCCGCATCTTGCACATCTCCTCAATGAAACGCACGCCTGCGTTGACGAAGAAGGAAACCCGCGCCACCACCCGGCCGATGTCGTCCGCGTTGATCTGGCCGGAGTCGCGTACGGCGTCCAGGACCGCGATCGCCGTGCACAGCGCGTACGCGAGCGACCTCCTGCACGGGTGTCGCGCCGGCTTCCTGCAGATGGTACGAGCAAATGTTGATGGGGTTCCATTTCGGCACCGCGTTCACCGTGTACGCAACGGTGTCGGTGATCAGCCGCAGGCTCGGCCCGGGCGGAAAGACATACGTGCCGCGGGACAGGTATTCCTTGATGATGTCGTTCTGCGTCGTGCCGGCCAGCTGCCGCGGATCGGCGCCCTGCTCTTCAGCGACCACTTGGTAGAGAGCCAAAAGCCACATCGCGGTGGCGTTGATCGTCATCGACGTGTTCGCGTCGGCGAGCGGAATCTGGTCGAAAAGCTGGCGCATGTCCCCGACATGCGTCACCGGCACGCCGACCTTGCCGACCTCGCCGCGGGACAGTTCGTCGTCCGGGTCGTAGCCGGTCTGGGTCGGCAGGTCGAAAGCCACCGACAGACCGGTCTGGCCCTTTTCCAGGTTCCGCCGATAAAGCGCGTTGGACTCCTTGGCGGTGGAGTGCCCCTCGTACGTACGCATGACCCAGGGGCGGTCGCGCTCGTCAGGACTGCTCGGATACGGCACGGGAGGCCACCTTCCGTGGTGCTCGGATGGCCGGAGTCTACTGGCGGGTAACGATTCAGAACCGTGGCAAGAGCTGCCACATCACCCCGTGAGGTTTCGCACACGGCCCCTCGCTACGTAACCCGAGCAGGAACGCATGTACAATGCATGCATGGTGGCGTTGCAGATCCGAGATGTTCCGATCGAGGTCCGCGATGCGCTCGCCGAGCAGGCCCAGGCCCGCGGCCAGTCGCTGCAGGCGTTTCTGCTCGCGTTGGTCGAACGGGAGGCACGCAGAATGCGCAACATGGAGATCCTGCTGCAGATCGACAAGCAATCGGGCGGGTCACGGCTGACCGCCCAGGAGCACGCTGAAATCCGTACGGCCGAGCGCAGTGAACGCGACCGGCGTTTTGAGGCGGCGCCAGGATCCGAGTCAGACCAGTGATCGTCATTGACGCGTCGGTGTTGTGCTCAGCTCTGACCGATGACGGCCACATCGGCCGGTTGAGCAGGCTCGAAATGATGCGCGATGACCATTGGACGGCGCCGGAACATCTTTTTGTCGAGACGTTCTCGGCCATTCGCGGACGTTTGCTTGGCGGCAAGATTAGTGAAGAGCGCGCCAAACACGCCGTCGCGGCACTGGGCGAGCTGACCATCGACCTGATGGACACCACCGCCCTGCTCTCCACCATGTGGGAGCTGCGCGCGAACGTGTCAGGTTACGACGCGGCATACGTGGCCGCCGCCGAGGCTCTTCGCTGTGCGCTGGTGACCGCGGACGGGAAACTCGCGCGAAGCGAAGCCGCCGGCTGCGAGATCCGACTGATTCGCCACCGCACCTGAGGGAAGGTCAAGCCGTGACCGAAAGAAAATGACCGTTGGTGTCTCGGGCCCGAGACACCAACAGCCTTTCTTTTCTTCGGTTGCCCCCGTGGGGCTCTATGTGGTGGTGCTTTCCATAAGGAAGTGGTGCGTTTTCAGATGAAGCTCTATGAAAAATCTGGTCAGGCCGCCGGTCGGACGGTCTCCGACCGCAGCACGCGGTCCAACCCGATAATGCGGAGCAGCCGGGCCACCCGCGGCGGTGTGCCGCGAAGGACCATGGTGCGACCACGGCGGGCGGCCAGGCGCTGGGTCCCAGCCAGCACTCCGAGCCCGGTGGCGTCGACCAACTGCACATCGCTCAGGTCCACAACGAAAGTTCCGCTGCCGACCCCGACCGCGGCGTGCAGCCGCCGCTCACGAACCTCGGTCGCCGTGGATGCGTCCAGGCGACCGTCAACGCAGACGACAGTCAGACCGCCGTCATACCGCTGACGGGGAACGGCCCCCGTTATGCGGGCCAAGGTCAACGTCCCGTCCACCCTGATCCCCCGATCCTCGTCGTTCGAGTCCTGCATGCGCCGGTGTCCTCATCCATCGCGCCTGGTTAGCCCGTCATCTGCCTTGACGCACCAACTCCGGATCGATGACACCGTGTTCGACAATCTGTTCAACAATCTCTTCTACCTATACGACGCTCTGGAACCTGATCTGGTTGCGTCGACATCCATAGCTTGCCAACTGCCACCGACAATTCCATCGACCTACAGAGGGAACCTCTCCCCTAAGGGTGTCCACCTGTGGGGTGAGGGTTCCCCCGGTAGGTCATCCGTTTGACCGATGAGGCACCAATCCATGACTAGTACGCGCGTTTGCGGCCGCGCGATGTCACACTGTCTGGATGGACCTGCTGGTGGCGCTCGTCGTGGTGGCCGTCCTGGCCCTCATTCTGAGGTGGGCGTACGGTTCGCCGCGGCCCAAAGACGCCGAGCTGGCCGAGTTCATGGAGCAGCAGCGGTCGCAGGACCCCACTTCCCACCCCCTGTCCGGTGACCCTGAGCCGCATGAGGCGGCGGTGCCAGACGGCCCGCCAGCGGGCCGCTACGGGCTGCTGGTCGCGGTCGCCCGGGTCGCCACCGAGGCCGACGGGCTGGCTCTGAAGGCGGTGCTGGCGGAGGCGAAGATCCGCGCCACCACCAGCCAGGAGGACGACAGCACGGTGGTGCTGGTCTTCCCCGTCGACGCACCGCGCGCCCGCCGCCTGGTCAGCCAGCGCTAGCGTCAGGGCTGGCGGCCGAGGTAGGCGACCAGCCGGTCGCTGGCGGCGGCCGGGCCAGTCACCCAGACCCGCGGACCGAACAGGCCCGGGCGGTCACCGTCGGCGACCAGCAGCGGCGCGACCTCCAGCAGTTCGGTCGCGAGCGCCCGCGGGATCGGCCGCGGCCGGCCGGTGGCCTGGGCGATGTCCCAACCGTGTACGGCGATCTCGACGGACCCGGCCACCGCGACGACGCAAGCGGTCAGGCCGACGCTTGAGATCTCGATCACACCACCGTCTCCGGGGGTCGTCGCCCACCCCACCCATCAGCCGGGACGCCCGCCAACGGAAAGCCGCCAGCGGGTCGGCGACCGACCCTTCGTCGGGCTCACCGTCGATCCGGCCTTCGTCGATGCCGGTGGTGAGAGCGCTGAGCGAGTCGTTCAGATGTCGTACGAGCGTCCGCAGATCCCACGGCCGACAGGGCGTCGGCCAGGACAGTGACTCGTCGGTCACCATCCGTACGGCACCGAGGGCATAGCTCACCGCCCGCTCCAGCAACCCGACTCCCTCGGTGAACTGGGCGGTGGCCGGCAAGCTGGTCATCTCGGCGCGGCTGACACTGGTAAAGCGGCCGAGTCCGGATGCACGTCCGGCAGACCGAACCTGGCGAACAGGTCGGTGTCGAAGAAGGCCACCATCTTGGCCACCAGGCCGTCCACGATCGTCGGCACCTGCAGCGAGTGCGCGCGATGCACACCTTCGTCGTCCAGGATGTAGAGCGCGAGCGCGGTCTGGCCGTTGGCCTGGGTCGGGATGATCTTGATCGCGCCGGCACCATGCGCGGGGCAGTGCGTCTCGATGAGGCTGACGACGATCGCTTCCCGGCCGCTGAACCACGACAGGTAGGGCGGCATCTGCCAGGTGGCGTCCTGGGTCAACAGCTCCTTGATCGCCACCGTGTCATAGCGCTCGAACGCCGACACCCACTCCTTGAGCAACGCCTTGTCCTGCGGGTTGTCCGGCTCAGTGATGCTGTCCTGCGCCGGCGACACCTCTTCCAGCTGCGCACGCGCGCGCTGCAGGGCGCTGTTGACAGCGGCCGTACTCGTCTCCAGCAGCTCAGCCACCTCCGCGGCACGCCAGGCCAGCACGTCCCGCAGAATCAACACGGCCCGCTGCTTCGGGGGCAGGTGCTGCAGCGCGGCGATCAGCGCCAACCGGATGCTGTCCCGGGAAGCGACGACCGCGGCAGGGTCCGCCGGTGTCTCGACCATCGCGTCCGGCATCGGCTGCAACCAGCTGACCTCCTCCGAGGACGCCAGCTCACCGGTGGGATTGTCGGAGGCCGCGCCAAGGTCCGCCGGCAGCGGCCGGCGCTTGCGGGTGTCGAGCTCGGTCAGGCACGTACGCGTGGCGATCCGATAGAGCCACGTACGCAAAGACGATCGACCCTCAAAGTTGTCGTACGCCCGCCAGGCCCGGATATAGGTCTCCTGCACCAGGTCCTCGGCCTCGTGCACCGAACCGAGCATCCGATAGCAGTGCGCCAGCAGCTCACGCCGGAACGGGTCCGCCAGGCGTACGAACTCCTCGTTGTCCGACATCGCTCTCCCTCACCGTCTGTTTGTCTCCACCATTACAGACCAGCGGGCGCGGCAAAACTCATCGGTCGTTCTTTCAGAATTCCAGCGCGAGTTCGTCGTCCGGCACGTCGACCCGCTGCACGTCCGCGCCCAACCCCTGCAGCTGCGGGACGAAAGCCGGGTAACCCCGGTCGATGTGGCGGATGTCGGACACCTCGGTGACGCCGTCGGCACACAGGCCGGCCAGCAGCAGGCCCGCACCGGCCCGGATGTCGTGCGCGGTCACCGGTCACCGGGCCCGGAGAGAGCTGGTCGCGGCCGCGTACGACCGCGTGGTGGCCGTCGGTGCGTACGTCCGCGCCGAGCCGGGCCATCTCGTTGACGAACATGAACCGGGCGTCGAACACGTTCTCGGTGACCATCGACGGGCCGTCGCTGACGGCGGCCAGCGCGATCGCCATCGGCATCAGGTCGGTCGGGAAACCCGGATAAGGCAGCGTGACGACATCGACGGCCTTCGGGCGGTGGTCCATCTTCACCCGGAAGCCGTCCTGCTCAGCGCTCACCTGCGCGCCGGCGGTGCAGATCTTGTCGAGAGCGATCTCCAGATTCCGCGGATCGGCGCCGCGTACGAGCACGTCGCCGCGGGTCATGGTGGCCGCGACAGCCCACGTGCCAGCCACCATCCGGTCGCCGACCGTACGGTGGCGGACCGGCTTCAGCTCCGGCACACCCTCGATGAGCACGGTCGACTCGCCGGCGCCGGAGATCTTCGCGCCCATCGCGATCAGCATGCCGCAAATGTCCACGATCTCCGGTTCTCGGGCGGCGTTGTCAATCACCGTCGTACCGTCCGCCAGCGCCGCCGCGCTCACCAGGTTCTCGGTGGCGCCCACGCTCGGGAAGTCGAGCCAGATCGACGCGCCGTGCAGCCGGTCGGCCTCGGCGATCACGAAGCCGTGCTCGCTGGACACCTTCGCGCCCATCCGCTCCAGCCCGTCGATGTGCATATCCAGCCCACGCGACCCGATCGCGTCGCGTCGCCCGGATAGGCCACCTTGACCCGACCACGCCGGGTCAACAGCGGACCGAGCACGCAAATCGAGGCCCGCAGCCGACGAACCAGGTCATAGTCGGCCTCGGTGCCGGGCTCCGCCGGCACGTCGATGGTCAGCTCGTCCTCGACCCACTCGACCTCGCAGCCCAGCCTCCTGAGCAGCTCCGCCATGATCGTGACATCCAGGATGCGCGGCACGTTCTCGATGACCGTACGACCTTCGGCCAACAACAGCGCCGCCGCCATCAACTTCAGAACACTGTTCTTGGCACCGGCGACAAAAACCTCGCCCTCCAGCCGCGCCCCGCCCCGCACCCTGATGATTTCCACCCGGCCCATGGTAGGCGGACCCGCCCCCTGCCCCCTTTCACCCCTCACTCTTACGTGCCCGCCAACAACAGGCTCGACGTCGAGTGCGGGACAAAACCCCACACTCGACGTCGACTGCGGCACAAAGTCCCGCACTCGACGAAAAAATCGGCCCGCTACCCAACCGGCATCCCCGTTGTCGAGTCAGCACAACAAAAAATGGCCCCCTCCTCGTTACCGGGAGAGAGCCTCGTACAAACAAAAAAACCTAACTGGCCGCGCGATCGGACAAAAAAACGGCGCCCCCGGCGCGGCAGCCTCAAGCCACGAAAGAAACCCGGTCAACGCACCATCCGCGAGCGCCACCTCGATCCGGGAACCACGATCGGAACAGACCAGCACGATCGCGCCGGGCGGCAGAGCCAGCGTTTCCGGGCCGGACGGTGACCGGCGGCGCAGAATTTCCATGCTGGGCCGCAGAAACAGCCGCTTGGGCCGCGGCCACAGGCTGAAGATCCGGAACCACTGCAGCTCGTCGCCGGAGAACCGTCCGACGCCGAACGCCCAGCCCCACCCGCGGCCGGGTGGTGGTCAGCCGGACGCTCATCTCGACGGTTCCGCCGGAGCGACGAAGCAGGTGCCGGCGGGTGTAGATGGCAGCGAGCAGCGCGACCGCGGCAATCACCACCAGGGCGGCTACCTCGATGAACTGCATCTCCCGGCCGCCGGCTTCTCGGCTGCTAGCTCGCCGAGCTGGCGGGAACTTCCGCCGGCTCCGCCGTCTCGGCGAGGATGGACACCCCGTCGGAGTCGACCGACAGGAAACCTCCGTGCACGGTGAAGACCTTCTCACCGTCACGGGTCTTGATTCGCACCTCACCGGGGTCGACCAGTTGGCCGAGCAGCGGAATGTGCCCAGGCAGCACTCCCGAGCTCTCCCTCGGTGGTACGCGCGCGAACCATCTCAGCCTCGCCGGAGAAGATCATCTCCTCCACCGCGACGAGTTCCACGTGCAGTTCCGCCACTTGAGCTCCTTTACCGCGATTTAGCGTGAGTCTATCGGCGATTCAGCAAGTTATGTGTGACAGGAATGATTGTCACCAGACATGCTGGAAGTCGACTAATGGCTGCTATTTGGCGAATGGTCGGTTTGTTGCCCTGGCACGTGACAGCCCGGCAGTCGAACCACGACTGCCGGGCCGTCAACGCGTACGAGAACATTTAGCCCTGCAGTTCCTTGGCTTTGCGCTCCACGTCCTCCAGGCCACCGCACATGAAGAAGGCCTGCTCTGGCACGTGGTCGTAGTCGCCCTCGCACAGCCGCTTGAAGGCGTCCACGGTCTCGTCCCGGGACACGAACGAGCCGTCCAGGCCGGTGAAGGCCTTGGCCACGAACGTGTTCTGGGACAGGAAGCGCTCGATCCGACGAGCCCGGCCGACCAGCACCTTGTCCTCTTCGGACAGCTCGTCGATGCCGAGGATCGCGATGATGTCCTGCAGGTCCTTGTAGCGCTGCAGGATGACCTTCACCCGGGAGGCCACGTCGAAGTGGGCCTGCCCGATGTACTGCGGATCCAGGATCCGCGAGGTGGAGGTCAGCGGGTCCACCGCCGGGTAGATGCCCTTGGCCGAAATCGGCCGGGACAGCTCGGTGGTGGCGTCCAGGTGGGCGAAGGTGGTCGCCGGCGCCGGGTCGGTGTAGTCGTCCGCCGGTACGTAGATCGCCTGCATCGACGTGATCGAGTTGCCTCGCGTCGAGGAGGTGATCCGCTCCTGCAGCTGACCCATCTCATCGGCCAGGGTGGGCTGGTAACCCACCGCGGACGGCATCCGGCCGAGCAGCGTGGAGACCTCGGAACCGGCCTGGGTGAACCGGAAGATGTTGTCGATGAAGAGCAGCACGTCCTGCTTCTTCACGTCGCGGAAATACTCCGCCATCGTGAGGGCGGACAGCGCGACCCGAAGACGAGTGCCCGGCGGCTCGTCCATCTGGCCGAAGACCAGCGCGGTCTTGTCGATGACACCGGTCTCGGTCATTTCCTCGATCAGGCCGTTGCCCTCACGAGTACGCTCGCCGACACCGGCGAACACCGACACGCCACCGAAGTTCTCGGCGACCCGGTAAATCATCTCCTGGATGAGCACGGTCTTGCCGACACCGGCACCACCGAACAGGCCGATCTTGCCGCCGACCACGTACGGGGTCAGCAGGTCGAGCACCTTGATGCCGGTCTCCAGCATCTCGGTCTTGGGCTCAAGCTGGTCAAACGGCGGCGGGTCGCGGTGGATCGGCCAGCGGTCCTTGATCTCCAGCTTGGCCGGCTCGATGTCCAGCGGCTCGCCCAGCACGTTGAAGACGTGGCCCTTGGTCACGTCGCCGACCGGCACGGTGATCGCGTTGCCGGTGTTGCGCACCTCGGAGCCGCGGACCAGGCGTCGGTCTGCTGCATGGAAATCGTACGCACCACGTTGTCGCCCAGGTGCTGTTCGACCTCGAGGGTGAGCACCTGCGTCTGCTCACCCAGGGTCACGTCCACCTTGAGGGCGTGGAACAGGTCCGGCATGGCGTTGCGCGGGAACTCCACGTCCACCACGGAGCCGATCACCTGGACGACCCGGCCGCTGGCCAGTTCGCCCTCGGCCGCGGCCGAAGTCTGGTCAAGAGTCGATGTCACTAGTCTTCACTCCCTGCCGCCGCGAGCGCGTTCGCGCCACCGACGATTTCGCTGATCTCCTGGGTGATTTGCGCCTGCCGCGCCTGGTTCGCCTCGCGGGAGAGGTTCTTGATCAGATCCTCGGCGTTGTCGGTCGCCGACTTCATCGCCTGCTGTCGGGCAGCCGACTCCGAAGCCGCCGCCTCCAACAGCGCGGCGAAAATCCGGGTGTTGACGTACTTCGGCAGGATCGCCGACAGCAGCTCGTCCGCTTCCGGCTCGAACTCGTACTCCGGCAGCAGCTTGTGCTCGGCGCCCTCTTCGACGTACTCCACCTGAAGTGGGGCGACGATCTTGGCCGCCGGGGTCTGGCTGACCATCGAGTGGAATTCGGTCGACACGATGTGCAGCTGGTCGATGCCCGGCACACCGTTCGGCACGTTCGCCAGCTCGCTGGCGTCCACAGTGGACTCGCCGCCGGCGGTGAACGCGGCGATCAGGGTTTCCCCGGCGATCCGCGGCGATCCGCGCGTTCTCGAACCGAGGCTGCTCGCTGAACCCGGCCCACTGCGCCGCGATCGGCCGTTCCCGGAACCGGAAGTACGCGATGCCCTTGCGGCCCATCACGAACAACACCGGCTCGACGTTGTCCTCCCGCAACCGGGAGAACAGCTGCTCGGCCTTGCGCAGCACGTTCGCGTTGTAGCCGCCGGCGAACCCGCGGTCACTGGTGACCACCAGTACGCCGGCCCGCCGAACCTGCTCGCGAGGCACCAGCAGCAGCGGGTGCGTGAGGTTGCTGGCATTGGTCGCCAGCGCGGTCAGCACCCGAGTGATCTCCTCGGTGTACGGCCGAGCCGCGTCCACCCGCTGCCGGGACTTGACGATCCGGGAAGCGGCGATCAGCTCCTGGGCCCGGGTGATCTTCTTGATCGACTGAACAGATCGGACCCGGTCACGGATGATCCGTACGTTGGCTGGCATGGCCTAGTCGTCTTCCGGCTTCGGCTTGTTGACCTTGACCGACTCCGACTTCTCCGAGCCCTTGGCCAGCGCGTCGGCCTTGGCCTCGGTGCCGGCCCTGGTGCCACTGGCACCGCCGCTGAAGCCGTTCTTGAAGTCGTCGATCGCGGTCTTGAGCGTCTCCAGGCCATCGGAGGGCAGCTTGCCGGTCTCGTCGACCGTCGAGACGAAGCCGGGGAACTTGCTGTGTACGTACGAGATGAACTCCTGCTCGAAGTTCTTCACGTCCTCGACCGGGACCTCGTCGATGTTGCCCGAGGTGCCCGCCCACAGCGAGATGATCTGGTCCGGCACCGAGAACGGCGCGTACTGGCCCTGTTTGAGCAGCTCCAGCAGACGCTCACCGCGAGCCAACTGCTGCCGCGAGACCTTGTCCAGGTTCTCCGTACCGAACTGGGCGAAAGCCTCCAGGTCGCGGTACTGCGCCAGATCCAGCTTCAGGGTCTTGATGACATCCTTCATCGCCCGGGTCTGCGCGTCGCCACCCACCCGGGAAACCGACAGGCCCACGTTGATGGCCGGCCGCTGGCCCTGGTTGAACAGGTCCGACTCCAGGAAGATCTGGCCGTCGGTGATGGAGATGACGTTGGTCGGGATGTACGCCGAGATGTCGTTGGCCTTGGTCTCGACGATCGGCAGACCCGTCATCGAACCACCGCCGAGGTCGTCGGACAGCTTCGCGCAACGCTCCAGCAGCCGCGAGTGCAGGTAGAAAACGTCACCCGGGTAGGCCTCGCGGCCCGGCGGGCGGCGCAGCAGCAGCGACACAGCGACACCGCGCGGTACGCCTCGGCCTGCTTGGACAGGTCGTCGAACACGATCAGGACGTGCTTGCCCTCGTACATCCACTCCTGGCCGATGGCCGAGCCGGTGTACGGGGCGAGGTACTTGAAGCCGGCCGGGTCGGACGCCGGCGACGCGACGATGGTGGTGTACTCCATCGCGCCGGCCTCTTCCAGCGCCAGCTTGATGCTGGCGATGGTGGAGGCCTTCTGGCCGATCGCGACGTAGATGCAGCGGACCTGCTTCTTCTCGTCGCCGGAGGCCCAGTTGTCCTTCTGGTTGATGATCGTGTCGATCGCGACCGCGGTCTTGCCGGTCTTGCGGTCACCGATGATCAGCTGGCGCTGACCACGGCCGACCGGGGTCATCGTGTCGACCGCCTTGATGCCGGTCTGCAGCGGCTCGGACACCGGCTGCCGCTGCACGACGGACGGGGCCTGCACCTCCAGCGGGCGGCGGCGCGGGGCCTCGATCTCGCCCCGGCCGTCCAGTGGGGCGCCCAGCGGGTCGACGACCCGGCCCAGGAACTCGTCACCGACGGGAACGGACAGCACCTCACCGGTACGGCGGACCTGCTGGCCCTCCTCGATGTGGCTGTAGTCACCGAGGATGACGGCACCGATCTGCCGCTGCTCAAGGTTCAGGGCCAGGCCACGGATGCCGTTTCCGAAGTCCAGCAGCTCGTTGGTCATGGTGGACGGCAGGCCCTCAATGTGGGCAATGCCGTCGCCGGTGTCGGTTACTACGCCGACTTCCTCGCGGGAGACGTCGGGCGCGTACGACGAGACGTACCGGTCGATCGCCCCACGGATCTCGTCCGCCGAGATGGTCAGTTCGGCCATCGTTTCCCTCTACTATCTTCTCGCTCGGGTGATGGAATGCGCTTTATCGGGTGAGCCCGTTGCGGGCCTCGGTGATCCGCCGCAGAATGCTGCCGTCGTAGAGGTCGTCCCCGACCGCCACGACCGCGCCGCCGATGATCGACTCGTCGATCTCGACCAGCACCGAGATGTCCCGACCGTAGATCCGCCGCAGCGAACCGGCCAGCCGGCTCTCCTGCTCGTCGGTCATCGCGGTGGCCACCCGTACTCGGGCGACCGACCGGTTCCGCCGCTCGGCGGCCAGTTCGACCAGCCGATCCAGCCCGGCCGAGAACGGCCGACCACCGAGGCCGGTGACCGCACGGGCGACCAGCTTGAGGGTCTGTGGCGCGACCTTGTCGCGCAGCAGGCCCTCGGCCAGCTCGATCCGCTTGCGGACCGGCCGCATGCCGTCCTCCAGCTCGGAGGTCAGCTTGCTGTTCGCCTCGGCGATCCGGGCGAACCGGAACAGCTCGTCCTCGACATCGGCCAGCTTGCCGGCCCGCTCGGCGGCGGCCAGGGTGGCCTCCACCGAGGCGAGCTCGGCGGCGTCGATGAGGTCGTGCGGCGCGGACCACCGGGAAGTGGCCAGCCCGCGCAGCAGCTTCAGCGTGGGCTCGGCCAGCTGGCTGCCGAACAGGTCGTTCACCAGGCCTTCACGGGCCTCGTGGGTACGGGACGAGTCGGCCAGCGCACGGCGCAGGCCGACCTGACCGGCGAGCAGGTCGGCCACCGCGCCGAGTTCGTCCGCCACCCTCTCGGTGACGGCGTCGTCGGCGTCGGCGACCAGCTGTTCGAGCCGCTCGTGGCTGGTCGCCAGGGCGTCCCGGCTCGCTGCCCGCATCAGCTCTGCCCAGCCGGCAGCTTGGCACCGGCCTGCAGCCGCCCGTCGACGGTGTCGACCTGGGCCAGGAAGCGGTCGATCGTGCCACTCTGGCGGGCCTCGTCGGCCAGCGACTCACCGACGATGCGGGCCGCCAGGTCGACCGAGAGACGACCGATGTCGTCGCGCAGCTCGCGTACGAGTGCGTCCCGCTCAGCCGACAGCTGCTCGCGACCGCGCTCCACAATCCGGTCCGACTCGGCCTGCGCCTTGGTCCGCAGCTCCTCGAGATCTGCGCGCCCTGGGCGCGTGCGTCGTCGCGGATCTTGGCCGCGTTGACGCGAGCCTCCTCGATGGCCTCTTCGTACTTCGATTGGGCCTTGGCGAGGCTTTCCTCGGTTTCCTTGGCCTGCTCGACCTGCTTGCGGATCATCTCCTGCCGGTCGTTCATCGCCTTGGCCAGCGGTGGCACGACGTACTTCCACAGGATGACCAGGATGATGATGAAGGCGATCAGCTCGACGAAGAAGGTCCCGTTCGGAAGGATCGGGTTGTTCACTTCCTCGGCCAGCACCGAGGTGACTGGTGCGGCAAGAAAAGCCATGGGACTACCTCCGCTCGCTTAGGTCAGACCACGCCGTTGGCTACGACGTACACGAAGACGATCATGAAGGCCAGGTTGATGAAGTACATCGCCTCGACCAGACCGATGGTCAGGAACAGGATCGGGAAGAGCTGGCCGCGGGCCTCGGGCTGCCGGGCGATGCCGGAGATGGTCGCGCTGCCGCCAGGCCGTCACCGACCGCGGCGCCGATCGCGCCACCAGCCAGGGCCACGCCACCGCCGACCAGGGCGCCGGCGACGGCGATCGCGTGATCAATCGATGCCATTTTGGATCCTCTCGCATTTGCTTGCACTGCAACGAAAAAACAAAGGGGACTGCCAGTACTGACGGGAAAACGGGTATCCGCGGTCGGTCAGTGCTCCTCCTCGGCCATCTGGAATCCGAAGTAGAGGATGGTCAACAGGGCGAAAATAACCGCCTGCAGGACACCGAT
The DNA here is from genome assembly GCF_010993775.1 of Fodinicola feengrottensis. Lineage (GTDB taxonomy): Bacteria > Actinomycetota > Actinomycetes > Mycobacteriales > HKI-0501 > Fodinicola > Fodinicola feengrottensis. Next base: position 1,223 of record NZ_WOTO01000006.1, on the reverse strand, counting down.
GAACATGTCGAACAGCTTCCAGGCGATGTTCGGCAGCCAGGTGCCCCACCAGGGAATCAGCGCGATGATGCTGAGCATGATGCCGCCGGCGAAAATGTTGCCGAACAACCGCAAAGCCAGCGTGAACGGCTTCACCAGCTCTTCGATGATGTTGATTGGGGCCAAAAACGCCGCGTGCCCCTTGACGGTGTCCTTGATCCAGCGGCCGAAACCCTTGCGCCGGATCGTCATCACGTGCATCAGGATGATGGTGAACAGGCCCAGCGCGTACGTCAGGTTCACGTCCGCCGTCGGGGCCGGCAGCAGGTGGAAATTCTCGTTCCACTGGGTCGGCAACAGTTCCAGCCAGTTGCAGATCAGGATGAAGAAGAAAATCGAGACGGCGAGCGGCACCACGAAGGGCGCCACCTTCAGTCCGACGTTTTCCTCGACCTGGTCTTCGATCTGACCGATCACGGTCTCCCAGAGGATCTGTGGCTTGGACGGCACTCCGCCGGTCGCCTTGCGGGCGATCAGCAGGCCCATCGCGACCACGATCGCGCCGGCCAGCACCGTGGTCCAGATGGTGTCCAGGTTGAAGGTCCATCCACCGATGGTCGCCTGGATGTGGTGGCCGACCTGGATACCGTCTCCAGCGGCCGCAAGGGGGGTGGTGATCATGCCCTCCGGTACTCCTTGATCAGTGGCATGGACGCGACGATGAGCATGATGACCTGGAAGACGACGGCGAGGCCACAGATCACGCCCAGACCGTCCGGTCGCAGCAGCAGCACCGGCCCGATGCCCAGCACCGTGATGAGTCCGATCCGGGTCAGCGCGCTGACCATGAACTGCTTCTTGGCGACCAGCTCACCGCCCTTGGCGTACTGCACGACCGCACGCTGGGTCAGGTGGGTGTTGAGGGCGCCCAGGGCGAGCCCGAGCATCACCAGCAGGCCGGCGACCGGGTGGCCCACCACGGACAGCACCGCGAGCGCGATGCCACCGATCGGGATCGCCACGATCGCGCCGATCCGCAGGTTGCGGGCGGTGTGGTGGGGAATGGCGGGGACGGCGAGGGCCAATGCCTCGGCGGCGTCCGGCGGGGGTTCGATAGGGGTCTTGTTATCCATAGGCCTGTCACTGTCCAGTTCGGTCTATTCGTCGCTGCCGTACTAGCTTTCAAGAACGGCGGATCTAAGTCCGCGTGAGCCCCGCCCACATGTCGATGCCAAGCCCGATGA
>NZ_WOTO01000058.1 GCF_010993775.1 Fodinicola feengrottensis | reverse complement strand
CGGCTTCGAAGGCCCGTACGTGGGCCGGCTCCGCATCGGTTTGTCCGTGTGACAAGCGTGGCTTCGAAGGCCCGTACCGTGGGCCGGCTCCGAAGGCGCGGCGGCCGAGCTTGGACCCGTCGGCAACCGCGACCACCCGCGCCGCCCGCCCGGTCCACCATCAGCCGGTTGATGCTCGCCTCACCCTCATGGTGGGCGAACGCGCCACTGTCCGGATCGAACGCGTCGACGCCCAGGAACAGCACATCGAGCGTCAGCTCGTTGAGCACCCAGGTCGCCAGCGGCCCACTCAGCTCGAACGACTGCGGCCGCGCCACCCCGCCGGTCACCACGATCTTGATATTGGGTCGTACGGCCAGCTCGTGCGCGATGTTGAGCGCATTCGTCACCACGGTCAGACCCGGCGCCTCGCCGCGGGTGCCCAGATCCGCCCGCATCGCCAGAGCCAGAGCGCGCGCGATGCTCGCCGTCGTCGTACCGCCGTTGAGGCCAACCGACATCCCCGGCTCGGCCAACGCGGCCGCCGCCGCACTGATCCGCTGCTTCTCCGGCGCGTTCCGCGCGGTCTTATAGCGCAGCGGCAGATCGTACGCGAGATCGTTCGCCACCGCGCCACCGCGCGTACGCGTCAACAACTGCTGCTCAGCCAGGTAGTCCAGATCCCGCCGAATCGTCGACGCGGACACGTCCAACTCCTCCGCGACATCCTCGACGACCAACTGCTCCCGCTGCCCGAGCATCCCCAGCAGAGTGGTCAGCCGCTCATGCCGCACCATTCTCCGCCACTTCCTCACTCAGTTTGATGCACTCTTACCCGCCGTTTCGAGCAGTATGATGCATCAACTCCGCGCCCTCGCACGCAACCCGCCGCGCCCCCCGCAACGACATCCTCTGGCAAACAGGGTCAACGACCGAGCCAAGGTCGATCATTTCGATTCCCCGCGGGTACGTCGACTCCGCGTCCCTGTCCAAACGGAAGATCGCTGTCTCCAGACCAAAGTTGTTGTCATAGTCCCTGATCAGTTCGGGCGGCAGCCGACCTAAACCGAAACAATGCACCATCTGTGCGCGCGTCCGCCAGAGCGAGCAACGGCGACAGGCGCGACAAAGGTCGGCATGACCGGCGCGAGCTGGCTCGCCTAGTTATCGCTTCGGCGTGAGGTCATGAGCTGGCCGAGCATCCGCGTTCCAGGGCCCGAGCGGCCGCCAGGACCAGGAAGCTGCGTCGTGTTGTCCAGGGTGAGCGGCTCGCCGCAGTGTCCGCACCCGGTCACCGGGGTCGTGACGTGGGCGCAACCCAGGTGGCGGATCACCGCTGGCGGGCCGTCCTGGCCGGCATACCAGCGGTCTCCCCAGTTCATCAGGGCAAGCAGGACCGGATAGAGATCCTTGCCCTTCTCGGTCGGCAGGTAGTGCTCGCGCGGCGGGTGCTCCTGGTAGCGCTCGCGGACCAAACACCTGTTCGGCGACCAGCCGGGCCAGCCGGGCGGCCAGCACCTTGCGGGAGATGCCCAGGTCGTACGCAAGGTCGTCGAAGCGGGTGAGACCAGCCAGCACATCGCGCATGATCAGCGCCGTCCAGGCGTCGCCGAACAGGTCGGTGGCCCGGGCGATCGAGCAGGCCACACCTGCCAGTGGTGTCCTCGTCATTTGGGCACTGTAACTGAAGTTCCCTCAGGGAACTTCGCTCTGATAGATTCCCTGAGGGAACTTGTCGAGGAGGGCACTATGGCACCGCTGATCGAGCTGGATTCGGCGTCCGTTGCGGCGATCGACGGGCGGCACGTCCGGGCGGTCGCCTTGCAGGGCGTACGCATGGAATACGTGGCAGGCGTGCTGGCGAGGACGGGGCAGTCCGCTGCGGGCGGCCGGGCGCTGGTGGTCGGCAGCGGGCGCGGTCTGGTGGCCGCCGGGCTGCGCGACCTCGGGTTCGACGTCCTGGCGGTCGATCGATCCGTCCGACGCCGCGACGGCGATGGCGCGGCAGGCGTACGGCGAGGCGGGCATCACCCACCGGACGGCTCCGGCGGAGGATCTCGGCCTCACGGACGAGCGCTTCGACCTGGCGTACTACGCGGACACCTTCGAGATCACCTCGGAGCTGGGCCCGGTGCTCGACCAGGCGGCCCGGGCGCTTCGTCCGGGCGGCGTGCTCGTCTATGACACGGTCACCCGGACGCTGCTGTCCCGGCTGGTCTACCTCGGCGCGTTCCAGGCGGTGCCGATGACCCGGATCATGCCGCCCGGCCGGTACGCGGCGGCACGCCTGCGCAAGCCCGCCGAACTGATCGTGGCGCTGGAGCACCACGGCCTGCGCAATGCCGACATCTGCGAGTTCAAGCCGACGGACCCGCGAAGCCTACTGAGGGCGGTAATGGCGCGCCGACAAGGCAAGATCGGCGACGCCCAGATCCCATCGATCGTCGACTTCGAGCTGTCACCCGGCAGTCGGGTGCATGTGACCTACCTCGGGTTCGCCGTCGCCGATCAGCCCTGACCTGCGCACATCCGGAAAACGTCGCGGAGGAGGTCCTGCATGGTCTTCCAGTCCGCAATCAACTGGGCCGGGCGCGGGCGTCGCCTTCAGATCGAGGTCAACGTAGTCTCCCCATACCAAACAGAACACCGACCGCTCACTGGCTGCTTGGCTTGAAAGACCGCGCGTCGGCCAACGCCGGTACGGGACCCGCGTACAACCACGCTCCATGTCCCCAAGAGTTCGCAAACTCAAGCCGGCCCGAGCCGCCAGGGTCTTCCTGGGTCATTCCCGCGGCCCGCCTGAGCCGGGCATCTGGTCGCCAAATGTCACCGATGCCAGCGCAGTGCCGCTCACGGGAGCCCGCGATTCCCAGTACATTCCGGAACAAACAGCCGCGCGACCCCAACAGCGCGGCTGGAGGTTGAAAGGGCTGGTGATTGTTGCGGTTGTGAGAGTGGTTGGCTTGGGGCTCGGGCTCGGCCAGAGTATTGCGGTTGCGACGCGGGCAGACCGAAAATCGCATCGGGGGTAGGACTCTTGGCCGCCGGGACTTGTGTTTCCCGGCGGCCAAGAGAGCCTGCTTACTGGGTCTGGCGAAAAGTGTTCCGCAAGGTCTTCGTTCGGGTCGTAATATGCCGGTGGGATGAATTCGGGAAACCGTCCATCATTTGTGCGGACCAATCCCCGTGGTGGATCATCCAATAATTCTGCGAACCCAGCCGACAGTTTCGAGCCTCACATCCTGCCGGCAATGGATGCGGTCAGGGTACTGGTGGCCGCGACGACCCGTTACTCGCGCCTGCTGCAAGTAACGAGGCGTTGCGGACACCAGGTCAGACAACAAGCTCAGCGAGTCAGCCACACCGTCGTAGCGGCGGGAACAACGGCCGAGTGATCCGAGCCGCTGGCGGCGACGACTCTTCCCCAGTCGGACGGCAGTGGATATGGGTCGTCGCCGAAAACAGTGACACACACACGCCCGTAACCACGACGGAAAGCCAGCACATCCGAGCGCCCGGTCGACAGAAACTCCGGCACCTCACCAGCCTCAAAGGTCGACTTCCGGGACGCCAAAGCAGAACGGTAAATCGCCAGGGTCGAGTCTGCTTTGGTCTGGGTAGCGCAGGCGTACGAGCCGAACCAGTCGGGTTGTGGCATCCAGGTTGTTTTGGAGGTGGAGAACCCAAAAGCTGGCGGGTCGGCGGTCCAGGGCAGTGGTACGCGGCAGCCGTCGCGGCCGAGGTCAGCCCCACCCGTACGAATCCACTTGGGATCCTGGCGGGCTTCGTCGGGGAGGTCGAGGACTTCCGGGAGGCCGAGCTCCTCACCTTGGTAAAGGTAGGCGGTGCCCGGCAAAGCGAGCATCAGCAGCGCCGCCGCCCGGGCTCGGCGCAGGCCCAGCTCGCCGCCACCGTAACGGGTCGGCGTCCGTTGTACGTCGTGGTTGTTCAGCACCCAGGCCAAACTGCGGCCGGCGGTCAGTGGGCCGGCGGCTTTTTCGATGGACTGCTGGAAAGCGGTGGCATCCCAGGGTTGCAGCAGCAGGTTGAAGTAAAACGACTGGTGCAGCTCGTCGTCAGCGAGACTGGCGGTCAGGTCATCCATGTCGTCGGTCCAGATCTCGCCGACAAAACTGAGCTGCCGGCTGGCCTCGTACGAGTCCGAGATGGCCCGCCAGCGACGGTAGATGCCGTGCAGTTCGGGCTGCCCGTGGGTGTACGGGTTGACCCGCCGGTTTCCGGCGTGGTCAAGGAAATCCTGATGTTTGATCATCGAGTCCGGTACGTCGATCCGGAATCCGTCGATGCCCCGGTCGAACCAGAATCGCAGGACTCCATCGAACATTTCGGCGACCTCGGGGTTACGCCAGTTGAAGTCGGCCTGCGAGGAGTCGAAAAGATTCAGATACCACTGGCCGGGCTGGCCGTCCGCCTCGGTCACTCGGGTCCACGCGGGGCCACCGAAAGAGGACTCCCAGGTGTTGGGTGGCAGCTCACCTTTGCCTTCACGAAAGAGAAAGCGTGCCCGCTCGGGAGAGCCAGGTCCGGCCGCCAGCGCGGCGACGAACCATGGGTGGCTGGTCGAGCAGTGGTTCGGCACCAGGTCCATGAGTACGCGCAGGCCGGCTTTGTGAGCCTCATCAAGCAAAAGTGCGTGCGCGTCCAGATCGCCGTACGCCGGCTCGATGTTCACGTAGTCGCTCACGTCGTAGCCGTGGTCGTGCTGCGGCGAGGGATAGCACGGATTCAGCCACAATCCGTCCACCCCGAGGTCCACCAAATGGCTCAGCCTGGACCGCAGTCCGCCCAGGTCGCCGATGCCGTCGCCGTTGGAGTCCGCGAAGGAACGCAGATATACCTGATAGAGCACCGCATCCTGCCACCACTGCCGATTCGGCATGGTCACCGTTCCCCTTCGTCAGACATCCAGTTGTCAAACCAGTCCGCGTGTTCGTCGAGCCTTGGCGGTGGCAGCCGATACGCCCCACGGCGTCGCCGACAGTCGCACTGGATTTGCCGGCTGGCGTACGACAGTGCCGTCTTCCCGAGCCAGTTCGACGATCGGCTCGCAGCCGAGCTTTTCCGCGTACGCGAAGGCTTCCGCCACGTCGTTGACCACGCCGGCCGGCAGCCCCGCGGCGCCCAGCAGCGACACCCCCATTCCGCGGCTGGGCGGCGGCCGAGCGCGGGCTTCCAGCGCCGCGGTCAGCTCGGCGCGATGGGCCGTACGACCGCCGTTGCCGGCATAACGTACGTCGCGGCCCAGCTCCGGCGCGCCGATCACCTGACAGAGCTTGGAAAACTGGGCGTCGTTGCCAACCGCCACGGCAAGTGGGCGGTCGGCCGCGCGCAGGGTCTGGTAAGGCACGATGCTCGGGTGTTCGTTGCCCAACCGGCCCGGCAGCACACCGGCGTTGAGGAAACTGGAGGCCTGGTTCACCAACCCCGCGAGGACGGCGTTCATCAGGCTGACCTCGACCCGCGCTGCCCTTCGCCGGTCCGCTCCCGGGCCTGCAACGCGGCGAGGATGCCGACCTGCAGGTTGAGGCTCGCGAGCACGTCGACCACCGCCACGCCGACCTTCGTCGGTTCGCCATCCGGCCACCCGGTGATGCTCATAAGACCGCCGACCGCCTGCATCAGGAAGTCGTAGCCACCGAGGTCCGCACCAGCGCCGCGGCGGCTGCCGAACCCAGTCACCGAGGCGTAGACGAGCCCAGGATTGTCCGTACGCAGCCGCTCGTAGCCCAGTCCGAGACGGTCGGCGACCCCCGGTCGGAAATTCTCGACCAGCACGTCCGCCCGCGACGCCAGCGCGACGGCCCGCTCCAGATCCGCCGGGTCGGTGAGGTCGAGGGCGACGCTGCGCTTGTTGCGGTTGGCGGTCAGGTAGTACGTGGCCGTCGCCGTCCGCGGTCCAGGGCGGACCCCAACTCCGGGTGTCGTCACCGCCGCCGGGCCGCTCGACCTTCACCACCGTGGCGCCCAGATCGCCCAGCGCGGCGGTCGCCATCGGCCCGGCCAGAATGCGGGAGAAGTCGGCGACGACAACTCCATCCAAAGCGCCGCTGTGTCCCATTAGACCGACCCTATGCGATCAGCAAGCTGAATCGGTCGCCCGAAGTGTCGTTTTCTATCGTGGGATATCAGGAACAACCCGCAGAATGCCGTTCAGCAATGGTGGAAAAGACTTCCGAAAAGACAAAGCCCGATGCAAAGTGTTACCAGCGCCGCGGACGCGAATCCTGATATTTCGGGTAGTTGAGGGAGGCCCTGAAATGTTCGGTTCATCGTGCCCATCGTCGGCGCTCCAGGCCGGTCGGGTCCGCGGCTTGCGGACCGTAGCCGGCCTGGTCTTTGCCGCCGCGGGCCTACTTTTGGCAAGCGCGGCACCGGCAACTGCCGCGACTGGCATCAGCCATCCGGACGCCGACCACGCGGGCTCCGGTCTCGCCGGCACCGGCTCAGCCACCGTCATCCAGCCGCTTGCCGGCATCCGTCAAGGGCATGGATGTCGCCTCGTACGAAGGAAACGTCAACTGGGCGACCGCGTGGAAGAACGGCGCGAAGTTCGCATACGCGAAGGCGACCGAGAGCACCACCTACACCAACCCGTATTTCGCGCAGCAGTACAACGGCTCGTTCACCGTCGGCATGATTCGCGGCGCGTACCACTTCGCGCTGCCGAACAAGTCCGGCGGCGCCGCCCAGGCCGACTACTTCGTCGCGCACGGCGGCGGCTGGTCGAAGGACGGCAAGACCCTGCCAGGCGCGGTCGACATGGAGTGGAACCCCTACTCCGGCGGCGACTGCTACGGCCTCAGCAGCACAGCCAGCATGGTGTCGTGGATCAAGGCCTTCAGCAACGAATACCACGCCAAGACGACCCGCTATCCGGTCATCTACACGGCCACCGCCTGGTGGAGCGAGTGCACCGCCAACAAGGGCAACTTCTCCGCCACCAACCCGCTCTGGCTGGCCAACTACAACGGCTCGCCGGGCACCATGCCCTACCACTGGGGCACGTACACGATCTGGCAGTCCGCGGACCACGGCACCTTCCCCGGTGACCAGGACGTGTTCAACGGCGCGTACGACCGCCTGCAGGCCCTCGCCAACGGCTGACCGCCGATGTCCGCATGGCCCCCCTACCCACGCATGGGGGCCATGCGGACATCCCAGCGCGGCAAAGTGTGACAGAACAGCCAGTACGCGCGTACGGACAGGTTTCTCTCGGGGTTACGCACCGCGTAGCCTTGACACAGCAGGCTCGTCGTGAGTGGAAGAAGGCGAAATAACGGCCGTGTCGACCGAAGGCAGTTCCGCGGACCCCTCCCTTACCTCGTTCGGACCGAACGAGTGGATCGTCGAGGAGATGTACGAGAAGTACCTCAGCGATCCCTCGACGGTGGACGAGGCCTGGCATGATTTCTTTGCCGACTACAAGCCCATCCGCGGTGACGCGGCCGGCGGATCGCCCAGCGCGCCGGCCAAGCCGGCGTCGCCGAACGGGCAGACCGCCACCAAGCCAGCGCCAACACCGGCCGTGACGCCGGCGCCGGCCAAGGCTGCCCCGGTGGCTCAGGCTGCGCCGAAACCGCAGGCCCCGCCGGTCCGTACGGACGACGTCGACCTGCAGCCGATGCGGGGCGTGGCGGCCAAGATCGTCGCCAACATGGACCTGTCGCTGACCATCCCGACGGCGACCAGCGTCCGGGCGGTGCCGGCCAAGATCATCGCCGACAACCGGATCGTGATCAACAACCACCTGGCCCGCGGCAGCGGCGGCAAGACCAGCTTCACCCACATCATCGGCTACGCGATGATCAAGGCGCTGGCCGACTACCCGCAGATGAACAACTCGTACGGCGTGGTCGACGGCAAGCCGACCCTGGTCGTGCCCAAGCACATCAACCTGGGCATCGCGATCGACCAGAAGAAGGCGGACGGCTCCCGCTCGTTGGTGGTCGCCGCCGTCAAGAACTGCGAGGAGATGGATTTCCGCGGTTTCTGGCAGGCATATGAGGACATCATCCGCAAGGCCCGCACCAACAAGCTGACCGCCGAGGACTTCGCCGGTACGACGATCAGCCTGACCAACCCGGGCGGCATCGGCACCGTGCACTCGGTCCCCCGGCTGATGAGCGGCCAGGGCACGATCATCGGCGTCGGCGCGATGGAGTATCCGGCCGAGTTCTCCGGAATGGCCGTGGAGGCACTGGCGGACCGGGCGATCTCCAAGATCATCACGCTCACCAGCACGTACGACCATCGGATCATCCAGGGCGCGGTGTCGGGCGAGTATCTGCGCCGGGTCCACCAGCTGCTCCTGGGCGAGGACGGCTTCTGGGACGAGATCTTCGCGAGCCTGCGGCTGCCGTACGAGCCGGTCCGCTGGGTCCGCGACATGGGCCACCGGCACGAGGGCGAGATCGACAAGAACGCCCGCGTGCTGGAGCTGATCCACTCGTACCGGGTGCGTGGGCACCTGATGGCCGACACCGACCCGCTGGAATACCACGTCCGCAAGCACCCTGACCTGGACATCCTGCAGCACGGGCTGACCCTGTGGGACCTGGACCGGGAGTTCCCGGTCGGCGGTTTCTCCGGCCAGCAGGTGATGAAGCTGCGGGACATCCTCGGGGTGCTGCGCAACTCGTACTGCCGCCGGGTCGGCGTGGAATACATGCACATCCAGGACCCGGAGGAGCGGCGCTGGATCCAGGAGCATGTCGAGGTTCACAACGACAAGCCGGACAACGAGAAGCAGAAGCACATCCTGGGCCGGCTGAACGCCGCCGAGGCCTTTGAGACCTTCCTGCAGACCAAGTTCGTCGGCCAGCGCCGGTTTTCCCTCGAAGGCGGCGAAAGTGTCATCGCGCTGCTGGACGAGGTGCTGCAGGCCGCCACCGAGGACGACATGGACGAGGTCGTCATCGGGATGGCGCACCGCGGTCGGCTGAACGTGCTCGCCAACATCATCGGCAAACCGTACGAGAAGATTTTCGGGGAGTTCGAAGGAAACATCGACCCCGGCTCGGCGCACGGCTCCGGTGACGTGAAATACCACCTGGGCGCGGAAGGCAAGTTCACCACGCCGGACGGGTCGAAGACCTCGAAGGTCTCGGTGGTCGCCAACCCGAGCCACCTGGAAACCGTCGACCCGGTGCTGGAGGGTGTCGTACGCGCCAAGCAGGACCTGATCGACAAACGGCTCGAGGGCTACACCGTGCTGCCCGTGCTGGTGCATGGCGACTCGGCTTTCGCCGGTCAAGGTGTGGTCGCCGAGACGCTGAACCTGTCCCAGCTGCGTGGCTACCGCACCGGTGGCACCGTGCACATCATCGTGAACAACCAGGTCGGTTTCACCACCGCACCGGAGTATTCGCGTTCTTCGTTCTACTGCACCGATGTCGCCCGGATGATCCAGGCGCCGATCTTCCACGTGAACGGCGACGACCCGGAGTCGGTCGTACGAGTGGCCAAACTCGCCTACGACTATCGCCAGGCTTTCAACAAAGACGTGGTGGTCGACCTGGTCTGCTATCGCCGGCGCGGGCACAACGAGGGCGACGACCCCTCGATGACCCAGCCGCTGATGTACGACATCATCGACGCCAAGCGCAGTGTCCGTAAGCTCTACACCGAGGCGCTGATCGGTCGCGGCGACATCTCGCTGGCCGACGCCGAGGCGGCACTGAAGGACTACGGCGAGCAGATGGAGCGGGTTTTCCGCGCCACCAAGGATTCCGCGCCGCCCAGCACCGACCAGTACCCCGAGCCGGTATCCAACCGGCCGGAACGGGTCAAGACCGCGACCACCGCGGAGGTCCTGCGGCAGATCGGCGAGGCGCACCTGAACCTGCCCGCCGGTTTCACTCCGCACAAGCGGATCGCGCAGTTGCTGGCCAAGCGGGCCGAGATGTCCCGCGACGGCAACATCGACTGGGCGTACGGCGAGCTGCTCGCTTTCGGTTCGTTGCTGCTGGAAGACGTGCGTGCCGGTACGGCTGGCCGGCCAGGACTCGCGCGCCGCGGCACCTTCGTCCAGCGGCATTCGGTGCTGGTGGATCGGTTGAACGGCAAGGAATTCACGCCGCTCACCAATCTCTCCGAGGACCAGGCCCGATTCTTCGTCTACGACTCACTGTTGAGCGAGTATGCGGCGATGGGCTTCGAGTACGGATATTCGGTCGCCAACAAGGACGCCCTGGTGCTGTGGGAAGCCCAGTTCGGTGACTTCGCCGACGGCGCCCAGTCGGTCCTGGACGAGTTCATCTCGTCCGGTGAGGCCAAGTGGGGCCAGACGTCCGGCGTCGTACTGCTGCTGCCGCACGGCCTCGAAGGCCAGGGCCCGGACCACAGCTCCGGTCGGATCGAGCGGTATTTGCAGCTCTGCGCCGAAGACAACATGACGATCGTGAACTGCACGACCCCGGCGAACTACTTCCACGCGCTGCGCCGGCAGGCGCTGACCCCCCTGCACAAGCCGATGGTGGTCTTCACGCCCAAGTCGCTGCTGCGGCACAAGGCGGCGGTCAGCCAGGTCGCCGACTTCACCACCGGCACGTTCCAGCCGGTCATCGACGACGCCGGCGTGAACGGCAAGGCATTGCACCCGGGTTCGGTCAAGCGCGTACTTTTCTGCTCCGGCAAGGTTTATTACGACCTGGCCGCCGCTCGCGCCGAGCAGGACCTGACCGACACCGCGATCCTGCGGGTCGAGCAGCTGCACCCGCTGCCGATCGACGAGGTCCGGGCCGCGCTCGCGCACTACCCGAACGCCGTCGACCACGTGTGGGTGCAGGAGGAGCCGGCGAACCAGGGCGCTTGGTCGTTCATCGCGCTGAACCTGTTGGAGCACCTGGAAGGCGTACGTCTTCGCCGGGTGTCCCGCAAGTCCGCGGCCGCGCCGGCGTCCGGTTCCAGCAAGATCCACGCGAAGCAGCAGCAGCCGACCTGATCGCGGCGGCGCTCACCGGGAGCCAGTCCACCTGATGTATTTCACCGACAAGGGCATCGAGGAGCTCGACCAGCGGCGCGGCGAGGAAACCGTGTCGCTGGCCTGGCTCGCCGATCGCCTGCGCGACTTCGTCGACCTGAACCCGGAATTCGAGGTCCCGGTCGAGCGCCTCGCAACGTGGCTCGCCCGCCTCGACGACGAAGACGAGGACTGACCGGCTCTTACTCGCACGCACCGTTAGTTGCGGCCGTTTTCCGTTGCGATCGCTTCGCGTACGGCCGGGACGATCTCGGTGGCCCAGCGGCCGAGGGAGACGGCGTCCTGGGTGCCGCCACTGGGCGAGAAGAGGATGAAGCCCGAGGCGTCGTGGTCCAGCACGGCTCCGGTCAGTTCCTCGATCCACTGGCTGGTGGAGCCGCCGATCCAGCGGCCGTCGTGGTCGCGGGTGGCGGCCAGCGGCTGATCGGTGATGCGCCCTGGGAAGTTGAAGACGGTACGAACCTCGCGCGGGTCGCGGCCCCGCAGCGGCGGCCGCTTCGTCGATGATCGGCCGCGAACTCCGGTATCGCTCGCTGAGCCAGTCCGCCGCGTGGCCGGGGAGCCAGCCGTCGGCCACCCGGCCGGTGGCGGCCAGGGATTTCGGGCCCACCGATCCGGTCCACGCGGGGAGCGCGGCCACCGGAGCAGGCTCGATCTGGTCCACCTGGTAGTGGTGGCCGTGGTAGGTGACCGCGCGCGCCGCCACCGGAGAGCATCTTGACCAGGATGATCGCTTCCTCGAAGGCGCGCACAGCGTCGTCCGGCGACAGCCGAGGCACGCCCAGGTCGGCGATCCGGTCCCAGAGTCCACCCGCGCCCATGCCGAGCACGATGCGACCGCCGGAGAGCGCCGACAGCGACGTCACCGTACGCGCCAGCATGGGAGCGGGCCGGGTGGGCAGGTTGGTCACGTTTGCCAGGCCCGAAATGTGTTGCGTGCGACCAAGGATGAATCCGAGTGCGGCGTACGCGTCCAGGCGCTCACCGAGGTACGGATGGTCCGACAGCGAGACGAGGTCGAGCCCGTCACGGTCGGCCTGCCGAGCCATCCGCAGCAACTCCGGCCCGTCGTCGACGGTGCTGTGCGCACCGAAGCCAAAGACGACCTCTCGTACAGACAATGCCTTGCCTTCCATTTGACGTCACTCCCACGGGCAGAAAATTGAGTTCGTAGCGCGAACTATAATAGTTCGTACTACGAACTCAATCCGTTGTGTCGCGGGACACACCGTCAGGTCTCAGTGCTCGCGAGCGGCAGGTGCTCCTTCGTCCAGTTCCATGAAGACCATCGGAACCCTGTTGTCCAGCACGACGCGGCCAAGGAGGCCGGCGAGGGTGTCACGCTCGGCGTCGCTGAGTGCGGCCGGCAGCTTGTCGATCCGACGGCAGGTTTCGGCATAGAACTCTTCCGCGAGCCTGCTGCCTTTCCGGGTCAGCGCCACCCGCACCGCACGCGTGTCCTTCGGGTCCGACTCGCGCCGGCAAAGCCGTTGCGCTCGGTACGGTCCACCAGGCCCGTCAGGCTCGACTTGGCCAGCCCCAGCATCGAGCCCAGCTCGGTCATGCCATACGGCTGCGCCATCAGCACACACAGCAACTGCCCCTGCTGCGGGGTGAGGCCGTGCTCTCGACCCGACTCGGCATACACGGCATTCACCAGGAACGACGACCGCACCAGCGCGGCCACCATCCCGATCTGGCTCTCACCTTGCTTACTCACCCGGCCAGATTAACACCCTATAATTCGCGAGACGAACTATCTGGTGTTCGGGACGGACTCGGCGACCGGTTCCGCGACGGCCGCAGCGGCCGGCTCCGATGGCGGCGAGCGCCGTCGCAGTTTACGGCGGACGAAATCAGCCAGCCGGCCAGCCGATTCGGGCGAGAGGAAAGACAGGTAGAGCACGAAAACGGCGAAGGAGAAAAAAGCCAACCGCGATGGTGACCAGAATGGAGATGTGCAGAATGACTCCGGCCGTCAGCACCCAGGGCCTGGCGCGCCGGCTCCACACGAAAAGGCCGAGGGACAGCTCGACCAACAGAGTGCCCCAGGCGGCCAGGTTCATCAGCGGGGCGTTCAGCGTCAGCCAGTCTGGCACGACGAAGTTCTGCAGGTCGACGATGCGCAGCGAATACGACACCGCCGTACCGGCGTTCCAGGTGTCGCCGCGGACTTTGTCCCACACGGTCGCCAAATAGACAATCGACAGCTGGATCTGGAAAAGCCGCAGCGCCCAGGGCGCTCTTTCCTGTGCGTTGAAGAAACTCCCGGTGGTACGACGCTGATCGAGCGACAGGGCGGCGCCGGACGGGGCCAGCAGGAGGAAAAGCGACTCGATCCGCATCATTCCGTCGCCGGCGTTGAAAATCCACGGCTGCCGGCGCTCGATCGACATGATCGCGATGAAAACGATGAGCGCGGCGAGCCGGCTGTGCCAGCCCAGCGTGAGCGCGGCGGCGGCGATCAGCAGCACCGCCCCCCAGACCAGAATGACCGCGGTGTCGGTGTTGAAAACCGACAACACGCTCCAGGCGAGCGGGCCACCACGGTCCGGCTGGGCCAGCACGCCGTGCGGTCCCAGCAGTGGCCCCAGCTCAGGAAGAAGGGTCAGCGCCCACAAAAAAAAACGTGATGACTCCGAAGAAAATCCGGACCACGCCGAGTGGATACGCCGACTGCGGCCGGAACCAGAAGCCGACCCAGCCAGCCATCGCCGCCGAACCGGCATGACTCACCCGGTCGCGTACCGCCGCCACAAGCCCGCTCATTTCTGGTTGAACACCTCGTCATAAAGGACCAAGTCCTGCGCCGGGCCGATTTTGCCGCCACCGGGCGGCACCAGCAGCGGGACCAACCGGGCGGTGATCTTCACCCTGGCCGGCGGGTCGGCGGCGGTGGTGAGCTGGCCGGCCACCCATTGGGCGAACGGCTTGCGGATGCTGTCCGTACGGGCCAGGTTCTCGTCGAGCTTTCGCCAGCGATAGACCCAGTAGTGCCGGATCACCGGGTCGGAGGCGGGTCGCCGCCAGGTCAGCTCCCGACCGCTCCTGGTCGTCACCGCGACCGTGAGATACGTCAGCTGGCGGGGCGGGTTCGGCGCGAAGACGCCCCAGTTCTGGTCGAGCCCGGCGACGTTGGCGACCGGTTGCAGATTGGCGACCACGATCGCCCGGATCGGCGAATCCGGCAGGTTCCAGACGATCCCGACCAGCACGACGAAGATGACCAGGGCGCTGATCACGCCCTGCCCCAGCGGAGTGCGTTCGGCCCGGGCCTGGAAGTCCTTGACCCAGGCCCGGGCCGCACTCGCTTTGTTCGTCGCGGCGGGATCAGGCATCAGCACCTGTGCCCCGCTGCCGTCACTTCTTGTTCGACCGCTTCACCAGCGAGACCGGCTTGATCAGCGACACCAGCGGACCCGTCATCGCCAGCTGCGGCCGGCGGCCGAGCAGCAGGAACAGGCCACCGAGGCCAAGGATCAGAGCGGACAGCCACAGCATGGAGGTTACCGGCGAGCCGGTGACCGGCAGCGTGCCCGATGCCGACTGCTGGTTGGTCGGCGCCTCGTTCTCGCTCGTGGTGCCGGCCGGGGTGCCACCGGTGGAGCTGGTGCCACTCGTACCCGTGGTGCCGGTCGTCGAGCCGTTGGTGGTGCTGGAGTTCGTCGTGCTGCTGTTCGTGGTGCTCGAGTTCGTCGTGCTCGAGTTGGTGGTGCTGCTGTTCGTCGTGCTGGAGTTCGTGGTGCTCGAGTTGGTGGTGCTGGTGTTCGTGGTGCTGTTGGTCGTGGTGCCCTGGTCAGTCGAGGACTGGTCAGTGCTCGTGTTCGTGGTCACCGGGGTGTCGGTGGTGCCGTTGGTGGTGCTCGAGTTGGTGGTGCTGGTGTTCGTCGACGAGCTGGTCTGGTCCGTGCCGGTGGACGACGAACTCGTACCGGACGTCGTGCCGGTGGACGACGAACTCGTACCGGACGTGCCGCCCTGGTCGGACGACCCCTGGTCGGTGCCGCTACCGACCGTCACCAGGCCGTCGACGATGCCGCTTTTCTCGTTGGCAACGGCAGGCGCGTTGGCGACCTGCACGTTCGACGTACCGGAGTCAGCCGCACCGGCTGGCGAGCCGGTGAACGCCACCGCCGCGAGCACCAGGCCGGACACCACCAAGCCAGCGCCGGCGTAGCGTCGACGATTCTTCCTGGAAATGGTCATAATGCGCATCTTGCCCCTTTCAGCGGGATGCAGAATAACAGGACAAGGCCCTACAACGCAGCGGTAACCACTCGGTCGGCTGCCGAGTGTCACCCCCGTGTCACGCGGTTTGTCGCGGCCATCGTGCCATAACAGGACCCGGACGCGCGGTCGGGTAGCTATGTTAAGCGGTCCAGATCACTCGAAATTCACGAATCCGCGCAGGTCAGCTCGTAGTTAATAGGATTTTTCCGAATACTTCGCCGGTCGCCAGCCGCTCGAACGCGGCCCGCCCGTCCGCGAGCGCGAAAGTCGAGTCGACGATCGGGCGTACGCCGGTGTCCACCAGCAACCGCAGCAGCGCCTCCAGCTCGTCCCGGGTGCCCATGGTCGAGCCAACCAGCGAAAGCTGCCGGAAGAAGACCTGCCGGAGGTCGACCTCGGTCAGGTGGCCGCTGGTCGAGCCGGCGATCACACACCGGCCGCCCGGTTTCAGGGACTTGATCGAGTGGCTCAGGGTGGCCTTCCCGACCGTCTCCACCACGAGGTCGACCCGCTCGGGGAGCCGGCCGCCGCTGTCCACCGCGGTCGCCCCGAGTGCCTCCGCGCGCGCCAGCTTGGCCTCGTCGCGGCTCGTCGCGTACACCGTCGCCCCGAGCGCCTTGGCCAGCGCGATCGCCGCCGACGCCACCCCACCGCCAGCACCCTGGACGAGGACGGCGCCGCCCGCGGGCAGCTGTCCGCGGGTGGTGAGCATCCGGTACGCCGTGAGCCAGGCCGTCGGCAGGCACGCGGCCTCGCTGAAACTCAACTCGGCGGGCTTGGCCACCAGGTTCCGCCGCGGCACCGCCACCTTTTCCGCGATCGTGCCCGGGTAGCGCTCGGACAGCAGGTTCCGCTTCGGGTCAAAAGTCTCGTCGCCCCCACCGGCATCCTTGTCGCCGATAACGGCATGTACGACAACCTCGTTGCCCTCCGGGTCCAGCCCGGCGGCGTCGCAGCCCAGGATCATCGGCAACTGCTCCTGGCTGAGCCCCACGCCCCGCAGCGACCAGAGATCGTGATGATTCAGGGCAGTCGCCCGTACGTCCACGACCACCCAGTCATCGGCCGGCGGCTTCGGATCGTCGATCTCGCCGACCTCCAGGCCGGACAACGGATTCTCGGCGTCAATTCGGGCAGCGTAGGCGGCAAGCATGGCTCAGGACCCTACGTGCACCCCGGTAACCCGGCAATCGCCGTACCAGAAACATCACAATCCCCGCCGACGACCAGGGCCCGGCAAAGTCGGATGTTCAGCGGCGGTGCTCGGCCCGCCTTTCGGCGGCGAGTGACCGGGCGAAAACGTCGAGTTCACCGTGGACGGCGACGACGGTGTCGAAGCCCCAACACGCCGGGTGGGGCGCGAAACTGTCGTACCCGGGTGAAACTTTGAGCCCCCGCCCTTTCAGAAGGGTGGGGGGTGGGTGGCGGGTTTTCGTTACGTACGCAAACGCGCGCGTGTAAGCGCGCGCTCCGCACCTCTCAGCCGAGCAGCGCGTGTCCGATTGTGACTTTGTTGCCCAGTTACCCGTCGGTGGCGGGCAAGAAAGTCACAATCGGACATATCGACGGGATGTCCGACTGTCACAGCCCAGGGCATCTACGCAGCTCAGAGCCCTGCTGTTGTGACAACCGGATTCCGATTGCGACAACAGCAGGGGTGGCGGAGCTACGAGCGGGCGACGCCTTCGGAGCGGGCGGCCCGAGCGACCGCGGCGGCGACCGCCGGTGCGACCCGGTCGTCGAAGACGGACGGAATGATGTAGTCCGGGCGCAGGTCGTCGGCGACCAGGTTGGCGAGCGCGTCGGCGGCGGCGAGTTTCATTCCGGCGGTGATCCGGCAGGCCCGGCAGGCCAGCGCGCCGCGAAAGACGCCGGGGAAGGCCAGCACGTTGTTGATCTGGTTCGGGTAGTCGCTGCGGCCGGTCGCGACGACACTCGCATAACGGGCCGCCACCGTCGGCGGGATCTCCGGGTCCGGGTTGGCCATCGCGAAGATGAAGGCGCCCGAAGCCATCCGGGCCACGTCGGTCTCGGGCACGATGCCGCCGGACAGGCCGAGGAAAACGTCGGCGCCAACCAGCGCGTCGGCGAGCAGCCCGGTCAGGCCGTTCGGGTTGGTGTCCTCGGCCAGCGCCGCCTTCACCGGGTTCATGTCCGTACGGTCCGTGCTCAGGATCCCCTTGGAGTCGGTCACCACGATGTCGCGCGCGCCGGCGGACAGCAGGATCCGGGCCACCGCGATCCCGGCCGCGCCGGCTCCGGAAACCACGATCCGCAGGCTCTCCAGCGGCCGACTGGTGAGCCGGGACGCGCCACGCAGCGCGGCCAGCACCACGATCGCGGTGCCGTGCTGGTCGTCGTGGAAGACCGGGATGTCCAGCTCCGCGGTCAGCCGCTCCTCGATGTCAAAGCATCGCGGCGCGCTGATGTCCTCCAGGTTGATTCCGCCGAAGGACGGCGCGACCGCCTTCACGGCCGCGACGATCTCGTCCGGATCACTCGTACCCAGGCATAGCGGCACCGCGTCGACACCACCGAACCGCTTGAACAGCACGGCTTTGCCTTCCATCACCGGCATCGCGGCCTTGGGCCCGATGTCGCCCAGGCCCAGCACCGCGGTGCCGTCGGTGACCACGGCGACCGCGCGGGTGGCCCAGGTGTACGAGTCGTAGAGCTCTGGATCGGCGGCGATCGCCCGGCAGACCTGGGCGACACCTGGGGTGTACGCCATCGAGAGGTCGTCGCGGTCGACCAGCGGCGCGGTCAGTGTGACGGCCATCTTGCCGCCGCGGTGCAGCGCGAAAATCGGGTCGTCGTCCAGGCTGGCCGCGTCGGCCAGCGGTTCGGTGAGTGGCTCGGCCACCATCGGAACTCCTCGGGGGTCTGCTGCTTGCAGGACAGGACACGCCGCGACAGCCGTCTGGGGTTACCTGGTGCGGGAGGCGCATGCGATGGCGATGCGCGGCGGTTGGGCTTGCGGCGGGGCGATCGGCGCAGTACGGCGCCATCTCCACCTGCTGCCCGGGGGTCACCCGAGGTGCTGTGTCCAGTCTCGCACAGCGACCCGCTCGTACGGTCCACGGAACCGAACCAGGTGCGCGATTTCACACCGCCCGCCCCACCATCACACCGCGACCGTTAGCGGGGTGACGGGCGGAGCCGGCCGAGCGTACGAAAGGGCAGATATCGCAGCAACACCCGGCCGTCGTCGACGACAGCCGGTCCATGGCGCCGGGAGTCGTCGGTGACGAATCGTTGTCGGATTCCAGCCACCAGCGGTCGCCGACGGCTCGTACGGCTCGTTTCACCACCAGGCCGGGCACCTCGTCGAAGCGGCCGATCACCACGTCGCCGACCCGGATTCGGCCGCCACGACGTACTACCACCGCATCGCCGTTCCGCAGCGTAGGGACCATCGACGGCCCTTTAATGCGAATTAATTGCAATAACAAATGAGATGCTCCTACGAGGAATTTTCCTTAATCCTTCCGGGTCTGCGTCTGCATTCAGACCGGAGTAGGGTCGTTTTGAAGAACCTATTGCAGCATTTCCGCTGCCTACTCGTGAGCCTTTACTGGAGGGCTAGTAATGCGGTTGTCCCGCTGGTTTACCCCGAGCACGACGGCATCGGCGCACTGCGACCTGCCCTGTGGCGTCTACGACCCGGCGCAGGCCCGGATCGAGGCCGAGTCGATCAAGGCGATCATCGCCAAGGTCGAGGGCAACGACGACCCGGACTTCCGGACTCGCGCCATCGTGATCAAGGAGCAGCGCTCCGAGCTCGTCAAGCACCACCTGTGGGTGCTCTGGACGGACTACTTCAAGGCGCCACACTTCGAGAAGTATCCGCAGCTGCACACCCTGTTCAACGAGGCCACCAAGCTGGCCGGCGCGACCGGCACCAAGGGTGCCCTTGACGCCAAGGTGGCCGACCAACTGCTGGAGAAGATCGACCAGATCGCCGAGATCTTCGCCGAGACCAAGAAGGCCTGACCGGCCGTAAGACCCGCACCCGATCCACCACCCGGTGGGTCGGGTGCACCGTTTTCGGGGGTAGGTTCCGCAGGTGAGCCAGAGTGAGCAGGTGCTGCTGATCCGGCACGGCCAGACCGAATGGGCCGCCGCCGGCCGGCACACCGGGCGTACGGATGTGCCGCTGACCGCCGTCGGCGAACAGCAGGCCAAGGCGCTGCGCCCGCTGCTCGCAGAGCTGCTGGGCGACACCACTGCGTCCATCGTGCTGTCCAGCCCGATGGAGCGGGCCCGCCGCACGGCCGAGCTGGCCGGCCTGTCGGTCACCGGGGTCGATCCGGACCTCGCGGAGATGGATTACGGCGCGTACGAGGGCATGACGACCCCGGAGATCTCCCGTACGGTCCCCGGCTTCACGGTCTGGACTCATCCGCTGCCGGGCGGGGAAACTCCCGCCCAGGTCGGCGAGCGGGCCGATGCGGTGCTGTCCCGCGTCGGGGCGGCCGGCGGCACTGCCGTACTGGTCGCGCACGGCCACCTGCTGCGCGTTCTGGGCGCTCGGTGGGTCGGGCTGGACCCGACCGGTGGCGGCCTGTTGGCGCTGGGCACCGCGGCGGTCTGCGTACTGGGCCGGGAGCATGGTCGACCGGTTTTGCGACACTGGAACCTTCAGGCGACGAACGGGTGAGGACGTGGCCATGAAGACAGCACCGATCTGGCGGGTCGCGCCCGGCTATCTGGTCAGCGATTTGACCACTCTTATCACACCCTGTGGCTTTTGCAGGAGTATGGCCGAGAAGCTGACGGACGGCAGTGTGACCACTACGCTCTCCGCTGTGATGCCGCCACCTTCCGACCCGACGTGCGGCCGGTGAGCCAGATGCCCAGTGGTCACACTGTGGACACGCCGGCCGACGACCCGACGACCGGACCGTCCTGGGACCGTGCGAGCGTGGCACCTGGCTACGGCGGCATCCCAGCGCAGAAAGGCGGACCTGGCGGCGTGTCGGCTCCCGACAATCCCACCAGCGGCGACTCCACCGCGGGGCAAGAGCGTGCGAACGGGCTGCCGGCTGGCGACGACCCGATCGGCAGGAACGCCCCGGAGACCGGCGGCACCGACACAGTGGCGCTCCGGCTGCCCGCCTCAGGCGCGTATCTGTCGGTCCTGCGGACCGCCACCGCCGGCCTCGCGGCCCGGCTCGACTTCACCCCCTCGACGACATCGAGGACCTGCGCATCGCCGTCGACGAGGCCTGCGCGATGTTGCTGCCCGAAGCCCGGCCCGGCAGCGATCTCGTGTGCATCTTCGAGCTGTCCGCCGAGGCGATTGGCGTGCAGGTCTCGGTGGCGAGCACGGCGGCGCGTACGCCCAGCCGCGACACCTTCGCCTGGATGGTGCTTTCCGCGCTGGCCGGCGACGTCGACTCGACGCTGGCCGACGGCCAGCTCGGCATCCGGCTGCTCAAGCGCCGGCAGGACCGCAGATGACCTCACCGGTGCCTCGGACCACCTCGCCGACCGACACCCGCCGGCCAATCGCCGGTGGCGGCACTGTCATGGGCGGCACTGTCGCCGGCGCGCCGTCGGCGGTGCCGCCGCGGCCCCGCCGCGCGCGAGTCGAGAGTCTCCGGTTCGGCCGAGGACACCGCCACGCTTTTCGCCGCGCTGCTGAGCACCGCCGCCGGTTCCGCCGAGCACCGCCGAGTACGTGACGAACTCGTCCATCGGCACATGCCGCTCGTCCACTTCCTCACCCGCCGCTTCCGGCACCGGCGGCGAGTCGCCAGCCGACCTCGTACAGGTCGCCACCATCGGCCTCATCAAGGCGATCGACCGGTTCGACCCGACCCGTGGCCTCGAATTCGCCACCTTCGGCACTCCGACGATCATCGGCGAGCTCAAGCGGCATTTCCGAGACCGCGCGTCGGCCATCCGAGTGCCCCGCCGCCTGCAGGAACAGCAGGCCGCCATAGCCCGCGCGAGCACCGAGCTCTTCCAGCAGCTCGGCCGCTCCCCCACGGTCGCCGAGCTGTCCGCGGCCACCGGCCTGACCGAGGAACAGGCGCTCGACTGCCTGGAATGCTCCCACGCGTATTCGACCGTCTCCCTCGACGCCGTCACCACCTCCCCGTCCCCCGACAGCGCCGCGATGCTGGAAGCGCTGCGAACAACCGACGAGGCACTGGAGGAAGTCGAGCGCCGCGAGGCCCTTCGCCCCCTCCTGGACCAACTGCCCGAACGCGAGCGCCGAATCGTCATCCTGCGCTTCTTCCGCGGCATGACCCAGTCCGAAATCGCCGCCGAGATCGGCATTTCCCAAATGCACGTGTCCCGCCTGCTGACCAGCACCCTCAGCCGCCTCCGCGCCGGCCTCGCCGACTAATTTCCGCTGTTTCCACCCCAAAAACGTCACTCTCGCGGTGGACTGGGGCTGCATTTTCGTCGAGTGCGGGACTTTATCCCGCAGTCGACGTCGAGTGTGGGGTTTTGTCCCGCACTCGACGTCAGGCCCGACGCAACAAGACGCGGCCAAAAAGACGGGTGCGGCGCAAAACTGTCGTACCCACCCCGAAAAATCACCCCCACCCAGTGACGGGTGGGGGGGGGGCGGGTTTGAGGACCGATGTTCAACTAAAAAATTCAGGTCTACCTCTCAACCCACCCCCCGCCCGTTCAAAGGGAGGGGGAAAGAAAAACAGAAACGTACGACAATTTTGCGCCCCACCCGGCGTGTCGGGTATGGACTCGTACGTGTCACAAAGTCGAAGGATCGGAAACTACTTGATCCCGAGGGCCCTCGTCGTCGACGGAAGGACGAGCAGCACGATCGCGACGACGCACACCGCGAGCACGATCGCTCCGGCCGCAACCAGTCCGCCCTTGGCCATGAAATAACCGATCGCGAGGGCGAGCAGGTGCATCGCGACCGACGGGTTGCGGGCGCCGGCCCGGCGGTTGAGTAGGAGCCAGCCGAGCCAACCGAAGAGGCCGGCGATCGCGAGCAGCAGTGCATCCTCGGCGATCGCGCCGGTGAAGGTCTGGGCCACCTGGGTGAACGTGTTGACGATCTGGACGACGGCGAGGACCGCGACAGCGACGGCCTCCAGCCAGAGCAGACATATCACGGCGAGAAGCGTTGCGGGCAGGCCCTTGAAAGTGACCCGTCCCACCTGCCCGTTTTCCGGTTCGACCACGGCGTCAAGCCTACCGGCGGGTAAAATTGGCGTGTGCGCGCGCTGCTGGTGACAAATCCAGGTGCGACGTCCACGACGTCTGGCACCCGGGACGTGCTGATCCACGCGCTGCGCTCCGAGGTCGACCTGGAGGTGGCCACCACCCATCGCCGCGGGCATGCCGCGGAGCTGGCCCGGCAGGCCCGGTTGGACGGCGTCGAGGTGATCGTCGCGCTCGGTGGCGACGGTACGGTCAACGAGCTGGTCAACGGGATGCTCGCGGACGGCGTCTCGGACAAGGTGCCAGCGCTCGCGGTGGTGCCCGGCGGGTCGGCGAACGTCTTCGCGCGCGCGCGCTCGGCCTGCCGAACGACGCGATCGAAGCCACCTCGGTGCTGTTGGAGGCACTGCGCGAGCGACGGACCCGGTCGATCGGACTGGGCAAGGCGAACGACCGATGGTTCACGTTCTGCGCCGGCCTCGGGTTGGACGCGGAGATCATTCGCCGAGTCGAGCGGGCCCGGGTACGCGGCCGGACCGCGACCGTCGCCCTGTACGTCCGATCAACGTTCGCGCAGTACCTGAGCGGCACCGACCGCTCCGAGCCGATGATCCGACTGCGCCGGCCGGGTGGCACCGTCGTCGACGGGCTCTCGATGGTCGTCGTCCAGAACACCGTGCCGTGGACGTATTTCGGCCGTCACCCGGTGACTTTCACCGACACCGCGTCCTTCGACGCCGGCCTCGACCTGTTCGCTATGCGTGGCCTGCATCCCAGCGAAACCGCGGTGGCGGCCGCGCAACTGCTGCTTATGCACCGTAAACCCGGTGGTCGGGCCACCTATCGGCTGCGCGATCAGGAGAGTTTCATGGTGATCTCACGTAGACCCCTGGCGTTGCAGCTGGACGGCGACTATGTTGGCGAGTCCGACGAGGTCACGTTCGAGTCCCATCCGAACGCGGTGCGCGTCGTTCTGTAGGACAGCTTGGTAAGACAGCACTATCACGGCGCCACCCGAGTCTGAGTGGTCCGGCACCATCAGCAGCACCCAGCAGCAGGCTTTGGCGTGCACATGCGGCGCCAGAGATTGTGTGCGAACGTCGAAGACCGGTTGCCCGAAAGTCTGATGACCGAGTGCAACCAATGCATGACAAAGTCTGGCGTAATGGGCGGTTGCCCTGGTATGACTACTGGGGGCAAGCACCCGTGAATTCGGTCACGAGCCGAATTGGGAGCGTCAAGGCCCTTGACATCGCCAGGCTTCGTGAAAGCATTCACAAGCAAGGCGGTCTTCCCGTAGCACTACCCGGATGGACAGGCGCACGGCCACGTGCGTTTCATACGCCCAACAATGACGTTGAGGAGAGCTGGCATGGACTGGCGCCACCGCGCCCTCTGCCGTGACGAGGACCCTGAGCTTTTCTTCCCGATTGGCACCAGTGGTCCAGCGTTGCTGCAGGTCGAAGAAGCAAAATCAGTGTGTCGTCGCTGCCCCGTGACCGAGATGTGCCTGGAATGGGCACTGGAGTCCGGCCAAGACGCAGGTGTCTGGGGCGGCATGAGCGAAGACGAACGGCGAGCGCTCAAGCGCCGCGGTGCACGTCCGCGTGTCCACACCGCCTGATCGACTACCAAAGACCGCGCTTTCATCGCACGACTTCGAACGACCCGGGCCACCGTCGGTCCGGGTCGTTCGCTATGTCGGCCAGCGAACAGCCGATGTGTCTCGCGCATTTACGCTATGCCTTTTCCCGATTCTGACTACGCTGCGTGATCTAGAGCAGATTCTCATCTGCCCGCAGTGTGGCAGCCGGGTACGACAGTTCCGCCGCCGGGCACGGACTAGGGACCTAGGAGACTTCGACCTCAGCGTGGCCGGAGGTCTTGGCGCCACGGCTCGTCAGCGGCACGACCACGACGGCCTCGGTGCCGCCACCGTGCCGGGGCCGCAGGTCGATGGACCCGCCCAGCTCGCTAGTCACCAACGTACGAACGATCTGGAGACCAAGGCGGGTCGAAGCCTGCAGGCTGAAGCCGTCAGGCAGGCCCTGGCCGGAGTCGGCGACCTCGACTCGCAGAGTGTCCCGGTCCCGCTGGGCCATCAGCGTCACGGCACCGGACTGGCCGGGCAGGTAAGCGTGCTCCAGGGCGTTCTGCAGCAGCTCGGTGACCACCATCGCGAGCGGGGTCGCCACCGGCGACGGCAGGACCCCGAAGATGCCCTCTTTGCGCAGGTGGACGACCGTCTCGGTGCCAGCCACCTCGCCGACCATCGAGGAGATCTTGCTGACGATGCTGTCGAAGTCGACGGTCTCGTCCAGCGACAGCGACAAAGTCTCGTGTACGAGGGCGATCGAGGACACCCGTCGTACTGATTCCTGCAGCGCCGACTTGGCCTCCTGCGAGGTGACCCGCCGGGACTGCAGTCGCAGCAGCGCGGCGACCGTCTGCAGGTTGTTCTTCACCCGGTGGTGGATCTCCCGGATGGTCGCGTCCTTGGTGAGCAGTGCCCGGTCCCGCCGGCGCACCTCGGTGACCTCGCAGGCCAGCACCAGCGCGCCGATGTTCTCGCCGTCCGGCCGCAGCGGCAGCGCGCGCAGCAGGATGACCGCACTGCGGGCCTCGACCTCGATCCGGTCCGGCGAAGCGCCGGCCAGCGCCGCGCTGATCCGCTCGTTCGCCTCCGCGCCCTCCAGCGGGTCGTCGGCAAGATCGCTGGTCAGCGGCCCCAGCTCCATGCCCTGCAGGTCGCCGGAGAACCCCAGCCTGCGGTACGCGGACTGAGCGTTCGGACTCGCGTAGTCGACCCGGCCGTCCGGCGCAACCCGGATGACGCCGTCGCCGGCCCGCGGCATGGACGTGTCGTCGGCCAGTACGGGCTGGCGGGGCGGGAACGAGCCGGCGGCGACCATCCGGCACAGGTCGTCGGCACTGCGCAAATACGCCAGCTCGAGCTGGCTGGGCGCCCGGGTGGCGGCCAGGTTGGTGTCCCGGCCCAGGACGGCGACGACCTTCTCACCGTTGCGTACCGGAATGGCCTCGTGCCGGGCCGGGATGTCGTCGATCCACTCCGGATCGCCTTCCCGCCAGATCCGGCCGGCGGTGGCCGCGGCCACCAGGTGTGCGGACGCCTCGACCGACAACAGCCGGCCGACCTGGTCGTGCAGATACGCGGTGGGGCCGGTGGTCGGGCGGATGTGCGCGACGCACAGGTACGCCGGCTCCAGATACGCGTCCGTGGTCGACACCCACAACAACAGGTCAGCGAAGGACAGGTCGGCGAGCAGCTGCCAGTCAGCGGCCAGCCGGTGCAGGTGCTCGATGTCGTCCTCGGTCAGCGTGGAATGCTGCTGGACGAGCTCGCGGAGTGTCGACACGGGCGTCCCGGACTAGGCGAGTACGGCGATCAGGTCGCCGCCCTGCACCACGTCACCCTCGCCTACCGAAATCGACGAGACGGTGCCACCGACCTCGGCAAGCACCGGGATCTCCATTTTCATCGACTCCAGGATCACCACGGTGTCGCCTTCGCCGAGCGCGTCACCCTGGGCGGCCACGACCTTGAGCACGTTGGCCACCATCTCGGCCCGAATCTCTTCAGCCACCGGCGTACTCCCGTCCGCGTCCAGCCACCTCTTGCGTGCATCCAATCATGGCGCTGTGGGTCGCCAACGAGCTACACGCCGCGCGGCCGCATCAGGCGGCGGTGTAGGGGCGGTCAGCGGCTCGTGGGATTCTTGACGTTGACAGTTGCAGGAGGGAGGACACCATGGCGAAAAAGGCGCGTAAGAAGAGGGCCCCGCAAGAACAAGAAGGCGAACCACGGCCGCAGGCCCAACGCCTGACCTCCCGCACCATCTCGAAGGCCACCTCCCGTACGGGACGGTGGCCTTCTTCGTTCCCGGCCGCAACCTTTTCGCAAAGCTGGGTCTCTGTCCTTCCAGCAAACCCACGCGCACGGGGAGGGTGGATGAATGGAGGCGACACTTGCCGAAGGGGCAGGCGCTCCAATCCGGCCAGGAGAGACTGACCCAGTGGACGAGCGACTCGCCGGGCGAGCGGTGGTGGAGGAGCTCTACCGGGTTGCCTACCCGCGGTTGGTCCGCAGCGTGTACGCACTGACCGGCCAGCTCAGCGAGGCGCAGGATGTGGTGCACGACGCCTTCACCATTGCGATGTCCCGGCCGCACCGGCTCGGGTCGGTAGACGACCCGGAGGCGTGGGTACGTACGGTGGCGCTGAACCTCGCCAAACGTCGCTACCGAAGACGACGCGTCTGGATGGACCGCTTCCTACGCCGCGACCGGCCAGTCAGCACGGTCGAGGGCCCAAACCCCGAGCGGCTCACGGTGGTGGCCGCGATGCGCCAACTCTCGCCCGCATACCGGGAAACACTCGGTCTCTACTACCTGGCCGACCTGTCCGTGGACGAGATCGGCAAAACGCTCGGCGTACCCGCCGGCACCATCAAGGCTCGGCTGTCCCGCGGCCGGGCCGCGCTCGCCGACATTCTGGGTGAGAAGGAGGAAACCGATGCCTGACATTGACTTTGCCGAAGTACGCGACGAAATCGACAGCCAACTGAGCCCACCGCTGCCCATCGCGGACATCACCCATCGCGCTCACCGGCGTAATCGAGCCAGAGCCGCGGTTACCGTGCTGACTGTGGGCGTCGCAGTGGCCGCCGTCACCGTCGGCGCCATCCAGCTCACCGCCGACCGCGAGCGGTCGCCAGTTGTTCCGCCGGCCGGAGTGACGGACCCGACGCCGCCGTCTGGGAAAGCCGGTCCGATCACGCCGCCGGTACGCAGTAGCACGTTCCCGGCGGGTTCCCAGGCCACCTTCACCGCCGCGGTCAACCAGAAAATCAGCTATGCCATCACGAGACTTCCGGGCATCGCGGTGACATTCGCCTGGTCCCGGACCGTGGATGGCGGACTGACCTGGGTCAGCCACGACCTGCCGACGCTCGCGCAGCCGGTCGGAACCCCGTTCACGAGCGGTCCCCAGGTACTCGACCTGACCACAGTGATCGCCGGACAGCTGATCAGCCACGACGGCGGCACCAGCTGGACGCGGCGACCCGCCAGTGGCGTCGCGCGTGAGCGTCCTGCCGGCTGGCTGGGTGCTGTCCGCGCCGGGTGTCGACGGACCGATCGTCGCTATCGACCCAGCGGACGGTGCATCGCACACCTTCACGGGTGCGCCGAAAAACTGCTCGCGGCCGTACTCGGGAGAACCGACCGACGGTTCGATTCGATCTGGCTGGGCTGCCCGGGCGGCCTGGTGGTCAGCCACAATCGCGGCGCGAGCTGGAAGGCGTTCCACGTACTGCCCGCGGACGCGAACAAGGGCACCACCTTCACCGGCCTCACGGGCGATCAGCCGATCGTCTGGGTGGACAGCGCCGACGGCCAGCGCGGCTACGCCATCGCTGACGGCGGCGCGCCAGGGGCCCGTCAACAGACCATCTTCCGTACCGACAACGGCGGGACGAGCTGGCAGAAAATCCGTGTCGTGCAGGGCAATGTGCCGACCATGGACGGGGGGCTGACCGGGCTCTCGGTGCTGCCCGACGGCTCGTTCCTCAACGGTGGCGTGACCGCGAACATTAAGCCGCTGGTGCGCTCATCCGACGACGGCGCGACCTACCAGCCACTCGCCCCAGTGTTCCCGACCGAGGACCCGGTGCGTACGCCACTGGGGACCTTCGTCAGCTTCCACTGGGAAGACGTCGGCAGCCCGAAGAACATCTACGTAGTCTCCGACGACGGCATCCACTGGTCGCCGATTCCGGTGCCGACCGGGGTCAAGCCACCGCAGTTCTGATCCCAGAAAACGGAAAACCCGTGTTGGTCCCTTCGGATCAGCACGGGTTTTCGTTATTCGGCGCGGTATTCGCGTACTTCGGCCTCGATGACGACCTCGCGGAGTTTGAGCTTGAGCCGGATCCGCAGGCTTTCCGGCGCCCGGTCGCCACCGCAGCAGCGGGACACCAACGCCTTCACCTCCTGCTCGATGCCGAACTCGCGCAGGCACGGCGAACAGTCGTCGATGTGCTGGCGGATCTTGGCCCGCGACACGTCGTCGGTTTCCGCGTCGTCGGTAGAGATAAACGTCCTCCAGCACCGAACGGCACTCGGGCTTTATCCCGTTAAACGAGCTGTCCTCGCCGCAGAAAAACTGTCGATCTTGCGGGCCAAACTCTCCGCCGCGACGCGTTTGTCCGGATCTTCGCTGGACATCACGACGCCTCCCCTGACGTGACCGGGTCAGGGGCGCCCTGGATGCCACGGTCGACCGCATATTGCTCAAGCATCCGCCGCAGGTTTCGCCGGCCGCGGTGCAGCCGCGACATCACGGTCCCGATCGGGGTGTCCATGATGTCGGCGATCTCCTTGTACGAGAACCCTTCGACATCGGCCAGGTAGACCGCGAGCCGGAACTCCTCGGGCAGCGCCTGCAGCGCTTCCTTCACATCGGAGTCCGGCAGGTGGTCCAGCGCCTCGGTCTCGGCCGAGCGCAGGCCGCTGGAACTGTGCGCCTCCGCGGCCGCCAGCTGCCAGTCCTCGATCTGCTCGGTCGGGGACTGCTGGGGGCCGCCGCTGGCGCTTGCGGTACGAGTTGATGAACGTGTTCGTCAGGATCCGGTAGAGCCAGGCCTTGAGGTTCGTACCCTCCTGGAACTGGTGGAAGGCCGCGAAGGCTTTCACGTACGCCTCCTGAACCAGGTCCTCCGCGTCGGCCGGGTTACGGGTCATCCGCATCGCGGCCGCGTAGAGCTGGTCCAGGAACGGCAGGGCGTCCCGCTCGAAGCGGGCATTGCGCTCCGTCGCGGTTTCTTCGCTTACCAATGCATCTCCGGGCTGTCGAACAGCATGTCCCGCCGAGGATACGCTGCCGCGCCGCGCTCTGCCCGGACCGGTCGCCGCGCCCGGCGGGGGCCATCCACCGGCCACCGGACGGTACGCCGGAGCAGGTCGGAATCCACCGCCGCCGGGACTGTCTCGACCGTCACGAGCTCTGGGGCTGCCATCATGCGCGTACGTCCTCCTAGTGCCGTCCGTACAGGGCCCTTATCGACCCGCACAGCCACTAGAACGCATCGGCTGGCACTGATCTTCCCGCGTCCCTGGTCACATGCCCAGGGTGAGCTGCTCCGGCTCCTCAGGCGTCTCGTCGCGCAGCTCCGGAAAGTTGTTGCGGACGTTGCCGACCGCGGCCGACACCGGCCGAATCTCGATGGCCTCAAGGAACTTGGCCGGCGGTGGTGTGAGCAGCTCCGGATCGGCCGCTGCGCTGGCCAGCCAGTCGGACCAACGGTCGGGCGTGAGGATCAACGGCATCCGGTCGTGCACACCGGCGAGTTCGCCGAGCGCGTCGGTGGTCACCACGCTGCAGCTGAGCACCCGATCGTCGCCGCTCCCCCAGACCTCCCACAGGCCCGCGAAGGCGAGCACCGACCCGTCCGCGGGAGTCATGTAATAAGCCTGCTTGCCAGTCTGGTGGTCGCGCGGCTTCCACTCGTACCAACCGTCCGCCGGCACCAGCGCCCGGCGGCGGGCATACGCCGTACGAAAGGCTGGCTTGGACGTCAGTGAGTCAGCGCGCGCGCGTTGATGAACTTGGCGCCGGTCTTCAGATCCTTGGCCCACCCAGGCACCAGTCCCCACCGGACCACGTCCAGCACCCGCCGCGGATTTTCCTTGTCGCGATGGGAAACCCGCACGATCGGCACGCCGTCGGTAGGCGCCACATTGTACGAGACCCCGAACCGCTCGCGCGCCATCTCGGCCAGTGCCGCGTCGAACAAGGTGCTCAGCTCGTCCGCCGACCGCGTCGTCGTCGCGTACCTGCCGCACATCTCTTCTCCCCTTCAGCGCCCGTCCAGTCCCACCTTAGGCGCGTGGGACAGCCGAAGCGGTGAGCGCGGCCTGGCGCGGAGACTGGCAGACTGATGGCCGTGACGACGAGCGTGATCACTGATCCCTGGCCAGCCCCGACTGCGAGCGGACCGGTCGACGCGGACGTGCGGCTGCCGGGCTCCAAGTCCGCGACCAACCGCGCGCTGCTACTGGCCGCCCTGTCGGAGCGGCCAGCGGTCGTCAGCGGCCCGATGCGGGCCCGCGACTCGGCCTTGATGGTCGGCGGGCTTCGTACGCTCGGCGTCGAGATCGACGACTCCGACGCGCAGGCCTGGCGGGTGACCGGCGGTGCCGTCACCGGCGGTGGGCGGATCGATGTCGGGCTCGCCGGCACGGTGATGCGCTTCCTGCCGCCGGTCGCGGCACTGGGCACCGGACCAACCAGGTTCTTCGGCGACAAGGGTGTCGAAAAGCGGCCGATGGGCATGCTGATCGACGGACTGCGCCAGCTCGGCATCGAGGTCGACGACGGGTGCCTGGGCGCCCTGCCGCTGACCGTCACCGGGCGGGGAGCGGTCACCGGCCGTGAGGTCTCTATAGACGCCAGCGACTCAAGCCAGTTCCTGTCCGCGCTGCTGCTCGCCGCGCCGCGCTTCGCCAACGGCCTCGTGCTGCGGCACACCGGCGAGATCCTGCCGTCGGCGCCGCACCTCGCGATGACCGTACAAATGCTGCGCGCGGCCGGTGCGCAGGTCGACGACAGCCAGCCGAACACCTGGGAGGTCGCACCCGGCCCGCTGACCGCCGGCAGCATCGGCATCGAGCCGGACCTCTCCAACGCCGCGCCGTTCCTGGCCGCCGCGCTGGTGACCGGCGGGACCGTACGAGTGCCGGCCTGGCCGCTGGAGTCAACGCAGCCGGGCGCTGAGCTGCCGGCGCTGCTGACAGCGATGGGTGCGACGGTGACGCTGAACGCGAACGGCCTCGCGGTAACCGGCGGACGACTCCGTGGCATCGACGCCGACCTGCGGGACGTCAGCGAGCTGACGCCGGCCATCGCCGCACTCGCGGCGCTCGCCGACGGGCCGTCGACCCTGCGTGGGGTCGCCCACATCCGCGGCCACGAAACCGACCGGCTGGCCGCGTTGCGTACCGAGATCAACGCTCTGGGCGGCGACGTGAAAGAAACCGCCGACGGGCTCGTCATCAACCCGAAGCCGCTGCATGGCGGGGTTTTCAGTACGTACGCCGATCACCGGATGGCGACCGCCGCCGCGGTGCTGGGCCTGGCCGTGGAAGGCGTCCTCATCGAGAACGTCGCCACCACTTCCAAGACGCTTCCCGAATTCACCGGGCTGTGGACAGCGATGCTCGGCGGCGGCAGCTGACCGGGCCGGCGTCATGACCAGTCATAGCCGCGGGGCACGGGACATGGACGAGGACGACGTCCGGACCCGCCCAGGCCGCTCCTCCCGCCCGCGTACGCGCACCCGCCCCGCCCACCCGACGCCGCGCCGCGTCCGGGCTGGTCATCGGGGTCGACCGGGGCCGCTACACGTTGCGGGTGGACGACGTGACCGTCACCGCGATGCGGGCCCGCGAGCTTGGCCGCAAGTCGGTGGTGGTCGGCGACCAGGTGGCTGTGGTCGGCGACGTCTCCGGCGGCCCCGACGCGCTGGCCCGGATCGTACGCATCCAGGAGCGGTCGTCGGTGCTGCGTCGTACGGCCGACGACGACGACCCGTACGAGCGGGTGGTGGTCGCCAACGCCGACCAGTTGGTGATCGTCACCGCGCTGGCTGACCCGCCGCCGCGGACCGGCTTCATCAACCGTTGCCTGGTTGCCGCGTACGACTCCGGCATCGAACCACTGCTCTGCCTCACCAAGGCCGACCTCGCGACGCCCGAGGAGATCATCGAGACGTACGCCGATCTCGAGCTGCCGGTGGTCACCTGCCGCCGCGACGAGCCACCCGATCCGCTGGCAGCCCGGCTGGCGAACCGGATGAGCGTGCTGATCGGGCACTCCGGCGTCGGCAAGTCGACCCTGGTCAACGCCTTGGTGCCAGGGACGAACCGAGCCATCGGCGTGGTCAGCGGCATCGGCAAGGGCCGGCACACGTCCACCTCGGCGGTCGCCCTGGCGCTGCCCGGCGGCGGCTGGGTCATCGACACCCCCGGCATCCGCTCCTTCGGCCTCGCGCACGTATCGCCCAGCAGCCTGCTCGCCTCCTCCTTCACCGACCTCGTCCCCGGCGCGCAGACGACTGCCCGCCCAGCTGCGCCCCACCTGTCCTGTCCGCCGCCGACGGCTGCGCCCTCGACGCGTACGTCGCCGCCGGCCACGCCCAACCCCGCCGCCTCGCCTCGTACCGACGCTTGCTGGAGTCGCGCTCCGACTAGGGCGTGTCTCCTAATTCCAGGTGGATGAGGGTCGAGATCCAAGCGTCGGCTGCCGGTGCCGGGCGGTCACCTTCATACCGTTGTTGTATGGGGGTGATCGCCCGGTGCCGGCAGCCGACGCTTGGGCTCGGCCCTCGCCGCCTGGGGTTAGGAGACACGCCCTAGACCCGCGGCTGCCTGCTCGGCGGCACCGAGTGGCACCGAGTGGCACCGAAAAGGCGCCGCTCGGCGAGCAAGGTGAACCCAGACCAGGGTGCGGCGCGAAACTGTCGTACCCCTCCGGCAGATTTGCCCCCACCCAGTGACGGGTGGGGGGTGGGTTCGAGGACCAATGTCCAACTAAATCAAGGTCCACCTCTCGACCCACCCCCCGCCCGTTCAAAGGGAGGGGGAAAGAAAAACAGACACCTACGACAATTTCGCGCCGCACCCGGCGTGTTGCCGGCGGGACGCGCCGGGTGGATCTACGCGCTGAACGTCAGACCGGGTGGTGGCCGCCGATGCGCCAGTACTGGCCGGCTTCGCGGGCCAGCAGAGACTCGTCGACGAGGTAGCGGCGCAGGGCCGCGTAGTCGGGGTACCACGCGCGCAGGATCGCGTTGACTTCGCGTTCGGGATAGCGCACACCCGGTTCGAAGGCCAGCGCGATGTGTTCCAGGACGGCGAGGCGCTTGGCGCGGGGGCGGCCGGCATGGTGGTGAGGCGACCGTTGGTGATGAAGGTACGCAGGGCGCCGGCGACGGCTGGGTCGGTGGCGCCGAAGTCTTCGGTTTCGGCTGGTTCGGTGGCGTCCTGGGCAAGTTGGCGCAGTGCGGCGACCGTCAAGTCACCGTCCACAGTGGACAGTAAGCCGCCCGCGACCAGTTGGCCGACGGCTTTGGCGGCGTCTTTGGCGCTCAGGTCGGCGGCCTCGGCGACGTCGGCGATGCGGGCTGCACCGAGCGCGACCGCGGCCAGCGCGCGCAGCCGGGCCGGTTCGGCGAGCAGCCGGACAACCGCGACCGGGGTGAGCACCGGACGGTCGGATTCCGGCTCGGGGAAAAGGAAGAAGGCCATCACGACTCCGGGAAGGCGAGGTGGTGGAGCAGGGCGGTCAGCGCCAGGCCGTTGGTGACCCGGCCGGCGCGGACGTGCCCGGCGAGATCGGCGGCCGGCACCCACTCGACCCGGTCCGACTCGTACGCGTCGACCGGCTCACCGACGTAGTCGGCGCCATCGGCGCGCAGCACATGGAAAGTCTGCCGGGCGGTGCCGTTCAAGGGGTGGTACGCGATCAGCTCGCGCAACGGGCCGGGCCGCCAGCCGGTCTCCTCCAGGGTCTCCCGGGCGCCGGCCTGCGCGGGCGTCTCGCCCTCCTCCATCCGACCGGCCGGGATCTCCCACCCCTGCGAGTCGGTGGTGAACCGGTGCCGCCACAGCAGCAGGACAGCGCCGTCCTTCGGGCGTACGACCAGCACTCCAACCGCCGGATACGGATAGACCACGACGTGGTGGTCGATCTGCCGACCGTCCGGCAGCCGGATGTCGGCGATCGCCACATCCAGCCAGCCAGCCGCCGGCATAAACCGTCCGCTCGTTCC
Organism: Fodinicola feengrottensis; assembly: GCF_010993775.1. Taxonomy (GTDB): domain Bacteria; phylum Actinomycetota; class Actinomycetes; order Mycobacteriales; family HKI-0501; genus Fodinicola; species Fodinicola feengrottensis. Next base: position 23,782 of record NZ_WOTO01000058.1, on the reverse strand, counting down.
GCACCTGCCATCGCACGGTCCCCGACCCTATCCGACCGCAAGCGCGGCTACGCGAGGGTACGGGCGAACCAGTCCCACATCTTGGGCTCAACCACCACCCAGGCCGCGTCCACATGGCCGCCGCTGGGCGACATCTCCAGCGTCACGCCGTCCGGCCGGGCCACCGCCTTGGCGAAGGTCGCGGCCGCCGTCTGGTCCTCCACACTGTCCACTGTGGAAAAGACATAAAAGTCCAGCGGCAGGTGCTTGCGATGCAAGATCGTCCACTGTGGACTGTTGTCCAGCCGGGCCTGCGCGTTGCCTTTGTAGAGATCACCGGTGGTGTTGTCGGTGACAGCGGTGAAATACCCGGAGAGGCTGGCGGCCGCGGAGAACCGCTGCGGATAGTTCAACGCCAGGTTCGCCGCACAGAACCCGCCGGTCGACACGCCGGCCACACCCCAACCGCGGCGGTCCGTACGCACCCGAAACTGTGCCGCCAGCGCGTCCGGCACATCCTCCGCGAGATAGGTGGCGGCCTGCGCGCCACCGACCGCGTTGACACATTCGCTGTCCTTGGGCGGCGCCGGATTCTGTTGCGGCATCACCGCGATCATCGCCGGCGCGCGGCCGGTCCTGATCTCCTCGTCGAGGTATTTCTTCACGTCCAACGAGACCGGCCAGGTGTACGGGGTGCCCGGATAGCCAGCCAGCAACTCGACCACCGGGAACTTGCGTTTCTGCTCGCTCTTGTTGGCGTACGAGCCGAGCCCGCACATAGACCCATGCCTGGAAGTTGTAGCCGGTCCGCTTGCCGTGCAACGTCACCTGGATGACCTGGCTTTTGGTGGCGTCGTTGCGATCGACCAAAGACGTGAAGAGTCGCGACCCAAGGCCGGTGACCTCCCGCTGGATCGGGTTCGGTGCCTTGCCGTTCGGCCCGCTCTGCACCGGTCGGTTGAACACCTCGCGCGCTTCCTCGTGGGCCGGCGGGATCCCGAGAAGGTCATTCCAGGTCGTGTAGAAACCCTGGTCGGCGTTGACATATCCGGCCAGGACGAGCAGAAAAAGCACCTGCGCGGTGAAAACCACCGTCAGCCGGCGACCCAGCTGCCAGCGCTTCCACTTCCAGGTGAGAAAGGCGAAAACCGTTATTCCAACCGTCAGCACCGCAAGCAGGCCGACAAAGGTTATGTCGTTGGGCTCCATTGTTTTTAACCTCAGGTTTTCAACTGACTTCCCAGCCACTGCCAGGCACGGATTGACGCGGACCGCCAGACGCCATCGTTATGTCCCCGGTCGGCTGCAGCACGACGGCCAGGCCGTCCGGCGGCTTGACCGCGGCGATGAAATTCTTGGTAGACGGATAGGAACTCGGATCGTCCTCGATGGCGAAGAGGTAGAAACTCATCGGCGGCCGGTTGTGCAGCTGCACTGTGTGCGTCGGGCTGTTCGCCTCCCGCAGCTCTGTCGACCCGCCATACAGGTCACCGGTGGTGTCGTCGATGAGCGCGTCGAAGTAACCTCCGATGCTCACCACCGACGCGTATTCGGTCGGGTGTCGCAACGCCAGGTTGGCCGCACAGAACCCGCCGGTCGAAACGCCCATGGTGGCCCAGCCGGTCCGGTCCGTGGCCGTACGCAGCGCGGCCTTCAGGTAGTCCGGCACGTCCTGGGTGAGGAAGGTGTCGACCTGGTCGCCGCCGGCCGCGTTCACGCATTCGCTGTCCCGCGGCGGCGACGGATACTGCAACGCCACCTCCGCGATCACCGGCTGCATCTTGTGTTGGTTGATCAAAGTGTCCAATGTCGACTGCAACTGCATGCCGACCGTCCAGGTCTGCAACGAACCCGGATATCCGGAGAACAGCTGCACCACCGGGAATCTTTTGTTGGCATTGGCTTTGTCGAAATAGGCCGCCGGCACGTATGTCGTCATGGGCAGCGTAATGCCGCTCTTTGAACCGCTGACATACGTGTCTTCCACCACGCTGTGGCCGCCGGCACCACCGAGTTTGGCGATTTTCGCACTGAAGGTGGCCGGTGCGCTCAACTGACTGTTGGGCGGTTTCGGCACCGGTTTGCCGCGCGAGGCAACCGTCCCGCCAGGCGGTCCGGACGTACTCGAAAGGCCCAACAGATCCGACCAGGAAGTAAAGAAATACTCCTGCCGATTGATCCACGCGGCCGCGAACGCAACCAGCAGCACCTGGGAGAGCAGCAGGCCGATAATGCGTCTGGGCATCTTGAATCGCCACCGGTCCCACGTGATCACTGTCACGGCGGTAAAGCCGACGAAAAGCAACGCCAGTACGGCCAGCAATGAGCGCGACAACAACCCCACGGTGGGTTAACCCCCGGTCTCCATGACTCTTTTCAGGCATACCTGTGTTCTGAGACGCTTAACCGACCTCTTAGGTTCCATCAAGATCGTCCTTATCTAACCTGTACGGTGCGCTCATGGCGACTTACACCGACGATCTGGCGTTGGCTCACGTGCTGGCCGACACCGCTGACTCCATCTCGTTGGGCCGGTTCAAGGCACTGGATCTGCGGGTGGACAGCAAGCCGGACATGACGCCGGTCAGCGACGCCGACACCGCCGTCGAGAAGGCGATCGAGTCGACTCTCGCTCGTACTCGCCCGCGCGATGGCCTGCTCGGCGAGGAGTTCGGCGAGCGCAGCGGCCCGGCCGGCAACGGCCAGCGGCGCTGGGTGGTCGACCCGATCGACGGGACCGCCAACTACGTCCGCGGGGTGCCGGTGTGGGCCACCCTGATCGCGCTGCTGGACGGCAACGAGCCGGTGGTCGGGCTGGTGTCCGCGCCGGCGATGCGACAGCGCTGGTGGGCCGCTCGCGGCGGCGGCGCGTACACCGGCCGGCAGCGCTCCTCGGCGACCGCCATAAAGACCTCGGCGGTGACCAACCTCTCCGACGCCTCGCTGTCCTACTCGAGCATCAGTGACTGGTACGACGCCGACCGCGGCGACGCCTTCATGGGCCTCACCCGCGAGGTGTGGCGTACGCGTGCGTACGGCGACTTCTACTCGTACGTCCTGCTGGCCGAGGGCGCCCTGGACGTGGCCATCGAGCCGGAGGTGTCGCTCTGGGACCTGGCCGCGCTGGTCCCGATCATCACCGAGGCCGGTGGCCGGTTCACCGACCTGTCCGGGCAGCCCGGGCCGCATGGCGGCAGCGCGGTGGCCACCAACGGCCACCTGCACACCGAGGTGTTGGCCCAGCTGACGCCCAGTCAGGCGAGGTCTGCCCCACCAGCGTGAAAATGTCGTGAACCTGGGGTGCGGTACAGGGGCGCCCCGAGCGAGGTTGCCGCACCGTAAGTAGTCTCTGGTGGTGTCTGTGGGGTGGGTGTTTCTGGCGCTGTCCGTAGTGTTCTACGGGTTCGCCAATTTCCTGCAGGCGATCGCCGCGACCAGCGAGCGCGGGACGACCCGGTTCGGCGTAAGGACGCTGTTCCGGCTGGCCACCCATCGGACGTACGTCGCCGGCATCCTGGCGCAGTTTCTGGGCTTCGTGTGTGCGTTCTTCGCGCGTGCGGACCTGCCGCTGTTCCTGGTCCAGTCGGCGGCCGCGGGGGGGCTGGGGCTGACCACGCTGCTCGGCGTACTGATCCTCAAGTGGCGGCTGCCCACCATCGAGCTGGTGCTGCTGGGCATGCTGGCCTTCGGACTGCTGGCGCTGATCCTGTCCGCCGAACAGTCCCCGTCCGAGCCGCTGAACCTGTTCGAGGTGGTGTTGCTGGCCGGTACGGCCATCGGGATCGCCCTGATGGGCCGGTTGGCGTCCCGGCAACGCGGGTCCGAGGGCGCGGTGGCGCTGGGCAGCCTCGCCGGGCTGGGGTTCAGCGCCGCCGCGATCGCGTCCCGGCCGCTGGCCGGACACGACTCGGTACTCGCCTTCGTCTCCGATCCGCTGCTCTACATCGTGATCGTCAACTCGATCATCGGCCAGGTGCTGTTGGCCGCGGCGATGCAGCGCGGCAGTACGACCGCCGCGGTCGCGTCGATGGAAGCGGCCACCGCCGTGCCGGCGGCGTTTTTCGGCGTGGTGCTGTTGGGCGACAAGATCGCGCCGGGCCGGACCTGGCTGCGCGGTCCTGGGCTTCGTCGTGAGCCTCGCCGCGGTGCTGCTGATGACCCGCTTCTCCAGCGAACAACACGGCGGCGCGCCGGGCGACTATCCGCTGCAGCTGCGACCTCGAAAGAAAGCCGCGCAGATCAAGAACGGCCGCTGGGTCGCGCCGCCGCGCCGGCAGAAGCGCGTCGCGGCCGTGCGTACAAAAAACGGCGGGTGCTCTAGCGTTGGCGCATTTCGTCGGTTAATGTCGTCGCCGTGACTACCGGGTCGGCCATGGGCCACAAGCGAGTGAGGTTCCCGGTCGCGGCGTGAGCGCCCGGCGGGCCAGAGGCCCGCCTTTCCCTTTGGTTCTCCCCTTTTTTAAGGGTCTGACGACCGTACCCCCATTTTTCGTCGGCGACATCCGTCCGGCTCCTGGCCCGCGACATTTTCTTGCTGCCCCATGGCAGTTCTTTGTCATGCTCCTTTTTTGCCAACCCTGAGAAGAAAGTAGTGAATTCCCATCGATTTCAACCAGCAGATCATCGACGAGTTCCGCGCCAATGAAGGAAAAGTCGGCGGCTATTTCGAAGGAGCCCGGTTGCTCCTGCTGACCACCACCGGGGCGCGGTCCGGCGCCAAGCGTACGACCCCGCTGGTCTACCTCCCGGACGGCGGCGAGCGGATCCTGGTCATCGGCTCCGCCGGTGGTGCGCCGCGCCACCCGGCCTGGTTCCACAACCTGGTCGCGCACCCCCCCGCGACGACCGTCGAGAACGGCGTTTTCACGTACCAGGCGGCGGCCACGGTGCTGGAAGGCGCCGAGCGGGACCAGATCTTCACCCGGGCGGCGCAGGCCAATCCGGGCTGGGCCGACTACCAGGCCAAGACGAGCAGGGTGATCCCGGTGATCGCGCTGAAGCCGGTCAGCGCCGGCCCGCCGAACACCACCCTGAAGGGCATCCACGACGCCTTCCGCCGGGAACTTTCGTTGGTACGCCAGGAGATCGCCGACTCCGGCCCGACCATCGGCGCACAGCTGCGAGTGAACTGCCTGACCGTCTGCCAGGGCCTGCACCTGCACCACGCCGGCGAGGAGGCGGGGATTTTCCCGCAGTTGGTACGGCGCTTCCCCGAGGTGGAACCGGCGATCGACCGGCTGCGGGTCGAGCACGAGAAGGTCGCGGCCCTGGTCGACGAACTGCGAGAGCGCCATTGCCTCGCCGCCATTGCCTCGGACCGTACGGACCGGCCGGCGGTACTGGCCGAGGTGGACCGGCTGATCGACGAGCTGGAACGCCACCTGACGTACGAAGAAGAGCAGCTGATGCCGCTGCTCGGCTAAAAGTCGGCACTGGACGCTCGCGCGGGCGTCCAGTGCCGGAACTCAGCGGGCTCGGGCCACCGCGAAGACCGACTGGCCGAACGGCGGCCGGATCTTGGACTCGATGCGCCGCTCGACCGGGATGTAGACCTTGTCGTACAAGGTCAGCATCGGGCTTTCCTGCGGGCGCCGGTTGAGCAGTTTCACCGCGCCGTACCAGGCGAACAGGCCCAGCGCGTTGATGTACTGGCAGCGCTCGATCTCCAGGCCGGCGGACGTGAGCGCCTCCGCCATGCTGGCCTTGGTGTAGCGACGCTGGTGGCCGATCTCCAGGTCGAACTTGCTCATCGCGAACTCGAACGCCGGCACCACCAGCACCACCACGCGCCGCCGGCGGCCGCAGCAGGCCGGAGAAGGCCTTCAGCGCGTCGATCTGGTCGGGGATGTGCTCCAACACGTTGTACGCGACGACGGCCGAGTAGTCGGCGGTCTCGTCGATCGGCACGGCCAGCTCGCGCACGCTCACCCGCGGGTCGTTCTCGAACCGCTCGTACAACCCCGCGAGGCGGGCTGGGTCGGCTTCGCTGGCGGTGAGCTTGACGCCCATGTCGGCCCAGTCGGAGGCGTAGTAGCCCATCCCGGAGCCGATCTCCAGCAGGTTGTCGCCGAAATACGGCATCCCCAACGAGCAGAGCCAGCGCCGGTAGTTCACCGCGGCGCGGAGGTCCTCAAGGACGTCCGACTGCAGCTCGGTGTCGCCAACTACCTTGTTGCTCATCAGTCAGTGTGCTCCCGTCGAAGTCGCTAACGCCTTTGTCAGCGGGCCGGCGAGCGCGCGAAGCGCGCGTCCCCGATGGCTCAGCTGGTCCTTCTCCGCCGCTGGCATCTCGGCGGTGGTCCGGCTGTGCCCGGTCGGAACGAAAATGGGGTCGTACCCGAAACCGTTGTCACCTCTTGGTTCGGTGGTCAGCGTACCGTCCACCCTGCCTACCACGACGTCCTCAACCCCATCTGGTGTGACCAACGCCGCAGCGCAGACGAAGGCGGCGCCGCGCCGCAGCGCCGGCACGTCGTTGATCTGGGCCAGCAGCAACGCGAGGTTGGCCGCGTCGTCGCCGTGGCCGCCGGACCACCGCGCGGACAGCACACCGGGCATCCCGTTCAGCGCGTCGACCGCGATCCCGGAGTCGTCGGCGACCGTCAGCAAGCCGGTGTGCCGGGCCCCTTCACGGGCCTTGAGCAGCGCGTTGTCCTCGAAGGTCTGGCCCGTCTCGGGGACCTCCTGGTACGCCGGCACGTCCGCCAGCGACAACAGCTGCACGTCACCGAGGTCGATGGTCACCAGGATCCGGTGCAGCTCGTCGAGCTTCTTGAGATTGCGGGTCGCGACCAGCAGCTGGCTCACCCGCGGGCCTCACGCTGCATCCGGGCCAGCTCCGCGGTGCCGGCGACCGCGAGGTCCAGCAGCGCGTCCAGCCGGGCCCGATCGAAGACGCCGTGCTCGGCGGTGCCCTGGACCTCGACGAAGTCGCCGGTGCCCGTACAGATGACGTTCATGTCGACCTCGGCATCGACGTCCTCTTCGTAGCAGAGGTCGAGCATCGGCACGCCGGCGATGACGCCGACGCTGACCGCGGCCACTGAATGGGGCAGCGTGGCGGCCGGGTCCTTGGCCAGCGCGCCACGCTTGGCCAGCCAGTCAACAGCGTCGGCGAGTGCCACATACGCACCGCTGATGGCGGCCGTACGAGTGCCGCCGTCGGCCTGCAGCACGTCACAGTCGAGCTGGATGGTGTTCTCGCCGAGCGCCTTCAGGTCAATCGCGGCCCGCAGGCTGCGCCCGATCAGCCGGCTGATCTCGTGCGTACGACCGCCGACGCGGCCCTTCACGCTCTCCCGGTCGCCGCGGGTGTGGGTGGCGCGTGGCAGCATCGCGTATTCGGCCGTCACCCAGCCGAGGCCGCTGCCCTTGCGCCAGCGTGGCACGCCTTCGGTCACGCTGGCCGCACACAGCACCCGGGTACGCCCGTACTCGACGAGCACCGACCCCTCGGCGTGGTCGAGCCAGTTTCTGGTGAAAGTCACCGGGCGGAGTTGATCGGCGCGCCGTCCATCCGGACGACCAGCGGCGGGCGTCATGTCACGGGAGCCTAGATGATGCCAATCTTCCCCCTTGTCCGGCCCGCCGCCGTCCCATTCCCGCCGTCACCCTCAGAGGCCGGTGCCGGTACGGGTGAGGTGCCAGGGGCCGGTGCCGGGTTGGTCCTGCCAGCCGACGGTGGCGCTGCCGTCGCCGGCCGGGGCGGTGAAAACCAGCCTGCCGATATCGTCCTGGGAGACCGCGACCGGGCCGGTGACCTGCGCGTACGTGTGCGAGGCGTCGCGGATCAGGGTGGCGTGCCATGGGCCGCTGTCGGGAGCGTTCTGCCAACCGTGCAGGACGCGGCCGTCGGACGTACGAACGAAGTACGTGAGCAGGGCGCAGGCGTCCAGCGAGATGGCTGGGTCGCCGACGACGGTGGCGGTGACGTGGGTGCCGTCGTCGTCCGTGTCGGTGACCGGCATCAGGGTCGTCCACTGCCACGGGCCGGCACCCACGTTTGTCTGCCAGCCGTGCGAGAGCCGGCCGGCTGGGTCACGGGCGACGAAGACGAGCCGACCCCACGAGGTTTGCCCGATCGCCGGCCGGCCAGCCACCGGCACCGGGTCACCGGTGTCGTTCTGCCGGATGATCGTGGTGTGCCACTGGGTGGCGCCGGGGCTGTCCTGCCAGCCATGCAGCAGCTGGTTGCCGGTCGTCTGTACGAAGAAGCAGAGCTTGCCGCCGACATCCAGGCCGACCGCTGGATCGCCCGTCGCCGTCGCGACGTTTCCGCTGCTCACATCGGTGAGGGTGGCGGTGTGCCAGCTGTCCGAGGTGGGCGAATCGAGCCAGCCAACCACCAGCGTGTTCTGTGGCGTACGAGCAAGGAAGGTCAGTTTGCCGGCGGCGTCGACCGCGGCGGCCGGCGGGCCGGCGAGGATGACCGACGGCGCGGCCGGGCTCTGCCAACCTCCCGATTGCCGCCGCCAGGTCAGCGCGCCCGCGGTGGTCCGGCCGAGCACGCTCATCCGGCCCGACACGTCCACCACGGACGCGACCGGGCCAGCGACCGGCCCGGCCACCATCGTTTGCTGCCAGGTCGCGGGATCCGCACCCCGCTGGCCAATGGCAATCGCACCATTGGCCGCCGCCAGCGCGTACGTGAGTACGCCGCTGTCGTCCTGCCGTACGGACGTGCCCGGGCTTTCCAGCACCATGCTCGTCGACTCGAACCGCAGGTTGTCCACGTACACCGAAACGTCCGAGCTCTGCTGGTTCGTGTAGATCTGGAACGACGTGAGCCCGGACAGGGTCGAACCCGCCCTGGTCAGGGTGGGTGAGGTCGTTGGGCAGGTGCCACAGCCGAAACCGGACCGTCTGCATTTGGCGCGGCGCAAGATAAACCGGGTGCTTGTCGTCGGCCGTAACAGAATTGTAGAACTTGCCGTTCACCACCAGGACATGGTCGGAGTCGTTGTACGCCTCGAAAGCGAACGTGTCGTATGTGGTCCAGTTGTTGCGGCCGATGTCGGCCGCGTAGAAGTAGACGCCCGGGGACTGCGACCCGGCCTGGAAGGTGATCTGCAGAGACGAGCCGCCGGTCGCCGGGTGCGCGGTCGAGCGGGCCACGCTCGCGCCGACCGTCCGCAGCCGAGTGACGTTCTGGTCGGTCTCGAAACTGTTGATGCGCAACGGATGCGGCAGGCCGATCGGGCCCACTTGTACGGACCTGGTCAAGGTGTCGGCGCCGACCGTCACCACGACTTTCTGGTAGCCGGCGGGCAACGGCAGGATCGTCCGGTGAATGTCGGCCTTGGTCGTACGCTCCGCCGGGGTGCTCGCCGCGCCAGCAATCGTCACGGCCGTGCCTGACCCCACATAGACGGTGACCGGCACGTGGAAGGCTCTTGCCTTGCCCAGCACCACAACCGCGGGCACGCCGTTCACCAGCCGGTCGACCTGAGCGCCGACTTCGCTGCGAACGGTCTCAAAAAGAGCCGGATCGTCGCGATAGTTGTCGATCCAGGTGTAAAGCACGTCAAAATACGGCTTGAGAAGATCGCGAACGGCGATCCGGTCGGCCACCCCGAGGGTGGTCGCGATCGCCATGCTGCGCTGCTCGAAAAGATGGAGTTGTTCGCGGTCCTGCAGACCACCTTCGATGGCGTGCACTCTGATGGACCCGACCGGCCCGGGCAGCCCGACCGATTTTCCTGGATACAACAGGAAACCGTCGCCAGCCGCGTGGATATCCGGGATCGAGTACGGATCAGCGTACGGATCGCGCGGGTGATAGACCGGGTCGACATAGCTGCCGAACGCCGTGGTCGACCAATAAAGCAGGCCGGTGTAGCCGAGGGCGTGTTGCATCCACGGCAGCAACCTCGACCCGACCAGGCTGTCGTCGATCATCAAACCCGGCCACGGCCAGGTGTCGCCAACGCAGACGTACGACCAGACCGTGTCGCCGCGGGCTCGCAACGTGTCGACGGCCCGCGGCTCGTCCAGCATCGGGACGAGGTGCTGCTCGAAACACCAGGCGGCGTTGGCGTCGACAAGTTTCTGCGACGGTGGGAAAGTCAGCGTCATGACGGTCGGGACCTCGGGCGCGAGTTGGTGCAGCTGCCCGTACGCACGCAGCAGGTTGTTCAGCTCCAGATCACTACCCGGCTCGTCACCGACGTAGAAATATGCCTTGCCGAGCAAGCCGTTCTGCCGCAGACCGGCGATCACCTTGCTGAGTTTTGCGGTGTCAAAAGTGATCCCGCTGGGGTCCTTCTGGGAGCCGCTGACATAGGTCGGGATCCGGAGGCGCTCACCCGCTGGTCGCCGAGATAGCCGGGTGCGGCGGCCAGGAACTGGTCCGGATCCGGATCGGGTCCGGCGCCTGGGGTGTAGTTCGGGCCGGGGCCGGGATCGCCGATCAGCGGAATCTCGTCCGCCACGATCCGGTGGTCGCGCTGGTACGCGTAATAGGCGTCCATTCTTGTGTTGAAGTCGGGCGTTCCCCACGCGACCCCTTCGGCGAACGCGGCTTGCTTGTACCAGTTGTCGAAGGCGGTGGCCGTGGTCGGCGCGGTCGGGATGGCGAAACCCCACACTGTCAACGAAATCGGTACGGTGATGCCGCCACTCAGCGTGATGGTGCCCGCGTACGCACCGGCCGGCTGGCCCGCCGGCACGCTGACGGTGACGAGCAGGGCGCTGTTGACGCCGGGCGTGACCGTGATGGTGGTCGCCGGCACCACCGCGTCTGGATACCAGCCGGCCGAAAAGCGCGAGTTCTGCGCGGTGGTGACCTGCACGTACCGTTGCTGGAAGAAATGGATCGCGGACGACGCCAGGGTGCCGTTCGGCCCGGTCAGGTCGGACGCGGTGGCGGTCACCGAGCTGAGACCGTTCGAGGTCAGCACGATCTGGCCGAACTGCCGCTCGTTGCCAGCCGACGTGAGCGTGAGCCGGGCCGGCGGATTGGCTGGGGTCGCCCGATCGCGCCTGACCTTGTCGGCGTTGGCTGGCACCCACACAGTGACCGTCGCGGCCGCGAAGGCGGCCGGCCCCGCCACAAAAGGCGCACCCGAGGCGGCCGCCGCCGCGACCAGGAATCCCCGCCGGCTGATACCCGTCATCCCGAACCCCATTCCACAGTTGACAAATGTCAGATTTCCCAGCAGTGGCAACGAAAGTGAGCGGGCGGCAGCGTACCCACGGGGCGCTGCGGATCGCAATGCCTTCGATCGAAACCGCGGGAATCGACATTCGCCAGTGGGTTCAGGGTCGGCGGTGCGGGACCCGCAAACCCGATCCGGAGGACGTGAGGTGCCACGGCCGGGAGGCCGGCACGTCCTGCGAACCGATGACGGCCGCGCCGTTCGTGCCAGGACCGGCGAACACCAGGCAGCCGATCTCGTCCTGCGAAACCGTTACGTCGTCGGCGATCGTCGCGTACGCACCCGAGGCATCGCGTATGAGCGTGGCGTGCCACGGGCCGTTGTCCGGGCTGTCCTGCCAGCCGTGCAGGACGCGATTGTCGGACGTACGCACGAAATACGTGAGCCGGCCGCTGGCGTCCAGCGAGCAGACCGGCTGGCCGGCGACGGTCACCGTCACGTGGTTGCCGTCGTCGTCCGTGTCAGTCGTGGGCTGCAATGTGGTCCACTGCCACGGACCCTGCCCGGGCACGCTCTGCCAGCCGTGGGAAAGCCGGCCACTGGGGTCGCGGGGCGACGAAAACCAGCCGTCCCGGCGATCCCTGTCCCATTCCCGGCCGGCCAGCGATCAGCACCGGAGCACCGGTACCGTTCTGCAGGATGACCGCGGTGTGCCAGGTCGACGACCCAGGTGTGTCCTGCCAGCCGTGCAACAGCTGGTTTCCGCTTGTCTGGACCAAAAAGCACAGCTTGCCGCTGATATCCAGGCCCACCGCAGGGTCGCCGAGCGCGGTCGCGTCGGGCCCTGTCGCGATCTGCCAGCGGTCCGAGACGGGACTGTCCAGCCAACCGGTGACCAGCGCGTTTTCCGTCGTACGGGCCAAAAATGTCAATCGGCCATGCGCGTCGATCGCGGCCGCGGGCGGCCCGGCCAGTCGTACGCTCGGCACCGCCTTGCTTTCCCAGCCAGTGGCCGTCGACCGCCGCCAGACCAGCGCGCCGGAGCCACTGCGCCCGAGCAGGTTCATCCGCCCCCCCGCAGGTCCAGCACGGACGCGACCTGGCCCGCGACCGGGCCCGGCGCGGACAACCGTGACCAGGTCCCACCGACCCGCCGGCCGTAGGCGATCGAGCCGTCAACCGCCGGCAGCGCGTACGTGAGAGTTCCACTGTCGTCGAGCCGCATCGCCGTCCCCGGGTTTTCCAGCACCACGCTGTTGGACTCGAATCTCAGGTCGTCGATATAGACCGACACCGCTGTCTGGCGTTTGGTGGTGTAGATCTGAAACGAGGTGAGGGTGGAGAGGTCGAAGTCGCCCTGCGTCGGGTCGTAGATATTGGCTGGTACGTGCCAAAGCTTGAACCGGACGGTCTGGCGCTGCCGCGGCGCGAGGTAGACGACGTGGTTGTCGTCAGCGGCGACGGGGTTGTAGAACTTGCCGTTGAGCGCGACAACCTTGTCGGAGTCGTTGTACGCCTCGAAAGCGACCTCGCGGAACTTCGTCCAGTCGTTGCGACCAACATGCTCGATACCACGGAAATAGACACCCGGATAGTCAACGCCGGTCGGGAAAGTGATCTGCAGGCATGACTTCCCGGTGACCGGATGCGCGGTGGACCGGGCGACGGTCGCGCCCGAGGCCTGCAGGCGGGCTACGTCCCGGTCGGTCTCGAAAGTGTTGATCCGGACCGGATGCGGCAGCCCGACCGGGCCGACCTGGACGGACCTGGTGAGGGTGTCCGCGCCGGCGGTGACGATGATTTTCTGGTAGCCAGCCGGCAGCGGGAGCAGTGCGGAGTGAATGTCGGCTTTCGCGGTCCGCTCGGTGACCCCGCACGACTTGCCGGCGATCGTCACCGGCACGCCCGTACGAACGTAGACGGTCACCGGCACGTGGTAGGCGCGCGGCTTGCCGACCACGACGACCGCCGGCTCACCGTTGAGCAGCCGGTCGACCTGGATTCCGACCTCGGTGCGGATGTTCCCGAACAGCACCGGGTCGTCCTGATAGCGGTCCAGCCACTGGTAAAGCACGTCGAAATACGGTTTGAGCAGGTCGCCGACGGCGATCCGGTCGGCTACCCCGAGCTGGATGGCGATCGCCATGCTGCGTTGCTCGAACAGCACAAGGTGCTCGCGGTCCTGCATGCCGGCCTCGAACCGCGTGCATCCGCAGCGACCCGACCGGCCCGGCCACTCCGACCGGCTTGCCCGGGTAGAGCATGAACCCGTCGCCGGCGCTGGAGTCATCCGCGTACGGGATGGCGTACACGTCCCGGGGTGTGTAGTTGGTTCCGTCCCAGGTGCCGAAGGCCGTCGTCGACCAGTAGAGCAGGCCGGTGTAGCCCTGGGAGTGCTGAAACCAGGGCACCAGCTGGGAACCGACCAGCGAGTCGTCGATCATCACGCCCGGGTACGGCCAGGTGTCACCGATGCAGATGTACGTCCAGAGCAGGTCGCCACGGGCCTTGAGGGTGTCGACCGCGCGCGGCTCGTCCAGCATCGGAACCGTGTGCTGTTCGAAAACCCAGGCGTTGTTCTCGTCGATCAGCGACTGCCGCGGGCGGTGCGTCAGGGTCATGATCGTGGGCACCTCGGGCGCGACCTGATGCAGGGTTTTGTAAGCGCCGACAAGGACGTCCTCGGCCTGGTCGGAACCCGGTTCGTCGCCGAGATAGAAAAAGGCCTTCGGCAACAGGCCCTGCTGACGAAGGTAGCCGGTCACTTTGGCGAGCTTGCCGGTGTCGATGGTGATGGTGCTGTTCTGGTCGCCGCTCGCGTACGTCGGCAGCTGGAACGACGTGACCCGCGGGTCCTTCACATAATCGGCGATCTGCGCGATGTAGGCGTCCGGCTCTGCATCAGGTCCGGGTCCCGGGTGGTAGCCCGGCCCGGGGCCGGGGTCGCCGATCAGCGGTGGGTGGTTCGGCATCACGCGGTGGTCGATCTGGTAGGCGTAGTACGCGTCCATCCGGGTCTTGAACTCGGGAGTCCCCCACCGCACGCCTTCGGCGAGCGCGGCCTGCTGATACCACGGCCAGAACGCGGCGGTGCTGGTCGGCGTGACCGGGCTCGCGAATCCCCACACGGTCAGTGCCACCGGGACGGTGACTGGGGCGTCGCCGCCACTGAGGGTGATCGAGCCGGTGTACGCGCCGCCCGGCTGGTCGGCCGGGATTCGTACGGTCACCAGGAAAGCCGCGTTGACGTCCGGGCCGGTCAGCACCGAGGTCGCCGGCACCAGGGCGTCTGGATACCAGCCGGTCGGGTATTTGTCGTTCTGCTTGGTGGGCACGTTTACGTACCGTTGTTGGAAAAACGAGACCGCAGTCGCCGGCATTCTGGCGCCGCCGGGCCCGCTGAGATCGGTGGCCGCCGCGGTCACCGTCGCCGCCGCGCTGGTACGCACCACGACCTGCCCGAACTGGCGCTCGTTGCGAGCCGAGCTGAGGACCAACTGGGCCGCGGGATGGGCTGGCACAGCACGGTCTCGCCGGATCTTGTCGGCGGCGGACGGCACCCAGACAGTCGCCGTCGAGGCCGCGAACGCGGCCGCGCCGCCCCACACCGGAGCCGTCGCCGCCGCTGCCGTGGCGACCAGAAAACCCCGCCGGCTGATACCTGCCATCACGCAACCCCAATCCTTGTGCATGACAAATGTGATTTCGCACTTTTGGAAGCAAACTCGGGAGCGGGCGGCAGCTTAACCACGGCTTCGGCGCGGCCGCAACGGTTTCCCGGCGATGCCAGCGAATGAATTTTCAGCATTCCGCTGTCGTTGGGCACGCCCCAAAATCCGGACCCTTTAGTCACGTTATGCGTTATTTACTCTATAAATGGCTCTTCGAATGATTTGACAGGAATTTGGACCAGTCCTGCGCGAAACTGTCGGCCCCATCCGGCAGCGTCGATTTCGGGGGCAGCTCGACCCGGAAACGGACATTTCCGGCACATCCTGGATTCATGCCATATCCGGCGGCCGGCGTGCCGCCGCGATGATCATCTGTCGTACGGTCACGCCGTGATGACGAAGGCGAGCGGCCCACAGGCGGGGCCGTACCAGCTGCTCAAAAGGCTCGGCGACGGCGAGCTCGGCGGGGTGTTCCTGGCCGCGGACAGCGCCGGCCGGCACGCGATCGTGGCGCAGCTGATCAAGGGGCGCGGCCGAAGCGGACCAGCAGCGTTTCGCCGAGGCGGTACGGGCGTTGGCCCTCGGCGAGGCGGATGGCGCTGGAGTGCTGGGTGCCGAACCCAAGGCCAAGCGGCCGTGGGTGGCTACCGCGCTGGGCAACCCGACCGGCGCTGAAACACTGTTCGCGGCCTTCGACCCGACGCTCAAGATCCGCCGGCCGGTGCCACGGTCCGCCGCCGATCTGGTGCCGCCGGACCCCTTCGCCGGCATTCCAGCGACCGGCGACACTGCCCGGTCGCGGGCGCTGATGCCGATAGTGGTGACAGTCGCCATTGTCTTGACGCTGTGCCTCGGGCTGGGCACCGCGGCCGCGGTGCTGGCCGGCCGGTCGACGACCGCGAAGCCGAACGCGTCGAACTGGACCCCGATGGACCACCCGATGCCAGTCACCACGCCGAGCACCCAGCCCACCACCCCCACCCCATCGGCGCCCTCGGTGTCACCAGCGCCCGAACCGCCGACCAGGGGCAGCTGGCCGGCCGCGTGGAAGAAATTCAGCGGTACCGACAAAACTCGCGTCATCGACCTGCAAGGACTGCCGCTTTCCTTTCGAGTGCCCGAATCCTGGGGCTGTCTGGTGTTGTCCAGCAGCGCCACCTCGACCGTGGTTTCCTGCATCGACGACGAATACCCGAACAGCCAGGGCCCGCGGGTGCGGCTCACCTTCCGGTCCTGCCCGAATTCCTGCTCGGCCACCCAGCAGCGCCAGCAGCGCGCTGACATTGAGACCTTCGGTCAACGCTGGATCACCGCCGACGCGCAATCCACTTACGCGGAAGCGAAAAACGTCACCACGACGATCGGCAGCGGCCGGTACGTGCTGGTCATCAGCCGGTTCTTCCACAGCAGGTCCGGCGCCGCGCTGGACCGCCAACTGATCGTCACCGGGTCCAGCGGCTCCGACCGGGTCGGTCAGGTACAGCAGGTCGTCAACGAGATCCGCGGCTGAGTTGTTGTTGCTGAGTTTCTGGCCGCAGTTCCTGCGGCGGCGCATCCGGTTCACGTCGCCAGGGCGCCCAAAAAAAGCGGGCTGTGCCTCTGGCCGCAGTGCCTGCGGCGGCGCATCCGGTTCACGTCGCCAGGGCGCCCAAAAAAACGGGCACCCCACCGCCGCGAACCTGGGCGGCCTCCGGCCGCCGCGCGTGCGTGGCTGGGCGTGCGGGCGTGCGGGCGTGCGGGCGCGTGCGGCGGGCGTGCGGGCGAGCGGGCGCGAGCGGCGAGCGGCGGCGATCGCCGAGTGTGCGGGCGCGGGCGTGCGGGCGTGCGGGCGAGCGGGCGGCGGCGGCGATCGCCGAGCGGGCGCGATCGCCGAGTGTCGTACTTTGTCCCGCACTCGGCGTCGAGTGCGGGATAAAGTGCCGCGATCGACGACCTGCCAAAGCTGGTGGCGGGGGTGTCCCCAGGTGGTAGGTACGGGCAGCGGCGGGCTTGGGGTCAGACCAGCCGGCGCGCTGCCGAATAGATGGTTTCTTCTGACAGCAGCACAAGATTCGCGGCGGCGCCGAGCGGGATGAAACTGTCCTCGCTAGCGACCCGGGCGAGTTTCCCGCCGAATCCGGCATCGACCAGCGCGGTCACCACGCCCTCCGAGACACCGCCGGTCCGCCGGGTCTCGTCCACCACCAAGACCTTGCCGGTGGCCTGCGCGGCGGCGACCAGATCGCCTACCGGCAGCGGTGACAGCCAGCGCAAATCCAGCACCCGTACGGAAATTCCGTCCTGCGCGAGCCTGGCCGCCACCCGCAGGCTCATCGGCACGCCATTCCCGAATGTCACCAGCGTCAGATCCGAGCCGTCGCCGTACGTACGAGCGGAGCCCAGTGGCACGTGCGTGTCGGCCCACCGGGAAGGCGGCTCGTACGGCGCCATCCACTGCCCATCGCCCTCTTCGTGGAGGTCGCGGGTGTGGTAAAGCGCGATGGGCTCAAGGAAAACGCTGACCGTGCCGTCGACAGTGGCCGCGGCCGCGCACGTACGCAACATCGCGGCGGCGTCGTCCGCGCGGGACGGCGAGGCGATCACCAACCCGGGAATGTCCCGCAGCGCGCCAACAGCGTTGTCGTTGTGGAAATGGCCGCCGAAACCCTTCTGATAGCCGTAGCCGGCGATGCGTACGACCATCGGGTTTCGGTACTGCCCGGCGGAAAAGAACTGCAAGGTTGCCGCCTCGCCGCGGAGCTGGTCGGCGGCGTTGTGCACATACGCGAGATACTGGATTTCCGGAATGGCGACCAGGCCGGAAATGCCGGCACCCAGCGCCAGCCCCAGAATCGACTGCTCGTCCAGCAAGGTGTCGAAAACCCGCGCCGAGCCGAATTGTTTCTGCAGACCCCTGGTCACCCCGTAGACGCCGCCCTTGCGGGCCACGTCCTCACCGAAGACGAGCGTGTTGGCGCGAGCGGCCAGGACATCGGCCAGCGAACGGTTAATCGCCTGGGCGAGCGTCAGCGGACCCTCGTTTTTTCGGGGAGGTTCTGGGAAAAGACCCGGTCCCGGTCGGCCGTTGACTTCGCCACCTCGGCGGCTACCCAGTTCGGCCGGCGGGGTGCCAGCGCGGCGATCACGGCGGCCGCCGAGGTGAGCTTGGGCCGGGTCACCGCATCGTCGGCGATCTCTCTTACGCGTGCCCGCATCTGGTCGTAGCGTTGGACAATCTCGTCCGGGGTGAGAATGCCGGCCTCGGAAAGCGTACGAGCGGTGCAAAGCAGCGGGTCTCGATCCAGGTCCGCGGCCACCTCGGCCGGTGTCCGATAGCCGGACTCCACATCGGACCCGGCGTGACCCATCAGCCGAACCGTGGACAGGTGCAGGAAAACCGGCGAGCGGCGACTGCGTACCCACTCGACCGCCTCAGTGGCGGCGGTGTACGCGGCGACCACGTCGAGGCCGTCGGCGGCGATGTATCGCACGCCAGGGCGAGCCGCGTTCGCGGCCTCCACCCAGCCCGACGGCGTACGCACGCTGATGCCGATCCCGTTGTCCTCGCAGACCATCAACAACGGCACCGGCATGCCCTGGTGGCGGGTGTACGCGATCGCGTTCAGCGCGCCGACCGTGGTGGAGTGGTTGGAGGACGCGTCGCCGATGCTGCAAACCGTGATGGCGTCTCGCGGCCAGGTCGACGGCGCGGCCAGCTTGCGGGCCCGCTCGATGGCCAGCGCCACCCCGAGCGCCCGCGGCGGATGCGAGCCGATCGTCGAGGTCTGCGGGATGACCGCCAGCTCGGCATTGCCGAACACCTTGTGCCGGCCGCCGGCGATCGGCTCGTCGGCGGCCGCGACGATGCCCAGCAGCACGTCCCGGATGCCGGCGTCCAGGCCTCGTACCTGCTGCGACCGGGCCAGGTAGAAACCGCCCGACCGGTAGTGCAGCAGCGCCGGATCGGTCGGCCGCAAAAGCCGCCGCGACCCCCGCGTTGCCCTCGTGCCCGGACGAGCCGATCGAATAGAACCCGTTGCGGCTCGCGCCGAGCTCGCGGGCCACCAGGTCCAGGTGCCGGCTGGCCAGCTGCGCGTCGAACAGCCCGAGCACCTCGTCGCCGGTCAGCGCGCTGCCGTCCCGCACCGGCGCGGCCCGGTCACTGGCCGGCTTGGCCGGGAACGAACGCGCGACGAGGAGAAAATGCTCATCCACCGGATGCGGCTGGCTCACCGTACGAACGTATCAACCCGCGCCACCCCGCCCGGCCGCGTCATCGCCTGGATCACACCGCAAGCCCGGATCAGAGGGCGACCTGGACCGGTTCGACCTCGGCGAGAGCGGCGGGGGGGGGGGCGGGGTGACCCGCCATTCGGTACGCAGGACGGGCGCCGGGCGCGGCGGCTGCTCCAGCGGGCGGCGGCGCAGGTCGGCCCAGATCTCGGCGGCGGCGAGGCCGACCAGCTGCGGCACCAGGTCGTGGCTGCGGGCGGCCACCCACGCGGTGCCGCGAGTGGCCAGCCACCACAGCTGGCCGCGCCGGGTGACCTGCTGCGCGCCGCCGGAGCGATCGACGGTCAGCCGGCCCGGGAGGTGGAAGCCGAGGGCGGTGAGCGCGGCCGCGTACTCGACCGCGATGTGCCGGTGGCCCACCTCGGACGGATGCAGCCGGTCGACGCTCCACAGTGGACGCTCGTACGTCCGCGGATCGCCGGCGAGGTCGACGTGAACCGTGCCATAGCGGCGCGAGATGTCGTCGACGGCGGTGTTCACCTCGGCGATTCGGCGGGCCAGCGGGCGGGCCAGCGCGGCCGGCAACGACAGCATCCGGCCCGGGTCGGGCATCCGGGCGGTGAGCACGGTCGCGCGCGGCCGCGGTCAGGCCGGCGACCGTACGCTCCAGATGGGTCGCGCACACGTCGGCCCGAAAGTTGCCGCGCAACGTGTCGTTCACGCCGACCAGCACCGACGCGATGTGCGGCCGCTGCACGAGGGCCTTCTCCAGCTGCCCGCCACTCACGTCGGCGGCGGTCGCGCCGTTGACCGCCACGTTGATGAAGACCGCGTCCATGGCCAGCGCGAGCAGGCTCGCCCAGCCGCGCCATCCCCCGCCGGGCAACGGGTCGCCCAGCCCCACCGTGGTGCTGTCCCCCAAGGCGACGAACCTTAGAGGGCGTCTAAGAGACATCACTTCCCCCTCACGAAACTTCGACATCGATCGACAACCCATGCGTACGCAACATCGCCTGCACCGACGTCGACCAGCTGAAACGCTCGGCCTGGCGGCGGGCGGCCAGCCGCCGGGCCGCCGGTGGCAGCGCGGCGATCTGCAGCAGCCCGTCGGCGAAGGCCTCGCCGTCCGCGACCACGTCGTGCTGTCCCCGTACGACCACCCCGGCGTCGCCGACCACCTCACCGAGCGCGCCGTCCCCGGGCGCGACCACCGGCGTACCGCAGGCGAGCGCCTCCAGGGCGGCGAGACCGAAGGTCTCGACCGGCCCCGGCGCGATCAGTACGTCCGCGGTGGCCAGCAGGCGGGCCAGCTCGGCGCGGTCGTGGCCGAAGCCGGCGAACCGGATCGGCAGCCCTTGCGCGGCCGCCTCCAGGGAGCCGCGCAGAGGTCCGTCGCCAGCCACCACGGCCGCCGCCCGTACGCCCCGAGCCAGCAGCGCCTCGATCGCGTGGATGACCCGGTGCGGCAGCTTCTCGGTGTGCAGCCGGGTGCACTGCACCACCAGCAGCTCACCTGGGCTGGCCAGCCGGCCGCGCAGCGCCGCGTCGTACCGGCTCGAGTGGAACAGCTCCAGGTCCACGCCCAGCGGCACCCGGCGCAGATTGGTGACGCCGAGCCGGGTGAACTCGGCGCTGGCCCAGTCGGTGGTGATGACGACGGTGTCGTACGCCTGCGCCATCCGCCGGTTCAGCGCGTCGGCGACCGGGATCGCCCGGCCGCTCGCCGCCGGCAACCACGTGTCGGCATAGAGCCTGAGCAGCGAATCCAGCCGCTCGTGGGAGACGACCACGGAGCCGACGCCGCGGGCCCGCGCCCAGCTCGCGACCCATCGCAGGGTCGTACGGTCGTGCACCTCGACGCGGTCCGGGCGCAGCTCACCGAGCCAGCGCCGGACGTGCCGGCGGGACACGATCGCCCGGTAGCCGCCGGTCCCGGGGATCACCGGCGACGGCACGGTGATCACCCGGCCGTAGTCGGTCTCGGTGTCGCTGGCGGTGCCCGCCGGCACGATCAGGACCGGGTGGTGGCCGGCCGCCCGGTAGCCGCGGCCCCACTCGCGCAGCGCGGTCCGCAGGCCGCCGGACACCGGTCCGACGAAGTTGGCCAGCCGGACGATTCGCGCCGGGCCGGCACCGTTGTCGTCCGCGATCACGCGGCTCGCACTTCCGGCCCGGCGTGGCGTACTGCGAGGTAGTGCTGCACCAAGGCCGCGTTAACCGACGACCAGGTCCGGTGCAGCACCGACGCGCGGGTGCCGGCGGCGAACCGGGCGAGCCTGGTCCGGTCGGCGACCAGCGCACTCACCGCGGTGACCAGCTCGGGCCGGGTCATCGGGGCGTACGAGCAGGCCGGTCTGGCCGTCTTTGACCAGGTCGAGCGGGCCACCGGCGGCTGGCGCGACGGCCGGCACGCCAGCGGCGAGAGCCTCCTGGACGGACTGGCAGAAGGTCTCGTTCGCGCCGGTGTGGACAAAGAGGTCCAGGCTCGCGTACGCGGCCGACAGGTCGGCGCCACGCAACTCGCCACGGAACGTCGCCTGCGGCATCCGGTGCTCCAGCGCCTTGCGGGCCGGACCGTCGCCGACGATCACCACCCGTACGCCGGGCAGCAGGGTGACGGGCTCCAGCAGCTCAAGGTGCTTCTCGGCGGCCAGCCGACCGACGTACCCGACCAGCAGCTCACCGCCGGGAGCCAGCTCCCGCCGCAGCGCCTGACTGCGGTGCTCAGGCGAGAAGCGATCGCCGTCCACCCCGCGCGGCCACAGGTGTACGCGCGGCACGCCGTGGTTCTGGAGGTCCTGGACGGCGGGACGGGAGGGCGCGAGCGTACGCCCGGCGGCACAGTGCACCCGGCGCAGCCATCGCCAGGCCCGCCGCCCGGCCGACCCCGAGCCGATAGAAACCGGCGAACCCGGCCACATCGGTCTGGTAGATCGCCACCGACGGCAGCCCGAGCCGCTCGGCCACGAACGCGCCGTGCGCGCCGAGCGCGAACGGCGACGCCAGATGCACGACATCGGCACGGTGTGCGATCAGCGCGTTCTCGAGTCTGCGGCTGGGCAGCCCGATCCGGAAGGACGGGTAGCCGGGCATTGGCACGGACGGGACCCGGACAACCTCGCACTGGTCGTCATGGGCGTACGACCCGGCTTCGGCGGCCGGCTCCGGCGCCACCACCATCGGCTGGTGGCCCTGCCGGTTCAGGTACTCGACCACCCGTTGCACCGAGTGCGAGACACCATTGGCATCGGGGAGATAGGACTCGGTCACGATCGCCACTCGCATACGTCCACGGTGACGGCGAATGTCGCAAATCCGGCCACACGTCCGTATGTCGCGTCTGGGACACGTTGTTGAACGCTTGGAAATCAATGACGCTCAGTCACCGTACGGATGTCGTACAAGCAGCCGCCCGGCGAACAACTCCGCCAGCCCAACTCTGCCAGCCCAAACCGGCCAGCCCAAACAGCCAGCTCAAAACTGTCGGTCCCCCGGCGGATCCTCGGATTCGGGGGCGGCTCATTCTGGTCAGGTGTCGTTTCGATTCCATCGGTAGAACCGGAGCTTCTCGTTCTCCTCGACCAACCGCATCCCAACGGCCTCCATGACCCGCTGGGAGCCGAGGTTGTCGTGCGTGGTGTCGCCTTCGACGGCGGTGACGCCGTGGGCCGCGGCGAAACGCAGCAGCTCCCGAAGCGCCTCAGTCGCGTATCCCATCCCTCGTACCGACGGGATCAGGCCATAGCCGATGGTGACGACGCCCCGCTCATCGGCGGCACCGTGAAAGCCCAGGCCGCCGATCGCCTGCCCGTCCTCGCGGCGGCGGATCTCGTACGTGCCGAAGGGCCGCGGATCGCCGATTTCCTCGCAGGTGGTCAGGTATCGCAGCGCGGCGTTGCGCTCACCGTCGGCCGGATATCCCGGCGCCCAGCGCGCGTCGGCGTCCGGCATCTGCGCCAGCACCTGCTGCGCCTCATCGATCGTCATCGGATGCAGCACGAGTCGTGTTGTCACAAGGTCTTCCACGTTTGTCTGGATAGCACGCCCCCCTCGATTCGGCGACGGCATTTTCGGTTGGTAGACCTTTGTTCTGATGGCGTACAAAGACCTGGAGGGTCACGATGGCTGAGCGTACGAAGGCATTGCTGCGGCCGGCGGGAACCGGGGAGACCATCCCCGGGCCCGGCGTGCAGATGCTGTTCAAGGTGACCGGCGCGGACACGAACGGGACGTTGGCGTTCCAGGAGTTCCGGCTGGCGCCGGGCGGGCCGGCCGTACGGCCGCACATCCACTGGGAGCACGACGAATACTTCTACGTCGTCGGGCGAGCTGACCGTACACACCGGCGACCGCGAGACGGCGGTCGGACCCGGCGGGTTGCTGGCTGCCGTACGCGGCTCGGTGCACGGCTTTCGCAACGCGTCGGACGCGCCGGTTAAGGCGCTCTGCGTGTTCTCGCCGGCCGGGTACGAGAACTATTTCCGCGAGGTGCATGAGGCGATCGCGTCCGGCGAGGCGATGACTGACGAGCGGATGGCCGCGCTGCGGTCGAACTACGCGTCGGAGACCGTCTAGATCTCGTACACAGAACCGCAGCGCACAACGTCGAGAGAGCCGGCGAAGGACGCGCGGGCCTCGGCATATGTACGAGTGCTGTCGTTCCAGGCCACCAAGTGGGTGAGCAGCAGCCGGTCGACACCGGCGGCGGTGGCGTGTTCGGCGGCTTGGCGACCGGATCAAACGGTGCAGGTCCTGAGTGTTGTCCCGGCTCGTCCAGAATGGCCGCCTCGCACAGCAGCGGGTCAGCGCCCGCCGCCAACTCCA